>JAFECJ010000040.1 GCA_018242205.1 Pseudomonadota bacterium
TGCCGCCACCGCCACCGCCACCGACTTATGTCGTCACGCCGCCGCCGCCGACGGTCGTCTATGAGGATGATGACCCCTATTACTATCACCGCTGGGGCTGGCACCGCTGGTGAGCTGGGCGGCCGCGCCGTCCACAGACGGGAAGCCCGAACGCCGCGCCCCGGCGCGGCGGCATTGACGTTGCCCGCTTCATCTGCAATCTCGCTGATCGCCGTCACCCGTTGGAATCAGCAAGAACAACAATATGGCTCCTCGTCCTTTCCGCCTCGGCCGCGCCCGCACGGGCCTGGGCATCTTCGCCACCCGCCCCATCAAGAAGCGCACCACCATCGCCGAATATCGCGGCAAGATGCTCGGCATCGACGCGGCGCTGAAGGCGGAGAAGAGCGGCAATCGCTACCTGTACGAGGTCAACTCGAAGTGGACCATCGACGGCGCCAAGCGCGGTAACATCGCGCGCTATTTCAACCATTCCTGCAATCCCAACGCCGACACCTTCGTCCGCGACCGGCGTGTCTTCATCCGCACCATCAAGAACATCGAGCCGGGTGACGAGATCTGCTACGACTACGGCCGCGATTATCTCAAGAACGTCATCGGCCTGGAGAATTGCCAGTGCTCGCGCTGCCGCAAGCGGCGGGCCAAGCAGCGCGCCGAAGCGCGTGAGCGCAACGCGCGCAAGAAGAAGCGGCTCGCGGCGGCCGCCGCCAAGGGCGTCAAGAAGACCAAGAAGGTCGCGAAGAAAGCCGTCAAGTCGCGCAAGACGCGGCGCTAGGCCGATGGCGAAAGCCAAAGTCCGCACGCGCAAGGACAAGAGCAAGAACAAGCCGACGCTCTATCGCGTCGGCCGCGCTCGCACCGGGCTCGGCCTGTTCGCCGCCGCCGATATTCCGTCCGGCAAATTGCTGATCGAATATACCGGCATCCGCATCCCGACGCGGCAGGCGCGCGAAATCGACAAGCGCCGCGCTAATAAATATCTGTTCGAGATCGACAACCGCTTCACCATCGACGGCTCGCCGCGCTCCAACCTCGCGCGCTACGTCAATCACTCCTGCGATCCCAACACTGAAGCCGAGTCGAACCGCGGCCGGCTGATGTTCCGCACCGTGCGCAAGATCGCCAAGGGCGAGGAGATCACCCTCGATTACGGCGAGGAGCACATGGAGCTGTATTTCGGCCCGGGCGGCTGCCTGTGCGACGTCTGCGCGACCGAGAAGAAGAAAAAGAAGAAACGCTGAGCGCTAGGCGTCGAGCTCCGGATAGCGCCGGAAAATTCCGTCCTCATTGAACGGAATACGGCGCTCCGACGCGACATAGGTCTTGAGACGATCGCGTTCTGCAACGCGGTCATGAACCTCGATCACGCGCGGCACCTTCTTCTCGAATTTCTTCGCCGCCTTGGGGAAAGCATAGCGCAGTCCTTCGACCAACTGAAACAGCGACAGATCGGTATAGCTGACGCGCCGGCCGAGAACATAAGGCCCGCCGCTCTTCTCAATGATACCGTCGAAATAGCCGAGATATTTCGGCACCCGGTCGGTAAGAAAGTGCCTGGCGTATTGCTTGGCTTCCGCCTTCTGGTCCTCGTAGTACAGCCCGGTCGCGATCGGATGGTGCGTGTCATGCACCTCCTTGACGAAATCGGTCACCGTCAGTTGCAGGGCATTGAGCCAGAGCCGGGCATTCTCGTCTTTGGGTGCGAGGCCGAGTCGCGGGCCGAGATAGAACAGGATATTGGCGATCTGGGCGATGGTGAGCTTGCCGCTTCTAAGGAACGGCGGTGCGAAAGGCGGCCGCTTCTCGCCCTCACCTTTCATCATCGCCATCATCTTCGCCATGCCGCCCTTCTCGCGCGCCACGTCGGTGTATCGGGCGCCGGCGTCCTCGAGCGCCAGGCGGACGAATTCGCCGCGGCCCTGGATGCCCGGCCAGTAACAGAGTTCGTAAGCCATGGCCTTCTCCCCTTCAGGCAGACGGCCGGCCGACGACGCGGTTGCGGCCGCCCTGCTTGGCCTCATAGAGCCGCCGATCGGCGACCTCGAACAGTTCATCGTAGCCCATCGCATCGCGGCCACAGCTCGCCACCCCAATCGACACCGTGATTTGCCCGCCAGCCGGATCGCGCGCTGCGGCGACCCCCGCGCGGACGCGTTCGGCGAGTTCGACGCCGTCGTCGGCGCCGAGGCCATCGGCAATGACAACGAACTCCTCGCCGCCGAACCGGTAGGTGAAATCCGACAGCCGTGTCGTCGTCATGATCGCGTGCGCCACCTGCTTGAGCATGCGATCGCCGGCGGCGTGGCCATAGCGGTCGTTGAATTCCTTGAAATGATCGAGATCGATCAGCAACAGCGACAGCGGCCGCCCCGCTTCGGCGGCGCCGTCGACGGCGCGGCGGCCATAGGCTTCCAGTGAATGCCGGTCGAGCGTTCCGGTCAGCGCATCGCAGCCGGTGCGCGCTAACAGATTCTCGTAGCGCTCGCGGTAGGTCAGCGTATCGAACACGTCGCGGATGCGCGGCGCCGCGCGACGGCCGAGCGGCCGGTCCCAGCGGGTGAGATACAGCGTACCAAGAATGCTGTAGAGCGCGACTGCGCCCATCTTGGCGATCCAGCCGCCGATCAGCACCGGCAGGCCGGCCCCGGTCAGGAAATGCAGACCGGTGAAGAACGCCACCTGGTCGAAGGTCAGCACCGCGGCGCTCGACACAAGCAGCCGCGCGAACACATGGCCGCCGAACCAGGCGCGCGTACGCTCGTAAAACAGGATGATGATGATGCAATCGAGAAACAGGATCGCAGTGCCCCACACCATCAGTCCGCCCATTTCGTCGAGGAAGGCGAAATCGGCGGAGCGGCCGGCGGCGAGCGGCAGCACGTTGTGGTGGCGCAGGATGAATCCGAGCGCGAAGACGAGAACGTTGCCGAACAGCAAGCCGTAAATCGGCTGACGGACCACCACCGCGTCCTCGCGGATATACAGCAGCAGAAGCAGCATCAGCTTGCCGGTGAACAGCACCGTGGAACCTGGCGACGCAACGATGCCGAGAGGCAGCGTCACATAGAAGATGCTGGCGAGATAGGTCTCGAGGAAATGCAGCACGCCGAGCGCGCAGAAAAACGGACCGAGGCCGATGCGATCCCGCGCGCGCAACAACGTCGCCAACGCGACGAAGTAGAGCAACGCGTCTCCTGCCAGCAGCAGGACATTCTCGATATCAGCCATTGCCGTTGCACACGGACGAGGCGGTGCAGCCCCGTATGCCCTCGATGGGAAGGTATAGCGGCGCAGGCTTCAAAAATACAGTGACGACGCGATGCGGTATTTGCATGAGGAACGGACGGCTGGTCAGGCCGTCCGTCGATGTGACCGCAGATTACGGAGTTGCTCGCAACCGTCCGCTCAGTTGACGGCGAAGCAATACAGAAGGCCGTCACCGCCGGTCGAACGCAGATCGGCTTGCGTGCAACCGCCGCCGGGGCCACGCGATGGATGCGACGAGTTCCACGATTTCGACGGCGCATCGTCCTTCAGGCCGATGCGGTCGGCATGGCCGACCATGGCCGTGCCGTCGGTGCTGCTCGTCCAGTTCTTGCAGGTCATGTCCTTGTCGGCCGGAAAGGCGGTGCCGTCGGGCTGCGAGCCGGTGAGGATGTCGTGCCGGTTCGGTGTGTCGCCGCGACCGTTGATGACCTCGCCCTTCTCCGACAGCGCCGTCTGTTTGGTGAGGTTGTTCTCGCCGTGCAGGTCGGCGACATCCTTGGCGATGACAACACCTTTGGCGTTGACCCATGGGCCTTTGCCGATGCGGTCGCGGGCGTTCACCGCGGCCTGCCCTTGGGTCGACAGGTAGGCCCGCCAGGTCTTGGCGCCGGCGCCGGCCGACGCGGCGAGGGTCTGGCAGTGCCTGTCGGCACCCTCCAGACCACCGAGATTGGCGCCATTGCCCGGCCCAGCACTGGTGACGAAGAAGCTCATGGCCGCCTGCTGCGCCAAGGCCGGCGGCGTTAGGGCAGGCGCGGCAAGGACGCAGGCGAATGCCGCCGACATCAAGACGGTGACACGACGTTGAGACATGGAACGACCTCCCGGTGTTTTGGTGCGGACTGAGAGAGGCCGCACCTTGCCGGCAGCTAACACCGAGCCGCCACGCCTATTCCGCAGGCGCTTTGTCGCAGGCCCGCGACAAAGAAAAAGCCCGGCGCGAGCGCCGGGCTTCGTAGTCCAATCAGCGGAGGCCAATCAGGCCGGCTGCAGATTGCCGGCAGCCTGCTTGCCGCGCTCAGTGACGATCTCGTACGAGATCTTCTGGCCTTCCACCAGCGAACGCATGCCGGCCTTTTCAACGGCGGTGATGTGGACGAACACGTCCTTCGAGCCGTCGTCCGGCTGAATGAAGCCGTAGCCTTTTTGGGTGTTGAAGAACTTCACAGTTCCGGTAGCCATCGTAGTTCCTTTCGCGCTCTGCGTTGTTCGCCGACGCCCCTCGCGTCAGCGGCAACTATCCGAGTTTTGGGGGATCACTTGCAGCGCAGCCCAAAGCCGGGAGCGAACGAAGATGAGGCCGAAAACCAAGTTGCGGCGGGCCAAATAGACGTTATTCGCGAAAACGTCAACGCCGAACGGTAGAACCGGCAGCGGCGGGGGCCCTCTGCCGGGCAAAGGCCGCTATTCGCCCCCGGTTCAACGCCCTATCGCAGTGCAACACGCAGTATCGGCAGCAACGACCGCTGTTAAGCAACGTGTAACCATCAGGTTCCAACGCGGCCGCACCGACCTGTCGCGTTTCGCGCCGGCATGGCCTCCACCTAAGCAAAAACGCGCGCCCGGTTCCGGACGCGCGCTTGTTTGGTTCGCCGGGGCCGCCGGCTTCAGGCCTGCTGGATCGCCGACAGCATCCAGTGACCGCCGCGGCTGCGGCGGAAGGTCCACAGTTCGGTCGCCTCCCCGGGCGTGCCGCCTTCGACAACGCGGCCACTGGCGCGCTCTATCATGCTGTCGGTCAGCGCAAAGCGCATGGCAACGGTTGCGTAGTCGTCGCCGCCTTCGCGCCAGGCTTCAGCCAGATCGCCCTGCAGCAGCTTGACGTCGGTGACCTGATTGACGAGGCCGCGGCTGGAATTCTCAGCCATGTCCTCCGCGAAGTAGGACACCATCTCAGGCGTCGCCTTGCTGCGCAGCGCGTTGAGGTCTTCGGCCGAATAGGCCGCTTGGACATCCGACAACAGCCTTTCGAAATCGTCGTAGTCCTGCTTGTCGATGGTGATCGGCTCGCCAGCCGGTGCCGCAGCGCCGCCGCCGAACAGGCCGCCGAAGCCGCCGCCGAGCGCGCCAGGCGCGGCGCGGGCAGCGCCCGTATCGGGCGACGCCGCCTGCATCGCATAAGCCGGCTGGTTCCGGCGCTGCCACCAGGCAAAAGCCAGCCGCGCCACGACGATCACCAGCACGACCTGCAGGATCAGGCCGAGGAACGAGGCAAAGCCGCCCATGCCGCCGAGAAAGCCATGGCCGAACAACATTCCGAACAGGCCGGCGCCGAGGAAGCCGGCGGCGAGACCGCCGAGCAAACCGCCACCGAACAGGCCTGGGCGCGCCGCCTGGCCGGCGGCAGCGGTGCCAGTCGCCGCAGTCGAGGGCTGGGTGGTCGAGCGTTGTAGCGGCTGCGCCGCGCGCGGCGCTGTCGGCGTGGCCGCAGGCGCCGAGAAGGTGCGAGCGCCGCGGCTACCGGACGAGAAGCCGCGGCCCGCACGGGCGTCGGCATGGTCGGCAGCAACCAGCGTGAAAATTGTCGCGATCGCGGCAAAGGCGATCAGCCAGCGATACCGCTTCATCGTAGTCTCTTCCTCCCGGCCCGAAATGGGCGCTAACGACAATAGGTATGCGGCTAGGCGATTGTAAGGGTTCAGGGCGCCGCTGCGCCTCAAAGCCGCAGGCTGACGGTAACCCCGTGCTTGCCCTTGATTTTACGAAAGGTTTGCCCGCTCACAGCTTGTTCAACGGCTCGTGCGGGAACCCCCACGCACCCGGTTTCGTTTTCCGCCCAACAAACGGCATCCGGAGTTGGTGCAATGAAATTTGCGATTCCCGTTGTTGCCCTGCTGCTGGCGGCCGGTACCGCGGCGCAGGCCAAGCTGACGCCATTCGACGGCGCACGCGAAAGCAACGCGCCGGTGGCATCGGCAAACGTGACGTCGAACGAAACGTCGACGGCTTCGACAGCGGAGCAGGATTACTTCCGCGCGCCGCAGGCCGGCGAATCCGCGCGGCCGGGCCGCTGCTCGGTGTCGACCTTCGTCTTCACCAAGATTCGCCTCGCGCAGGCCTGTTACTGATCGGTCCGCGAAGTTGCGGCCTATTCGCCGCCGGACAGCGTTTTCTTCACCTCGGCGACGAGCTGCTTGAGCGTGAAGGGCTTGGCGAGGAAGTTGTACTGCTGATCGCTCGGCAGGTTCTTGGCGAAAGCCTCTTCGGCGTAACCCGACACGAAGATGAATTTCACCGACGGGTCGCGTGCGCGCAATTCACGCAGCAGGGTCGGCCCGTCCATTTCCGGCATGACGACATCGGAGACGACGAGATCGATGTGGCCCTCGCGGTCCAGCACCTCGATCGCCTCGACGCCATTGCCGGCTTCCAGCACGGTGTAACCGCGTGACGAGAGACCGCGGGCATTGAGTGCACGCAATCCCTCCTCGTCTTCAACCAGAAGAATGATGCCCTGTCCGGTGAGATCCGCGCCGGACTGCGACGCCGCCTGCTTCGCCATGCTCTCGGCCGCCGATTTGGTGGCGTCGAGCGCCGGCGCGATCGAGGGCCCGGCAACGGCCGGTTTCTCTTCGACGCCCGGAACATGGCGTGGCAAGAAGATGCGGAACGTGGTGTGGCCCGGCTCTGAATCGACGTAGACATAGCCGCCGGTCTGCTTGACGATGCCGTATACGGTCGACAGGCCGAGCCCGGTGCCCTTGCCGACTTCCTTGGTCGAGAAGAACGGCTCGAAAATCTTGTCCACGATCTCCGGCGGAATGCCGGTGCCGGTGTCGCTGACCTCGACCAGCACATAATCGGCTGCCGGCATGCCCTTGTGGTTGAACTTGGCACAATCGGCCGCCGGCACGTTCGACGTCGAGATGCCGAGCGTGCCGCCGTCGGGCATGGCGTCGCGCGCATTGACGGCAAGATTGACGATCACCTGTTCGAACTGCGACAGGTCGGCTTTCACCGGCCACAGGTCGCGGCCATGCTTGACGCCGGCGAAGGTCACCTTTTCGCCGATCAGTCGCTTGAGCAGCATGCCGAGATCGCCGAGCACCTCGCCCAAATCGAGCACTTGCGGCCGCAGCGTCTGCTTGCGCGAGAAGGCGAGCAACTGCCGCACCAGCGCAGCGGCGCGGTTGGCGTTCTGCTTGATCTGGATGATGTCCTGGAACGACGGATCGGTCGGCTTGTGAGCGTTGAGCAGGAAATCGGTCGCCATCATGATGGCGGACAGCACATTGTTGAAGTCGTGGGCGATGCCGCCGGCCAGTTGCCCCACCGACTCCATCTTCTGCTGCTGGTAGACCTTGTTCTCCAGCGTGCGCTGCGCCGTCGTCTCCAGCGCGTAGACAATCGCCGCCTCGCCGTCGCCGTCCTTGTCGTCAACCGCCGAGACGAAGAAGCTGGCCCAGCGTTCGTTTGAGCCGGCGAGCTGCGCCTCGACCGGCGGGATGTCGCCCTGGCCGCCGGCGGCAAGCTTGATCGCAGCTTCGAGCGTGCCACGGTCTCGCTCGTTGACCACCGACAGGATCGAACGGTTGTCGCCGAGCATGCCATCGAAGGACGTGGCAAATCGCGCGTTGTTGCGGGCGACGCGGCCGGTCTTGTCGACGGTGGCGATCGCCATTGGCGTATTCTGGAAGAAGCGCATGAAACGCACTTCGGCGTCACGCTGCGCATCTTCGCCACTGCCCTTGCCTCGGTTGAGCACCAAAGTGCGCGAGACGCCTGGCGTCCCGTCGGCGCCATAGGCGACCTTGTGGAACAGCCGCACCGGCACCGGCCGCCCTGTACGGGTCTTTAGGTCGAGATCGAGCACTTCGGTTTTGACTTCGCCCGGCGCGGCATTGAGCGTGGTTAGGAGAGCCGCGCCCTCGCCGGCGACGATATCGTTGAGCGTCAGCGAACCGGCGCCGGTGCCGACGCCGATCTGCGCCAGATCCTGATCGAGCCAGGTCGCGAGCGTGGCATTAAGATAAACGACGGCGCCCTTGGCATCGACCGAGAAAAATCCCGCGGGCGCGTGGTCGAGATAGTCGATCGCGTGCTGCAGTTCCTGGAACACGTTCTCGTGGCGCTCGCGCTCGCGCGTCACGTCGGCGATTGACCAAACCGCCAGCTTGGAATCGCGCCGGTTCTCGCCGAGCGGACGCACCCGCATCCTGAGCCATCGCGCGGCTTCGCCGGGTGCGCCGGCGATGCGCACTTCTTCCTGCAGCCGCCGACCCTCGCGCGCCGCCTTCAGGAGACGGTAGATCGCCTCGGAGACTTCGGGATCGCCCATGAAGACCCGCTCGATTGGCCGAACATCGTCCGGCGAGGCGGCGCCGGTCAGATCCAGATAAGTGGCGTTGGCGTAGAAGACGCGGCCGGCCTGGTCGGTGACGACGATGCCGTCGAAGCCGTAATCGACCACCTGCTTGATCAGCGGGTTGCTCTGTTCCCGGCTCGACAGCCGCATGATCCCGGAAGCCAGCGCGAACAGTGCGAAGACGCCGAAGGTGCCGAGCACCGCCAGCATGATCAGGATGTAGGTCTCGGCGTACGAGGGTCCGGTATAGATGAGACCCGCAGCGACGGCGATCAGCAGCAGCGCGACCAAAAGCACCAGGCCGACCGAGCCGGAGCGCGGCGCGCTTTGGCTCTTGTCGAAGGCCTGCCGCTTGCCGCGCCGGTCATTCGGCGCGGGCGCCGGCCGCGGGTCGCTCACGTGCTCGGATGCCATGGTTCTCAGTTGCCTTAAGCGGCCCCTTCCGCGCAAGAGCCGGATGCCGGAAATCCCTGCCTTTGATGGGTCTTAACCGCGATTTTCCGCCCCCGACCCGGCTCCGTTAGTGCCGTACGGCTCGTCTCAGCTTCATGACATAGCTGATGACCTCGGCCACCGCTTTATAGTGTTCCGGCGGGATGGCCTGATCGACCTCCACGGTGGCATGCAGCGCGCGGGCGAGTGGCGGGTTTTCGACGATCGGCACGTCGTGCTCGGTGGCGATTTTGCGGATCTGCAGCGCCATGGCATCGACGCCCTTGGCGACGCACAGCGGCGCGTCCATGCCGCGCTCGTACTGTAGGGCTACCGCGTAGTGGGTCGGGTTGGTGATGATCACCGACGCCTTCGGCACCGCGGAAGACATGCGCTGCTTGGCGCGCATCGCACGAATCTGCTTGAGCTTGCCCTTGATGAAGGGGTCGCCTTGGGTCTGCTTGATTTCGTCCTTCAGTTCCTGGAGCGACATCTTCAATTTGCCGAACCAACTGCGGTACTGGAAGAAGTAGTCGGCAGCGGCGATCACGGCGAGCAACGCAACCACCGCGCCCATGATCTTCAGCGCCTCGGCCTGCGCGAACGGCAGCAGCGCCGCCGGATCCATGGTGACCAGCCCCTCCATCCGGTCGCGTTCCGGCCACATCAGCACCGTCATCACGGTGCCGACGACGAGCAGCTTGGCAATGCCTTTGCCGAGATTGGCCAGCGCCTGCTTGGAGAACAGCCGCTTCAGTCCGGCGAGCGGCGAAATTTTCGACAGCCTCGGCGACAGGGCTTCGGTGGACCAGACCAGCCGATGCTGGACGAGATTGCCGGCGAGCGCAGCCAGCATCAGCAGCAGGAACGGCACGCCCAACGCCGCCAGCATCTCGAGCCCAATTTTCTGGAATAGCATCGGTATCGCCGGCCCATCGATATTGATATCGTAGGAATTGGCGATCAGGCCGCGCATCGTGGTGGTAAGGCCCTGCCCGATGCCGCCGGAGAACGACAGCAGCACCAATGTCGCGCCGGCGATGATGAACCAGGTACTGACCTCCTGACTCTTGACGACGTTGCCGCGTTCGAGCGCGTCGTCCAATCGTTTTTGCGAAGGATCTTCTGTTTTATCTTCAAGGTCCGCTTCTTCTGCCATGCGCTACCCCTTATTGGCGCGGCGCAAGTTCGAGAAGAACGCTCTCGATATAGCCGGTGAACGTGCCCATCATGGCGGCGATCACCAAAGCCAGCAGGAAGAGACCGAGCAGGATCGACAGCGGCAAGCCGATGAAGAATACCTGCATCTGCGGCATCAGGCGCGACAGCACGCCGAGGCCGAGATTGAAGATCAGGCCGAACACCAGGAACGGCGCCGACAATTGAATACCGATCTTGAACGACGTCGCGATCACATTGGTGATGTGTTTGGCTACGTCGCCCGACAAAGGCAACTCGCCCGGCGCGAATATCATATAACTGTCGTTGAGGGCCTTGATCACCAAATAGTGCATGTCGGTGGCGAAGATCATCGCCACGCCGAGCACGGTGAGAAAATTGCCAACCAGGAGGCCCTGCTGGTTCTGCGTCGGATCGACAGCGGTGACAAAGCCGAGACCGAGTTGCTGAGCCACCACCGCGCCGGCGACCTGCAGCGCCGATAGCGCCAGGCGCGCGGTCAGGCCAAGTACGAGCCCCACAGCAATTTCCTTAAACAGCAGGACCAGAACCGGCCCGAGCGCATTGAGACTCACCGTATACGCCTGCTGGTGCAGCGGCAGCAGCACCGCCGTCAGCAACAACGCGATCGTCAGCCTTACGCGCGACGGCATGTTGCTCTCGCCCAGCCCGGGCATCACCATCATCATGGTGCCGATGCGGGCGAAGGCCAGGAGGAAGGCCGCCGCCAGCGCCGGGAGGAATGAGATATTGATCTGCATCGGGCGAGCTCGGGCGTGCCGCGAACTCCGGTCATTCCCGCAAGAGCGGAAAGCCGGAAGACGCGTGTCGGGCGCCGGCCACTTGGCCCTGGGTTCCCGCCTTCGCGGGGACGAGCGGAGCTTCGGGCGCGCCCATCAACCTGTCACGATTCGCTGCGCTATGCGCAACATTTCCATGTGAAGTTTCTCGGCCATGAAGGGCAAGGCGATCAGCAAGGATATGAAGATCGCCAGGATCTTCGGCACGAAGGCGAGCGTCATTTCCTGGATCTGCGTCAGCGCCTGCAACAGCGAGATTACGACGCCGACAATGAGGCCGACCAGCATCACAGGCGCCGACACGATGATCAGCGTGTAGATCGCGTCGCGCGCGACATCGAGAACTTCAGGGCCGGTCATTCCACACTCCGTGTCATCCCCGCGAGAGCCGGGATCCGGTAAACGCAGGCTTCTGCTATTGCCCGCAAATGGTCGAACGCACGCGAACGCTGAATTCCGCTGTCGCGGCCATGACGGCTTCAAGAATCAAATCGGCATCCGCATGATTTCTTCGTAGGCCGCGATCACCTTGTCGCGGACGGCGACCACGGCGTCGATCGCCACTTCGGTTTCTGCGACGGCGGTGACGACATCGACCATGTTGCCGTGTCCCTTGACCATCGCCTGGGACTGTACGTCGGACTTATGGCCGGTCTCGTGGACGGCGCCGATCGCCTCCTTGAGCACCGAGGCGAAGCTGGTTTCGCTTTTCGGCGCGGCGCCCACGCCCGGCACGGAAGCGGCCTGTTGCGTAGCGAGCCGGGCGATATTGGCGTAAGCGCCGGCGGCGGAGAGCGGGCTGGCCATGGTGTTTGGTCCCTATCAGGCCTTGAGGATATCGATGGTGCGCTGGATCATGCGGCGCGTGGCGCTGATGACGTTGATATTGGCTTCGTAGGAACGCTGCGCCTCGCGCATGTCGGTCATTTCGACCAACGAATTGACATTCGGATATTTGACATTGCCGTCGGCGTCGGCCGACGGATGGCCCGGCTCGTATTTGAGTCGGAAGTCGCTCTTGTCGGTGGCGACGCGGCCCAACTCGACCACGCGCGCGCCGAGCGTGCGATCGAGCTCGGTTTTGAACGTGACGACCTTGCGCCGGTACGGATCGGCCCCGGGCGTCGACGGCACCGAGTCGGCGTTGGCGATGTTTTCGGAGATGATGCGCATGCGGCCGGCCTGCGCCCTGAGGCCGGACGCGGCGATCGTCATGGTCTTCATGAAGTCCATCGAAATTCTCCCTGGTCGCCCCGCGTGTCAGCCGCGGCGCCGGCCGTCACTTCTTGCCGAGCGCCACTTTCAGAAGGTCGAGGCTGCGCGTGTAGAGCGCGGTCGCGGCCTGGTATTCCATCTGGTTGGAGGCGACCTTCATCATCTCGTCCTCGAGATTGACCGAGTTGCCGGTCGGCCGAATCTCGTAGCCGCTCTTGGTCGTGCCGTAGGTGCCACCGCCCGTCATCGAGGTGCCGCCGATGTGCCCGGGCTCGGTCGCGGCCAGCACCACCTGATCGACCGACCGACTCGCCACCGAGACCTGGTCTTCGAATTTCGGCGCTGCCAGATCGCGACCGCGGTAATTGGGTGTGTCGGCATTTGCGACGTTCTGAGCGAGCACCTTCTGGCGCTCCTGGGCCCAGGACATCTTGGTACGCAGCATCGACAGGATCGGAACGTCTGTGATCGCCATGCCGCCCTCTGATCGTTAACGAATCGCCCCGCTTGCTCCGCGAACCGAAGCCAACTAGGCAGACTTTGCCGGGGGTATGGTTAATGAAGGGTAAAGAGCGGGTTCCGCCGCCAGATGAAAGGCGCGGTTAACCATGCTCGATATTTGGAAATGCGAGGCCAGATGCCAAGCGGTCGTAAATTTGTTAAGATTTCATTAGCATTCGAGGCGGCAAATGATGCCGACTTGCGTTAACTATTCGTGTGATTCCTGTCTCGGGGTCGCGGTTTAACAGTCACGGAGCGCATCGATGTTCGACATTTTCGGCTCGGAAATGCCGCTCCCGGCGAAGTTCTTCATCGCCTTTGCCGCGGTGCTGGCGCTGATCGCCGTCACGGCCTGGCTGGTGCGGAAGTTCGCCGCCGACCGTCTTGGCGGTAGCAATACGCGCGGCCGGCAACCACGGCTAGCCGTAATCGACGCGGCCACTGTCGACGCTCGGCGCCGCCTGGTGCTGATCCGCCGCGACAATGTCGAACATCTGATGATGATCGGTGGCCCGACCGACGTCGTTGTCGAACAGAATATTGTGCGTGCCGCACCCGCGGCCCCGCGCGCGCCGGAACCGCCGGCGCGTCCGGCCGAGCCCGCGTCGCGTCAGGCGCCCGCGCTCGACACCGGTTTTCCGCTGCAACCGGTCAGCGAAGCCGCGCCGTTACCGGTGCCACGCCCGTACCGCGCGCCGGCCACCGAAGAACCCTGGCATGCACCGGAGCCAGGCGCCCGGCCGCGTCCGGCTTCGGCCGAGCACAGCCTTTCCGGTCTCGCCACCGAATTGACCGGCCGCCTTGCAGCGCCCGAAATGGCGCCTCCCGCTGCGCCGGTCGCACCGCCCGTGACGCGTCAGGAAGCGCTGCGCATGGCGTCACCACAGTCACAGGTCGCTCCCGTAGCGCCGGCCGCGCCGCTGGCCGAATATGAACCCGCCACCGCGCCGCAAACCGATCACAACCTCGCCGAAATGGCCCAGCAACTTGAGGCTGCCTTGCGCCGTGCGCCGGCCACCGAAAGTCGCGCGCCGGTAACTGATCCGCTGGCCACGCATGCGGCTCCGCCGCTGCCGCCGAAACCGGTCGAAATGCCGCGCCGCGAGTACAAGCTGCGCGTCGACCCGCGTTTCGAAGGGGCGCTGCCCGATACTGGCGAAGCTCGGCCGGAGCCGAAGCTCGAGCCCAAAATCGAACCGAAGAACGAACCCAAAGCCGAACCGAAGTTCGAAGCCAAATTCGAGCCGCGCATCGAACCGACCTTGGCACCGGCCAAATCCGAGCCTGCCTTTAAGCTCGAGACGCCGCGCGCCAACCCCGCTGCCAAACCGGCGCCCGCCGGCAAGTCTGTCTATGACAGTCTTGAAGAGGAGATGGCCTCGTTGCTCGGCCGTCCTCCGGGTAAGACTTGATAGCGATTTCCGACCGCCGTGTTCGTCAATGTGTGACGGTGGCGGTTGGAGTAGCAGGGGTTCTCCTCATCCTCGCGGCGCCGGCCGCTGCGCAGGACGTCAGTATCAATTTCGGCGGCCCACAGAACAACGGCCTGACCGAGCGCGTCATTCAGATGATCGCGCTGCTGACGGTTTTGTCGCTGGCGCCATCCATTCTCGTCATGATGACGTCGTTCACGCGCATCGTCGTCGTTCTTTCGCTCTTGCGCACCGCGCTCGGCACCGCGACCGCGCCCCCAAACGCGGTGATCATGTCGCTCGCCCTGTTCCTCACCGCTTTTGTGATGGGCCCGACGCTACAGCAGGCTTATGACACCGCTATCCAGCCGCTGGTCGCCAACCAGATTACCGCCGAGCAGGCCTTCGAACGCGGCGCCGTGCCGCTGCGCGCCTTCATGGAAAAGAATGTGCGCGAGAAGGACCTCAAGCTGTTCATCGACATGACCAAGCAGCCGCCGCCGGCGACGCCGGATCAGCTGTCGCTGCGCGTTCTGATCCCGGCCTTCATGATCTCCGAACTCAAGCGCGCCTTCGAGATCGGCTTCCTGCTGTTCATTCCCTTCCTCATTATCGACCTGGTTGTCGCCTCGGTCCTGATGTCGATGGGCATGATGATGCTGCCGCCGGTCGTGGTATCGCTGCCGTTCAAACTTATCTTCTTCGTGCTCGTGGACGGATGGAGCCTGGTCGCCGGCTCGCTGATCCAGAGCTACGGATCCTAGGCGCCTGGAAACGCGCTAGTTACGCGCCTGACGGCGGATAGACCCGGTCGGCGCCGGATCCGCGCCCTTGCCGCCGGCTTTCGGCGCGGCCGACTTGTTGGCGGCCACCGGCGTCGTTGCCGGCTTGCCCAGCGACGACTGCGGCCCGCTGCCGGGCGCCGCTTTCGGCTCCGGCTTCTTGGGTTCGGGAAGCGCCTCCGAACCTGCGCCAAAGCGCTTGTTAAGATCGCCGAGAAAGGCATCGAGCGTGTCGATGCTGGCGATCTTGCCGGCAACCGAGCGGAATTCGTCGGAGCCGGTGCCGATCGGCGCACTGACCACGTCGAAGGCGCGCGCGTCGGGCGTGCTGGCCATTTTGGCCGCGTATTTCTCGCGCAAACGGACCAGCGCGATCGATTCATCACTCAGCGCATACCCGATAGCGGCACGCAGCACGTCGGCGCGCTCGGATTGGCTGAGCGGGCGGAAATCCTTCCAGCGATCTCCCAACATCAGCTCGAGCTGCTCGGAAGCCGCCCGCCAGTGCTTAGCCGACCATTCGATGTCAGCGCGCAGGCGCGTTGCCTCACGCCCCTTGATGCTGCCTACGATTTCCAATGCCACTTCGTTACGGCCGACATCGGACAGAGCCCGCGCCTCCAGCAGAAGACGCTGATCGCGCAACTCATTCGACAAGTCCGCCGACCGCGTCTTCCGCAGCACAGACAGGGCGAAGTCGGGCTTGTGATTCATCAGATAGATCGTCGCCAGCCGCGTCGCCACCTGGGCCCGCGCCGCGCCCTGCAAGCGGTGATCGACCTGGTGCTGCAAGAGTTCGGCAGCCTGATCGAGCAGGTCGACGGCGACCAGCCGTTCCGCCAGCTTGCGGATCATCTCGTCGCCACGCCGACCGATCGGCGTCAGCTCGCGATAATCGTAGAACAACGCCAGTGCCTCGACTGGCGGCAGGCTGTCACCCTTACCGCCGAGAAACAGACTGTCGAATGTCGCCGCCGCTTCGTCCTGGATCTTGCGCGTCAGCGCCGAGTTGGGATGCGCCAGGAGCGCCGTGCGCATGACATGGAAGGCGTCGCGATATCGGCCGTCCTCGGTATAGAGATGCGCCAGAACCTGCAGGCCGCGCGTCTCGGTCTCGTCGCCACGCCACACCGTCGTCAGCGTTTCCAATTCGTGGATCATTTCGTTGCGCGGCATCGCGCCGCTCTTCGACATCAGTTCAATCTCGCGCAACCGCGCCTGTGCGGCGGCGCGGCGGTTCGGCGACATCACCGCAGCGCGGTACTGCACCAGTGCCTCTTCCTTGCGGCCGAAACCTTCGGCGAGCCGGCCCTTGAGCACCGCGAGGGCCGGTGCCATGTCATCAGGCACCTTGATAGTCTCGAAGTCGTTCGCAATGCGGCTCGCGCCGTCGAAGTCGCGAACTTCGATGTCGGTACGCATGCGGTCGAGCATCGCCATACGCTGCAGGTCCAATGGAAGCGCCGCGATGGCCGTGTCGAGCGTCTTGAATTCGGTGTGAGCGAGCGCCCACTGCCCGAGACGAGCATGCGCCATGGCGCGCCAGATCGGCGCGGTCTGCTGGTTGGCGATGTCCGGATCGGCGATGTCCTTCAGTGCATCCTCGGGGCGATGCATCATGACATTGGCGAGCGCCTTGAGAATCGAGCCCGTAACATCGTCACCGGCATTGGTCTTGTCGCCGAGCGCGACGCTGAGGACGCCCTGCGCTTCGGGGCCCATGTCGTTGGCGATGTAGAAGCGCGCCAGGTTGTAGCGTGCCGCACGTTTGGTGCCTTCGCCGGCCGCCGCAGCCGCCGCGATCAAGACCGACTGCCGCGCTTCGAACGGCACCGTCTTGTCATGTTGCCAGACATCCGGATCGAACGAACCCTCGCGGAAGCTCGGCGCCATCTGCTGTTGCTGGACGATACTGTCCGGCGACAGCGACAGACCGCGCGGCCGGGTGATGGTGATCTGCTCCGGCGTGACATCGACCGCGATATCGTCGGCGATCGGTGCCAGTGCGACGCCCTGCATCGACTGCAGGACGTGCAATTCGACGAAGTCCTGCGATTGCATGATGCCGCGCGCCGGCGCCAGCGCCGTCACCACCATCAGCCGGCTGCCCAGGTCCGGGTCGGTCAGTTGATGCAAGGTGCCGGCCCGTTCAAGCGGAATGACGATGCCGCGTTTGTTGCCGTTGATGGCCCGCGACATCGACAGCGGCGCCGGCGGCGCAGCGACCGAGTCGCCGACTTTCAGCACCCAACCGTTGTCGTCAGCTTCGAGGCTCGCCAACTGCGGACGCGTCAGGCGCAGGCGCACAATGCCCTCATCGCGACCGCCGCTTTCGAATGTCGCTTGACGGACGATGTTGCCGTAGCTGGTCGCCAATTTCGAGACGTCGATTTTCTTGCCGCTGTCGAACACCAGCCAGAGGACGTCGCCGCGCCGGAACATCGCCGCCGGCGTCGGCTGCGCGAAAGGCAAACTGATGCGCAAATAGTCGTCAGACGCCGAGGCAAGCGCCGCCATGGCGCTACCTTGGTCGGCTGCAGACGCCGCAATCGGAGCGGCCGGCGTCGCCGGCTTCTCGGCTGACATCTTCGTCGCAGACGCGATGCCAGGTTTCGCCTCGGGCTTCGCAGGTGGCGCCGTTTCTGCGGCAGGCGGCGGTGTCGAGGCCGATGGCGTTGCCGCAGGCACGGCTTCCGCTGACTTCATCGCCTTCGCGCTTGCCGGTTTCGGCTCTGCCAGAGGTACGATCCCGGCCTCGGCATTCGACGACGGCAAAGACTGGGTTTGCGCATGCGGTTCTCTGGGCGCCGCGTCCTTGAGCGGCGGCGCGTCCTTCAGCGCTGGCACGTCCTTGATCGCCGGTACATCCCGCACGACATCCTTGGCGCTTGCGTCCTTCGCCGGCACCGTCTCCGGTGGCGCGATCTGCGCGGCCCCCGGTGCGGCGAGGCCGGCCGCCAGCGCGTCCGGCAGTTGCGGCGCTAAACCGGCCTGCAAATTGCGACCGATATCGACGATGTAACTCTTGTCTTCGCGAAACGACCGCGTTTCCGGCGTGCCATTGAGAGCAAAAACCACCGCAATGGAGTCGAATTCGGTTTCAGGCCGCACCGATTTAAGCGTCTCCGGCAATGTCGCCGCGACGTCGGCGAGATCCCATTTCAGTGCCTGATTGAAATGCAGTTTGAAGTTGCCGTCGTTCAATTCGGGCGTGACGTTGGCGCCGGCCGGCAGATCAAAGACGTAGCGCATGAAAGTCGGCAGCTTCACCACCTTGACGCGGATCGGTGGCATCTCCGCCGCCTTGGCGCTGGCGCGCGCCCTGCGCGCCGCGAGTTCGGCGGCGCGCGCGCGCGCCGCCAATTCATCGACGACGTCCTGCGGCAGCCCGGGCATCAGACCGGTCCAATTCTCGGGCAGCAAGTCGACGAACAACCGCTCGGCGGCCGGGATCACGTTGACGCGGAAACGTCCCGCGAGCGCGATGCGCACCGCCTTGCCGTCGGGGTCGGTCCGCGCGGCGCTCACGTAGTCCGACGCGGTGTTGCTCAGCCGCTCGACCGGAACGGCGACGGGCTTCTTGAATTCGATCACCAGGATCGCCCCGGACACGCGTACCTTGGCGTCGACCGGCTCGTCGAATTTGAAAATCAACCGGCCATAGCCGCCGACGATCGAGGACTTCACCTCGCCTTTCACGGCGTCGTCGGCATGCGCGATCGACAGCCCTGCAACGGCGGCGACGGCGACCGCCATGGCCAACCGCCCCGCGACGGAGAGCGCGCGCAGGCAGGCCGAACTTGCACTGGCGGAATGGGGCTTCATGCCGTTTCCAGGAGGCGAATATGCCAGCTGCCAAACCTAAGGATGGGCGTTTAACGCGGGCTTAACCGTTAGGCCAAAAAGCCGCCTTCCCGGTCGGCCGATACCACCGGCGGCCGCTTAATTCCGGCTCGCGCTGCCTTCGATTTTCGGCAGGTTGTCGGCCTCCTGTCCGCGCGGGGCGCTGGCCCGGGTCGCGAGTTCGACCGTCAGGCGCTCGGCCGCCTCCGGCGTCATTTGGGCCAGCACCGCGGACATGGTCACCGGCTTCATCGCCGTCGAGAGATCGACCAGGATTTTCAGGTCGAGCCGGTCGAAAATACGCGCCGCGTCCTTCGGCTTCATGTTTTCGTACATGGCGACGAGACCCTTGAGGCGCGCCTGCTCTTCCTTGTCGCGCGCCGTGGTCTCGGTCTTGATGCGCGACTCGATGTCCTTCAATTCGCCGACTTTGGCTTCGAGCCGCTTCTCCGCCGCCTTGATCAGGCTCTCGCGCATGTCGAGCTCCTTGCCGCGGTTGTCGAGGCTTTCGCGGCGGTCCTGCAAGCGATTGAGAATGGCGCGTTCGCCGGGCGAATTGATCTTGCCCGGTGTCAGCGGCACGGGTTCGTTACCGACTTCAAGCTTGGTGCCGGCGGGTGGCTTGTCGCTGGCTTTCAGCGGCTCGGCGGGCGCCTGGCCCGCCGCTGGCGGCGGACTGGCGCCATGGCCGCCGCCGGACGAACCGGTGACGATATTGTCGGCGTTCCTGTCTCCTGCTTTGCCGTCGATCTTGGGCAACGCGGCGGCCTTATCGCCATCGACCGAGCCGGTGACGTCGCCGTCCTTGGGCGCGCGGCGCAGGCCGCCGAAATTGAACATCGCGGGCGCCCACTGGCCGCGCGGTTCGACAACCGGCGAGTCCGGCATCCTGGGTTCTTCGGCCACGACGATACGCGGATTGTCCGGGATACTATCGCGGCTCGTGATTGTGAGGCCATCCGGATTGGCGTGAGCGCGCATGCGATCCGCCAGCGTATAGCCACCGTCAAACACCAGGCCCGCGACCTTCAGCACGAACAGACAGATCGTCGCCAGAAGGACGATCGGAATGAGCCGAAAATCGCGCGCAAACTTGATCATGCCGCGAGCCCGTCTCCCTGCAGCCGAGCGCGCGAACGCTCGGCAAATGCTTGCGCTGCAGCGGCGACGGCGAAGGCGCTCGGTACCGCCGGCTGCTGCGCCGCCGCCTCAGCCGGGCGACCGGCCTCGGTGATGCGGACCAGCCGGCCGAGGAGTAATTCGCCGGCGGTGAGCTGACGTTGCAGATCGTCCGACAGCGCTTCGGTGCGCTTGATGCGCTCGCCAAGGACCTGCTCGCCTTCGCGCATCGTCGCCTTGAGCCCACCGATGGCGCGTTCGGCGATCTCGGTCGCGGTGATGAGTTCGCCGATGGTGGCGCGGAGCGATTGCTCGTCGGCCTTGAGCAGACGGATCTGCTTGTTGAGACGGACGCAATAGAGGATCGTCATCAGCAGCAGCACGGACACCATGCTTTCGATGAGGTAACCGTATTGGAACATCACTGCGTCTCCATGCGGATCTTCGACTCGTCCGCCTTCTCGAACATGGCAAAGGTGGTGCGCGGCTTGCGCAGATTCTTGGTGACCCGCACCGCGATGCGGTCGCCGACCTTGCCCATGCGCCCCTCGGTCAGAGTGACGTCGCCGCAGCGCAGTTTCACCATGGCCTCGGGCTTCAATTCGAGCATCAGCGTGTCGCCGACCTTGAGATTCATCATTCGGCGCAGCGGCAGGTGTTCTTCGTAAAGCACCGCGTCAACGCCGATTTCCGCTTGGCCGATTTCGGTCGCGAGATGGCCTTCCCAGATCTGGTCACGGCCGAATTTCTCGCCCATGAACATCTGCAGCAGCGTGGCGCGGATCGGCTCGATGGTCGCATAAGGCAGCAGCAATTCGATGTTGCCGCCGCGGTCTTCCATGTCGATGCGCAGGCGCACCAGGATGGCGGCGTTGGCCGGTCGCGAGATCGCTGCGAAGCGCGGATTGGTCTCGAGACGGTCGATGTTGAACTTGACCGGCGACAGCGGCTTGAAGGCGAGCTCGGCGTCGGCGAGCACCACCTCGATCATACGCTTGACCAAGCTGGTTTCGATCGTCGTATAGGGCCGGCCTTCGATGCGCACCGTCGAGGCGCCGCGGCGGCCGCCGAGCAGCACGTCGATGATCGAGTAGATCAGGCTCGAATTGACGGTGGCGAGACCGAAATTGTCCCACTCCTCGGCCTTGAACACGGCGAGAATCGCCGGCAGCGGGATAGAGTTGAGATAATCGCCGAAGCGCACCGAGGTGATGCGATCGAGCGAAACTTCGACGTTGTCCGAGGTGAAGTTGCGCAGGCTCGTCGTCATCAGCCGTACCAGACGGTCGAAGACGATTTCGAGCATCGGCAGACGCTCGTAGGACACCATCGCCGAGTCGATGATGGCGCGGATGCCGGAATTGTCGTTCAGGTTGACGTCAGCCAGGCTGAAGCCGAGCAGATTGTCGATTTCCTCCTGGTTGAGGATGCGCTCGGCGCCGCCTTTGGTGTTCGACTGGAAGCCGGCGGTATCATCGACCATCGCCGCCCATTGCGCGGCCGCGGCATCGGCGGAGGTTGCCGGTTGCTCCGGCGCGCCACCCGTCGTGCCCTGCTCGGCCTCCAGCGCCTGGCCCCACTCGGCCTTCAGCGCTTCCTGGTCGATCTGATCGTTGCCCGCCATATTCGTCTGACTTTGTCGTCTTGCCTGAAGTCGAAACCCGTGGTCGCGTCGGTGCGGCGCTGCGCTACTGGACGACGATCTCCTTGAACAGAACCGCCGTCACCTTGTTCGGCGCCACCGCGACGTTGACGCGACGGGTCAATTCTTCCTTGAGCCGGTAGAGACCGGCCGAACCGTCGAGATCGGTCGGACGCAGCTCGCGCAGGTAGGTCTGGAACGCATCCATCACGCGCGGCATCAATGGCTGTATCTTCGGCACCAGTTCGGCATCGGGAAGCTCGAGAACGACCTTCACTTTCAGATACTGGGTGCGATCGGAACCGGCGCTCGACAAGTTGACCAGGACGTCGGGCAGATCGACGAAGGTCGCGGGCTTCACCACTTCTTTCTTGGCTTCTTCTTTCTTGCCGTGGCCGGAGCCCAGGAACATGTAGGCCCCGACGCCGCCACCACCGAGCACCAGGATCGCGGCCGCCGCGATAATCATCACCTTCTTCGATGGCAACTTGCTTTTCTTCGGGGCCTCTTCGGCGTCGGCTTCCGGTTCCGCTTCCTTCTTTGCCGCCTTCGCCATCACCAATCCCCTGGTTCCAACAAATTGCCGGGCAATGCGTGTCACGCCGGCTTCCCGTGCCGTTGCCACGCCGGCAAGCCGCCCCCTGACCGCCACCATTGGTGCCGGTGGCGCCACGTTAGTGGCGGTATGGTTAACAGAACCTTTCCCCGGTTCCCGAAGCGGCAAGAATTGCCGGGTCATATCGTCCGTTATGGTTTTTTTTGCCTTGACGTGCGTTCGTCCAAAAACGTCAAGCCATTGAAATGTAATAATTTTCAAGGTTGGCACGATCGCTGCAATCCTCATTGGCCAGAAGCGTCCGGCTTGGGAGAGCCAATGCGCTTCGACACACGGCGCGGCCGGCCTCGGGAGGGCGGGCAGCGTCGGGATCAAGGGGAGATGACCGATGCAGAATGCGCTGCTGGTCGGACTATCGCGTCAGGTCGCGCTCGGGCGCGAACTCGACGTCGTGGCGAACAACATCGCCAACGTGAACACGCCCGGCTTCAAGGCCGACGGCACCGTGTTCGAGGAATTTATTGGCAAGATCGCGCGCTCGGATTCCGACAACCTGTCGCGCCACGACAGCCGTGTCAGCTTCGTCCGCGACCGCGCCACCTGGATCGATCTCGGCCAGGGTAACATGGAGCGCACCGGCAACCCGACCGACGTCGCTATTCAGGGTCGCGGCTTCTTCGCGGTGCAGACCCCGCAGGGCGAGCGCTACACGCGCAACGGCGCTTTCCAGATCAACGCCCAGGGCCAGCTTGTCACCGGCGAAGGCTATCCGGTGCTCGGCGAAAACGGCCCGATCCAATTCCAGCCGAACGACCGCGAGGTCCAGATCAGCGGCGACGGCACGATCAGCGTCAGCGTGCCCGGCGCCACCGGCGAATCGCAGCGCGGCAAACTGCGCATGGTCGGCTTCGACAATCCAGGCGGACTGCAGAAGGCCGGCGCCGGCACGTTCGCCCTCGGTAACGGCGTCAACATCGTGCCCGACACCACCTCGCGCTTCTCACAGGGCACGATCGAGAAGTCGAACGTGCGCTCGGTCGTCGAGATGACGCGCATGATCGAGATCACGCGCACCTACACCCAGGTCGCCAACATGATTCAGGCCCAAGCCGACTTGTCGCGCAATGCCGTCGACAAGCTGGCCGAAGTGCCGAACTGACGCGGACGGAGAATAGATCATGCGAGCCTTGCACACCGCCGCGACCGGCATGATGGCCCAGGAACTCAACGTCCAGGTCATCTCCAACAATATCGCCAACATGCGCACCACCGCCTACAAGCGGCAACGCGCCGAATTCCAGGACCTGCTGTACGAACACGTCAGCCGCGTCGGCACGCAGACCTCGTCGCAGGGCAACATTCTGCCGGCCGGCATCGAACTAGGCTCCGGCGTCAAGACCGTCGGCACGCCGCGCCTGATGACGCAGGGCACGCTGCTGCAGACCGGCAAGGACTACGACGTCGCCATCCGCGGCGAGGGCTTCTTCAAGATCGCTATGCCGGACGGCACCACCGCCTATACGCGCGACGGTTCGTTTGAGCTCGACGCGCAAGGCCGCATCGTGACTGCATCCGGAAACTTGCTGCAGCCCGGCATAACGATTCCGCAAAACGCCACGTCGGTGACGATCAACGCGCAGGGTCAGGTGTCAGTGACGCTGCCGGGGCAGACCGCCACCACTAATGTTGGCCAGATCGAGCTGGCGATGTTCATCAACAAGGCCGGCCTCAAGGGCATTGGCGACAACCTCTACCTGGAAACGCCCGCCTCCGGCACGCCGCAGTCCGGCACGCCGCAACTCAACGGCTTCGGCGACCTCCAGCAGGGCAATCTCGAACAGTCCAACGTCGAAGCGGTCAGCGAAATTTCCGACCTGATCGCCGCTCAGCGCGCTTACGAAATGAACGCCAAGGTCATTTCCGCCGCCGACCAGATGCTGCAATCGACGTCCAACCTGATGCGCTGAGGCAAAGCCATGATCAAATCCATGATCAAGTCCTTGACCGCCGCCACCCTCACCGCCGCTCTATTCGCGGCTGCTTCCGCCACGGCCTTCGCGCAAAGCGCCGAGCCGGCCCGGCCCTACCTCAAGCACGACGTCACCGTGACATCGAGCGTCGTCCGCATCGGCGACCTGATCGAGAACGCCGGCATCGTCGCCGATATCCCGATCTTCCGCGCTCCCGACCTCGGCACCACCGGTACCGTGCCGGTCGAGACGGTGATCGCCGCTGTACGGCCGCACGCGCTCGTCGGTTTCGACACCGGCGGCATTTCCGACGTCGTGGTGACGCGCGCTGCCCGCGAGATCGCTGTCACCGACATCGAGAAGACTCTGGCCAAGGCGATCGCCGACCGCTTCAACGCCGGCCCCGTCGCCGAAATCAAGGTCTTCTTCGACCGCGACCCGCAAACCATTCAGGTCGATCCGACCGCCCACGGTGACGTTCAGGTTGGCCGCCTCACTTACGACAGCCGCAGCGGGCGCTTCGACACGGTGCTGGAAATTCCCACCGGCGCCAACGGCAAGCGCGGTCTGCTCCGCCTCACCGGCCGCGCCTACCCCACCGTCGAGATCGTGATGGTGTCCCACACCGTCGAACGCGGTGCTGTTCTCAGGGCATCCGATCTCATCGTCGAACGCCGTCCGCGCGCCGAGATCGGCCGCGACGCCATCGCCGGTCTCGATCAGGCCATCGGTCAGGCTGCGCGCAACACGTTGCGCCCCGGCCAGGCCCTGCGCTCGGCCGACCTGACCAAACCGCAAATCGTGCTGCGAAACGAAATGGTGATGCTGGTGTTCGAGGCCCCGGGCCTGACGCTGACGATGCGCGGCAAGGCGCTCGACGCCGGCGCCGAGGGCGACACCGTCTCTGTCCTCAACGAGCAATCGAAACGCACCGTGCAGGGCGTCGTCGCCGGCCCCGGTCATGTCGTCGTGCGGTCCGGCACGCCGCGGCTGGCCGCCAATATTCCGGCGTCCACGGACAGCACGCGGTAACGAGATGAGTTGGCGGCGGCAACCGCTTGTCGTCCGGGAATTGATCGACAACGCCAGTGAAAGTCAGTTGAGATGAAGATGACAAGGTTGATGCGGCATTTGGCCTTCGCGGCGCTCGCCACTACGATGTTGAGTGGCTGCTCGGCCTTGGACCGCCTGAAAAACATCGGCGAGCAGCCGAAGCTTTCGGCGATCGACAACCCTACCGCGGCGCCGGGCTACAAGCCGGTACAGATGCCGATGCCGGCGGCGCAGCCTGCCTCGTACAATCCGAATTCCCTGTGGCGCAATGGCTCGCGCGCCTTCTTCAAGGATCAGCGCGCTCACCAGATCGGCGACATCCTGACCGTCAAGGTCAACATCACCGACAAGGCCAACATCGCCAACGACACCAAGCGCAGTCGCACCAACGCCGAAGATTCCGGCATCACCAATTTCTTCGGTAAGAGCAAACTGCCGATCGCCAATTCGGCGTTGCCGACGCGGCTGTTCACCGCGGATTCCACCGGCTCAAGCGAAGGCAAGGGCTCGGTCGACCGCTCGGAAGCGCTGTCGACCAACGTCGCGGCCGTCGTGACGCAGGTGCTGCCGAACGGCAACCTGGTGATCGAGGGGCGTCAGGAGATCCGCGTCAATTTCGAGATCCGCGAACTGATCGTCGGTGGCATCGTGCGGCCGGAGGATATCGAGAGCGACAACACCATCGACTCGACCAAGATCGCCCAGGCGCGCATCGCCTATGGCGGCCGCGGCCAGATCACCGACGTGCAGCAGCCTCGCTACGGCCAGCAGGTAATGGATGTGATCCTGCCCTTCTAGTTCTCAAGCGTGGTGAGGGGGCGTTTGCGTCAGTCCCGAGACGTAAGCCCGTGGCGTCGAGAAGCCCTCACCTGTTCAGTGCTCCCGCGTTGTCCCTGTCGTCTCGCGAGCGTTAAGGACAACGATCACGACGCGGCCTCCGGTAGCTCCCCTGCCGGAGGCCGTGTTCCGTTTAGTCCAGGTTTCGGCGAAATCCTTCCCGCGGCTACGGCGTGCCGTCGGGCGAGCCGGCCCGGTGCAGCCAGCAATTGACCGTGAACCGCGAGTCAATCCAGGCTTTGGACGGCACGCTCACCGGCCGCACCTCATGACGCAACCAGCTGAGGAACACGACCATCGTGTCGGGTTCAGGCACGATATCGATAAACGCCGGCGAGCCGTCACTATCGCCGGCGGACAGCGTTGGCAGAGGATAAATGCGCAATTCGCCGCCGCTGAATCGGCGTGGCGTCATCGAGAAATAATAGACGCAGGATAGCATCCGCAGCTTCGCGACCTGATTGATATTGTCGACATGAGCGCCGAATTGGCTGCCGTCGCCATAGGCGTTGATCTCCAGACCTTTCGGCTCGGGCACGACGTCGGATAGCTGAAGCCGGTCGAACGTCGGCGCGATGATCTTGCGCACTTTTGCTGCAATGGGCGCTGCGAAACCGCCGAGATCTCTGTTCCAAACCGATCGGCGCCGATTGACGTCGATCGAGCGGTGCCCGGTTTCACGGTCGAGCACTTCCCTTGGCTTGAAGTCGGCCTCGGTCGCGGCCACGTGGGCGAGCAGGCCGGCAACCGCCTTTGCTCCGAGCACATCGCGAAAAATCACATGCGGGCAGCGCGTTGCCACCGCATCGCGGCTGCCGGACTCGGTGTTTGTGACCATGCCAATATTAGCGCATACACGGATTAGTTGTGTCAATATCGACAGGTTGTCCGGCCGCCGCGTTCATCGCCGATGCCTCCTGTCGCGCACTTAGCCGGCTCATCGTGACGATGGCCGACACGGCGCGCGACATAAAGACGGCACAATCCGGCGCACGTATCGCGCCACAAATGCGAAGGAGCGGCGGCGATGTGGCGAGCTTTAATTGTGATGGGTGTTCTGGCCAGCCCCGCTCACGCCGATGACTTCTTCACCAGTCATCCGGCGTTCTCGCCGGCCGAAACACCGCCAACGAAGTCCGCTCAATGCGAGGAAGTCCGCGCCATGGCCGAAGACGTGCCGCGCGATGGCGACCGCGTCGATCTCTCCGTCATCGGAAGGCTGACCCTGGTGAAGACCGACGGCGCGCTTTGGTATCTCGTCGTCTGTTCCGACCTGCGCGTGATGTGCGTCGCCTATCAGGGCAACGATATGAAAGTTGGCGATCGGGTTGAAATGCGCGGCGCCTATCGCCGCCTCGATCCGAACCACGCTGTGCTCGACCCCTGTCTGGCGACGGCGGAACCGGAGTGAGCCAGCTTGAGGCCACCCGCAGACGGGCGTTCTCGGCGCATCATTTAAATTCTGTTGACAACAAAGGCTATTACGCCTACGGCTCTTGTTGTTGGAACAAATCTTTTTTGGTCTTGTCGCCGCACGTCATTACGACGCGGCCACCATCCTCAAAAACATGAAATGTTTCGATCGCCGCTGCGACGTCGTCGCTCGGCGCGATCATCTACGCTGATAACCAAAGGAACTTGCCTGATGGCAACCGGTACCGTGAAATTCTTCAATACCCAAAAGGGCTTCGGCTTCATTACCCCGAATGACGGCTCGCGCGATGTGTTCGTTCACATCTCGGCGGTCGAGCGCGCGGGCATGAGCACCCTGATGGAAGGCCAGAAGGTGTCGTACGAAATCGTCACCGAGCGCGGCAAGCAGGCCGCCGGCAACCTGCAGAGCGCCTAAACCGCTCTATCTGCCTGTTCTGCGACGGCTCGCTCGCGCGGCCGGCGCACTCTGAAAACCTGAGACAAATCGCGACGCCGGATGAACGCGCGCGATGATGTCTCGGGTTTTTTTGTTTTTGGATGCGGACAATCGGGCGGTTTCGTCACGCGAAGTATGAAGTCCCTTCGCCCGCAATGGGGTCGGGCAAACGGGCGAGACGCCGGCGCCCGACGCGTGACCCCGCCGCTTCCCTTGACCCTTGTCAATGCAGCCTGCGGTGCCCGGCCGACCATAGAGCGATACGAAGCCCCAGAGACGAGCCACAAGGAGTCATCAGCCATGGCGACCACTTTGTTTGCCCGCTCCACGGCCGCGCTCGGTCTTGCCACCCTGCTCGCCGTCACGGCTGCGCCCGCCACCGCCGCGCCAGTTTTGTCCAGCACCTCGGTCCGCAAAACCACGGCGACCAGCAATGTCGTTGACGTTCGCTATCGCGGCCGCGGCGCCGGGGTGGCCGCCGGCATCGCCACCGGACTCATCATCGGTGGTATTATTGCCTCACAGCCACGCTATTATGGCTATTACTACGGCGGTCCGCCGCCGCAGTTCTACGGGCCGCAGGTGTTCTACCCGCCCGGCTATTACGGCCCGATGGTCACACCTGGCTACGGCCGCGGCGACTGGCTGTCATACTGCTTCTCGCGATACCGCTCGTTCGATCCGGTATCCGGCACCTATATGGGCTACGACGGCCGCCGACATCTGTGCCGCTAGACGAACGTCCGCAAAAAATTGCCCGGCGCTGCGGCCGGGCAATTTCCGATTGGCGTAACGGCCGACACGGCGATCAATCGTCGCGGTAAACGCGCTCGCGGCGCTCGTGGCGCTCCTGCGCCTCGACCGACAGCGTCGCGATCGGGCGCGCTTCGAGGCGGCGCAGTGAAATCGGCTCGCCGGTTTCTTCGCAATAGCCGTAGGTGCCGTCCTCGATCCGGGTCAGCGCCTCGTCGATCTTGGCAATCAGCTTGCGCTGGCGGTCGCGGGCCCGAAGCTCGATCGACCGGTCAGTCTCCGACGAGGCCCGGTCGGCCAGATCGGGGTGATTCTGGTTTTCTTCCTGGAGGTGTTGAAGGGTTTCCTTCGCCTCCTTCAGGATGTCTTCTCGCCATTGCAGCAGCTTGGCGCGGAAGTATTCGCGCTGCCGCTCGTTCATGAACGGTTCCTTATCTGACGGCCGATAAGGCTTCACTTTCGCCAACATCCCACCGACTCCCATCGTCTTTTTATTGTACCGCGTGAAAGTCCCCTCCCGAGGTGGCTGGCTTATATACTGGCCACGGGCACGCGACAACATTGTTGCAGCGTCGTCCCACTGCCCGATTTTTATGAAAGTTCAATGACTTGGGAGAATGGTGGCGCGCGACCGTTAACCGTCGGGGCTAGCGCCGGGCCGCTTTCGCGAGTTCCACCGCGACGCGCAAATCGATTTCCGCCAGGACGCCGTCGAGTCCCGAGTCGCCGGTACTCTCGGTCAGGCCTTCGGCCGCCACCTTGAGCCGCGCCACCGTGGCGGTATCGAGCGACCCATCGATCATGCCCAGTTTGAGCTCGTCGAGGACGTCGAGGGCCCGGCGCCCCTTCGCGGCGCCGCGCTTCTTGCGCTCGAGCAGGTCGTCGATGCCCTGAAGAGCCAGCAGGCTGTCGAGCGTCGCAATCGAGCGTAGGCCACTGGCCGACGCTGGGTTCGTCGGCGCGTCGCTCTCCGAAAGGCTGAAGGTACCGCCGCCCGACCGCCGCGCGGCGGCAGGTGTGGCCGACAGCGAAGCCGCGTTCGTTCCTATGATGCGCATGGCGCTTTGCTGATCCCGCTGGTGACGCGAGCGCTCCCCGCTCGCGCTACGACGCACGACGCCCCGCTACGTCGTCAGGAACCTGCGCCGGTCATGGTTAATGGTCCGTAAACACCCCGGCAGTTTTTGCCGGCCGGTACGGTTACTGCCGGGTTAAGGGACCGCAGCATCGCCGGGCCCACATCGAAAAGCATCACTATATCAATCGCTTAAATGTTTGCGCGGGATTGGCACGGGGTTCGCAAGAGAAACAGCAGTCAAACGTCACATTGGGGAGCAGTGATGACGCCGACAAAGTGGACCGTCCTCGTGGCGGCAGCCTTATGCCTGTTGACCTCGGCTCACGCCGGGGCGACCTCGCGCATCAAGGACCTGGCGAATATCGAAGGCGTGCGCCAGAACCAGTTGATCGGCTACGGCCTTGTGGTCGGCCTCAACGGTACCGGCGACACGCTCAACAACATCCCGTTCACCAAGCAGTCGCTGCAGGCGATGCTGGAACGGCTCGGCGTCAACGTGCGCGGTCAAACCCTGCGCACCGGCAACGTCGCCGCGGTCATGGTCACCGCCAACCTTCCCGCTTTCGCCACCCAGGGCACGCGTATCGACGTGACGGTGTCGTCGCTCGGCGATGCCAAGAGCCTGCAGGGCGGCATGCTGCTGGTCACCCCGCTGCTCGGCGCCGACGGCAATGTCTACGCGGTCGGCCAAGGCTCACTCGCCATCGGCGGTTTCCAGGCCGAGGGCGAAGCCGCCAAGATCACGCGCGGCGTGCCGACGGTCGGCCGCATCGCCAACGGCGCGCTGATCGAGCGCGAGATCGACTTCAATCTCAATCGGCAGAGCCAGTTGCGCATGGCGCTGCGCAATCCCGACTTCACCACCGCGCGCCGCATCGCCGCGGCGATCAACGACTATATCGGCGTCCCCACCGCGGAATCGCTCGATCCCGGCACCGTCGGCATTACGGTGCCGCAACAGTATCGCGGCAATGTCATTGCGCTGCTGACCGAGATCGAACAGCTTCAGATCGAACCCGATCAGGCCGCGAAGATCGTCATCGACGAGCGTTCGGGCATCATTGTCATGGGCCGCGACGTCCGTGTGTCCATGGTCGCTGTGGCACAGGGCAATCTCACAGTCACGATCTCGGAAACGCCACAGGTCAGCCAACCGGGCCCCTTCGCGCCGCGCGGCGCGCAAACGGTCGTCGTGCCGCGCACCCGCATCGGCGTGCAGGAAACCGGCAAGCAACTCGCCGTGGTGCGCGAAGGCATTTCGCTGCAGCAACTGGTCGACGGCCTCAATGCCCTCGGCATTGGTCCGCGCGACATGATCGCCATCCTTCAGGCGATCAAGTCGGCCGGCGCGATCCAGGCCGACATCGAGGTGATGTGATGGGCACCAGCCTCGCCACCGCATTGCCAACTCCCGGTCTCGCAGCCATTGACGCACTCAAGGCACAGGGCGCCACATCCGCTAACGGCACGACGTTGCGCCGGCACATGACCGCCGACCAGGTGAAGGCCAAGGCGAAATCGGCCTCCGAAGATTTCGAAGCCGTGTTCCTCAACAACATGTTTCAGCAGATGTTCACGGCGACCGACGGCGAAGGCCCGTTCGGCGGCTCCGGCGCCACCGGCGTCTGGCGCTCGTTCCTCACCGATCAATACGCCCGCAGCTTCGCCAAGGCTGGCGGCATCGGCATCGCCGGCGCCGTCTACAACACCTTGCTCGCGCAACAGGAGATCCGCTCGTGACCCAACAGGCCCCGATCGCCGCCATGACGAAAAGTGTCCCGATCAGCAACGCTGACGAGGCCGCCTCGGCCATTGGCCGACTGAACGCCATCATGGACCGGCTCGAAACGACGTTGGTCGAAGAAACCGCGCACGTGCGCGGCGGCCGCCTGCGCGACGCCGTCGCGCTCGACGCCGAGAAACTCGAACTGTCGCGCGCCTATACGGCGGAAAGCGAACGGGTCAGAGCCGCCAAGGCGATCTGTTTGGCGACGCTGCCGGAAGCTTTGGCCCGGCTGCAGGCACGGCACGACACGTTTCGTAACCTTTTGCAAACCAATCTGACCGTGCTCGCCACCGCGCATGCGGTATCCGAAGGCATCGTCCGCGGTGTCTCCGGCGAACTGGCGCGCAAGCAGACACCGTCAACCTACGGCGCCAATGGCCGTACGACCCCGCCTTCGGTTAAGGCATCGCAACCTTTAGCGGTCAGCCGCGCGCTGTGATTTTGAAACACGGCCGAAAGCGCCTGATCGAGCATCCCTCAAGGGTCGAGCCGCGGCGAGAATATCTTAACGATTGTTAGTGGGTCGTGAACAAACACGACAGCCTGACTGACGCTGTTTTTTCGGCAGTATCAGGCGGTTAACCGTCGAATTTTACCTTCCGTTACATTCCCTATGCGACTTTTCGTGCTGACGCGCTGGCCCGTCGAAGGCAGGCCTGTGCTCAGTCGCCAGAATGGCAAACCAGAAAGGTTGAATAGACATGTCTAACGATATCACTCTCTCCGCAGGCGTGCGGGCGAACCTGCTCTCGCTCCAGAACACTGCGACCTTGATGCAGACGACGCAGAACCGCCTTGCCACCGGCAAGAAGGTCAACTCCGCTCTCGACAACCCGATCAGCTTCTTCACGTCGCAGTCGCTGCAGAGCCGCGCCAGCGACCTGAACGCGCTGCTCGACTCGATGTCGAACGGCATTCAGACCATCCAGGCCGCCAACAACGGTCTGACCTCGATCACCTCGACCGTGCAGTCGATGCAGTCGACCCTGAACCAGGCGCTGCAGGATTCGTCCTGGAACAGCTCCTCCTATTCGATCGACTCGACCACGATTGGCACCGCCTCGGTCAAGAACCTGACCTTCTCGGGCGGCGCCGTCGGCTCCACCGCGGTCAACGTCGCGGTCAACAGCGTCGCCACCGTCGGCACGCAGTCGGCCGTCACCGCTGCGGGCACCTATCAGGCGCCGAGCGTCGCGGCTGCGGCTGTCACCAACAGCGGCAAGTACGACGGTCTGCAGGGCGCGGCGACCTACACGTTCAAGGTCAACGGCCAGGATATCACGCTGGACAGCACCACCACCGGCTCGCAGTCGGGTGACACGCTGGCTCACGCCAAGGCGTCGATCCAGACCCAGCTCGATGCGCGCTTTGGTGCGGGCACCTTCACCGTCGGTTCGAACATCGCGGGTGACGGCTTCTCGATCACCGGCAAGGCGGACGGCACCAACGACGTCACGATCAGCAACCAGGCCGGCACCGGCGCTGCTGCTCATCAGGCGACCTTTGCGGGCGGTGCGTTTACCGCACTGACCGGCGCGGATACCTACTCGTTCAACTTCAGCGCCGATGGCGGCACGACCACGCACGCCATCACACTGACGACGGCTCAGGGCGCCTCGGCGGCAACTGCCCGCGCGGCGATCCAGACCCAACTCGACGGCTTCTACGGCGCCGGCGCCTTCACGGTCAGCGGCACCACCGGCATCACCATCTCCGGTAAGGCCGACGGTTCGAACAGCGTGCAGATCTCCGCTCAGGCCGCTCCGGTCAACGCCGGTGGCGCGACCGCGGCGGGCATGGGCCTCGGCACCACGACGCAGTCCGACACCGGTACGCTGGACCAGACCGTCACCGGTCTCGGCCTGGGCACGACCACCACGACCAGCACCGGTACTCCGGCCAGCCCGTACAACTTCACCGTCAACGGTGACGCTGTGACGATCGCTGCCGGCACCGGCCTCGCTGCCGCGGTTACCAGCATCAACAGCCAGCTCTCGGCGGTGAACAGCAAGTTCCAGGCTGTCAACAACGGCGGCAAGCTGGAAATCCAGGAAATCACCGCGGGTGGTACCGCGCTGACCCTGGCCGGTGCGGATGCCACGACGGTGTTCGGCGGTACCCTCACCAACACCGGTACGGCTGCTGGCGTCGCCGCCGTGCAGACGGTCGATCAGCTCGTTGCCTCGATCAACGGCAACTCGTCGCTCGCCGGCAAGGTGAAGGCCACCAACGACAACGGCAACCTGCGCATCACGAACCTCTCGCTCACTGACCTCTCGGTCGTCGGCGCGTCGTCGACCGCCGTCAACGGTGGCACGGGCGGTTCGAACACGCAGACCATCGCCGGCAACAGCGTGCGTAAGGGCCTCGTGCAGCAGTTCAACACGCTGCGCGACCAGCTCGACAAGTACGCGGGTGACTCGTCCTACAACGGCATCAACCTGCTGTCGGGCGACAACCTGAAGCTGACCCTGAACGAGACCGGTTCTTCGGCCGTCAACATCCAGGCCAAGGACTCGAACGGCAACGTTCTGTCGATCAGCTCGACCGCGCTCGGCATCAACGCTGCGGCGAACTCGAGCTTCGACTCGGCGGCCGGCATCAACTCGATGTTGACCGGCCTGACCACGGCGCTGTCGACGCTGCGGTCGCAGGGTTCGGCGTTCGGTTCGAACCTGTCGACCGTGCAGAACCGTCAGGACTTCACCAAGTCGATGATCAACACGCTCCAGACCGGTGCGGACAACCTCGTCCTCGCCGACACCAACCAGGAAGGCGCCAACCTGCTCGCCCTGCAGACCCGTCAGTCGCTGTCCACCACAGCGCTGTCGATGGCCTCGCAGGCCAGCCAGGCGGTGCTGCAGCTCTTCCAGTAAGAGCTTCCGATCCACGAGCAGTCGGAACGGCGGGGCTTCGGCCCCGCCGTTTTCTTTTGGGCAGACCCGAGAAGTCGCGGCAATTAACGGCTATAATGTCGGCCAATCAATCCCAGATTCGGAACCGTCATGTCCCTGAAAGTCGAGCTCAAACCCGGCGAACGCATTCTGATCGGCGAGTGCGTCATTACCAATTCGGACCGCCGCGCCACGTTCCTGATCGACGGCAAAGTCCCGATCCTTCGCGAGAAGGACATCATGACCACGGAGCAGGCCAATACCCCTGCCAAGCGAATTTATTTGTCCATCTTGTTGATGTACACGTCGCGCAATCCAGCCGAGCAGCACAGCACTTATTTCGCGCTGGTCCGGGACATTGTGCAAGCTGCGCCAAGCACTTGGCCGCAAATCGAGATTATCAATAATCATATCTTAACGGGCGACCTTTACAAAGCTCTGAAGCAGACGAAACAGCTAATTCAGTACGAGCAGGAGCTTATGAATGACGCAAGCGGCGCAGGCGTACGGGGCGGTGGCAAGAAAGGTCGCGACGCCACGTGAGACGGAAGCCGACAAGCTTCTCTTCGCAGCGCAACAACTGACGACCATCCGCGACGCCTGGGATGCCAGAAAAGTCGAGCTGCCGGCGGCGCTGCTCAACAACCGCAAGCTTTGGTCGATCTTCATGGCGGACGTGACTTCGCCGGACAATCCGCTGCCGCGCGAACTGCGCCAGAACATCGCCAATATCGGCATCTTCGTCATGAAGCAGACGGTATCGATCATGGACGACCCGCAGCCCGAAAAGCTCGGCACGCTGATCAATATCAACCGCGAGCTCGCCGCCGGTCTGCTCGGCCGCGCCTGACAGACAATCGAACATCAAAGACAAAAAAAGCCGCGGCCTGGGCCGCGGCTTTTTCATTTCGCGCGTCGTCACAAAACAAGACAGGGCGGACTTTCGCCCGACTTACTGCAGATAGTTCACCAGGCTCGTCTGATACATCCGTGCCGTCACCTGCATGCTGGCCTGAAGCCGCGTTTGCAGCGTCAAAATCTGGGCACCAACTTCCTCGTTCGACACGCCTTCGATCTGCGTCAGGTATTCCTGCAGCGTGCTGTTCTGCTGCTGGTGCCGCGACGTGGCGGCCTTGATCGATATTTGGGCGCCGGCGAGGTCGGTCTGGATATCCTGCAGCGTCTGCGTGCCGGGCGGTCCGCTCAACTGGGCACTCACCCGGCTGTTGAGTTCCTGGCTCAAAGCGACACCGTTCGGGTCGGACGAGGAAATCGTCACCGCCGCCAGCGTCGCGGCGCTTTGCACGATCGAGCGCAGCCCTTGTTCGCTGGCGCGCATTCCGTAGTTCACCGTCATCGACGTGTCGATCTGGGCGGTCGCGGTCGAACGCGCCGGATCCGTACCGGCATCGCCGGTGTACCAGATCACCGTATTGGCCGAAGTGCCATTGGTGAGACTGGTCGCGGTGTCGAATGGCGGCCCGTTGACGCGCAGTGGCGGGTTATTGGCATCGGCATTGAAGAACTCGTTGGACGCCTGGACCGCGGAAGCGGCGGTGAGTGACGTCTTCGCGGCCGTGCCCAATGCCGTCGTCAGCGCCGTTTGCAGGTTGCTCGTGGTGACGTCCGATGTAGCGCCGATCGTGAACTGATTGGGCCCGGGTGGCGAATCCGTCGTCGCGGTGAGGGTGATGCTGGTGTTGGTGCCGTCCGGGAGATTGAGCCGAAGTGTCAGGCTATCGCCGGGATTCGGATTGCCGGCGGTCATGTCGACACTGACGGCGGCCGGCGATCCGGTCGGCCCGGTGACCGTGGCATTGGTCAGCGTCGACGACACCGACGCCAGCTTGAAGCCGAACGGCGAAACCGCGTCTTCGGCGACGCTAAGCGACGTCGTCGTCGGCGTGGTGAGGGCGAGGCGGCCGAGCCCGCTGGTGCCGAGGTCGGCCTGCTTGCGCTCGCTGATGATCTGCACCAGGCCGGCGCGGGCGCCATCTCCGTTCAGGACGTGATCGGAACCCTCCACGGAGGGCTGATCGGTGACCTTGCCGCCGAACAGGTAGCGGTCGCCGGCCTGGGTATTGAGCAGACCGAGCATGCCATCGAGCGAATAATTCGCCGTTGATTGGGTCTGGCTGGCGCCGTTGATGCCGCTGACGTTGGTACTCTGCGCGATCGCCGCCTTCATGTTGGAGACAATGTCGCCCATGCTGGTCAAGGCGGTATTGGCGACGGAGATCCGCGTGTTGACGTTCGCCGACGTATTGTCGAACCCGCTGATGGCCGACAATTGCGCGCGCAAGCTTACGGACACCCCGCGCTGACTGCCGAGCCCCGCATAGGTCGTCGATTTCGTGCCGGTGCTGATCTGCTGCGTCAGATCGTCGAGCTGGCTGCGCAGGCTCACCAGCGACTGGATCATCGCCGCCGAGGTGCCGTTGATGGAGGATACCGTCATAGCGACCTCACAACTTCATCAGGGTGTCGAGCATGTCCTTGACCGCCGATAGGACACGCGCATTCGCGGCATAGCTGTTCTGCAAGGTCAGGAGATTGGCCATCTCCTGGTCGATATTGACGCCGGAGGCGTCGTTGAAGCGTTGCTGCAGCGCCTGCTGCACGACGTCCTGACCTTGCTTCAGATTGGTGGCGGCGGCCGCATTCTGCCCCTGTACGCTGATGACCTGACGCAGAAAGGTCGACAGCGAGCCCGAGAACGGCGATGCCGTAGTGCCGATGCCGGTGTTGGGCGAATAAAGCAGCGATGCGCTGCTCATCTGTTTGTAAAGGAAGTCGGGACGCGTCGAATCGCCCGAGGCTACATTCGCCGCGTAATTGGTCAATTTCGACGGATCGCCGATCAGTCCCTGGTTGACCGCAATACGGCCCGCCAGGCCAGTGATCTGCGAGCCCACGCTGTCGATGGCGCCGGTGTAACTGGTGGCGCCGTCGGTAAAGAGCGGCATCTGCGCCGAGCCCCCGGACAACGAGGTCGCGGTCGTCGTGGTGCTGACGTTGTTGACGGTGACGATATTGCCGGCGCCGTCATTGAGGATGCGCAAGGTGTTGCCGGACGGATTCGACGCCGTCATGCCGGTCGAGCCCATCGCCGTCGCGATCTGCCCGAATACCGCGCTCATGCCGCCGGAGAAATCGATGCCGACGACCTTATCGTTCGGATTGCTCGTCGCCGTATCCGACAGCGGCAGCGCGTTGGGGTCGTTGACCCGCATCAAAGTCAGGGTGCGCGGCGTATGCGTCAGCCCGTCGGTGTAATTGATGGTGATCGTGTTGCCTGCCGAGAGGCCTCCGATATCGACGTCGAAGCCGCTCTGCGGGCCGACCGTGACCGCCGCACCGGCGGTCGTCTTGTCCGACAGCGCGCTCGCCATATTCGCCGCCAGCGAGTCGAGCTGGTTCTGCGCCTGCACCAGATCCTGATCGCGCATTTGCAGATAACCGGCGATCTGCCCCGAATGAATGGCGTTGGTCTGGATCAGATCGACCGCGCTGCCGTTGGCCGACGTCAGCGTGATCGTACCGACACCGCGTTTGGTCGGATCGGCGCTCCACGTCGTATTGGCCGACACCGTTCCCTGGGGATCGAACGCCAGCGTCGACGCCGACGTACCGACCAGTTGCACCCCGGAATTGGTGTAAACCGTCACCTGGTTGTTGTTGCCCTGGATGACGTTGATGTCCATCAGGTTCGACAGCTTGTCGATGTAGTTGTCGCG
>JAFECJ010000041.1 GCA_018242205.1 Pseudomonadota bacterium
CGAAGACGGCCTGCCCGGGGCCGATCAAACAATACGGGCGATGACGCGTGTCTGCCGCCCTGCCCTCACATAGCGACCCTGCCGAAATGCGTTTGCTCAGACTCCCTGCCCGCGCGATAGTCGCGCCGCTGCCGGGAAACGCCTCAATGACGGAACTGACCGAAGCGCCGCTGGCGCCGCGCGCCGACACAGCCTCGCCGACGGGGCTGATCGCGGCGGTCTGCGCCGCGCATTTCGTCTCGCACTACTACATCATCATCCTGGCGCCGCTGCTGCCCTTCGTGCGCGCCGATTACGGCGTCAGCTACACCGAGATCGGTTTCGCCATCGCCACCTTCAACGTCGTGTCGGCGGCGCTGCAGACGCCGGCCGGCTTCCTGATCGACCGGGTCGGCGCCCGTATGTCGCTGTTCTGGGGCCTGCTGCTCGGCGGCATCGCCTTCCTGCTGGCCGGTTTCGTGCATTCGTTCTGGTTCCTGGTGGCGATGTTCGCGGTCGCCGGCGTCGGCAATACGGTCTATCACCCGGCCGATTACGCGCTGCTGTCGCAGCATGTGCGCGAGCAGCGCATCGGCCAGGCCTTTTCGTTGCATACCTTCGGCGGCATGCTCGGCTCGGCGCTGGCGCCGCCGACGCTGCTGATGATGCAGGCGGTGTGGGGCTGGCGCGGCGCCTTTATCGGCGCCGGCATCGGCGGACTGATCGTCGCCGCTACGGTGCTGATGGTGCGCGACCGGCCGCCGCTCACCGCCGCCCGACCGCGCGGCGACAATGGCGACGCCCCGGCAGGCCAGGCCGCCGGGTTGCTGATGTCGCCGGCCATCCTGCTCAACCTCGTGTTCTTCGTGCTGCTGGCGGTGATGAACAGCGGCATGAACAATTATTCCGTGGTCGCGCTCGGCGCGCTCGCCGGCACGCCGGTGCATCTCGCTAACACGGCGCTGACGTGCCTCTTGACCTTCTCCGCGATCGGCGTGCTGGCCGGCGGCCTGCTGGTGACGCGCACCGCGCTGCACGCCGCCGTCGCCGGGCTCGGCCTTGTCGGCATGGTGGTGACCGCGGCGCTGATCGCGGCTTTCGACCTGCACGCCGTGCTGCTGATCGCGGTGATGTCGGCCTTCGGCTTCTTCGCCGGTGTCATCGCGCCGTCGCGCGATATGATCGTGCGCGAGGCGACGCCGCCCGGCGCCTTCGGCCGAGTGTTCGGCTTCGTCACGACCGGCTTCAACCTCGGCGGCATCGTCGCCCCGATGCTGTTCGGCGCGCTGATGGACGCCGGGCAGCCGCGCTGGGTGTTCATCGGCGTCGCGATCGCCGCGCTGATGGCGGTCGCCACCGTCATCACGGTGCCGAAACGGCCCCGGCCGCTGGCCTAAGCGCCTGGAAACATTAACCGAAGGGTGACGGCAAATCTTGGCGGCGGGGGCTTGTCAAATCAGCCGATTTGCCCCATGTGAGGGCCCGGCCAGCGCGGGTTTTGCCCGCGTCCGGCGGCCTCGCAAGGCCCCGCCGGCCCCTGCTGGGGAATGGTGTAACGGTAGCACAACAGACTCTGACTCTGTTTGTCTAGGTTCGAATCCTAGTTCCCCAGCCAGCTTCTTTGCCCGGCCGCCCGCGCAGCGGGTTGCCCCACCCCCACCCATGCAGTAATCCGGGATGTCATCCCGTTCGGACCGCGCATTTTCAGGCGGTTCAATGCGCGGCATCGACCGAGCGGCCCCGATGTTCGCGCCCGCTGCGCCCATCGCGACCGACCGGCCTTGCCGCAACACGGAGTGATACGCCGGGGGCGGCGTGCATGATGGATTTCAAGAGATGGTTTCACGCAACGGCAGTATCGGCCTTTTCGGATTGTCCATTCTCGCGCTGATCGTCGGCGTCGTGACCGGCCTCGGCGCCGTCGCTTTCCGCGCCATCATCGCCTTGATCCACAACATCAGTTTTCTCGGCGTCCTTTCCTTTCAGTACGACTCCAATCAGTTCACCCCGCCGAGCCCCTGGGGCGCGCTCATCATTCTGGTGCCGGTGATCGGCGGCCTCATCGTCGTTTTCCTGGTCAACAATTTCGCGCCGGAAGCGCGCGGTCACGGCGTGCCGGAGGTGCTCGACGCCATCTACTACAAGGAAGGCAAGATCCGCCCGGTGGTCGCCGCCATCAAGACCATCGCCTCGGCCTTCTCCATCGGCACCGGCGCCGCGGTCGGCCGCGAGGGTCCGATCATTCAGATCGGCTCGACGCTCGGTTCGACGCTGGGCCAGTTCATCACCGTCGGGCCGTGGCAGCGCATCACCTTGGTCGCGGCCGGGGCCGGCGCCGGCATCGCGGCGACCTTCAATACGCCGATCGGCGGCGTCATGTTCGCCATCGAACTGATGCTGCCCGAGATCAGCGCCCGCACCTTCCTGCCGGTCGCGCTGGCGACCGGCGCCGCGACCTATATCGGCCGCATCTTCCTCGGCATCGCGCCGGCCTTCCACGTGCCGTCGACCATGATCCTCAACGGCCAGCACCCGCCGGTCCTGGCGCTCGTCCTGTTCGCACTGCTCGGCGCCATCATCGGGCTCGCCGCGACCTTGTTCATCCGCACGCTGGTCCTGGCCGAGGACACCTTTCCGAAGATCGCAAACCCTTATCTACGCCACGTCGTCGGCATGCTGATGGTCGGCGGGCTGATGTATGCCCTGCTCGTCACCCAGGGGCACTACTACATCGAAGGCGTCGGCTACGCGACGATCCAGGCGATCCTGCAGAACAATATCGTCGGCGTCACGCTGCTGCTCGGGCTGTTCTTCGGCAAATTGTTCGCGACCACGGTCAGCCTCGGCTCCGGCGCGTCCGGCGGCATCTTCTCGCCGTCGCTGTTCATGGGCGCGACGCTGGGCGGCGCCTTCGGCGCCGTCGTCACGATGATCCATCCGGTGCACGGCATCGACATCGTCACCTGCGCCATCATCGGCATGGCGGCGATGGTCGGCGGCGGCACCGGCGCGGCGATGACCGCGGTGGTGATGATCTTCGAGATGACGCGCGATTATGAGATCATCATGCCGATCATCATCGCCGTCGCGGTGGCGATCGGCGTACGCCGGCTCCTGTCGCGCGAGAACATCTATACCATCAAGCTGGTGTCGCGCGGCCATCTCATCCCGAAGGCGCTGCACGCCAACATGTTCCTGGTGCGTCACGCCGAAGAGGTCATGGATCGCGACGTGCTGACGCTGCCGGAAGACACCGATTTCGCCAAATTCCTGCGCGAAACCAAAGGCGGCGGCTTCCGCCACGTCGTGGTGACGCGGAACGATCGCATCGTCGGCGTGCTGCGCGTCAACACCGAATTGCGGCTCGGCATGGAAGGCCAGTATGCCGGCGTCCGGCTCGGCGACATCGCGCAAAAGAACTTCACTGTCTGTCGCGCGCCGGATGTGGTGTTCGACGTGGTCGAGCGCATGTGGCAACGCGGCGCCAGCCTGTCGATCGTCACCAAGCACGCCGGCCGCATTCCGCGCGGCCGGCACGTCGTCGGCATGATTTCCAAGGAGCACATCGCCGACTCGGTTGCCGACAGCATTCGGCCCTACGGCACCGAGGCGCGCGGCCCGGTGTGACAGGCTGATCGCGTGCAAAAAAGGCGCCGGTCGAAACCGGCGCCCTGCTCTCAAGAAATATCGATTGCGCTTAACGCGCCGGCTGCAACGTCAGGCCCGACACGCCGACCGCCAGATTGAGGCCGGTCTGACCCTGCACGGACACCGGCTGCAGCGTCACCGTGCGGTTGGAGCCGCCAACCAGCACATTGGCGCCTGCGCCGACGCCGACGGTCGCTTCCGCACTGGCGCCGCCATAGCTGCCGGCCAGGGCGCCGTATTTGCGGCTGCTCGGCGCGAACACCGACCACACCATCTCGCCGCCCGAGGTGGCGCCGATGTCGAGGCCGAACTTGGTAATCGAGCCGGTATAGACCTCCTTCGGCGCGTTCGGGGCCGAGGGCGTGAACAGGCAGGTCACTTGTTTCTTCGAAGCGATGATCATGCCGATGCCGCCGGAAATATCGCAGGTCAGTGCACCCACTTTGGTGCGGTCCTGATGCGTCTGCGCCGTGGCCGGCACGGCGATGGCGCCCGCAATCGATAAGGCAGCGAGTGCGGCCAAGGGCTTCTTCATACCAGTCTCCTCTCGTCAGGGAAGGTCCATAGCATAACGCTGCGCGTCGATGCAGGTTCCCCGCGCCTCAGCGCCCGGCCACGATCTGGCTCGCCGGGATCACGACACGACAGTGCAGGCCTTCCGGCTCGAACATCAGGTCGACCTTGGCGTCGAGCGCCCGGCTTAGGTTGGTTTCGATCACGGTGCTGCCGAAGCCGCGCTTGCGCCGGGGCCGCACGCGCGGACCGAATTGCTCACGCCAATCCAATTCAATGCCGTCATTGGGGCCGGCACGCCATTCGACGGAAACGCGCCCTTCGGGTACCGACAGCGCGCCAAAGCGCGCGGCATTGGCGCTCAATTCATGGATCGCAAGCCCGAGGTTCTGGGCCGCCTCGGGCTTGAGCGCCACCTCGGGGCCATCCATCGTCACCTGTGAAACGCCGTCGAGATAGACCGACAACTGCGACCGCACCAGTTCATTGAGCGATGCGCCGTGCCAGCTTTCGCGCACCAGAAGATCGTGCGACGCGGCCAGCGCCTGCAGGCGGTTGCCGAACTGCCGGAGAAAAGCGTCGATGGAGCCGGCGTGACGCGCGGTCTGCCGGGCCATCGCCTGGATCACGGCGAGCAGGTTCTTGGAGCGGTGCGTAAGTTCGCGAAGCAGCAGGCGCAAATGCGCCTCGCCTTCCTTGCGCTCGGTAACGTCGACCGAGGCGCAGGTCAGCCCGACGATATCACCCGCCTCGTTGTGCAGCGGTTCGATGTGCAGATCATGCCAGCGTAAGCCGACGCCTTCGGGGATCGAAAACTCTGTGCGGCGAGGCTGCCCGCTGGTAAGCGCCTCGTGCTTGATGGCAACGACCGAAGCGCGGATCTCCGCCGGCAGCACATCCTCGTCGGTGCGGCCGAGCAGGTCTGCGATCGAGTGCCCCAGCATCGGATGGCTGATCGATGTGAAATGCAGGTTGCGATCCTGCGTGTAGACGACAACCTGAGAGCCGCGCAGTGCCGTTTCATAACGGGCGAACCGTGCCCGCAGCAGATTGAGCTCTATAGCTTGCGCGCTGACCTGCGCTTCGAGCCGTCGACACTCATCCTGCAGTTGGGTCAACTGGAGACTGCCAGGCGTGGCGCTCCCCGGCGGCGTCCCGTTTCGCATCAGAACTTGTCCATTATCCGCGCCCCCGTTTCCGATAAGTAACCGCACGGCATCATATGGCCGCCGTTACCGCGGCCGGCCCGCGACTCGCGGGCCGGACTGCACCTGAGAACCCCCGTCTCATCAGGCAATTGGCAAATACTAACTTGCCTTCCGCTCTTTTCGTTTCGCGTTGCGCGCAAAAAACAGCGCCTAGCTCAGGACCGCCGACACCGTCGCCGGTTGGAAAGGCTTGGCAATCAAGAACGCCGGTTCGGGCCGCTCGCCGGTCAGGAAGCGCTCCGGATACGCCGTGATGAAGATCACCGGCACCTCGAACAAGCGGAGCATCTCGTTGACAGCATCCAGGCCGGAACTGCCGTCGGCGAGCTGGATATCGGCGAGAATGACGCCCGGCTGTTTGGTCCGCGCCAGCGCCACCGCTTCGCTGTGGGTTCGGGCGACGCCAAGCACATTGTGGCCGAGACCTTCGACCAGCGCCTCCAGATCGAGCGCGATGAAAGTCTCGTCCTCGATGATCAGCACGTCGGTGGCGATCTCGGCGGCCAGTTCGCGGCCGGACTGATCGACCAACTCGCGCAGCTGCGGCACGTCGATGTCGAGCACCTTGGCGGCTTCGTCTTCCGACAAGCCCTCGAGCGCAATCAGCAGGAATGCCTGGCGCGGCAGCGGCGCGATCTGCGACAGGTGCCGTTCGACCGGCTGATGGCTGGCGCTGAGCCCCGGCTCGGTATTGACGCCGACCGAATTCCAGATGGTGGTGAAGAGCCGGTAAAGGCCGACCCGGGTCGAGGCGCCATTATCCAGGACGCTCGGGTCTTGGACCAGCGCCTCAAGCGTCGCCGCCACATAGGCGTCGCCCGACTGCTGACTGCCGGTCAGAGCCCGGGCATAGCGCCGCAGATATGGCACGTGCTGCGCAACTATCTGAGATATCGACAAGAATCCCTCCCGAAACGGACATGCCCCCGAAGTGCAGGCGGACTAATCGCTGCCTGAACCATAAGGACTCACGGTGCCTAAACGACCCCGCCGCCAAAAAGTTCCATGAAAAAAAGTTCCCGGAAGGGCTGGAACCAATCCCGGACCGGCGGGTTCATGACGATAACGGGGGGAACCCGTGCGGCCTCCGGGCTGCGGGTTATGGATTTCGGGGCCGATGAGATGACGAACAATCGCGACAAAGCCGTGGGACAAGAAAAGCCAATGGACTCTGGGGCCGCACGAACCAGGAAGAACGACGTGAAACCAGCCAAGCTCGGGCGTGAAGTTCAGGCGCGCCTCGGCCAGCAACTGCGCGCCGTCTATGACGACGTGGTCAATCAGGGCGTTCCCGACCGCTTCGTCGATCTGCTCAAACAGCTCGACACCAAAGACAATAAGGACACGCCGTAATATGCCAATCGACGACGCCGTCCGACAACAGATTCTCGATACCATTCCGAGCCTTCGCGCTTTCGCGATCTCGCTGTCCGGCAATGTCGATCGCGCCGATGACCTGGTTCAGGAGACCATGGTCCGGGCGATCGCCAACATCGACTCGTTCCAGCCCGGCACCAACATGTCGGCGTGGCTATTCACAATTCTCCGCAATCATTTCCGCTCGGAATATCGCAAACGCCGGCGCGAAGTGGAGGATGCCGACGGCCATTACGCCGACTCGTTGAAGTCGCAGCCCGAGCAGCACGGTCACATGGAATTCCGTGAATTCCGCCAGGCACTGGCGCAACTGCCGTCCGACCAGCGCGAGGCTCTCATCCTGGTCGGCGCCTCCGGCTTCTCTTACGAGGAGGCGGCGCACATCTGCGATTGCGCGGTCGGCACTATCAAGTCGCGCGTCAACCGGGCGCGCAACCGGCTTGCGGAGATCCTGCACGTCCGCGACGGCGAGGATTTCGGACCGGACGAGCAAACCCGAGCCGTGCTCGCAGGTAGTAAATAGCGCTTAACAGAAAAGTGTGAATGGCAAGAGGGCGGCCGACAAAGCCGCCCTCTTCGCTTTTTGGCCTAACCAAACGCCGGCGCCAATAAGAAAGCCCGCGCGATCCGTGATCGCGCGGGCTTCCGTTTCAAGTGTTGGTCGCGCTCAAGGCACGGTCGGCGACCGGCCGCGCATCAGGTGCACCACCGCCGAAATGGCGAACAACACCAACGCGACGAAGAACACGATCTTGGCCGCCTCGACCGCGACACCGGCGATGCCGCCAAAGCCGAGAACCGCCGCGATCAGCGCGATAATGAGGAACGTAATTGCCCATCCGATCATGGATTGCCTCCGTAACCAGTGATTGTTCCAAACCAACGCTGTCTCCGGATGATTGTTCCTCGCGGGCGGTGTAGGATGGAACCCGGTATCAGCCTGCGGATTTGACCCTCGTGTAAGGAGTACCGTCATGGCGCCGCGTCCGAACTGGAAAGGCTTCCTCAAATTATCGCTGGTGTCCTGCCCGGTCGCGCTCTACCCCGCGACTTCGACCAGCCAGCGCATCCGCTTCAACATCATCAATCGCGAAACCGGCAACCGCATCCGCAATGAGGTGGTGGACGCCGAAACGGGCGATCCGGTCGACCCGGAAGATCGAGTGAAAGGCTACGAAGTCGAAAAGGGCCAGTATGTGCTGGTCGAGGAAGACGAACTCGACAATGTCGCGTTGGAAAGCACCCACACCATCGATATCGACGAATTCGTGCCGATGTCGGAGGTCGACCGTATCTATCTCGACGAATCCTACTATCTCGTGCCGCAGGATGAGGTGGCGCAGGAAGCCTTTGCCGTCATCCGCGAGGCGATGCGCAAAGAGGATTTGGCCGGGCTTGCCCGGGTCGTCGTGTATCGCCGCGAACGACTGCTCCTGCTCCGTCCGCGCGGCAAGGGACTGATCGCCACCACCTTGCGCTACAAGAACGAGGTGCGCGACGAGAAGAATTACTTCGACGACATTCCGAACATCAAGGTGCCGGCCGATATGCTCAAGCTGGCGACCCACATCCTCGACACCAAAAAGGCCAAGTTCGATCCGTCGAAATTCGAGGATCGCTACGAGACGGCATTGATGGAACTGATCAAGGCCAAGCGCGCCGGCAAGAAGCCGATCACGGTCGCCGAACCGAAGCCGAGCAACGTCATTAATCTGATGGACGCATTGCGCCGCAGCGCCCAGACCGAGCGCCGCCGGCCCGCGGCGTCCGGCAAGAGTACGTCGCGCCGCAAACGTCCGACCGCGAAGCGGAAGGTGCGCAAAGCCAGCTAGGCTGACGAGTTAGGTCGAACGGTCAATGGCGGGACTGAAAGTCTACCACGGCAAGCGCCGCTTCGGCGTCACGGCCGAGCCCAAGGGCAAGGTTGCGCGCAAGCGCGGCCATGCCTACGTCATCCAGAAGCATGCGGCGCGGCGGCTGCACTACGATCTGCGGCTCGAACTCGACGGCGTCATGAAGAGCTGGGCGGTGACGCGCGGCCCGAGCCTGGTGCCGAGCGAAAAACGCCTTGCCGTCGAGGTGGAAGATCATCCGATCGACTACAACAAGTTCGAAGGCACCATCCCCAAAGGCGAGTATGGCGGCGGCACGGTCATGGTGTGGGACCGCGGCACCTGGAGCCCGGAAGGCGATCCGCATCTCGGGTTGAAGAAAGGCCACCTGTCGTTCACCCTCGACGGCGCCAAGCTGCACGGCGCCTGGCACCTTGTCCGCCTGCGCAAACGGTCCGGCGAAAAGCGCAACAACTGGCTGCTGATCAAGTCCGACGACGACGATGCCCGCACGCTGAAGCAGCCCGATATCCTCGATGAAGCCGATTTCTCGATCAAGACCGGCCGCTCGATGGACGAAATCGCACAGGGCAAGCGCGCCACCGCCAGGGAGAAGGCGGCGATGAAGAAGGCGCTGGCCGCAACCAAGAAGAAGATGGCGGCGGCAAAGACCAGGTCCGCCAAAGTCACACGCAAGAGGCCAGCATCGGCGCAACTAGTGCAGAAGCGCGACACGATCACCGAACGCAAGGCGCCGCCGCGCAAAGGCAAGCGCGCGCCGCTGCCCAATTTCGTCGCACCGTGCCTGGCAACGCTCGCCGACAAAGCGCCGGATTCAGCGCACTGGATCCACGAGATCAAATTCGACGGTTATCGCCTGCAGGCTCGCCTCGACCGCGGCAAGGTCAAACTGCTGACGCGCAAAGGCCTCGACTGGACCCGGAAGTTCACCGGTATCGCCGACGCTGTTGCACGGCTTCCGGCGGACAATGCGGTGATCGACGGCGAACTCGTCGTCGAGGACGACAAGGGCGTCAGCAGCTTTTCCCTGCTGCAACAGGAGCTGAAGTCCGGCCGCCAGGACCGCCTGGTCTATTACGTCTTCGACTTGCTCTACTTCGATGGTGCCGACCTGCGCGCCCTGCCCTTGCATGAACGCAAGGCGGCGCTGGCCGGTCTGGTCGGCAAGGCCGGCGCGCGCTCACCGCTGCGCTTCAGTGAATCGCTCGCAGAGCCCGGCCCGGTGCTGCTCAAGCATGCCTGCCGGCTCGGCCTCGAAGGTATCATCTCAAAGCGCGACGATGCGCCGTATCGCTCGGGCCGTGGCCACGATTGGCTCAAGGCCAAGTGCACCGGCCGGCAGGAATTCGTTATCGCCGGCTTCGTCCCCTCGACGGCCGACAACCGCGCCGTTGGCGCGCTGGTGCTCGGCGTCTACGATCGCGGCAAGCTCATCTACGCCGGCCGCACCGGCACCGGCTTCACCCAGGACAGCGCGCGGGAACTCTATCGCAAGCTCCGCGCGGTCCAACGCCTGCGGACGCCATTCGCAACGGTCCCCGCCGAAGAGCGCGGCGTTCGCGCGCCGATCTGGATCGAACCGAAGTTCATAGCCGAAGTCGACTTCCGTGGCTGGACCCATGGCGACCGGGTTCGTCAGGCTTCATTCCAGGGCCTGCGTGAGGACAAGACGCCGACCGACGTTGTCCGCGAAGACAAACGGACGGCCAAGGTCGTCACCGCGACCAGCACGACAACGGTGAGCCGCAAACGCAGTGCTCCCGTCGCCTCCGGCACGGCGAAGGCTTCGGCCGGCGCCATCACGTTAACCCATCCCGATCGCGTTTACTGGGACGATGCCGGCGTCAGCAAACGCGACCTTGCCGACTATTATCAGACCGTGTGGAAATGGATGGCGCCACATGTCGTTGGTCGCCCGATCGCGCTGTTGCGCTGTCCTGAAGGCGCGAGCGGTGAGTGTTTCTTCCAGAAACATGCTGCCGCCGGCATTTCGACCGAGCACCTCCATCAGATCAGCGAGAAAGGCGACAAGATCATCTCGATCGACGATCTCGACGGCCTGCTGTCGCTGGTTCAGGCTGGCGTGCTCGAGGTTCATACTCGCGGTTCGACCGTCGGCCACCTCGGCAAGGCCGACCGTCTGGTGTTCGATCTTGATCCGGGTCCAGGCACGGGATGGAAAGACGTCGTCGCAGCCGCTCGGGACGTGCGCGACCGCCTTGCCGATCTCAAGCTCAAGAGCTTTCTGAAGACCTCGGGCGGCAAAGGCCTGCACGTCGTGCTGCCAATCGCACCGACCCCGTGGGAAACCGCCAAGGAATTCGCCCAGGCACTGGCCGGCGCCATGGCCGCCGACGACCGGGATCACTATGTCGCGACTGCAACCAAGAGCAAACGCAACAAGCGGATATTTATCGACTATCTGCGCAACAGCCGCGAAGCGACCGCGGTCGCCCCCTATTCGACCCGCGCCCGGCCGGGCGCCGCCGTATCGACACCGATCGACTGGACGGAACTGGGACGGATCAGGAGTGCCGATCAATTCACGGTGCTCAACCTCCCGGCCCGCCTCAAGCGATTGCGCAAGGATCCCTGGTCCGGCATCGGCCGCATCAAACAGAAGCTGCCAAACGCCTGACGGCTGAAGGCCCGGGAACCGCGCCCCGATGTCGCGCGTTCTGTTGGAACTCTGAAACGTCCAACGGGGCCGCCATGACCAAGAACGCCAAGACTGCGGATTGCAAAACGGCCACCATCGCCGCGGTCGACCGGCATCGCATCGACAACGGCCACCTGAAGCTCACGCAACGCTTCAGCGCCTTCGCACAGAAAACCGCAAGCTGGACGGGACACCCGGCCACGTTCCTGCTCGCCGTCGGTGTCATTGTCATCTGGATCGTGACGGGCCCGATCTTCAATTACAGCGACACCTGGCAGCTCATCATCAACACGGGCACCACGATCGTTACCTTCCTGATGGTGTTTCTCATTCAGAACACCCAGAACCGCGACATGCTGTCGATGCAGATCAAATTGTCGGAGTTGGTCCTGGCCATGAAGGGCGCCGAAGACAAAGTGGCCGCCGTGGAAGATCTGTCCGACGAAGAGCTCGAAGAGCTGCACGCCGATTGCCGGGCACGCGCCGAAATGGCCGCGGATCATCTGGCCCGGCGGTCGAAAAAAGCGGCGAAGACGAGCAACAAGCGGGCAACCGAAGATGTGGAAGCCGCCTAGCCGGACGCTTACGGGTCAAAGGGCGCTCCGGCGAAAGTTCCCGCGTTCGCGATTTTGCCACATCTGACCACTAGCACACGGCCAGGCTGGATTCGGACGGAGTGCATAATGATGCGAGGCGGGCTTTTGATCGCGGCGGTCGCGACTGTGGCGTTGCCTGTCGCATCGATGGCGCAAGGGCCCCGGCAGTTCTCGGGGCTCGCCTCGTTCTACGACAAGAACTATTCGGGCCGCACCGCCACCGGCGTCCGCTACGATCCGACAAAATTCACGGCCGCGCACCGGACATTGCCGTTTGGCACAAAGCTTGTCGTCACCGACACTAGGACCAAGCGTACCGTCACGGTGACGGTCAATGATCGGGGGCCGTTCATTAAGGGCCGTGTCCTCGACCTGTCCTATGCCGCGGCAACCGCGCTCAATATTCAGGGTCGCGGCCTCGCCCACGTCACGGCGACTGTGGAATAAGCGAAAGCCTACCGACCCCTCCCCGTAGGCCGGCTTGTCCGGCATTGGCCAGCCGGCAGCCCAGCCTTGGGCACGGACGCGCTGTCGTGTTATCGCATGCCGGCTTTCAACGATCCTCGCACCAGCCGGAATTGCCATGCCCGCCAAGCGCCCTTCGCCCCGTCTGCCGGTCCTGACCGACGAAACCATGAACGACGCGCAGAAAGCCCTAATGCAGGCCATCCGCTCTGGGCCGCGCGGCGCCTCGATCAAGCCCCAAGGCCCGTTCGGGGTCTGGCTGAATGCTCCGGAATTCGGCCAGTTCGCCCAGGCGCTCGGCGGCTTCTGCCGGCTGCAGAGCAGCGTGCCGCCACGGCTTTCCGAATTCGCCATCCTGTGCACGGCGCGACTGTGGCGTGCACAGTATGAATGGTACGCCCACGCCCCGATCGCCGAAAAGGCCGGCGTCAAGCCGAAGACCATCGCCGACCTGCGCGCCGGCCGCGTGCCGAAGTCGGCTGCCAAGGACGAACGCGCGATCTACGATTTCGTGCAGGAGCTCTACAAGAAGCGCCGCGTCAGCGAACGCAACTACAAGCGCGTCGTCGCCGTCCTCGGGGAAAAGGCCACCGTCGAACTGGTCGGCATCCTCGGCTACTACTCGTTGATTTCGATGACCCTGAACGTCTTCAACGCACTGCCACCGGATGTCGAGAAGCTGGCCTTCGCCGAACCGCGATGATCGTTCGGCGCGCGCCGTTGATTATAAACTAGGCAAACGGCCGCCTAGACTTCCACCTTGGCGAAGGCGACGGCCCGAAAATCCAATTCGGGCGGTCGTCAGCATGCCAATGAATAGACCATCGAGGTGGCATACCATTTGCTCTCTGTAGCTCCATGTTGAACCCGCACGGCGTTTGCCGTGCGAGACGAACACGGAGTCCATTCATGCGTCGTCGCGATTTTTCGAAGATTCTCCTGGCCGGCACAGCGGGCGTTGTCGCCGCTCCTGCCGTCGTCAAGGCTGACACCACTTTCAATTGGAAGATGACCAGCTTCTACGGGCCGAATGCCTATTTCTATTCAACCGGTCCGGGCAGCGCCAAAGATCTCGCCGAGCGCATCACCAAGATGTCGAACGGCCGCATCAAGATCCAGTTCTACGGCGCCGGCGAATTGATCCCGGCCGCCGCCGGCTTCGATGCCGTCTCCTCCGGCACGGTCGAAATGAACTACGCCAACTCGTATTTCTGGACCGGCAAGAGCTTCGCCGCCCAATATTTTACCGCCGTGCCGTTCGGCCTTAACTTCGTCGGCTTCAATGGCTGGCTCTATGACGGCGGCGGCCTCGAACTGTGGCGCGAGACCTACGACAAGTTCAACCTCGTCCCCTTCGCCTGCGGCAACACCGGCGTGCAGATGACCGGCTGGTTCCGCAAGCCGATCGAGAGGGTCGAGGATCTCAAGGGCATCAAGATGCGCATCCCGGGCCTCGCTGGGCGCGTCTATAAAGAACTCGGCGTTGAATCGGTGCTGCTCGCCCCGGGCGACATCTTCCCGTCGCTCGAGCGCGGCGTCATCGACGCGGCCGAATTCGTCGGCCCCTATCTCGACCGTCAACTCGGCCTGCACAAGGTCGCCAAGTACTATTACACGACCGGCTGGCACGAAATGGCGACGACCAGCGAGCTCATCATCAACAAGGCCGCCTGGGCTTCGCTGCCGCAGGATCTCAAGGACATCGTCGAGAACGCCTGCATGGCCTGCAACACGCGCGGCGAAGCTTGGCTGCAAAAGGTCAATGCCGAAGCCATGGACGACCTGATCAAGAACCAGGGCGTCCACGCGCAGCCCCTGCCCGATGCCGTCGTCGAAGCCCTGCGGGCAGCGAACGCCAAGATCGTTGCCGAAGCCGTCGCCAAGGATCCGATGACCAAGAAGGTCAATGATTCCTACATGGCTTACATGGCGACATACAAGCAGTGGGCGAAGTACTCCGAGAAGCCGTACTACGACAAGATTCTCGGCATCTAACCCAACCCCCCGATGACCATCGCAAAATCAATCGCCGGCGCCATCGATCATTTCATCGATCGCGTCGGCAGCATCATTTCCTGGCTGGCCATGGTCGTGGCGCTCGTCATGGGCGCCAACGTGCTCTTGCGTTACGGCTTTTCCATCGGCGCCATCTGGGCGCAGGAACTCGAGTGGTACCTGTTGGCGCCACTCACATTGTTCGGCATGTCGTATGCCTTGCGGCACGGCGAACACGTCCGCGTCGACGTGCTGTTCGCATCGTTCCCGCCGCGCCTGAAGCTCGCGGTCGACGTCGCGTCCGCCATCATCGCCATGATCTTTTCGGCACTGGTCGTCTACCTCTCGATCGCCTTTGTCGAGCAATCATGGGCGATGCGCGAGGGTTCGCCCAATCCGGGCGGCATCAACGCGGTTTATCTGATGAAGACCTTCATCCCGATCGGCTTCATCCTACTGTTCATGCAGTCGCTGGCGCAGGCCATTCACGCGGCACTCGGTTTGGCGGCTTTCAGCCCGGACGACGTCGCCGCCAAGGACCATCTATGACCCTCGAAGTTCTCGCGACCCTGATGCTGGTCGCATTCTTTGTGCTGCTGCTGATCGGCATTCCGGTCGGCCTGACGCTGGCCGCCACCGGATTCGTGTTCGGCTATCTCGGCTTCGGCCCGGCGCTTTTCAACCTGCTGCCGCATCGCATCTACGGCGTCGTAACCAACTACACGCTGCTCGCCATTCCGCTGTTCGTTTTCATGGGTGTGATGCTGGAAAAATCCAAGCTCGCCGAGGAGCTGATGGATGTGATTGGTCTGGCCGCCGGTTCGCTCAAGGGCGGCCTCGGCATCGGCATCATTCTGGTCGGCGTGCTGATGGGCGCGACCACCGGCATCGTCGGCGCCACGGTGGTGACGCTCGGCCTGCTCACGCTGCCGGGCCTGTTGCGCCGCGGTTACGACAAGGGGCTGGCCTGCGGCGTCATCTGCGCCTCTGGCACGCTCGGACAGATCATCCCGCCGAGCCTCATCCTCATTCTACTCGCCGACATCACCAATCAATCGGTCGGCACCGTGTTCGCGGCGGCGATGGTCCCGGGCCTGATGCTATCGGGCATCTACATCGTCTACATCTTGATCCTCGGCATGATCCGGCCCGATATGGTGCCGGCAGTGCCGGCCGAAGAGCGCGCCGCGATTTCCGGCATGCAACTCACCGGCAAGATCGTTCGCGTCGTAGCGCCGCCGATCGGCCTCGTCATCGCCGTGCTCGGCTCGATCGTCGCCGGCATCGCCGCGCCGTCGGAAGCGGCCGCCATGGGCGCGCTCGGCTCGATCCTGGTCGCCGCCTTCGGCCGTCGCCTCACGATCACCGTGCTGCGCGAGACCGTACAGGCGACGACGCGCATCACCGCCATGGTGATGTTCATCCTGATCTGCGCGCAGGTATTCTCGCTCGCCTTCCGCGGCCTTCAGGGCGAAAGGCTGGTGCAGGATGCCTTCACGCTCTTGCCCGGCGGCATCAACGCCTCGATCTGGTTCCTGATGGCGCTGATCTTCGTGCTCGGCTTCTTCATCGAGTGGATCGAGATTTCCTATATCGCCGTGCCGTTGTTCCTGCCGATCTTCATCCACGCCAATACCGATCTGGTGTGGCTGTCGACGCTGATCTGCGTGAACCTGCAGACCTCATTTCTGACGCCGCCTTTCGGCTGGTCGCTGTTCTTCCTGCGCGGCGTGGCGCCGCCGGAAGTCACCACCGGCGACATCTATCGCGGCATCATCCCGTTCGTGCTGATGCAGTTGATGGCACTGATACTGGTATTCTTCTTTCCGGGGCTGGCGACCTGGCTGCCGAAGGCCATCGGCTGGTAGCCGACGGCCTTCGCGACAGCGCCGGGTTTATTTCTTCATTTGCATGTCGCCATGATTCATCGGCATGGCGCCGTGACCGGCGGCACCATCGGCGCTCGTCGCGGCGATACCTTCGATGTCGAAATCGACGTCGACCTTACCCGCCTTTTCGAACTGCAACGTGCCCTTGAAGCTGCCGCCCTGCTTGAGCTGGTCTTTCAGGCCGGTGAACATCAAATGGTAGCCGCCGGGCTTCAAGGTGATGGTCTCACCCGGCTTGATTTCGAGGCCCTTCGGCAGCATCCGCATCTTCATGACACCATTGTCCATGGTCATTTCGTGGATTTCGAAGCCGGACGACACCGGCACCGAACCTCCGATCAGGCGATCCGGCGCGGTGCCGGTATTCGTGATGGTGAGATAGCCGCCGCCCACCGGCGCCCCTTTCGGCGTCGCGCGCGCCCAGGGCTGGCCGATCTTGAGCGAACCGGCGGTATAATCATGGGCCAACGCCGGCGACATCAGCATTGCGGTGAGCGCGGCAGCCAGCATCAAACGTGACATTGTAGGTCTCCTGACGATGAGGGGCGCGCGCAGGCCTTCTGCGTCGGCGCCTCCGAATAAAGAAAGTGAAAGAAATTCCGCGGTCAGACGACCGGCGGCGCGCGCGATCGATGCGAGCCGCGGTTATCGACACGGATGCCAGGGTCGAACACCACCACTGGCGCAAGCACGCGCGTCACGGTCTGCTTTAACCGGAATTCGGCAGGCGGCGTGGTCAGGTGCGCGGGCGAGCAGCACTGCATTCCGCAGCCGGCGGCGCAGCCACAGCCGCCGTCGGTGCCGGCGGGCCCGTGCCCTGCCCCGCCCGAAGACGATACGCACAGCGCGTTCAGGAAGGGGCTCGATGCCGCCACCGATAGCGGCAACACGATGGCCTGCGCCGCGACCAGATAGGCCGCAGCCAAAGCGATCAGCCGTCGGGAGCACACAGACTTGCTCATGGCCGCCTATTTAGGCGTTTCGGACAGAACCGTCTACTCGGCTAGAGCGTGGACTCATACGCGCCGCCATAACGAGGTCTGTGTCGCTAGAAAACGACCTAAGTCGAGGCCGGGTAACGGCGGATCAGCTGTCCCTGGCGGATCAGGCTTATGAGAAACTCGCCCACCTCAGTCGGCTCAAAGCCACGCGCCAGGTTGCGCTCGCCGAGCGCGAACAACAGACGCTGCTGCGCGGCAAGCCGCCGGTAAACCTCGCGCACCGACAGATGCGGATCCCAGCAATCGATGGCTTCGCCGCCGATACCATTGATCTCGACGATCGAGAAGTTCTCGCCACGCATCAAGGCTTCGACATTTTCGAAGCGCAGGTCGAAACGGCCATAGTGAAATTCGCGCATGCTGGTGGCGATGGCATTGAAACGCTCTTCGAGCGCCGCCGTGAGGTAACGGCGGCCGTCGCGATAAAGCGCGCCGGCACGTTGATTGCCGATGAGCGCGATGCGCACCACCTCGCCGCGTTCGGGGACGCGGTCGAGCTCGCGCATATCGACACCGCGGTGGCTTGCATCGCGGCCGAGATGCAACGATGACTTCCACTGCGCACGCGGATCGCGCTCGATCAGCATGCGCAGCGTCGATTGGCCGTCGCCAACCACGTGCGGAAAGTAGCGAAAGGTGAGCGACAGGATCTCGCCCTTCGGCTCGTCCGGCATGCGTGCATAGAGCACCGCCGCCTCGGCCGCGTACGGCACGTAGCGCTGCAGCATCAGCGGCACGCCGTCTGGAAAGTGCGCCATATATCGCTCGAGCGCGGCACGGTCCTCGAGGCAGCGCACGCCATGGCCGTGCCAACCGACATCCGGCTTGGCGACCAACGGAAATGCCAGACCTGCCTCAGCGACCGCACGCAACGCCTTGTCGACATCGGTGCCCAAGTCATGGGCCTGCGCTTGACGCTCCACTATCACGAAGTCGGCGATCCAGCGCCGCTCATCCGGCGCGACGTCGCGGAAATAAGAGCTTTTGGTCTCGCCCCACATGCCGCCCGTGAAGATCGTCGGGTTGGCGGCCGTCGGCAGCGTAAGGCAGCGGTGGCGAAAACCCAGCAGCAGCCAGTTCAGCACCAGCGGCAGATAGAACAAGAAGGGCGGGATGCGCTCGGCAGCGGCGACCTTGCGGTCGGCGTGCGACAACGGCGGCATGCCGAAAGTCGAGTGCGGCAACGGTGTGTCGGCAATCTCTTCCGTAGCCCCGCAGAAGGCGAAGATCCGTTTGCGCGCCAAGCTCGTGACGCCGATGAGCACCAGCAAGACGGGCCAGGCCCAAAGGCCGACGTGATCGTCGAGCGCGTCGCCGAAAACAATGACGAGATAAAGCATCAACGGCAGATACAGCGCCGAGACGATCAGACTTGCGGCGACGAAGCGCAGAAACGACACCCGCGCCCAGCCGCAGGCGACGAAAGCGACGAACACCACACCCGGCACCACACGGCAGAGCGCCACCAGCCCGAACACGTTCCTCTTGAGCTTGTCGCCGAAGCGAACCACGCGGGCATCAATGGCGTAGCGGTTGAGCCAGGGCACGTGGCGTGCCGCCGCGCCGATCCCATAGAGGGCGAAGTCGCTGGCGACGATGCCGCCATAGATCGAAAGCGCAACCAGAGTCGCCGGCATGATATTGTTCACGATGATGTAGCCACCGATAACAATGGCCAAATCTTCATGGGCGAAGGGCAGCACCAGAAGCGACGTGACCTTCGCAAAGCCGGACGGGTCGAGAACCTGACCAAGCACAGTAAACGGTTGAAGCAAACGAGTCCCCGAATTCCCCCACGACCTGTCCGCCTTGCGTGACAGGCACGAACCTCTCATCTGCCGCGCCTTGACCGGCTGCGGCTGGATTCCTCCCGGGTCATACTACCCGATGAAAGGCAGAGCCCTGTTCTTGTTAGTCGGCCCGGCTCCGGATGGCACTCTGGCCGAACAGACGCCCGCAAACAAGGAACTTGACGGCGACGAGCGCCAATAGCCTAAATTGCAGGTTGCTCCAGCCGATGCGCTCGAACCACCCGGCACGCCTGTGCTAAGCTTTGCCGCCATGAACGGCCAAGACCCTTCATCTTCCGAACCCGATTCCCGTGTGGTGACTTTCCCGCAAGGCCGGATCGCAGTGCGGCCGTCTGGCAAAACAGCCGAGCCCAAGACGTTTGCAAAATACGAGGGCGGTCGCGAGAAGGCCTCGGAATACCGCCACCGCATGATTACTAACGCCGCAGCGCTCGCCTTCGTCGCGCTCCTGGTCGCGGCAGGGCTTTGGCTGGCCGATACCATGGCAAGCATGCGCAAGAACCAGGATTGCGTGCTTACCGGCCGGCGGGGCTGCTCGCCGGTCGAGATCCCCGTCCGAAGCCGCTATTAGGCTCGGATCGGCCTTCGGGCCGAGACCACCGGACCGGGGGCAAACCCTTGGCATTTCGGTGGTTTGGGCACCCTGCCATTGAACTTGACCCGGCGCTTCGCTATACGGGCTCCCGACCCTTGACGGCCGGTCATGACCGGCGCGTGCCTCTTCGCGTGAAGTTGGCATAACTTCAATAAAATCAGAGAGTTATGATGTCATCCACTTTCGAGACCATCGCCAATATTATCGCCGAGACCTGCGATATTCCGCGCGACTCGATCACGCCCGAGAGCCACGCCATCAACGATCTGGGCATCGACAGCCTGGATTTCCTCGATATCGCCTTCGCCATCGATAAGGCGTTCGGTATCAAGCTGCCGCTCGAGCAGTGGACCCAGGAAGTGTCCGACGGCAAGGCCACAACCGACCAGTATTTCGTTCTCAAGAACCTGGCCGCTCGTATCGACGAGCTCGTTGCCGCCAAAGGGGCTTAACGCCCAACGCCAATGCGCCTCGAGTATTTTCAGCTGATCGATCGCGTGGTCGACCTCAATCTCACCGATCGCCGGATCAGCTGCGAGGCCACGGTTCCCTCTGTCTCGACAGTTTTCGAGGGGCACTTCCCCGGTTTTCCGCTGATGCCTGGCGTGCTGCTCGTCGAAGCCATGGCACAGACCTCCGGCTGGCTGGTCTCGTCAATCAACCAATTCAAGCGCATGTCCTTCCTGGCGTCGGTGAAGGAAGCCAAGCTCCGCACCTTCGTGCTGCCCGGCTATGTTCTCAACATCGAGTCCAAGCTCGTGCATGAAGGTTCGGGCTACGCCGTTCTCGACGCCAAGGTTCGGAACAACGGCAAACAGGTTTGCGACGCCACCATCACATTGCGCGTGATGGAATTCCCCAACCAGGAACTGGCCGGCGAAATGCTGAAGATGGCGGCGCGTGTCGGCCTTACTCCGGAGATGGCGCTCAATGGTTGACGCGCCGCGCGAAGCCTGGATCACGGGCGTCGGCATCGTCTCAAGCCTGGGCGAAGGCGTCGATGCGCATTGGCAGAAGCTGTCTGCCGGACAGCTGACGGCCGATGCCAAAACCTTCTCGCCGTTCGTTGTCCACCCGCTCGCGCCGGTAAATTTCGACGCCCAGATTCCGAAAAAGGGCGATCAGCGCCAGATGGAAGCCTGGCAGCGCATCGGCACTTACGCGGCCGGGCTCGCGCTGGATTCCGCCGGCGTCAAAGGCAATGCCGAGATCCTGTCGCACATGGACATGATCGTCGCCGCCGGCGGCGGCGAGCGCGATCTCAAGGTCGATGCAACGATCCTCAACGGCTACGCCCAGGCTGCCAATCCGGCTGCGTTTCTCAACGAGAGACTGATGGGCGATCTCCGCCCTACTCTCTTCCTCGCGCAGCTTTCCAATCTTCTCGCCGGTAACATCTCGATTGTGCATGGCGTGACCGGTTCGTCGCGCACGTTCATGGGCGAGGAAGCCGCCGGCGTCGACGCGGTGCGCATCGCGCTGTCGCGCATCACCGCGGGCCAGAGCGACATCGCGCTGGTCGGCGGTGCGCATAACGGCGAACGGCCCGATATGCTGATGCTCTACGAGTTCGCCGGCGAATGTCTCAAGGACAAGCTCGTCCCGGTATGGGAGCGCGGCGCCAAAGGTGGCTTCGCGCTCGGCTCGCTGGGCGCCTTCCTTGTCATCGAAGCCCGCGAACACGCGGAGAAGCGCGGCGCCAAGCCGCTAGCGCGCTTGACGGCGGTCGTCGCCGACCGCGCCTCGCGCCAACCGGGTACCATCACTGCAACGCTCAGCAAGCTTTGGGACAAGATCAAGGACAAGGTCAAAGGCGGTCATGCCGCCGTTCTCTCGGGCGCGACCGGCAATCCCCAGGCTACCGCGGAAGAACGCGCGTTTCTCCAAGAGCATGGCGATCTTGCCGTGCGAGCGACCGGCACCTATCTCGGTCATGGGATGGAGCCACAATTCGCGATGAATGTGGCATTGGCGACCGTGGCGCTCGCCCATGGTAGCCTTTACCCGCCGTGCGATCAGACCGGGCTGGAGAAGCCGACAAGCGGCTCTCTCGACCAGGTCGTGGTGACCGGCGTCGGTCACTGGCGCGGCGAAGGAATGGCGCTGGTCGAGCGCGTCGGCTGAGGGAGAACGATATGGCTTCCGGTAAGGACAAATACGGCCGCCCCGTTGTCGTCGTCACCGGCCTCGGCGTCGTGACTTCGCTCGGCGCCGGCAAAGTCGATAACTGGGCCAAGCTCACCGCCGGCCAGTCCGGTATTCGCGAAATTACCCGCTTTGCGACCGACGGCATGAAGACCCGCATCGCGGGCACGGTCGATTTTCTCGGCGAAATGACATCGGCGGGGCTCGCCGAACGCTTTGCCGATCTCGCCGCCGAAGAAGCCATCGCACAGTCCAATGTCGGCTCGGCCGGCTCGTTTCCTGGCCCGCTATTCGTCGCCGTACCGCCGATCGAGATCGAATGGCCGCAGCGTATGGAATTGGGCGCCAAATCTGGCGCCAACGGCCCACTGAGCTACGACGATCTGCTGCGCGCGGCGCCGCAGTTTCCCGCCTATCACGAGCGCTTCCTGTTCGGTTCGGTGGCGAACCATCTGGCCGACAAGTTCGGCACGCAGGGTTCGCCGATCTCGCTGTCGACCGCCTGCGCGTCCGGCGCCAGCGCCATCCAGCTCGGCGTCGAGGCGATCCGCCGCGGTGATACCGACGCGGCTCTGTGCATCGGCACCGACGGCTCGATCAATCCGGAAGCGCTGATCCGCTTCTCGCTCTTGTCGGCGCTGTCGACCACCAACGACAATCCGCAGGGCGCATCCAAGCCTTTCGCCAAGAACCGCGACGGCTTCATCATGGCCGAAGGCGCCGGCGCGCTGGTTTTGGAAAGCTACGAGTCCGCCAAGGCCCGCGGCGCCACCATCCTTGGCGTCATGGAAGGCTGCGGCGAGATGGCGGACTCCTTCCACCGCACACGCTCCAGCCCGGACGGCAAGCCGATCATCGGCTGTATCAAGAACGCGCTGAAGGACGCCGGCCTCGAAGCCGACGCCATCGATTACATCAATGCGCATGGCACCTCGACGCCGGAAAACGACAAGATGGAATATACCGGCCTGTCCGCCGCTCTCGGCGAACACGTCAAGTCGGTGCCGATCTCGTCCAACAAGTCGATGATCGGCCATACCTTGTCGGCCGCCGGCGCGGTCGAAGCCGTGTTCTCCCTGCTGACGCTGCAGAACCAGCGCATCCCGCCGACCATCAATTACGACGTTCCCGACCCGGCGATCCCGCTCGACGTCGTGCCCAATAAGGCGCGCGACGCCCGCGTCACGCACGCCATGTCGAATTCATTCGGCTTCGGCGGCCAGAACGTCTCGCTGATCATGGGCCTGGAACCGGCGGCATAACCGCCCGTCGCCAGTCCTCCCTTTAAAATCAACTCATTACGTCTGCATCATCATGCGTGCTCTTCAACTGATCGGCGACCGCAAGCTCGAACTGGTCGACCTGCCCGCCCCCGCCGCGCCTGGCGGCGACGAGGTTCAGATCCGTATCAAGGCGGTCGGTCTCAACCATCTCGACGTCTGGGGCTTTCGCGGGATGGCCTTTGCCAAGCGCAAGCTACCGCTCGTCGTCGGCGTCGAAGCCTCCGGCGAAATCGCCTCCGTCGGCGCCAATGTAAAGACCTTCAAGCCCGGCGATCGTGTCGCCATGTACGGCGCCATGACCTGCGGCCATTGCGCCGCCTGTCGCGAGGGCCGAGACAATCTCTGTGAGAACGTGGCCGGCATCATGGGCTTCCATCTCGACGGCTTCGCCCGCGAGCTCATCAACCTGCCCGCCCGCCTCGTCGTCAAGGTGCCGGATGGCGTGTCGCTGCGCGATGCCGCCTGCGCGCCGATCGCCTTCGGCACGACCGAGCACATGCTGTTCGACAACGCCAAGCTCAAGCCCGGCGAGACCATCCTGGTGCATGCCGCGGGATCCGGCATCGGTTCGGTCGCCATCAAGATGGCCAAGGCCATGGGCTGCACGGTCATCACCACGGTCGGCGATGACGCCAAGGCCGAGAAGGCCAAGGCGCTCGGGGCTGATCACGTTATCAACTACAAGACTGATCGCTTTGAAGGCGCCGTGCGCAAGCTGACGCAGAAGAAGGGCGTCGATGTCGTGTTCGAGCATGTCGGCGGCGAAGGATTCAACGCCTCGCTGTTCTGCCTCAAGCGCGGCGGCCGCCTCGTCACCTGCGGCTCGACCGCCGGCCCGACCGTGACGATCAACCTGATGCAGCTCTTCCAGCAGCAGTACAAGATCCTCGCCTCATTCGGCTGTCAGATCCGCAACATCCGCGATAGCCTGTCCAAGATGGCGGCCGGCATGGACGCAATCATCGACAGCGAATTCGCGCTCACGGACTTCGAAAAGGGCCTGACGCGGCTCGAGGGCCGGCAGGTCTTCGGCAAAGTCATCATCAATTTCTGATGCCGGCATCCCTGAAACAGCGCTGGCGCCGCGGTCTCAAGACCGCGGGCAATGCGGTCGGCGGCGCGCTGGCGATCAGCGCCATCAATCTGATGCGGCTGGTCAAGCCGGACACCATGGCGAATATCGCCGGTGCGTTCATGCGTCGGATCGGGCCGCTGCTCCCCGAACACAAGGTCGGTCGAGCCAACCTCGCCGCCGCCTTCCCCGAGAAATCACCCGCCGAGGTCGACAACATCCTGCTCGGTGTCTGGGAGAATCTCGGCCGGGTCGGCGCCGAGTTCACGCAACTTGACCGTCTGATCGAGTTCAACCGCGAACATCCCGAACGCGGACGTCTGCATATTCCGCCGGAGCTGTTCAACAAATTCCTCGAACTGGCCAATGATGGCAAGCCGGCGCTCGTCTTCACCGCGCACCTCGCCAATTGGGAGCTGCCGGCTGTGTTCGCCGCCTCGCAGGGCGTCGACAGCGCCGCGCTTTATCGCCGGCCCAACGTCGCCGCGATCGACCGCTGGGTGCGCAAGACCCGCGCCGCCAGCATGGGCGAGCTGATCGCTACCGGCCTCGACGCGCCGGTCCGCATCGCCGACGCCCTCAAACGCGGCGCGCATATCGGCATGTTGGTCGACCAGTATTACGTGCGCGGCGTCGAGGTGACGTTTTTCGGCCGTCGCACCAATGCCAATCCGCTGATCGCACGGCTGGCGCAACACTTCGATTGCCCCATTGTCGGCGTCCGCGTCATCCGGCTGCCGAACAACCGCTTCACCGCCGAACTGACCGACGAGATCAAGCCGGTGCGCGATGCCAAGGGCGATGTCGATATCGCCGCGACGATGCAGGTGATCACCACGATCATCGAGGACTGGGTGCGCGAACATCCCGAGCAATGGCTCTGGCTGCACCGGCGCTGGCGTTGACGCGAGCCGCACGGCATGGGCATCGAAATCGAGCGTAAGTTTCTGCTCGCCAGCGAGGCGTGGCGCGACCAAGTCGTGAGCCACAGCAATATTCGCCAAGCCTACCTGGCGGTCACTGACACAAATACGGTGCGGGTGCGTGTCACTGACACCGCCGCCTTCCTCACAATCAAGAGTGCCGGTCAGGCGATGAGCCGGGACGAATTCGAGTATTCGATTCCGCTGGGCGACGCCAAAGCTTTGCTCGCCCTGCGCGCCGGCCGGCTGATCGAAAAGCGCCGCCACATCGTGCCCCACGGTTCCCTGCGTTGGGAAATCGACGTCTTCTCCGGCGAGCTCGCCGGGCTGGTCATCGCCGAAATCGAGCTGCCGAGCGAAGACACGATCTTCGAGCGGCCGGCGTGGCTCGGTGAGGAAATCACCGGCGACCGGCGTTACGCCAATGCCAGCCTGGCGACGCAGGGCCTCACGGCGCGCTGATAATAAAACAATACCGCCGCCCGCGAATCAGCTAGATTCTGCCGAGTCAAGCAAGGGAGTGTTTTATTCTGTTGATGACTTAGACATCGGAGGACGACATGCGCCGGACCATAGCGATATGGTGCGCAGTTGCGTCTGTTGTGTTTTCGTTCATTTCTTTGAGTTTTGCTGCCGATCTCTCCCGCCCTGTTTACAAAGCACCAGCGTATTACAGCCCTGAACCGGTTTTTTCCTGGACCGGATTCTACATCGGCGTGAATGGCGGCTATGGCTGGAGCAAGTTCACTGGCACCGGCACGTTCGGCAGCGACTCCGTCACCGCCAAAGGCTGGCTCGGGGGAGCGACGGTTGGTTACAACTACCAAATGGGGCGCTTTGTCCTCGGTGTCGAAGGCGACTTCGACTGGGCAAACGTCAAATACGATACGCCGCTGTTCGCCGGCACACTGACGCTGAAGAACGACTACTTCATCACCGCCGCCGCGAGACTGGGCTACGCCTTCGACCGGACGCTGTTGTACGGCAAGGTCGGCGCCGCCTGGACCCGCGACAAATGGAACGGCGATGACGGCACCGGCGGCACCGTGACCGCGTCCAACAATCGAACCGGGTGGATGCTCGGCGCGGGCGTCGAATATGCGGTCTGGCAGAACCTCTCCGCAAAGCTCGAGTACGACTATCTGATGTTCAGCGGGTTAACCCCTACATTCGCCACCACCGGCACTTTGACGGTGGCGGGGACCAGCAGCGTCAGCCTGAAGACCCAGATCGTCAAAGCCGGCCTGAACTATCGCTTCAACGCGTTTTGATCAGCCCGACTTTGTCGGCAGGCCGGCGGCCTTCCACCCGAGAATGCCGCCGGCCAAATGCGCGTCGTAGGGGTAGCCGGCGTCCTGCGCCGCGACCGATGCGGTGATCGAGCGGCGACCGGAGCGGCATGCGAACACCACGCGCTTGCCCTGCGGATCGGGAATGGCTGTGGCATCAAAAGACGACAGCGGCACCAGCACGGCGTCCGGATAGCGTTCGGCCGCAGTCTCATTCGGCTCGCGGACGTCGACCAGCAGGATCGTTCCGGCCCGCAGCCCCTCCGCCACCTCTTCCGGCGTCAGGTTGGTGACCTCGTCAGCGCGCGGCATATCGTCAGCCATAACGCAACTCCCTAAATCGCGGACGCCCTGTCTAACCGGTCTTTTGGCCGGCCGCACGTGACTTTTTCGTGCCCGAAAACCGGCCTCCAGCGTTAGACCGTCACCTGCGTGCCGACCTCGACCACCCGCCCCGTCGGGATCTGGAAATAGTCGGTGGCGTCGTTCGCGGCGCCCGACAGCGAGATGAACAGCCGGTCCTGCCAGCGCGGCATGCCGGATTTCGCCGCCGGCTTTAGCAGACGCCGGGATAGGAAGAATGATGTCGACATGATGTCGAACTGCCAGCCGAGCCGGCGCGCCACGGCCAGTGCCTTCGGGATGTTCGGCTGTTCCATGAAGCCGAAGCGCAGCACGACGCGCGAAAAGGTCTCGCCAACCGGCTCCATGCGCACCCGTTCGGCGACGTCGACGCGCGGCGTGTCGGCGGTTTCGACCGTGAGGATGACGTTGTTCTCGTGAAGCACCTTGTAGTGCTTGAGGCTGTGCATCAGCGCGGTCGGCGCGAAACCGGGATCGCCGGTGAGAAACACCGCGGTGCCCGGCACGCGGGTCGGCGGCTTTTTCTCCAGATTGACGACCAGAGTTTCGAGCGGAATCTCCAGCTTGCGCGTCTTCTGAACCAGCAGCCGGCTGCCGCGACGCCACGTGTACATCAGGACCATCACCACAGCGCCAAGCGCGAGCGGCATCCACCCGCCCTCGAATATCTTCAACAGGTTGGCGGTTAGAAACGTCAGGTCGATGAACAGGAACGGCAGCATCAGCGCCAGCGCGGCGGGCAGCGGCCAACGCCAGACCTTGCGGATGACGACAATCGCCATCAAGGCGGTGACGACCATCGTGCCGGTCACGGCAATGCCGTAAGCCGACGCCAGCGCGCTCGACGAACGGAACAGTGCGACCAGCAGCAGCACACCGAGCAGCAGCAGCAGATTGACGCGCGGCATGTAAATCTGACCGGACATTTCCTCGGAAGTGTGCCGAATCTCGAGCCGCGGCAACAGGCCGAGCTGGATCGCCTGACGCGTCAACGAATAGGCGCCGGTGATTACCGCCTGGCTGGCGATCACGGTGGCGATGGTCGCAAGGAACACCATCGGCACCAGCGCCCATTGCGGAAACATCAAGAAGAAAGGGCTTTCGATGGCGCTGGGATCGGCCAGGATCAGCGCGCCCTGCCCGAGATAGTTGATCGTCAGCGACGGCAGAACCACGACCAGCCAGGCAAAGCGGATCGGCCCGCGCCCGAAGTGGCCGAGGTCGGCATAAAGCGCTTCAGAACCTGTGACCACGAGGAACACGGCGCCAAGCGTGAAGAACCCGATGATGCCGTGATGCAGCAGGAAGTTGACGCCGTAGTAAGGATTGAAGGCATACAGCACGGTCAGGTTCTGTCCGATATGAACAATGCCGGCGACGGCCAGCGCGGCGAACCAGACGAGTGTCAGCGGGCCGAAGAATGCAGCCACCTTGGCGGTGCCGCGCGACTGCACGGCAAACAGCGCGACCAGAATGACAACGGTCAACGGCACGACGTAATGGTCGAACGCGGGCGTGACGATCTTCAGACCTTCTACCGCCGACAGCACCGACAGCGCCGGCGTGATGATGGCGTCACCGTAGAACAAGGCGCCGCTGATGATCCCGAGCAGGATCACGAATCCCGTCGAACGACCGAGCGCGCGTGACGCCAGCGCCATCAGCGCCAGCGTGCCGCCCTCTCCGTTATTGTCGGCGCGCAGCAGGATCAGCACGTATTTGGCCGTCACCACCAGCAGCAGCGCCCAGATGATCAGCGACAGGATGCCGAGCACGATGGTGTCCGTCACCGGCTTTCCGCTGCCCGCCGCCGCGATGACAGACTCGCGAACGGCATAGAGCGGGCTGGTGCCGATATCGCCATAAACGACGCCGATGCTGCCGAGCGTCAGAGCCCAGAAGCCACCGTGCGTCTTCTCCGCGCCTTCGGCGTGCGGAGCCGGTCCGCCTGACGCGGGCGATGCGAGTTGTGACATGAGGTAGACCTGGGTTGTTTTATGGTTCCGTGGAGAACGAAAGACCTGGCCTAAGCGCTTCGGCTTCGGAGATACACACCGCGCCGAAGCGATGGCAATTCACGCACAGATGATCCTTACTCGATCGATCGCCCGGGAAACGACATATATCAATAGCTGAGGGACGCCTAGACCGTTACTTGAGTACCCACTTCCACGACGCGCCCGGTTGGGATCTGGAAGAAGTCGGTGGCGTCGCTCGCCGAACGCGCCAGCGCAATGAACAGCCGGTCCTGCCAGGTCGGCATGCCGGATTGCGCCGATGGCCGCAGCGTCCGTCGCGACAGGAAGAACGAGGTCGACATGATGTCGAACTGCCAGCCGTGCTTGCGCGCGATCGCCAGTGCCTTCGGCACGTTCGGCGTGTCCATGTAACCGAACTTCAGCGTCACGCGCGCAAAGTGCTCGGACAGCGGCGTGAATTGCACACGATCGGTATCCGGCACACGCGGCGTATCGCCGGTGACGATGGTGAGAATGACGTTGTGCTGGTGCAGCACCTTGTTGTGCTTGAGGTTGTGCAGCAGCGCGGTCGGAGCGAAATCCGGATCGCTGGTGAGGAATACGGCTGTGCCCGGCACTATATGCGGTGGCTTCTTTTCGAGATTGTGCAACAGCGTGTCGACCGGCACTTCGGCACGGCGCGTCTTGTTGAGCAGGATGCCGGTGCCGCGGCGCCAGGTCAGGATAATCAGCACCATGGCAATGCCGAACAGCAGCGGCAGCCAGGCACCTTCGAACAGCTTGAGGAAGTTCGCGGAGAAGAAGGTGGTGTCGACCAGGAGTAGCGGCAGGATCACTAATCCCGCCTGCCAGAACTTCCACTTCCACAGTTTCCAGATCACAAAAAAGCCAAGCGTGACGTCGACCACCATCGTCGTCGCCACGGCGATACCATAGGCGGACGCCAGAGCGCTCGAACTGCGGAACAGGCCGACCAGTAGCAACACGCCGATCAGCAGCGAGATCGTGACGCGCGGAATATAGATCTGGCCGACATGCGAGGCCGAGGTGTGCAGGATGGCGAGCCGCGGCAGGAGGCCAAGCTGAATCGCCTGATGCACCAGCGAGTAGGCTCCGGTGATCACGGCCTGGCTCGCGATCACGGTCGCCGCCGTGGCCATCACGATCATTGGCAGCAGGTACGCTTCCGGCACGAGCCGATAGAACGGATTCTCGATCGCCGCCGGATCGGCAAGTACCTTGGCGCCTTGCCCGAAATAATTGATGAGCAGTGCCGGCAGCACCAGGCAAAGCCACGCGGTCTGGATCGGCTTCTTGCCGAAATGACCGAGATCGGCATACAGCGCCTCGCCGCCGGTCACAACAAGAAACACCGCCCCCAACGTGATCAGCCCGATGTGACCATGGGTCAGCAGGAACGACACCGCGTAGGTCGGGTTGAGGGCCATTAGCACGTGCGGATCTTCATGAATATGAAGCGCGCCGGCGATCGCTATCGACACGAACCAGACTACCATGACCGGGCCGAAGAAGGCGGCAACGGTCGCGGTGCCACGGCTTTGTGCGGCAAACAGCGCGACCAGAATGAAGACCGTGAGCGGCGCCACATAATCGCTGAACGCCGGGCTCGCGAGTTTAAGGCCCTCTACCGCCGACAACACCGAAATCGCCGGCGTGATGACCGAGTCGCCGAGAAACATCGAAGCGCCGATGACGCCGAGGATAAGAATGAAGGGCGTGCGCCGGCCGATCGCGCGCGTCGCCAGTGCCATCAGCGACAATGTGCCGCCCTCGCCGTTATTGTCGGCGTTCAGCAGCAGCAGAACGTATTTCAGCGTGACGGTCACGATCAGCGACCAGACGATCAGTGACAGCACGCCGAGAACGATGGCCGAGGTGACGCCGTGCTCGCCGCTGGCCGCGAGAGCCGCCTCGCGAAAGGCGTAGAGGGGGCTGGTGCCGATATCCCCGTACACCACGCCGACGCTGCCGAGCGCTAGCGCCCAGAAGCTTGGGTGCTTCACCGCCTGGTCGCTGCCCGCGCCGGGTACTTCGGCTGACGTCGCCGGATCGTTCACACCAGGTCTCGATCGCTTTGAAGCCCGCGGCTGCGGACCGGAGGCGGGGCTTATATCATCGCAGCGGAATGGAGAATACCGGGCATTGGTCGCCGCCTGTTGACGGCGATCAAAGGTGGAAAAGCCCAAGAATCGGGATTTAGGGCGTCAGATCCGCCGGAATCGGCGGTTCCTCGCGGATCAGGGTAATGGTCACGCGGCGATTGGGCGCCAGCGACGGATTGTCCGGGAACAACGGCTCGGTATCGGCCTTGCCGCCCACCATAAAGAAATGGCCGGGCGGAACCCCCTCCGCCGCCAGAATCTGGCGCACGATATTGGCCCGATCGGCCGACAGCTCCCACGGGCCGTAGCCCGGCCGCGGCGGAATCGGGCTGGTCGCCGTATGCCCGGTGATGGCAATGCGGAAGGGCATCGCCTTGAGCGCCGGCGCAAGGCGCTGGACCAGCAGCCGGGTGCGTTCATAGGGCTCCTTTGAGCCCTCGGCGAACATCGAGCGGCCGTCCTGGTCGGTGATTTCGATATTGAGGCCCTGCTTGGTCTCCTCAAGCATGACATGCTTCGAAATCTCGCTGATCTCGGGCATGCTTTGCAGCGCCTGCCGAAGCGAGGCCGCGGCGAGTGCGAATTTGCGGTCCTCTTTGAGCCGCGCACCGTAGACGCGGTTGAGACCCTTTTCGTCGGGCGCCGGCGTCGCGGAGGCATCCTTCGGATCGATATTGGCGACGTTCTTGAGCTTCGGCCGGGTCGGCAGTCCCATGATTTCGAGCACGCCGGAATAGCGCACCTTGTCCTGAATACCGAAGGCATCGCGCATCGAACCGGCGACGACCTGGAGCTTGGCCTGATCCTGCGTCGAAAACGCGACCAGCATCACGAAGAACGCGACGAGCAGCGCCATCAAGTCGGCGAAGGTCACGAACCAGCCGTGCCCGCCTCCGTGTCCGCCGCCGCGTTTCTTGGCCATACGCTACACCCGAAGAACAGCCACGTCGGCCTAGGCCGTCGCTGCCGCTTCCGCTCCCTCCTCGGTGTGCCGATGCTTCTCCGGTAGGTAGGCGAGCAGCATTTCGCGCACCAGCGCCGGGCTCTTGGCTTCGCGCATCATCAGGATGCCATCGATAATCAAGGTTCGATTGATTTCCTCATCGACCAGCTTGACGTGCAGCTTGTCTGCCAGCGGCAGGCACAGCATGTTGGCGAGGGTCGCGCCGTAGAAGGTCGCCAGCAACGCGCCTGCCATGAAGGGGCCGAGCTTGGACGGGTCGGTCATGTTGGCGAACATCTGCACCATGCCGATCAACGTGCCGATCATGCCGAAGGCCGGAGCGCAGTCGCCGACGGCGCGATAGATCTTCTGGCCCTCGTCGAGGTGGGTGAGGAAGTTGTCGCGGTCGCGTTCCAGGTTGTCGCGGATAAAGCCGGCGTCGTAGCCGTCGGCGACGAAGCGGATGCCTTTGGCGAGGAACGGATCTTCGGTCTCGGCCTTCTCGAGACCGATCGGCCCTTCCTTGCGCATGATTTCGGCGAGCCCGGCGATTTCGTCCACCAGTTCGCGCTGCGACGTGCGGCGCATCGTGAAGGCGAACTTCGCCCCCATCGGGACGCCGTGGACGATCGCACTCAAGGGGAAGCGGATCAGTGTGGCCGCAGTCGAACCGCCGAAAATCAGGATCGCGGCGTGTTCGTTGACGAACATGCTCAGATCACCGCCCATCAGAATGACGATGCTGATGACGCCGAGGCCCGCCGCCAAACCCAGACTGGTCGCGATATCCATGACTTACTCCACACCACCCGCAACATTGCGACGCCCGGGAAACACGGGCTGCTTCGGAACCCTAGACGGACGCTGTTAAGACCCGGTAAAGGCTAATCGTTCGCAAACGCCCGGGCTGGCGGTCCCATTGGCCTGCGCCGCGCGACGCTTAATGGCACTGGAATTCCACGCGAAAAGGTCTTCCAATGCGCCGCCAGGAACGGCACGGCGTTAGCAAAGACTTAACCGGGAGGGAGCGGACCCATGCGCGAGATCGGTCATTTCATCGGCGGCAAGACGGTCAAGGGCGCGTCCGGCCGTTCGGGCGATGTCTTCGATCCCAATACCGGCGAGGTCCAGGCCAAGGTCGCGCTCGCCTCGAAGAGCGAGGTCGAGAAGGCCATCGCCAATGCCGAGGCCGCGCAGCCGGAATGGGCGGCGACCAATCCGCAGCGCCGCGCCCGGGTGATGTTCAAATTCCTCGAACTGATCCAGAAGGAATATGACGCGCTCGCCAAGCTGCTCTCTTCGGAGCACGGCAAGACGGTGCCGGACGCACGCGGCGACATCCAGCGCGGCCTCGAGGTGGTCGAGTTCGCCTGCGGCATTCCGCACCTGCTGAAGGGTGAGTTCACCGAAGGCGCCGGCCCCGGCATCGACCTCTATTCGATCCGCCAGCCGCTCGGTGTCGTCGCCGGCATCACGCCGTTCAACTTCCCGGCCATGATCCCGCTGTGGAAGGCCGCGCCGGCGATCGCCTGCGGCAACGCTTTCATCCTTAAGCCGTCGGAGCGCGACCCGTCCGTGCCGATGCGCATTGCCGAGCTGTTCATCGAAGCCGGCCTGCCGGAAGGCATTCTCAATGTCGTGAACGGCGACAAGGAAGCGGTCGACACCATCCTCACCGATCCGCGCATCAAGGCGGTCGGTTTCGTCGGCTCCTCCGACATCGCGCAATACATCTATTCGACCGGCGCCGCGCACGGCAAACGCGTGCAGTGCTTCGGCGGCGCCAAGAACCACATGATCGTGATGCCTGACGCCGACATGGATCAGGCGGTCGATGCGCTGATCGGCGCCGGTTATGGCTCCGCCGGCGAACGCTGCATGGCGATTTCGGTCGCCGTGCCGGTCGGCCAGAAGACCGCCGACGCGCTGATGGCGAAATTGATCCCGCGCGTCGAGAACCTCAAGATCGGCCCCTCGACCGATCCGCAAGCCGACTACGGCCCCGTCGTCACCAAGGCGGCACTCAACCGCATCCGCGATTACGTCGACACCGGCATCAAGGAAGGCGCCAAGCTCGCCGTCGACGGCCGCGGCTTCAAGATGCAGGGCTACGAGAATGGTTTCTTCATGGGCGGCTGCCTGTTCGACGAGGTCAAGCCGGACATGAGGATCTACAAGGAAGAAATCTTCGGCCCGGTTCTCTCGGTCGTACGCGCCAAGGATTACGAGGAAGCGGTCGCCCTTCCCTCCAGCCATGAATACGGCAACGGCGTCGCCATCTTCACCCGCGACGGCGATGCGGCGCGCGATTTCGTCAACCGCGTGCAGGTCGGCATGGTCGGCGTCAATTTCGCCATCCCGGTGCCGCTCGCCTATCACACCTTCGGCGGCTGGAAGCGCTCCGGCTTTGGCGACCTCAATCAGCACGGGCCGGACTCGGTCCGCTTCTACACCAAGACCAAGACCGTGACCTCGCGCTGGCCGAGCGGCACCAAAGGCGGCGCCGAGTTCACCATTCCGACCATGAAATAGAGGCCTACGTTGCGCCGTGCGACCGGTCTTCTCGTGGCAGCCCTGTCGATGACGCTCGCATCCTGCGGCGGCGGCATGTCGCTGACGTCGGAGCATCCGGACCCACCCGACAAACCATCGGTTACCGATGTGATGGACGGCCGCTGGATTCTCAGCGCGCCGAACGCGCCGAGTTGCGGCATGGATTTCACCGCGCCCGCAGCCACGTCGGGCAGCGCAACGCCGGACGGCGGCTGTCCGGAACGCTTCTACCTGAGCCGGCGCTGGCAACTCGCCGACGGCACGCTCACCATCGTCGATGCCGACAATGCGCCGCTCGGCACATTCAGGGTCAATGGCGACCACTTCGAAGGCAAATCCGACGCCGGGACACCGATCACGCTTTCGCGCTAATCTTGCATGGACCACAAAGGGGCCTCACCTCATGTCCGACTATAAGCTTTATTGCTTCGCCCAATCCGGCAACGCCTATCGCGCCGCACTGATGCTCAACCTGATCGGCGCCAAATGGCAGCCGGTCTGGGTCGACTTCTTCAAGGCCGGCGTACAGCGTCAGCCCGAGTATCGCACCGACGTCAACGAAATGGGCGAAGTGCCGGTGCTGGTCGATGGCGAGAAGAAGATGACGCAGTCGGCGGTGATCCTCACCTATCTGGCGCGCAAGACGGGCCAGTATTTGCCGAAAGGCGAGGACGAAGAGCTCGAGGCGCTGCGCTGGATCGTGTTCGACAACCAGAAGGTCAACGGCTTTCTGGGTCCGTACCGATTTCTGAAGAATTTCGTGCCGACGCCGGCCGATCCCGCCGTCATGACCTTCATGAAGGGCCGTATCGACAACGCGCTTGCGATCGTCAACAAGCGGCTGGAGAAAGCACCGTTCCTGCTCGGCGACCGCGCCACCATCGCCGATATTTCAATGTGCGCTTATCTGTTCTATCCGCCGGAGGAATTCGGTTTCGACATCGCCAAGGATCATCCGGCGATCGGCAGTTGGCTCAAGCGCGTCGAAGCTCTGCCGAACTGGGCGCATCCTTACGACATCATGCCGGGCTATCCGTTCGGCACGCAGGGCTACCGCAACAAGAAAGTCTGAACCCTACTTGTGGTGATGATCGTGACCGTGGCCATGATGATGATGGCCATGGTCGTGATCATGACCATGGTCATGCGCGTGATCATGGCCGCAGCCGCACGCCTGATCGTGCGCGTGATCATGATGATGATCATGCCCATGATGCACGTGATCATGATGACCGTGCGCCGGCGTCACCTCATAGGCACCGCCTTCCGGTTCGAACGGCGCCTCGATCATCGCGACCTTCGCGCCGAGTGCCTTCAGCAATTCCTCGGTCGCCGGCGTGCGCAACGCGCGAATGCGGTTCGGTAATAGTTGCACGGCGATGTGGCGGTCGCCGAGATGCCAGGCAATGCGCGCCAGCGCCGCGACATCGGCGGCGCGCGCTTCGATCAGCGCTTCGGGCCTGGCGACGATTTCGACGTAGCTGCCATCATCGAGCGCGACGACATCGTCGTGCCGCAGCCGGTCCTTGAAATCGATATGGATCGTCTTGCCCTTGACGCTGGTGGCGCTGAGCGTGCCCGCACCGCGCTGGGCGTGATCGAGCAGCACGCTGTCGGTTGCCGACAGTTTGCGTGCGTCATGAGCGGCAATGATGGCGGTCGCGCGCGGCATGAAACGATGAATATCCCGATGTGATCAGTTGAGGCGCGCCGGACGATCTTCGGCGCCGGGTTCGGCGCCCGGCGGGGGTGGCACGGCGGCGTCCGGCGAACCGGCGACCGCCTGGGCCGTCGCGGCGGCTTCCGCGTCCTTGCGCTGGTGGTTGCGGTAGGACAGCCAGCCGAGCGGCAGACAGGCGAGATAAACGATGGCGCCGATCGACAACACTTCCCACGGATAGCTGATCAGAAGCGCCACGAACAACACGACGACGACGAAGACCGGCAGCACCATCTCCGGCGGCACGCGCTTGCCGACGCGCTTGCCGGAGAACACCGGCAGCCGCGACACCATCAAAAGCGCGATCGCCAGCGTGTAGAAGAAGGTGACCCAGACGGTGATCAGGCCGTTGGAGACGCCGAGGAAATATAAATAAATCGGCAGCAGCACGGTGAGCGCGCCGGCCGGCGCCGGAATGCCGGTGAAGAAGTTGCCGGCCCAGGCCGGCTTGTCCGGATCGTCGATCATGACGTTGAAGCGCGCGAGGCGCAGCCCGGCGCAGATCGCGAACACCAGCGCCGCGATCCAGCCCGCCGACTTCAATTCGTGCAGGCCCCAGAAATACAGCACCAGCGCCGGCGTGACGCCGAAATTGACGAAGTCGGCCAGACTGTCGAGTTCGGCGCCGAACTTCGAGGTGCCCTTGAGCATGCGGGCGACGCGGCCGTCGATGCCGTCGAGCAGAGCCGCGAAGACGATGGCGGCCAGCGCCCATTCGAGCTTGCTCTCGATCGCCAGCCGGATCGCGGTCAGGCCGGCGCACAGCGCCAGCAGCGTGATCAGATTGGGCACCAAAGTGCGCACCGGGATCGCCTTGAAGCGGCGGCGGGGCGGCGGCGCGGGATCGATCGGTTGAAACACCATGGCCTCTCTATAGCGGTTTGACCGAGCCTGCGCCACGTTTGGCGCCCAATTGTGACATGGGCCGGCGCGGCTCAGCTTGGGACAAGCACCATCGCCCCTGTTCTTGAAAGGCCCGGGGCGGCCTGCCTTCCCCTTCGTCCCTCGGCAGTATTCTTTGCGCATATCGGGTAAACCCGACATGCGCGCCGAGGGGATGGAGCGCCGCGAGGCGCTCTATCGTTTCGCACCTTGCGGTGCGCGGCGTCCCTTGCGAGAGGACACCATCGCCCCGCGGCG
>JAFECJ010000042.1 GCA_018242205.1 Pseudomonadota bacterium
TGCGTCTTGGAGAATTTCTGCTCCAGCCAGATCGCCAGCAGCGCCTCCTGCAGCTTGCGGGTCAGCGTGCGTTCCTGGGTGAGGAACAGGTTCTTGGCGAGCTGTTGCGTCAGCGTCGAGCCACCCTGCGCGACGCCGCGATGCAGGATGTTGGCGACCGCGGCGCGGGCGATGCCGAGCGGATCGACGCCGAAGTGATCGTAGAACCGACGGTCCTCGATGGCGACGAAGGCCTTCGGCACGTAAGGCGGCATTTCCTTCAGCGACAGCACCTCGCCGGCCATGTCGCCGCGGCGGGCGAATTCGCGGCCGGTGACATCGAGCATGCGGATGGTCGGCGGGCGCTTGGGAATCTCCAGCGACTGGATCGGCGGCAGATGCGCGCCGACGTAGGCGACGGTGCCGACGACGCCGATGACCAGCCACAGACCGGCAACCGCCGACCAGTAGGCAAGCCGCCCGATCAGCGAGCGTTTCGGTCGGCGCGCCTTGCGGGATTTCTTTTTCTTCGAGGAGGATCGGCGCGGTCCGCCGCTCGACGGCCGATCGGCCGGCGCCACGCGCACTTCGGGCGATGCATCGAACACCGGCTCGCGGCGTCCGCCCGATTGTCCTCGTCCCGACGCCATGACGCGACCCAAACTCAACAAACCGCCGGCGCCGCAAAGGCAGCCGGTCCCCACAGGGCGAAGCTAAGCGGGGCGGTTTAAGGCGCCGTAAAAAATTTATGTTTTTCGTCGTCGTCCGGCGGCGTTAGCCGATGCCCGTCTTGCGGCTAAGCATCTGTAATGACGTCTATTTCAGAACACGAAGCCGAATAGCCGGGCCGCCGTTGCGGCTGGGCGGCCTCCCGGGCCCGGCGTCCGATCGGATCGAACAGTATCGCGGACGCGCTCAACAATGTCGTGCGAACAAGGGAATCTGTGCGCCTGGTGAGCCGCATCGCCTCACTGCCAAGCCGGGCATGCGTTAATAGCCGTCAAGCTCGCAAGAGACATGTCGGATAATGGCGTCGTTAACCGGAGTAAACAGGTAAGGTTTCCATCGACCGGCATTTGCAAAGTTCCATGTCTCCCCTATTCAGGCATGGGGTGGCATATGGAATTCCTTGTTAAGAGCCTGGCCGAAGCCGACGCCGGCCTGGCGATCGCATTAGGCAATCTCAGAATTCAGCAAGCGATAGCGATGGAAGCCGAAGGCGTGGAATACGTCTTCCGCGTTTTACTATCGAACAGCTTGCGGCAGTTTGCTTATCTCGAGGACCTTCGCAATTCGATTGCCGAGGCGATCGGCGAACATTTGCCGATGCCGCGCGCGTCGCATTTGGTCGGTGATCAGGGAGCCTGAGCGCCGCACAATCAACGGCCCGCTGCACTATTGTGGTTGCCGTCCAGGCGCCTGCGGACCAGTGGGAGCCGGCGCCATTGGTCTCGCCATCGTCCAGTCGATCTTGTCGGCTTCGATCTCGAGAGTGCCGATACCGGTCGGCATTTTGAGCCGCCCCGGCGCAATGATTGGCGTGCCGGCGATCGGCATGAACCAGATCTCCATGCCCGGGCGGCCGCCGACATATTTCACCAGCACGCTGTCGGGCCGGTAGCCGGCGATCGGCCGCAGCACGACGGCGCAGACCAGCACCGGACCCGCATAGCCACGGTCGAGCTTGATCCTGTCCATGCGCTTGAACGACAGAATGAGATCATAGCGGCGCTGGCCGTCGAAAACCGGCAATGTCCGCTCACACCGCGCCGGTGACAGCGGCGGCTCGCCCTCGGGCGCCGCAATCAGCATGGCGCTCAGCGGATCAGTGACGTGCATCTTGTCTTCGTCGCGCACTGGAATGCGTTTGCTTTTGTCCGTCGGCTCGTCGGCGCGTAGCGTCTTGACGCTACCGTTCTCGAAGGTCATCTGCAGGCCGGTCGTCTCGCCATCGTCGGTGACATTGGACGAGAAGAAAGTCGGCGCGACGGCCTCGCCGTCGATCGTCCCTTGCGTCGCGACCCGGCCTTCGCCGTTGACCAGAATGCTGAGGGCGCCGCTGGCCTTGCCGCTGGCGGATGCCTGATAGGCGCGCGGGCTTAGATCGATCGCCCAGGTGATCTGGCCGATCGGTACGCCGACCATCGAAATCGAATAATAGATTGTCGCCCGCGTTTCCGCCGGAGGCGACGCGGCGCGCGCGTCGGGCAGCGCCAGCGCGACGGTGGCGGCCACCAGACCGGACTTGCAAAGCGCCGCAGCCATCGTCATGGCGAAATTCCAGTCCCGCTCGGTCAGCCGGCGCAATGCGAGTTCAAGCCGCGCCGCGGCCCGACTTTGCATCCGGCCGGGTAAACAGAGCAATCAGCGCCCGCTTGACGGCGGCCTGCCGGGTCGCCGAGGTGATCTGCGCACCCATCAGATCGGTGACATAGAAGACGTCGACCGCGCGCTCGCCGAAGGTCGCGACATGCGCCGAGGCGATATTGAGATTGAGCTTCGACAAAGTCGCTGTCAGTTCGTAGAGCAGGCCGGGCCGGTCGAGGCCGGCGACCTCGATCATCGTATAGCGATGCGACCACTGGTTATTGATGTCGACATTCGGCTCGATGGCGAAGGCCTTGATGCGGCCCTTCGGCGGCGCTCGCTTGGCGACGACGTCAGGCAGCTGCAATTCGCCGCGCAATGACTTTTCGATCGACTCGGCGATGCGCTTGGCGCGACGTTGCTCGTCTTCGTCGCGCTCGAATTCCCGCGACAGTGAAATGGTGTCGAGCGCCTGGCCGTCGGTCGTGGTAAAGATCTGCGCATCGACGATATTGCCGCCGGCCATGGCGCATGCGCCGGCGATGATCGACAGCAGCCATGGATGATCGGGCGCCAGCACGGTTAGTTCGGTGACCGCGCGTTCGGTGTCGAAGCGGATGGCGGTCGCCAGGTTCTTGCCGGTTTCCTTCGCCGTATGAACCAGACCGGCATGCTCGATCTTGTGCGGCAAGTCGACCTTGAGCCAATAGGCCGGGTAGAGATGCGCGATATGCGCTTCGACCCGCTCCGTCGGCCACTGGCGCTCCAGCATGGCTTGGCGGAATTCCTCCTGCGCCATGGCGACGCGCTGCGCGCGGTTGACCTCGGAGAAGCCGCCGGTCAGCGCCGGTTCGGTCTCGAAATACAGCGTGCGGATGAGCTGCGCCTTCCAGCCGTTCCAGACGCCGGGCCCGACCGCCTTGATGTCGGCCGTGGTGAGGATGGTGAGCAGTTTCAGCCGCTCGACCGACTGCGCCACCGAGCTGAAATTTTCGATGGTTTTGCGGTCCGACAGGTCGCGCGACTGCGCGACGGTCGACATCACCAGATGCTGCTCGATGAGCCATGAGACGGTGGCGGTGTCGGCGGCCGACAGGCCGAGCCGCGGACACAGGCGCTTGGCGAGCCGTGCGCCGGCGACGGAGTGGTCCTCCGGCCGGCCCTTGGCGATGTCGTGCAGGAACACCGCGACGTAGAGCAGCCTGAGGCTCGCAGGCTTGATCTTCTGGATCAGTTCGTTGGCGAGCGGCGTGTCCTTGCTGGTGCCGTGCTCGATCTCGGACAGCACGCCGATGCAGCGCAACAGGTGCTCGTCCACCGTGTAGTGGTGGTACATGTTGAACTGCATCATCGCCACCACCTTGCCGAAGGCGGGAACGAAGCGGCCGAGAACGCCGATCTCGTTCATCCGGCGCAGCACGGTTTCCGGATCGTTCTTGGAGGTGAGGATGTCGAGGAACAGCTCGTTGGCTTGCTCGTTCTCGCGCAGCCTGGCGTCGATCAGCTTCAGCGACCGCGTCATCGCCCGCATGGTGTCCGGATGCAGAGCAAGATTGTGCTTCTGCGCCAGATGGAAGATGCGGATGAGGTTGACTGGATCGCGCTTGAATACATTGGCGTTGGCGCACAGGATCCGGTTGTTCTCGGCGATGAAGTCCTTGTTGTCGCCGAGCGATTTGCGCTTTACCGGCCGCAGCTTCGCCATGACGCGGCTCAGCACCGGCGCGCCCTTGGCGTGGCTGTCCTCGAGCTCGGCCGACAGGATCGCCGTCAGGTCGCCGACATCCTTGGCGACCAGGAAGTAGTGCTTCATGAACCGCTCGACATCCTGCTGGCCAGGATGGTCGGTGTAGCCGAGACGCACCGCGATCTCGCGCTGCAGATCGAACGACAGGCGCTCCTCGGCGCGGCCGGTGACGAAATGCAGATGGCAGCGTACCGACAGCAGGAAGTCCTCGCAGCGGCGGAACGTCTCGTATTCTTGGCGGTCGAAGACGCCGCGCTTCATCAGTTCGTCGGGCTCGCGCACGCGATAGACATATTTGGCGATCCAGAACAGCGTGTGCAGGTCACGCAGACCGCCTTTGCCGTCCTTGACGTTCGGCTCGACCAGATAACGTGACTGGCCGCTGCGGCGATGGCGTTCCTCGCGCTCGGTCAGCTTGGCGGCGACGAATTGCGCGGCGGTGTTGCGTACCACGTCGGCGTCGAAGCGCGTCACCAGTTCGTCGAACAGCTTGCGGTCGCCGAGCAGGAAGCGCGCCTCAAGCAGCGCGGTGCGGATGGTCATGTCCGCCTTGGCCTGGCGGATACATTCGTCGACCGAGCGCGTGGCGTGGCCGACCTTGAGCCCGGTGTCCCACAGCGCATACAGGATCGCTTCGGCGACCGACTCGCCCCAGGCGGTCTGCTTGTAGGGCAGCAGGAACAGCAGGTCGATGTCCGAGCCCGGCGCCTGGAAGCCGCGGCCGTAGCCGCCTGTGGCGACGATGGCCATGTGCTCGGTCTCCGACGGGTTCTCCGACGGATAAAGGTGTTTGCGGACGAAATCGTAGAGGATGCCGATGATCTCGTCTTCCATCTGGCAGATGCGCTCGGCGCAGCGCCGGCCATGGCGGTCCTTGAGCAGCAGGCGCTCGGCCTTCTCGCGGCCCTCGTTGAGCGCCGCCTTCAGGCGTTGCGCCAGCGCGGTGCGCATCTCGATGTCGTTGCCGCGCCGGGTCTTGGCGAGCTCGGCTAGGTCGGAAACGATGGCCGCGCGGTCGATCAGATCGCCGCCGGAGCGTTGCGCCGCCGCGGCGGGTTTGGTCGAATCGCGCTCGAGAGCGAGGGAGGCCATGGGGTCATCCGGATAGCGGAGGGCGCGGGCGAAGTCACCGGGTTTTCGCGAGGCGCCGGGTGGAAATAGGGGGCCGGCGGCGCAAATTGCGGCATGCCAGCTGTTCGCCGGCGGTGGGGTGTTCGTGGTGGAGGTCGGCCGGCCGGCACGTTATGGTCGCCGCCCGTGGCCAGAATCGGCCCAAATCGACACGTTCTCGGGAGCGAAACGACATGCGTATGTTCCAGGTCTGCACCTGCGGCCAGCCTTTGCAGCTCAACGAAAAGCCGACGCCGGAGCCGAAAGGCACGGAGGTGCTGCTGAAGATCAAGGCGGCGGGCGTCTGCCACAGCGACATCCATATCTGGGACGGCTACTACGAACTCGGCGGCGGTAAGCGCATGCAACTGCTGGAGCGCGGCATCAAGCTGCCGCTCACCATGGGCCACGAAAATGTCGGCGAAGTCGTCGCGGCCGGCCCCGACGCCAAAGGCGTCAAGATCGGCGCGATCAAGCTCGCCAATCCGTGGATCGGTTGCGGCGAGTGCATGGTGTGCCGTCGCGGCGAAGAGAACCTCTGCAAGACGCCGAAGAACCTCGGCGTGTTCTCCGACGGCGGTTACGCCACGCACCTCATCGTGCCGCATCCGCGACACCTGTTCGATATCGGCAATCTGACACCGGTGCAGGCCGCGCCGCTCGCCTGCTCGGGCATCACGACATTCAGCGCGCTGAAGAAGGTCGCCGAATTCATCAAGGATGAGCCGGTCGTGATCATGGGGGCCGGTGGTCTCGGCCTCATGGCTATGTCGCTGCACAAGGCCATGGGCGGCAAAGGCGTGATCATGGTCGATATCGACCCGGCCAAGCGCGAGGCCGCGCTGAAGGCCGGCGCCATGGCGGCGATCGATGGCCGCGCACCGGACGCGGCCAAGAAGATCATCGAAGCCACCAAGGGCGGCGCCTGGTCGATCATCGATTTCGTCGGCTCGTCCGATACCGTGAAGCTCGCAATCGATTCGCTCGTGACCAAGGGCGGCAAGATCGTCGTTGTCGGCCTGTTCGGCGGCGACATCACCATCTCGACGCCGTTCTTCCCGATGCGCGCCATGACCATCCAGGGCTCCTATGTCGGCTCGCTGCCGGAAATGAAAGAGCTGCTCGAACTGGTGAGCCGCACCGGCGTGCCGCAAGTGCCCCTGCGTGAGCGTCCGCTCGAGGAAGTCCAGGAAGCGCTCGACGATCTCAAGGCCGGCAAGGTCATCGGTCGCGTCGTGCTGACACCGGCGTGATGAAACAGGTGAGGGGCTCCCGCCTCGCGCCAGGACTTTCGTGGCCCCTCACTCCGACCCTTTCTCCGTAACCGGGGAGGGGGGAAAGTGCAGAATGTCCCCCGATCTCTATTTCGCGCTGACCTTGCTGGTGCGCATGGCCGTCACCGCCGCGTTCCTGATCGCGGCGACGGTGACGGCCGAGCGTGCCGGCCCCTTGATCGGCGGTCTGGTGGCGACGCTGCCGATCAGCGCCGGCCCGATCTATATCTTCCTCGCCATCGACCACGGCGCGCATTTCGTCGGCGAGAGCGCGCTCGGTAGCATGGTGACCAACGCCTTCAACATCGCGTTCGCCGTCACCTATTGTCTGCTGGCGCAAAGACGCTCGCTGATCGTCAGCCTGGCCGGCGCCTTCGTCGCTTGGGCTTTGCTCAGTTATCTCTTCGGTTACGTGCGGCTCGGCGTCTGGGCCACGATCGTCCTCAATATCGTCGCGCTGGCGGCCGGCCATGCTCTGGTCGCGGGTCTGCGTCATGTCCAGTTTCCGCGCATGCGCACCTACTGGTATGATTACGGGTTGCGTGCGGTCATGGTGGCGCTGCTGCTCGGCGTCGTGGTGACGCTGAGCTATCACATCGGCGCGTCAGCCAGCGGCAATCTCGCGGTGTTTCCCATCGTGCTGTCGAGCCTGATCCTGATCCTGCATCCGCGCGTCGGTGGCCCGGCGACCGCGGCGGTGCTGGCCAACGCGGTGATCGGGCTTGGCGGATTTGCCGTGGCGACACTGGTGCTGCATCTGACGGCCGACGCGCTCGGCTCGGTTTTGTCGCTGATTCTGACGCTCGCTGTGTCGGTCGCCATCAATCTCTTGATCTTCTTCGCCCGCCGCAAAGGCAAATCGGCATGAGTGCGGTGCTGCTGTCGTCGACATTCTGGCTCGGGCTCGCGCTCAAGATCGTCATGACCGCGAGTATCGTGGTCGCCGCCTCGGTGGTGGTCGAGCGTTCCGGCCCGCTCATCGGTGCCCTGATCGCATCTTTGCCGACCGCCGGCGGCGCGGCGATGATCATCCTCGCCGTCGAGCATCCGCCGGCTTTCATCGCCGCGAGCGCGATCGGCAGCATCGTGGCGGACGCGGTCTGCGCCCTGTTTGCGCTGACTTATGCGATCCTGGCGCAGCGCCGTAGTCTGCCGGTCAGTCTCGGCAGCGCTTTCGCGGTGTGGCTGACGGCCGCCTTCCTGTCGCGGCTGGTGCCGTGGACGGCGACGCTGGCGCTCATCGTCAGCGCCGTCGTCTATCCGGCGACGATCTATATCGCTTCGCATTTCCTCGGCGAGGTCAAGGCGAGAGCCCGGGTAAGATTGACCGCCCGCGATCTTGCCTGGCGCGCCGGCGTGGTGACGCTTTGCGTCGTGATCGTCACCGGCCTGAGCTCGTCGATCGGTTCGTATTTTTCCGGCGTCTTCGCCTTCTTCCCCGTCGCGATGGGATCGTTCTTCATCATCCTGCACACGCGCGCTGGCGGGCCCGTCGCTGCCAACGTCGCCGCGCATGTGCAGGCGCCGCTGATCGGCCTGTGTCTCGGTCTCTACGTCGTGTATCTCACCGCCGAACCGCTCGGCGTGTGGTGGTCGTACCTGATCGGGCTTTCGATCTGCGTCGGCTGGAACGGTTTGCTGTGGGCTTGGAAGAGCCGGCGGCCGCAGGTCTAGACCGCGCGCTACTTCCTTTCAGCTTCGCGCAGTTTCGCCTTGATTTGATACAGTGCTTCCATTGCCTCGCGCGGCGACATCTCGTCGGGATTGAGGGCGGCGATGGCGGCGACGACGACATCGTGCGCCGGCTCGGGCGCGGCGGCGGGCGGCTGATAATTGGCGGCGAACAGCGGCAGATCCTCGAAGCCCTTCGGCGCGGCGCGGTCTTCCTGTTCAAGCTTGGCCAGTACGACCTTGGCGCGCTCGATGACGCTTGACGGCAGGCCGGCGAGCTTCGCCACCTGGATGCCGTAGGAGCGGTCGGCGGCGCCGGCGACGACCTCGTGCAGGAACACGACCTCGCCCTTCCACTCCTTCACCTTGACGGTGACGTTGTGCAAGCGTGGCAGCCGCGCCGACAGCGCGGTGAGCTCGTGGTAGTGCGTCGCGAACAGCGAGCGGCAGGTGTTGATGTCGTGCAGGTGCTCGATGGTCGCCCAGGCGATCGACAGACCGTCGAAGGTCGCGGTGCCGCGGCCGATTTCGTCGAGGATGACGAGGGCACGCGCTCCGGCTTGATTGAGAATGGCGGCGGTTTCGACCATTTCGACCATGAAGGTCGAGCGGCCACGCGCCAGATCGTCGGCGGCGCCGACGCGCGAGAACAGCCGGTCGACGATGCCGATATGGGCATTCTTCGCCGGCACGAACGAACCCATCTGCGCCATGATGGCGATCAGCGCGTTCTGGCGCAGGAAGGTCGACTTGCCGGCCATGTTCGGACCGGTGATCAGCCAGATGCGCCCGGCCTCCGCCTCGCTCGGCGGGGAGAGGTCGCTATCATTGGCGACGAACGGCGTGCCGTCGCGCGACAGCGCCTGCTCGACGACGGGATGGCGGCCGCCCTCGATGACGAAGGCGAGGCTGTCATCGACCACCGGTCGCGCATAGCCCGATTCGGCTGCGAGCGCCGCAAGGCTCGAGGCGACGTCGAGCCGCGCCAAGGCCTCGGCGCATTGCTTGATCGCGGCGTCCTGCGCGATCACCGCCCCGCACAGTCTCTCGAAGATGTCGAGCTCGAGGCCAAGCGCGCGGTCGGCAGCGCTGGCAATCTTGGCTTCCAGTCCGCCGAGTTCGGTCGAGGTGAAGCGCACCTGGCCCGCCAAAGTCTGGCGGTGGATGAAGGTCGCGTTCAGCGGTGGCTGCATCATCTTGTCGGCGTTCTGCGCCGTCACCTCGACGAAATAGCCGAGCACGTTGTTGTGCTTGATCTTGAGCGCCTTGACGCCGGTCTCGTCGGCGTAGCGGGCCTGCAGCGCGGCGATGATGCGGCGCGATTCGTCGCGCAGCGCGCGGTTGTCGTCGAGCGCGTTGTCATAGCCTTCACGGACGAAGCCGCCGTCGCGCTTGATCAACGGCAGCTCGTCGCCGAGCGCGCGGGTCAGTTCATCGGCCAGCGCGGCGTCGATCTTGCGGCAATGGCTGAGTGCTTCCGCGATCTCGTCCGGCGCGTCCTTGATAGCGGCGAGGGCGCGAGCAAGTTCATGGGCTGCAGTGATGCCATCGCGAATAGCCGCGAGATCACGGGGGCCACCGCGCTGCAGTGCGATGCGGGTGAGCGCGCGCGCCAGATCCGGTGCGGCGGCGAGCCGCGAGCGCGTTTCGGCGCGGGCCGCGACGTCATCGACGAAACAGGAAACCGCATCGAGGCGGCGATTGATGCCCTTGACGTCGGTGAGCGGCGCCGACAGCCGCTGCGCCAACAGGCGCGAGCCGGCCGCGGTGACGGTGCGGTCGATGCAGTCGAGCAGCGAGCCGCGCCTTTCGCCCGCGAGCGTGCGCATCAGTTCGAGATTGCCGCGCGTCGCCTGGTCGATGGCCATGGTCGCGGCGGCGGCTTCGCGCAACGGTGGTGATAGAGGCGGGCGCTGGCCGACCTGTGTTCGCTCGATATAGGTGACGGCCGCCGCCGCGGCGGTGATCTCCAGCCGTGTCAGCGCGCCGAAGCCATCGCTGGTCGCGACGGCGAAGAACGAGGTCAGGCGACGCTCGGCGGTGGCGCCGTCGAACACGTCGCGCGACAACGGCGTCACGGCCGGCAGTTCGCGCCACAGCGGAATCAGTTCGATATCGGTGTTGAGCGAATCCGAGATCAGGATTTCGCCCGGCTCGAGGCGTGCGATCTCGGCGACGAGCATGACGCGGTCGCATTCCGTGATGCGAAATTCGCCGGTCGACATGTCGATCCAGGCGAGGCCGAAGCGCGCCTCGGTGCCGACCGATGACAGCCGCGCCCGCGCGATGGCGAGCAGGTAGTTGTTGCGCCGGGCGTCGAGCAAAGTGTCTTCGGTCAGCGTACCGGGCGTGACCAGGCGCACGACGTCGCGCTTGACGACGCTCTTTGAGCCGCGCTTCTTGGCCTCGGCCGGATCCTCGAGCTGCTCGCACACCGCGACGCGGTGGCCGAGCGCGATCAGGCGATGCAGATATTCGTCGGAACGGTGGATCGGCACCCCGCACATCGGGATGTCCTGGCCCTGATGCTTACCGCGCTTGGTCAGCACGATGCCGAGCGCGCGGCTCGCCACCTCGGCATCCTCGAAGAACAGTTCGTAAAAATCGCCCATCCGGTAGAACAACAGCGAGTCCGGATTGTTGGCCTTGATCTCGATATACTGTTCCAGCATCGGCGACAGCTTGCCGCTGTCCGGCGGCGTGGCGTCGGGCGGCGTTTCTGGTTCCGAAAGTCCGATGGGCTGGGTGAGGGGCATGGACGAAAGCTAGCAGAAACTGCCTAGGGCTTGCACCGGCCTATCTGTCGTCATGCCCGGCCTTGTGCCGGGCATCCACGTCTTATTGCAGGAACTAAGTCGTGGATGGCCGGGACAGAGGCGCGCGAAGCGACGCCGTCCTTTGGACGGCTATGCCCGGCCAAGACGAATTAGGTCACCTCGTTCGCGCGCCGGAGGCCGAGGATCATCGACGTGTTGAGCAGATGCGCCCGCGCCTTGGCCGGATCGGCGGCCACCGCGATCATCTCCTCAAGGTGCTGGCGCTGGATCGCCGGGTCGCGCTCTTCCATCATGCGCTTGTTGCGGATCGACATCGCCTGCACCTGCTCGATGGTGGCGAAGCGGCGTTGCCGCGAATAAAGGTCGAGCAGGTTCTCACCCCCTTCGCCGCGCAAGTAACTGCCGAGCTTGTCGCAGAGATTGACGGCATCGTGGATGCCGCTGTTGAGGCCGAAGCCGCCGAGCGGGTTGTTGAGATGCGCGGCGTCGCCGGCCAGCAGCACGCGGCCGGCGCGGAATGATGCGGCGACGCGCTGATGCACGCGGTAGGTGCTCTTATAGAGAATGTCATAGGTACCGTGCTTCGGCACCAGCCGCTGCAACGCCGCCTCGACGCGTTCGGGCGACAGCAGCACCTCGTCGCTTTCGTCGGGATTGACCGGATAGGCGAGTCGCCACAGCCCCGGCGGGCCGGCATCCGGCACCTTGAACAGCGCGCCGAACTCGACCGGGTCGGCGATGTAGCAGTTGTAGGCAAAGCCGTGCTGGCCGAAGTCGTAGGGCGTCGACACCACGACGAACAATTCCGGCCAGGTGAAGCCTTCGAACTCGATGCCGAGCTCCTTGCGCACGATGCTGCGGCCGCCATCGGCGCCGATCAGCCACGAGCCTTCGAAACGCCGGTCGCCGGACGGGCCGCTGGTCGTAACCGTGACGCCGTCGGCGTGCTGGGTGAAGCCGTTGACGGCGTGGCCGAAGTGAATCTCGGTGCCGCCTTGCCGTTGCAGCAGATCGAGCTGGATCGGCGTCAGGCGGTGCTGTTCGAGATGCAGGCGATATGGGTACGGCGTGACGTCGCGCAGCAAGTCAAGGTCGAACTCGGCGACCAGATCGCCCGGCCGGTTGCGGATCTGCCAGTGGCGCACCCGGATGCCGTGCTCGTGCATCCGATCGGTGATGCCGTAAGACGCCATCATCTCCAGCGTCGGCGGATGGAACGAGCCGGCGCGCAGGTCGCGGGTGAGGCCTTCCTCGGCCTCCAGCAGCACCACGGGAATGTCCTGCGCGCGCAGCGCCAGCGCGCACATGAGGCCGGTCGGGCCGGCGCCGGCGATGACGACGGGTTTCGGTATGGTCATCGCCGGGTCCGCCTAGACCGTTACTTCACCAGCTTGGTGCCGGTGATGCGCTCGAGATTGCCGTGCCAGATCGCTTCCTTGGTCGCCTTCGGCAGATCGACCTCGTCGATGAACTTGATGGCGTCACGCGTATACATGGTGCCCTTCTCCGGATCGAACGGGCAGTCCGAGGCGAACACGATCTTGTCGTGGTCATAAAAGGAAAGGCCGATGTCGATGCCGGCGCGCGACGAGAAGGTGGCGGTGTCGGCGTAGAACCGGTGCTTGAAGTAATCGAGCGGCCGATGCTTGAGTTCGCCGAGCAGCTTGCCGAGATCCTCACCGGAGGTGCGCGAGCCGAGCTGATCCCAACCCGGGCCGATGCGGCCTTCGAGCATCGGCACGATGCCGCCGAAGTGGTGGGTGATGATGTTCAGCTTCGGATACTTATCCATCAGCTTAGAGAACACCAACCGCGCCATGGCCGCCGCGGTCTCGTAGGACCAGCCGAACGCCCACCAGATTTCATACTTCGAGGTCTTCTCGGTTGGATAGTCCGGGATGTTGGCGCCGCGCGCCGGATGCAGCCAGATCGGCTTGTCGAGCTTCTCCATCTCGGCGAAGAACGGCTCGAACTTCGGGTCGTCGAGCGGTACGCCGGCGACGTTTGTGTAGATCTGCACGCCAAGCGCGCCCATCTTGATGGCGCGCCGCGCTTCGGCAACGCCGGCGTCTGGCGCGCCGAGCGCGCCCTGCGCCACCCAGCCCGGGAAGTGATCGCGGTTCTTGTCGATGATCTCGACGAACTCGTCGTTGAGCAGTTTGGCGTATTCCTCGACCTTGGCGCTGTCGCCCTTGCACAGCACCTCCAGCGGCGGCATGCCGTGCGACAGAATCTGCGCGTAATCGGGGAAGGTATCGACCACCTTCCGGCGGATATCGAGATCGTGAATGCACGGCACTTCGCGCATGCGCTTGCCGATGTCGGGCAGGCCGCTGTCGATCAGAACCTTGAAGAAGCGGCTCGGCAGGAAATGAGTATAGGCGTCGATACGCATGGGCTTCCTTCCACGGGACGCAACCGGCTTTCGGATTGCGGAATTTTGATTATCGGTTGATCAGCGTTTTACGCGAGTGGCGCAATGCTGACAACGCACGCCAGCGGTTGCGCCCTATGCGCCCGCCCGCTGCGGTAATGATGTCAGGCGAACTTGGCCAGCACAGTGTTGGGAATGGGATGGGACTTGAGCTGCCCACTGGCGTCCCGCACCGTCCAGACCCGCTTCTCGTTGGCCTCGACGCAGGTCTCGCCTTTCAGCGTGATCCTGTGGCTGACTTCGAACGAAGTGCGGCCGAAGGTGATGGTGCTGGCGATGACGCAATCGTCGCCGAACCGGGTCGGCTTGAAGAAGCGGGATTGAGTCTTGAGCAGCGGCCAGCCCGCGAACTCGAGCGTCCTGAACATCTCGTACTTGGTGATACCGAGCGCCGACTCAAACAGCATTTCGATCGAATGGTCGAAGATGCGGAAATAGTTGGGATAGAAGATGATCCCAGCCGGGTCGCAGTCGCCCCATTCGATGCGCACGTCGCGGGTGTTGGTGTAGGCCATGGCGCTCATTTCTTAGCGGGCTTCGGCGCGCCGCGCCAGCCAGACGTTGTGCCTGCCGCAATCGGGGTCGTTCATGCGTGCGGCGACGACGGTAAAGCCGTTGGCGCCCAGCAACGCCCGGTATTCGTCCGGGGCGAGGCTGGCGTGAAAGAGCGGCTCACCGTGCAGGTTGCCGATGGCTTCGCCGTGCTCCGGGCCGCTGGTGAACATCACCGGCGCGCCAGGCGCGGCGTGGGCGGCGAAGATCGGGAACATGTGGCGTTGGTCGTCGAAGTTGAGATGGAAGAACGAGTCCCAGGCCAGGATGCCGTCGAAGCCGCGCCCGAGATCGAGCGTCCGCATGTCGGCGACATGCCAATCCTGATCCGGAAAGTCGTGCCGGCTGAGTCCGATCATGGTCGGCGACGAATCGACGCCGGTGACGGTGCGGCCCTGCGCGATCATATAAGCCGCAATTGGCTGGCCGAAGCCGCAGCCGATATCGAGCACCGCCCCGCCATTGGGCACAAGATCGAGAAAGCGGTCGAGCCAGCTTTGCTCGAAGAAGTGCCGCTGCGTCTGCCGCCGGCGGTCGGCGGCCCAGTCATGCGCCTTGCGCTCGTAGAGATCGACGATGCGCTCCGCGTCGCTCATTCCCGGCAGCGGCGCCAATCAGCGCGGTGCCATGCGCAGTGCGCCGTCGATGCGGATGACCTCGCCGTTGAGATAGCCGTTCTCGACGATATGCAGCGCCAGCTTGGCGAACTCCGCCGGCTCGCCGAGCCGCTTGGGGAAGGGTACCGAGGCGCCGAGCGAATCCTGCGCTTCCTGCGGCAGCGCCTTCAGCATTGGCGTGCCGAAGATGCCCGGCGCGATGGCGCAGACGCGAATGCCAAACTGGGCGAATTCGCGCGCTGCCGGCAAGGTGAGCGCCGCGACGGCGCCCTTGGACGACGAATAGGCCGACTGGCCGATCTGGCCCTCGAAGGCCGCGACTGACGCGGTCGAGATGATGACGCCGCGATCGCCGCCCGCGAGAGGCTCGACGGCCTGCATGTTGGCCGCGACCAGCCGCATCATGTTGAAAGTGCCGATCAGGTTGATCTTGATGACGCGCTCATAGTCGGCCAGCGGCATCGGGCCGTCCTTGCCGACGATGCGCTTGGCCGGGCCGATGCCGGCGCAATTGACCAGCACGCGCGCCGCGCCGTGCACGGTGGCGGCAGCGTCGATCGCCGCCTTGGCGCCGGTGTCCGACGAGACGTCGCAGGCAAAGGCGATGCCGCCGATCTCGTTGGCGACATCATTGGCGCCCTTTTCGTTGAGATCGAACACGGCGACCTTGGCGCCGGCCGCGGCCAGCGCCCGTGCAGTCGCGGCACCCAAACCCGAAGCGCCGCCGGTGACGATTGCGGCCTGACCCTTGATGTCCATCAGTAGCGTCCTCTGCTTGGTGCTTCTTAGTGCTTCGCGTCCGGGTTCTCGATCAGCAGCGCAATGCCCTGGCCGCCGCCGATGCAGGCCGACGAGATACCATAACGCAGGCCGCTGCGCTTCAACTCACGGGCAAGTGTCAGCGTGAGCCGGATACCGGTGGCGCCGAGCGGATGGCCGATGGCAATGGCGCCGCCATTGACGTTGAGTTTGTCCTCGTCGAGTCCGAGCGCGCGGGCACAGGCCATCACCTGGGCGCCGAACGCCTCGTTGATCTCGAAGCGGCCTACGTCCTCAAGCTTCAAACCGGCGCGTTCTACGACGGCTTTGATCGCCGGCACGGGGCCGATGCCCATGACCTCCGGCGGCACGCCGACCGCCGCGCTGGCGATGATGCGTGCGATCGGCTTCTTGCCGTTGCGCGCGGCGTAGTCCTTCGAGGCCACCAGCACGGCGGCGGCGCCATCAACGATGGCCGAGGAATTGCCGCCGGTCTGCACGCCGCCAAAGGCCGGCTTGATCTTGGCGAGTTGCTCGACCGTCGACGGCCGCACATGCGTGTCCGCTGCGACGTCTTCTCTCACACGGATACCGCGGGCGTTCATGCCGTCGACCTCGAACTTTTCGGTCGTCACGGCTGCGATCTCGCCGGCGCGGAACTCGGCGGCCTTCATCGCGCGATCGAACGAGCGCGCCGCGTAAGCATCCACCTCGGCGCGGGTGATCTGGTACTGCTTGGCGAGGTTCTCGGCGGTGTCGCCCATGGTGCAGTTGACGCCGGGGTCGAGCAGCGCTTCCCAGAGGAAGTCCTTGAACTCAACCTGGCCCATGCGGAAGCCGCCACGGCTGGTGTAGGACGCGACCGGATTGCGGCTCATCGATTCGGCGCCAACGCACAGCGCCAGTTCCGCGCGGCCGAGCGACGTGGCGTCGGAAGCCTGCGCGATCACCTCGATGCCGGTGCCGCAAACGCGCTGCACCAGATGCGCCGGCGTTTCCTGCGGCACGCCGGCATAGAGCCCGACATGGCGCGGCAGCATGTAGGCGTCGAAACTCGCTTGAGCCATGCTACCGGCGATCACGGTGCCGACGTCCGTCGGGGGCGCACCGGACTTCTTGAGCGCCTCGCGCGCCGCCTTGATGCCGAGATCGATCGGCGAGATCGCCGCCAGCGCGCCGTTGTAATCGACGAAGGGGGTGCGGGCGCCGTCGATCAGCCAAGCGTCCTCGAAGGTGGCGCCGATGCCGGCGATTTTGTCAGTCACAGTCTTTCTCCATCACAAGCGGATCACGCGCGGCGATATCTCGTCGGCGTAGAGTTCGTTGACGAGGTCGGCGCGGTTCTTCAGCACGGCGCGCTGGTTGATCGAGCCCTTGTCGGTCATCTCGCCTTTGTCCATCGACGGCGGCTCGGTCATCAGCATGATGCGGGTGACGCGGTTCGACGAGCCTGTGGAGGCCGCCGCCATTTTCGCCAGCAGTGACGTGAAGTGCTGCAGCACCTCGTAATGCTGTACGATCTGGTCCGCCGGGGTATCGGGCGCGCGGTGCAGGATCTTGCGGCAGGCTTCGACGTCGGGAAACACCAGCGCGGCGATGTAGTCGCGGTCGAGGCCGGCGAACACCACGTCGCGCACATAGGGCTTGAAGGCGTCGATGAACTGCGCGCGTAGCGGGCCGACATTGACCCAGGTGCCGGACGACAGCTTGAAGTCTTCGGCGATACGGCCGTCGAACAGCAGGCCCTGCTCCGGATGACCCGGATCGGCGAACTTGAAGGTGTCACCGAGCTTATAGAAACCTTCTTCATCGAAGGCGTTCTTCGTGTATTGCGGTTGCCGCCAGTAGCCCGGCGTGATGTTGGGCCCACGCACGCGCGCTTCCAGCTTTCCTTCGACCGGCACCAGCTTGAGTTCGAGCCCGGGCGCGGGCAAGCCCATATTGGTCGAGTTCGGGTGATAGAATGTGCGCGCCAAGGCGCAGGGCGCGGTCTCGGTGGCGCCGAAGCCGGTCAGGAACTGGACGCGCTCGCCGCAGGTCTCGACCGCCAGCGCGTTGATCTCGTCGAACACATGCTGCGCCAATCCGGCGCCGGCGAACCACAGCACTTTCACTTTGGAGAAGAATTTTCGACGCAGGTCGGCGTCGGCGCGCAGGTGCGGCAGCAGTGCCTCGTAGCCTTTTGGCACGGTGAAGTACCAGGTCGAGGCGATGTCGCGCAGATTGCGCACCGTCTCCTCAATAGCGCCGGGCAGCGGCTTGCCTTCGTCGATATAGAAAGTTCCGCCATTGTAAAGGATAAGACCGACGTCGTGATTGCCGCCGGCGGTGTGGTGCCATGGCGCCCAATCGAGGATCACCGGCGGCTCGTCCTGGAAGAAAGCCAGCGCCTGCCGCAACATCACCTGATTGGCACACCACATGCGCTGCGTGTTGATCACGCATTTCGGCGTGCCGGTGGAGCCGGAGGTGAACAGGAATTTGGCGATCGTGTCGGGGCCGACCTTGTCGTTCGCGGCATCGACCGCAGCGTCGGGTTCGGCCGATAGATCGGCGAAGGACATCGTGCGGCCCGCGATCGGATTGCGCGTGACGACGACCTGCACATCCTTGGGCACGATATCGTTGATGGCGCGGGCAAAAGCCTTGCCGTCGGCGGCGAAGACGAGGCCCGGTGTGATCAGGTCGAAGATTGCCTTCAGTCGCGCAAAGTCCTGGGAGACGAGCGAATAGGCCGGCGAGATCGGGGCGTAAGCGACGCCGACATAGACCGCGGCGAGGCCGAGCATGGCATGCTCGAGATCGTTGCCGGACAGGATGACGATCGGCCGCTCGGCGGACAGGTTATACTTCAGGAGCGCAGTGCCGATGCGGCGGGCATGATCGAGCGCCTGCGCATAGGTGATGGTGCGCCAGTTGTCGCCGTCACGCTGCGCCATGAAGACGCGGTCGGGCGCGTGCTTGGCCCAATAGTCGAGGCGTTCGGTCAGCTTCTTCGGATAGGATCCGAGCGCCTCCGGCGAGCGCAGGATTAGCGAACCGTCGGCTCGCCGTTCGACGTCGACCGCTTGTGGGCCGAGCCGTACCGGCCGGAAGGGCGCTTGCTGCAGTGATGATGCGGTGTCGTTCATGCTGTTCTGTTCAACTGTCGCTGCGGATGACGTTCGGCGACGGCGGCGTGTCGGCGTAAAGCTCTTCAACCAGCGCGGCGCGGCTTGCCAGCACGGCGCGCTGATTGAGCGAACCCTTGTCGGTGGCTTCGCCCTTGTCCAGCGACGGCGGCTCGGCCATCAGAATCAGACGTTCGACGCGAGTCGATGAGCCTTTGGCTTCGGCCGCCATCGTAAACAGGCGTTCGGCGAATAGCAGGCGCACCGTCGGTGCGGCGACGATTTCCGCTGGCGTCGCGTCGGCGGAAAGGCCTGCGAGCTTGCGGCAGGCTTCGATGTCGGGAAACACCAGCGCGCCGATGAAATCTCGGTCGGCGCCGGCCAGCACGACGTCGCGTACATAAGGCGCGAAGTGGTCGACGAAGCGGCCACGCAGCGGACCAACGCTGACCCAGGTGCCGGTCGACAGCTTGTAATCCTCGGCAATGCGGCCGTCGAAGATCAGGCCTTTGTCCGGATCATTCGGGTCGGCGAATTTCAAGGCGTCGCCGATCTTGTAGAAGCCTTCGTCATCGAAGGCGTTTTGCGTGTGATGGTCTTGCCGCCAGTAGCCGGGCGTGATGTGCGGTCCGCGCAGCCGCGCCTCGAGCTTGCCGGCATTCGGCACCAGCTTGAGTTCGACGCCGCTGCACGGCAAGCCAATATTGCCGGGGCGACCGAAATCGAAAGTGCAGGCCAGCGCCGCGGGCGCGGTTTCGGTCGAACCGAGCGAGGAGATGAAGATGATGCGCTCGCCGGTGGTCTCGACGGCGATCTCGTTCATCTCGTCATAGGTCGTCTGGTTCAAACCCGCACCTGCGTAGAACAGCACGTTGAGCCGGCTGAAGAAGTTCTTGCGCAATGTCGCGTCGGCGCGGAAGTGTGGGATCAGCGCCTCGTAGCCTTTCGGAACGTTGAAATAGATGGTCGGCGCGATGTCGCGCAGATTGCGCGCCGTTTTCGGCACGCCGGGCGGCGTCGGATTGCCATCGTCGATATAGAACGAGCCGCCATTGACCAGCACGAGATTGAAGTTGTGGTTGGAGCCGAAGGTGTGACTCCACGGTAGCCAGTCGACGATGACGGGCGGCTCGCCCTTCACGAAGGCGAGGCTACCCTGCAGCATCGCCTGGTTCGACAGCAGCATGCGATGCGTGTTGATCACGCCTTTCGGTGTGCCGGTCGAACCCGATGTGAACAGGAATTTGGCGATGGTGTCGGGGGCGACCTGCGCGCGTGCCGCCGCGACGCCGTTTGCATCCTCGTCGCCGATCAGATCGGCGAACATCGTCGTCGGCCGGTCGCCAAGCGGGTTGCGCGTGACGACCAACTCGATGTCGTCGGGCACGGTGGCGTGAAGAGCCTTGCCAAACGCCAGGCCGTCGGCGGCAAACACCATGCCTGGCGTGAGCAGTTCGACGATCATGCGCAGCTTGCCGAAGTCGCTCGACATCAGCGAATAGGCCGGCGAGATCGGGGCATAGGGAATGCCGGCCATCATTGCCGCCAACGCCAGCAGCGCGTGTTCGATGTCGTTGCCGGAAAGAATGGCGATCGGCCGCTCTTTCGACAGGCCGCGTCGCAATAGCGCCGCGGCGATGCGGCGCACTTTGTCGAGTGTCTCGGCGTAAGTGAGTCGGCGCCAGTTGCCGTCGGCATCGCGTTGCGCGAGATAGACGCGGTCCGGAGCAACCTTGGCCCAATGTTCCAGCGGCTCGGCGATGCTGTCGTGATAATTGCCGAGCGGCTGTGCGCTGCGCAGATAGATCGTGCCATCCTGCCGCCGGTCGACCACGGCATCGAGCGCGCCGAGATTGACGCTGCGCAATGGAGCGGAATGAGATCGGGACAGAGAAGTCTGTGCCGGCATCGAAGCGTTTCCTCGTGCGCGCGATGTTGCCTCGAGCGCCCCGTCTTGTGCGGGACATCGCGCGCGGGTTTCTTGATTTGTTGTCTTGGACAACAATACCGCGTCTGGCTCTTGACGCTCAAGCGGCGCGCGGCGCCGCGTGAGCGTTTGGAATTATCTTTCGGTCTAGTCCGGCCGCTTCACCTTGGCGGCCTTGCCTTCGAGGAAGGCGTTCAGCCGATTCTTCGCTTCCACATCGGCCTGCGCGATCGACGAAATCAGCGCCTCCATGGCGAAGCCGGTGGCGGGTGCCGCTTCGGCGATGCGTGGCAGCGCATGGGTAATGGCGAAATTGGTCAGATGCGTGTTCTGGGCGATGCGCTCGGCCAGCTCGATGCCCTTGGCCATGCCCGCGCCCGGCTCGGTGAGATAAGTCGACAGGCCCATGGCCTGGCCGTCCTCCGCCGAATAGGTGCGGCCAGTCAGCATCATGTCCATCATCCGGGCGACGCCGATCAGCCGCGGCACGCGCACCGAGCCGCCGCCGCCGACATAGATGCCGCGACTGCCTTCCGGCAGGCCGTAATAGGTTGAGCGCTCGGCGACCCGGATGTGCGCCGATGTGGCGAGTTCCAAACCGCCGCCGATGACGCCGCCATGCAGCACGGCGACCACCGGCACCTTGCCGAATTGAATTTTCTCGAAGGCGCGATGCCACAGCGACGAATGCGCGATGCCTTCGCGGATGTCGCGCTCCTGCAACTCCGACAGGTCGAGACCGGCGCAGAAATGCTCGCCTTCGCCGGCCAGCACCACGACGCGGATCTCGTCGGGCAGATGCGAGAAGAATGCATCGATGCCGATCACGGTATCGTCGTCGATGGCGTTGCGTTTATGCGGGCGGTTCAGTTTGAGGATAGCGACAGTCCCCCGCCGTTCGGCGGCGAGCGACGACGGCAATCCAGCAAATGATTCTCTCTTGGCGCTCAAGCAATGGCTCCTTGAACTCGGTATGCCGCCGCCCGAAGGCGACGGCATGGGATGGGTACGGGCTGCGCCGCGATCAGTTCGACTTGACCAGCGGGCAACCGCCTTCGCTGAGTGGGCGGAATGCCTTGTCGGCGGGAACGGTACCGACGATCTTGAACAGGTCCCACTCGCTCTTCGATTCCGCTGGCGCCTTCACCTGCAGCAGATAGAGCGGATGAATGGCGCGACCGTCGGCGCGGATTTCGACTTTGCCGTAAACCGGATCGTCCGACGGCGTCGCCTTCATGGCGTCGACCACCTTCTTACCGTCGGCCGGCGAACCGATTTTGTCGACCGCCTTCAGGTAGGCGAGCGTCGCCGAATAGACACCGGCCTGCATGTGGTTGGGATACATCTTTTTCGGATGCCGCGCGGCGTAGCGCTTGGCGAACTCGCGGGCGCCGTCACTCTCGTCCCAATACCAGCCATTGATCGCGCCGAGGCCCTGTGCGGTTTTCAAGCCGATCGCCGGCACACTCTGCAGATCGAAGATCAACGCCACCACTTTCTGCTTGGCGCCGATGTTGAAGTCGGCGGCCTGCTTGATGGTGTTGACGGTGTCGCCGCCGGCATTGGCGAGCAAGATGACATCGGCCTTTGAAGCCTGCGCCTGCAACAGTGCCGAGGAGAAATCATTGGTGCCGAGCGGCAGCCGCACCGAGCCGAGAATCTTGCCGCCCGAGGCGTTGATTTCGTCGCTGGCCTGTTTCTCCAGGTCATGACCGAAGGCGTAGTCGGCGGTGATGAAGAAGAAGGTCTTGGCCCCTTGCGCCAGCAAACCCTTGGCGGTGCCGTGGCCGAAGGCCCAGGTGTCATACGTCCAGTGCACGAAGTTCGGCGAGCATTTAGCGCCGGTGAGCGCCGCGGTGCCGGCGCCGGAGCCGATGACGACCTTGTTTTTCTCGCGACCGATATCGGACACAGCGAGCGCCACCGCCGAGTTCGGCAGATCGACGATCATGTCGACGCCCTCGGCATCAAACCAGCGGCGGGCGATGGCGGCGCCGACATCCGGCTTGTTCTGGTGATCCGCAGAAAGCACTTCGACTTTTCGCTTGGACGTCTTGTTGAAGTCCTCGACCGCCATCTGTGCCGCGAGCACGGACCCCGGGCCCTGGAAGTCGGAATAGACGCTCGACATGTCGTTCATGACGCCGATCCGGAGCGTGCCGTTCTGTTCGGCCAGCACCGGGGTAGCGGCCAACGCCGCGAGCACCGCGGCGATCTTGATCGCTTTCTGCATGGGGTCCCCTCCCAAGGGAATTTCGGCGGCCCCGTTTTGTCCGGGCGCCGCTCATCGCCAATGCTGTCAGGCCGGCGGCCGATGGTCAATATTGTTGTCCTGGACAACAATAAGACAATAGTCCCTTCGCAGATGCGAGATAACTGGCTGCCGAGACCTTCAACTATCGAGGCAAGCTCACAGAATTTCGAAAACTGCGAGCCGCACCGCCCGCGCTTCGCGCTGGCCGCGCGCAATGGCAATAATGCGGTTCATCCAGTCCACCGCCGGATCGGAAGTCTCGAACCGCATCACCGTGCGGAAATAATACAGCGCCGGATCGACCGGCTCGCCGCGCATGACGCGATCGAGCACCTCCTTCGGCCCGTGCCGCAAGCCGTCACTCGACACCAGGACGCGTGCGCCGGCGTCGGTTTCGAGGGTGTAGCGCGCCTGGATATCGGCGACACCATCGGCGCGGATGAATTGCCAGTCGGCGCCGCCTGGCAAGATGCGGCCATTGAGCCTGCGGCCACTGACCGTCCCGCCGAGGATATCGATGATGCGGCGATGGCCATAGGGCGTCGCCCCGAGATCGAGGATTCCGGCCAGCTCGGCATGGATGGTGAAGATAGGCTCGTCAGTTACGATGGCGGTCAACGGCGCTCGCTCCCACATATCGACCATGCGATGCGCCATTTGACCCTGTCCCGGACGGGCCGTAAATACGGGGCCGCTTGAATTCCGGCGCGGCGGCGCGAGTAAGGACAATTTGATGACCGACAAGATCCGTGACGTTTTCATCTGTGACGCGGTTCGCACGCCGATCGGCCGTTACGGCGGCTCGCTCGCCAAGGTGCGCACGGACGACCTCGCCGCCGTTCCGTTGAAGGCGTTGATGGCGCGCAATCCCAAAGTCGATTGGGAAAAGCTGGAGGAAGTCATCTTCGGCTGCGCCAACCAGGCCGGTGAAGACAACCGCAACGTCGCACGCATGGCGGCGCTGCTCTCCGGTCTGCCGGTGTCCGTGCCGGGTGTCACGGTGAACCGGCTGTGCGCATCGGGCCTCAATGCGGTGGGCGACGCAGCCCGCGCCATCCGCGCCGGCGAAATGGAATTCGCCATCGCCGGCGGCGTCGAATCGATGACGCGTGCGCCCTTTGTGCAGGGCAAGGCAGCCGAAGCCTTCTCGCGTTCGGCGGAAATCTACGACACCACCATCGGCTGGCGCTTCATCAATCCGCTGATGAAGGCGCAGTACGGCGTCGACTCGATGCCGGAGACCGGCGAGAACGTTGCCGAGGATTATCAGGTGTCGCGCGCCGACCAGGATCTGTTCGCGCTGCGCTCGCAGCAGAAGGCCGGCAAGGCGATCGCCGCCGGCTATTTCGCTCAGGAGATCGTCCCGGTCGAAATCGCCGGCCGCAAGGGCGAGGTCGTCAAGATCGACAAGGACGAGCATCCGCGTCCTGACACTACGCTCGAGCAGCTCAACAAGTTGAAGACCCCGTTCCGCAATCCTGGTACGGTCACCGCTGGCAATGCTTCGGGCGTCAATGACGGCGCCGCAGCAATCATTCTCGCGTCGGAAGCAGCGGTAAAGCAGCACGGCTTGACGCCGCGCGCTCGCGTGCTCGGCATGGCCTCGGCCGCCGTCCCACCACGCGTGATGGGCATCGGCCCGGTGCCGTCGACGCTGAAGCTGCTGGCGCGGCTCGGTCACAAGATCACCCAGTACGACGTGATCGAATTGAACGAAGCTTTCGCCTCGCAATCGCTGGCCGTGATGCGCCAGCTCGGCCTGCCGGACGATGCCGAGCATGTTAATCCCAACGGCGGCGCGATCGCTTTGGGCCACCCGCTCGGCATGTCGGGTGCGCGACTGGCATTGACAGCGACCCATGGGCTGGAACAAAGGTCTGGCAAGCTGGCGCTCGCGACGATGTGCGTCGGTGTCGGTCAGGGCGTCTCGCTGGCGCTCGAACGGGTCGCCTAAGCGAAAAAAGGAACAACAACGTGTCGCTGATCTATCCGACCAAGAGCCTCGAGAATTTCCCGAAGCATTTGACGCCGGGATACAAGAGTACCCTGAAGCGTTCACCGACCAAGCCGCTGATGATCATTCCGCATACTTTGTCGGAATTGACCGGCCCGGTTTACGGCCACAACGCGGTGCAGGAAGGCGATAACGACCTCACCAAGCAGCATCGCGGCGAGCCGCTCGGCGAGCGCATCATCGTGCATGGCCAGGTGCTCGATGAGGACCGCCGCCCGGTAAAGAGCGCGCTGGTGGAACTGTGGCAGGCCAATGCCTGCGGTCGCTACGTCCATAACGTCGACCAGCATCCGGCGCCGCTCGATCCGAACTTCACCGGCGCGGGCCGCACCATCACCGACGACAACGGCTACTACAAGTTCATCACTATCAAGCCGGGCGCCTATCCGTGGGGCAACCATCCGAACGCCTGGCGACCCAACCACATCCACTTCTCGGTGTTCGGCCACTCCTTCGTGTCGCGCCTCGTCACGCAGATGTACTTCCCGGGTGACTATCTGTTCCCGTTCGATCCGATCTTCAATTCGGTGACCGACGAGAAGGCGCGCAATCGTATGATCGCCGCGTTCGATCTCGACAACACCGTGCCGGACTGGGCGCTGGCCTTCAAATTCGACATCGTGCTGCGCGGCCGCGAGGCGACGCCGCTCGACAACGACGACCACCACTAAGGGCGTTCAACATCATGTCCGAAATCACACCGTCGCAGACCGTCGGTCCGTTCTTCGCCTATGGCCTCACGCCGGTCGGGCGCTGCCAGTGGGATCCCAACGGCACCTATGCGTGGAAGAACTCGGTCGAGTCGAACCTCGTCACGCCGGACGTCTCCGGCAGCCGCATCCGTATCGAAGGCAGCGTCTTCGACGGCGACGGCAAGCCGATCAACGACTGCATGATCGAGATCTGGCAGGCCGATGCGCAGGGCCGCTATGCCAGCCCGGCCGACAACCGCGCGCTGCCCAACAGTGGGTTCAAAGGCTTCGGCCGCTCGGCGACCGACAAGACCGGCGTCTTCGCGTTCGACACCATCAAGCCGGGCGCCGTGCCGGGCCCCGGCGGGAAGCCGCAGGCGCCGCATATCGTCGTCGCCATCTTCTCGCGCGGCATGCTGCGGCAGGTCTATACGCGGCTGTATTTCCCGGACGAAGCCGCCAACGCCGCCGACCCGGTGCTCAATTTGGTGCCGGCAGAGCGCCGCGGCACCCTGATCGCCAAGAAGGCAGGCGGCGAGCCGCCGGTCTACCATTTCAACGTCAACATGCAGGGCGACAACGAAACGGTGTTCTTCGAGGTCTGATCAGCGCCCGGTCACAGGCTGGCGCTATTGAACATAAGGCGGGCGCGGCAAGCGCCCGCCTTTTTGGCTTACGGACGCCGGAACATCGTTGCCCACTCTCGCCCATTACCTCGCTTGTGATGAGTGGGCAGAAATCGCATCTTACGATAAAATTATTTTCTCTACGGTATTTACCTCTACAAGATATTGAAATTTATTAATTATTTTCACCCTCAGGGCTTGCCCATCCTTTTTGCCCAACTTTTTTACCATCGTTTTTTGTTTGACCGCGAGGCCCGGTCTTGGTTCGCTCCAGGCTGGCAGCGACCGACAAAAGAGTCGCGCAGATGCGGCCAAACCCAAGCAATTCGCCGCCGAGGAAAACGTCATGAACGAGGTCATTCTTCAGGAGATCAGCGAGTTCTGCCGACAGCGCGGACTCGCCGAGAGCACCTTCGGCCGTAGAGCCGTCAATGACGGCAAGCTCGCCAGCCGGCTGCGCAATGGCGGCCGCATCACCACCGATACGCTGGAGCGCATTCGCTCCTTCATGGCGCAGGGCGATCAGGAGGGCGCCGCGCGCCGCCGCCTTCTGTTCGACGCGCCCGTGACGCACACGCTTCCCGTCATCAAAACGCAGACCGCACCGATGGCCGCGCAAGGCAACGAAGATCCGCAACGCAATTTCCGCTTCTTCGACAACCGCCAGAAGTATCTGCTGTTCGTGAATACGTGCAGCGAAAAATGGGAAGTGGCGCAGCGCGTTTCGCTCGAACTCGCCAACATCCATCCGCGGCCGCCGGCGGTGCGTGTGTTCGACGCCGGCGTCGGCGACGGCACCGTCCTGACGCGCGTCATGCGCTCGATGCACGACAAGTTTCCGACCATGCCGTTCTATATCGTCGGCAAGGAGATCAGCCTCGAGGACGTGCGCCTGGCCTTGCAGAAGATGCCGGACCGCTTCATGGAGCATCCGTCGTCGGTCGTGGTGCTGACCAACCTCGCTTACGCCGAGGCGCCGTGGCTTGCCGCCAAGTCGCTGTCGGCGGCGACGTCGATGGTGTGGAAGGACGTGGCGCTGGACGGCAACACCGCGCATTCCTTCGAGGAGCAGATCACGGCGCTGGAGCCGTTCCTGGCCGATAACTGGAAGGCCAAGGTGTCGCCGAAGAGCGGCAACCCCATCTACGAGCGGCCGGTAGTGCTGGTGCTGTATCGCAATGACCACCGCTTTCTGCTCGATCAGGTGATTCCGAAGCCGGGCAGTTCGCAGGCCGATTACGATCTGGTGATCGCGTCGCAGCCTTACCGCGCGCGTGCGTCGCTCGAATTCAAGGCCAAGCGCGTGCTGGCGCCGCTTGCCCGCGCGCTCGGCCCCGGCGGCCGCATGATCGCCATCCAGTCCTATGGCCGCGATCCGGGCATGGAGATCATTCACAAGGTCTGGCCGGAGGACAATCCGTTCATTCACAGCCGCCACGATCTCCTGAAGGAAACCAAGCAGGAGCTCGGGGCCGCCGGCCGCGATCTCAACTTCAACACCTATTCCGATCAGCGTTCGCTGTTCCGCTACGACATGCACACGCTGCCGACAGAGGTGTCGTCGTCGATCGGCACGTCCACGTTGCTCGCGGCGTGGAACGCAGCGGTCTACGTGGCGCAGGTCGAGGATGATCGCCTGTCCGACATTAACGCCGACCGCCGCTATGTCGATGCGACGCGCGAGGTGCTGCAGAAGCACGGCGGCCTGTGGTTCTACGACGAGTCCTTCGTCATCTCGCGCCGGCGTCAATAGTGGCGCCGCGCTTTCGATTGTTCATGAAGGTTGACTGACAATGCTGATGAAAACGCCGCCCACAACGATCGCGGCTCGTTTCTCGATCGAGGCCACGCGACCGAAACCCGCCGAGATCGCGGCCATCGCCGCCGCCGTGCCGAAAGGCACCGAAGTCTATCTGCCGGCGGTGCCGACGCAGAGCGACGACGACCTGGTACTCGCCGCCGCCAATGTGCGCCAGGCCGGGCTCGAGCCGGTGGTGCATATCGCCGCGCGCCGGGTGCCGAGCGTCGAGGTGCTGAGCGCGCTGCTCGCCCGCCTGCATGGCGAAGCGCAGGTGCGCCGGCTCCTGGTCATAGGCGGCGATGTCGATCCGGTCGGTCCGTTTGCCGACGCGCTGGCGGTAATCCAGAAGGGCAATCTGCGCGAAGCGGGCATCGAGCAGGTCGGCATCGGCGCCTATCCGGAAGGCCATCCGCAGATTTCGGCCGAACGGCTCGCCGCCTCGCTCGACGAGAAGATCGCCGCGGGGGTAGCGCAAGGTCTTCACGTGCGCCTCGTCAGCCAATTCTCGTTCTCACCCGACGGCATCGTCACCTGGCTTAAGCAATTGCGCGCCTGCGGCATCGAGCAGCCGGTCAGCGTCGGCATGGTCGGGCCGACCTCGGTGCCGGCCTTGCTGCGCTTTGCCAAACGCTGCGGCGTCGCCACGTCGCTGAAAGGCCTGATGTCCGGCGCGGCCACGGCGCTAATCGGCAATGTCGGCCCCGACCGCATCATCGCCGCGCTCGACGCGGCGCAGGATTCAATCGGCGAGGTGCAGCCGCATTACTTCACCTTCGGCAATCTCGCGGCAACGGCGGAATACGGCGCGGCGATGGCGCAAAAGAAGATGACCGCCGCCTGAACCCGCAGACCAGGTGACGCTCAGCGAAACCCGGCACTGCCAGCCGGGCGCTGCCTCCCCGGATTGGCTCTGCTTTATTGGGCCGACAAAAAAAGGCGCGGCACCCTTTCGAGTGCCGCGCCGTTTCTTGATTCAGCGGCCAGCAGCGAAGCTTATTCCGCCGCCTGGTGGCGCCACTTGCCTTCGTAGCTTTCGCGCACCACAGCCGCATAGGGCGTCGGCGAGACGATAACCTTCACCTCAGTCTGCTTGTGACGCTCGACGGTGGTCTTCTTGGTGCCGCCGTTTTCTTCGCCCCACACCAGAGTCAGCTCGGTGCCCGGCTTGGAGAACTCTTCCTCGACCCAGCCGAGCGACAGCATCTTGCGCTCGTTGTAGGAATAGCCGGAGAACATCGAGGCGCCGGCCATCTTGCCGCCCTTCATCACCGCGTCATAGGACGACGAGGCGTAGTTCGACAGCGGCAGGTCGATGAACTTGTAGTTCTCGCCGGCGGGCGCGAGCTGCGAGGCCCAGATGCGCTCGACGTCCTTGTTCTCCCAGGCGAAGGTCACCTTCTTGCGCTTGTTCTTGCCTTCCATCGCCTTCAGCGCGTCCGAACCGATGAAGTCGTGGTCGAACTTGGTGAAGGTGTTGTAACCGAGCTCGTATGGCGTCGTGTAGTAGTCCTCGATGTTCTTCGAGACGAAGCTGCCGCCGAGCGCAGCATTGGCTTCGTAGCTCGAAAGCGGCAGCCACTCGCGATAGGCCTTGAGCTTGTCGCCGGTATAGATCGCCGGAACGGGCGAGGGGATCCAGCCGGATTCAAGCGTGTTGGTCGCATAGGCGCGCGAGCCGACCGGTACGATGCCGAAGTCCTTGCCGGCTTCGAGGATGGCGTTGCGGATCTCGTCGCCTTCGGCGTAGGGGCCCCAGACTTCGAGGCCCGGCGCGCCGGCCATGCCGTGACGCAGCGCGCGCACCTTGCGGCCGGCGATGGTGATGTAGCCCATGCGGAAGAACTTGATGTCCGGCATCGAGCCGCCGTTGAGCTTCTTGATCACGTCCTGGGCGTTCGGCCCCTGGATCTGATAGCGGTAGAAGCTGCGCGTCACCGGCTTGCCCATCGGGCGCGACGGCGAGCGGTCGTCATAGGTGGTCTTGACGTTGTAGCCGCCGGTCTTGGCGTGGAATTCGATCCAGTTGGCGGCCGGGTTGCGGCCGACATAGACCATGCTGTTTTCGGCGAGATAGAACAGGATGCCGTCGCCGATGACATGGCCGTAGGGCGTCACGGGCGCGAACTGCTTGGCCTGGTCGATCGAGAAGTTCTTGAACGAGTTGGTCGCGAGATGCGACAGCAGCTTGACCGTATCCGGGCCTTCGACGAACAGGTTGACCATGTGGTGCGACTGGTCGAACAGCACGCAGGTATTGCGCCAGGCGCCCTGCTCGTCGCGCCAGTTGGTGAATTCAGGAGCAACGACGGGATAGACGTAAGCGCCGATCTGCGAATTGCGCATCATCGAAACGATGTCGCCCGAGCCCTTGATCTTCTCTTCCAGGTTTTTTGCCATTTCCTCTCACTCCCTTTGATTGTTGGATCGTGACCGTTGACGAGCTGCCGCGCCATGGCACCGGGCGTGTCGGCCGACGATTGGCCAAACTCGCCCAAGCTGCATACAGAGGCTCTTGGTCTCTAGCCGAAACCTACAGAATTACGCCACAAACGGCCTCGGAAATGGGCCGGATTTGGCAATTCCAGTTGTTCTCGTATACAACATGAATTCTGACGTCCTCAAGGATTGGGCAAAAATAAAAGGAGCCCACCCGTGCCCATTGCTGTCAGCGACATCGAGCGTGCCTCGTCCCAGACCGTGAAGGCGCAACTGGCGCTTCGCGACCTGATCCTGTCCGGCGACCTCAAGCCCGGCGATCGCATCTCGGAACTCAATCTGGTCGACCGCCTCGGTATGTCGAGGACGCCGATTCGCATGGCGCTGGCCCGGCTCGAGGACGAGGGCTTCCTCGAGGCCATCCCGTCCGGCGGCTTCACCATCAAGGCGTTCAGCGAACGCGACGTCTATGACGCCATCGAATTGCGCGGCACGCTGGAGGGCTTTGCCGCCCGTATCGCGGCCGAGCGCAGCGTGCGCGGCCGCCTGATCGAGGACATGAAGGTCGCGCTGCGGCGGATCGACGACATCGCCGCGCTGCCGACCCTCAGCGTCGATCACTTCTCCGATTATGTTGGCCTCAACGCCCGCTTCCACGCGCTGCTGGTCGAGGCCGCCGACAGCCCGGTACTCAAGCGGCAGATCGAGCGCACGCTCAATCTGCCATTCGCCTCGCCGAGCGGCTTCGTCCGCGTCCAGGCGGAAATGCCGGAAGCGCGCAAGATCCTCATCATCGCTCAGGATCACCACCACTGCGTCGTCCGGGCCATCGAAGATCGCGAGGGCACCCGCGCCGAGGCACTGATGCGCGAACATGCGCGGCTGGCGCAACGCAATCTCCAGCTCGCGCTGCGGGATCAGGGTACGCGCAGCCTGCTACCGGGCGCGGTGCTGATCCGCGGCGCCATGCGCAGCGGCGTATTCTGAGGCCTGCCCACTGACGTCGTCCCACTCATTGTGCTAAGGCACACCCGAACTCAAGCCGCGGTCGGGTCGTATTTTCCGCGGCGAATTTGCTGGAGGAAGCGAATGTCCCAGAGAACCAAACCGCCATTCCGTGCCGACCAGGTCGGCTCGATCCTGCGCACCGCGGCGATCCACGAGGCGCGGGCCAAGCACGAGAAGGGCGAAATTACGGACGCCCAGCTCAAGGCGATTGAAGACGCCGAGATCATCAAGATCATCAAGAAGCAGGAAGACATTGGCCTCCAGCCGGTCACCGACGGCGAATTCCGCCGCGCCTGGTGGCACTATGACTTCTTCGGCATGCTCGACGGCGTCGACGTCGTCGCCTCCGACCACGGCATCCAGTTCCAGGGCGTTCAGACCAAGATGCAGGTGCTGAACATCACCGGCAAGATCGGCTTCTCCGCCAATCACCCGATGCTCGAGCACTTCAAGTTCCTGAAGGCGCACACCAGCCGCACGCCGAAGATGACGATCCCGGCGCCGAGCGTGATGCACTTCCGCCTCGAGCCGGATGCGGTCAAGACCAACGTCTACTCGAACCGCGATGCCATCTTCGACGATCTCGCGGTCGCCTATCAGAAGGCGGTCAAGGCGTTCTACGACGCCGGCTGTCGATATTTGCAGTTCGACGACACCGCCTGGGCCTATCTCTGCTCGCAGGAAGAACTGAAGAAGGCGCGCGACCGCGGGCTCGACGTCGATCATCTGCAAGACAGCTACACCAAGATGATCAACAAGGCGCTCGAAGCCAAGCCCGCCGACATGACGATCACGACCCACGTCTGCCGCGGCAACTTCCGCTCGACCTTTATCTCGTCGGGCGGCTACGAACCGGTCGCCAAGAACCTGCTTGAGAAGTGCAACTACGACGGCTATTTCCTCGAATATGACACCGACCGCGCTGGTGGTTTCGAGCCGCTGCGCTTCCTGCCTAAGGGCAACAAGATCGTGGTGCTCGGTCTCGTCACCTCCAAGAGCGGCACGCTCGAAAAGAAGGACGACATCAAGAGGCGCATCGAAGAAGCGACCAAGTATGTCGCGCTCGAGCAGCTCGCGTTGTCGCCGCAGTGTGGCTTTGCCTCGACCGAGGAAGGCAACACGCTGGCCGAGGACGAGCAGTGGGCCAAGCTGAAGATGATCGTCGATCTCTCCAAGGAAGTCTGGGGCGCCTGATCAGGGCGCTACAACGACAAGATCGCGACTGGCGACGGTCACCGGCATGGCGCCGGTGACCGGTCCCAGCGCGTAATCCTCGCCCAGTAGCGGTGTCACCTTGACGTCGGCGATGAGGCCGGCCTGCAACGACGGGTCGAAATAGCGCATCGCCTGCACATTGAGGTCGATGATGCGGCCCGGCTTGAGGGGGCCGACATCGTTGATCCGGACGACGAGGCGTTTGTCGCCGGCCTCGACCAGTGCGTAGGCCGTCTGATAATTCCGGCCGAAGCGGACGCCGCCGAAGCGGTCGCGTAGATCGATCTGGATCGCTGCCGTCCAGTCGTTGGCATCGTACTTCTCTCCGGACGCGGTTTCGGCATTGCCGGCATCGAGATCGGTCTTGTCGCCCGGATCGTACATCGACGCGGTGCCGGTTACGGCGACGTCCGCGGCCATCAATGGCCGAGCGTGCGACTCCGACGCAACGGCCGGCATGGGCAGGCTTCCGGTCGTCGCCGGTTTGGCGTCGAGCACGCCATCCGGCATGATGAAGGCGATCTGCGCCGGCGCCATTGGCAGGGCGGCGCCGAACCGTTCCGTGAACGACGGGCCGCGCCGGACCGACGTCATGTCCTGTTTCCTTGGAATCGCGACCGCGATCTCGGCGCTTTCGGTGGCGGCGCTGGCCGCCGCGTGGGCTTGCACGATGGTCGCCAGCGCAAGACAGACGGCGATCGCCGCTGTCGTCTTGGTGCCTACAACGCGCACGCCATTCCTGGTGCCGGCGCGCGGCCGCTCGAAGTCGATGACGGACATTGGCCCCCCGGCTCAAGACGGTCGACGCCATCGATTGAACAGGGCGCGCGATAAGGCCGCGTAAAATCCTATCGTCAAAATCGCAGGAAAACGGGCCTCGCCATTTGCCGCGCGTTAAGCATGCCCGTCTCGACATGCCAATTGCCTCAATGCGATAGTGCGCGCGGCCACGGCCAAACACTGTCGGCACCGCGCGATTCTGCACCGGCGCGCCGGAAATAAAGAGCGTCCCGATAATGCCCCTCGATCCCGACAAGCTTCTCGCTCAGCAAATTCTGCCAGTCGAACACACTTACGGTGAGAGGGATTGCATCCTCTACGCGCTGGGGCTGGGATTCGGTTACGACCCGCTCAACGAGGACGAGCTCGCGTTCGTTTACGAGAAGAACCTCAAGGCTCTACCAACCTTCCCGCTGGTGCTGGGCTTTGATCCTTCCTGGATGCAAGCCCCCGAATTCGGCCTGACCTGGAGTCATGTCGTGCATGGTGAGCAAACCGTCGTCCTGCACGCGCCCATTCCGCCGCGCGGCACCGTGATCGGCCAGGAACGCATCGTCGATGTTGTCGACAAGGGTGAGGGCAAAGGCGCGCTGCTTTATCACAATCGCACGATCACCGAGAAGGCGACCGGCAAGCTCATTGCGACCTTGAAGCAGACCACGTTCTGCCGCGCGGACGGCGGCTTCGGCGGCCCCGCGCG
>JAFECJ010000043.1 GCA_018242205.1 Pseudomonadota bacterium
ATAGAGATGGCTGCGCGCCTTGTCCGACAGGCCGGGGCCGGTGTCGGAAATCTCGATGGCAACGACTTCGCCTTCGCGTCGCCCGGTGATACGGATCTGGTCACGCGCCGGATCGCGCGTGCCATGGGTCTCGAGAGCCTGGATGGCATTGCGCCCGAGATTGACGAAGACCCGAAATATTTGGTCGGGATCGGCCTCCACGGTGAGATCACGCTCGACCGACACGATCCAACGGATCGGCACCTCGATCGTGAGGCCGAGCGACTCGCGCACCTCCTCGATCAGCGATTCCACTGCCACGGTCCTGCGGTCGGGCGGCGCTTCCTGAGCGCGGCCATACGACAATGTCGCCTGGCACAACGCGACGGCACGCTCCAAAGCATGCATCAGCTTGGGGGCGAAGCGCTGCACCTTGGGGTCGGGCAGGCTCGACAGCTGATCGGAGAACAACTGCGCCGACGCCAGCAGATTGCGCAAATCGTGGTTGATCTTGGCGACCGCGAGGCCGAGCGAGGCGAGACGGTTCTTCTGATGCAGCATCGACGCCAGCTCACCCTGCATCGACGCTAGCTCCTCTTCCGCCGTACCGATTTCGTCGCGGCGGCCCGACCGTTCGATAATGCGCGCCGGATTCTCCGGATCGGCGCGGAATGCCACCATGTTAGCGGTGAGACGCCCCATCGGCCGCACAAGCAGGTAATGCAGCGCGAAGAACACCAGCATTGCCGTGAAGGCCGAGATGCCGAGCGACACCAGCATGATGGTGACCGAGAAGCTCAGCATCGCCTTGCGCAGCGGCGCTTCGTCGAGAACGATTTCGATAAACTGGCCCTCGGCCATCGGCGCGGGACCAATGACACGCATCACGTCGTTGGGCTTGCAGAACAAGAGGACTTCGAATGCTTCCTTGATCGACTGCCACCACATGAGATGGCGCATGTCGACATCGTCCTCGATCGACGACGGCAGGTTGGCGGCGGCGAGCAGGCGGCGCTGATCGCCCATTTTCACCGCGACGGCGCGCGCACCGATCGAGTCCAGGATCTGCTTGGCAAGGCTCTCCGGCACCATGCCGCTCGGCGCGGCGTCGAGCACCATCGCGGCGGTATGGGCAGCGGCCAGCCGGTCGTTGAGCCAGTTGAGGCGGAAATTGGCGATCAGCGGAACGTAGATCAGGACCTCGGCCACCAGCACGAAGGCGACGGTCAGCATCAGCAGCTTGCCGGACAGGCCGACGCGAACAGGCGGCCGGGCCGTAGCGGCCGTTGCATCCGTCGGCTCTGGGACTGTGCTCAAGCCTCGTCCTCGATCGTATGGCTGCCCGCGATCATGCGCACCGCCAGCGAAACTGGTCAAATCCCGGCCCGATCGGCCTTAATTTACAGGCGATTGAGGCACATGTGTCACCTGGATGGCGCCAGGACAAGAGTTCCGGATCGAATCTCCCGGAAATCCGGCCCCCTCCGCCCACCCGCCGATCGGCTAAACTGGCCGATTTTCGGGCGAGACGTTGCATTGACGGGGCCGGAGGGCTCCCTTATAAGCCGCCCCAACATGTGCCCCTCGGTCATGAAGCGGAAAATCGCCGCGATCATGAACCGGGAAATGGCGGATTTTGGGGCTTTTGCCCCGTCCCCACGGCGCCATCAGCGGAGATTTGAACGTGAAGCGGACCTATCAACCGAGCAAGCTTGTGCGCAAGCGCCGTCACGGTTTCCGCGCGCGCATGAAGACCACCGGCGGACGGAAGGTCGTCCAGGCTCGGCGTGCCCGCGGACGCAAGCGGCTCAGCGCCTGATCAGGCGGCCTCATAGCCGCGCCGGCTGCTTTCAATGGAACGACTGAAGCAACGGGCGGATTTTCTCAAAGCGGCGATCGGGACCAAGGTTCCGGCCGCCGCTTTCGTACTCCAGATACGCAAACGCGACGAAACCGGCCCGGTCCGGATCGGTTTCACCGTTTCGCGCAAAGTCGGAAACGCCGTCGAGCGTAACCGCGTCCGCCGCCGCCTGCGCGAGGTGGTTCGCCTTTGTGGCGAAACGCGCATGCACGGCGGGCATGATTATGTGCTAGTGGGGCGCCAGGCGGCTCTGAGCCTGCCTTTCGACCGCATCGCACACGACTTCGAACGGGCACTGGGGCGTGCCCATAGCGGGGCGCGACCGCGGCCGAAAGCCTGAAAACGGGATCCCGATGACCGACAATAAGAACACCATTCTCGCCATTGTGCTGTCGGCCGTGGTGCTGATTGCATGGCAATATTTCTACGCCATGCCGCAGGCCGAGAAGCAGAAGCAGCTCGCCCAGCAGCAACAGCAGAACCAGCCTGTCGCCCCGCCGACCGGCAACGCCCAGTCCGGCGTCGCGCCGCCCGCCGCTCCCGGCGGCGTCCCCGGCACACCGACCGCGGCCGGAGCGCCGACGGCGCAGACCCGCACCGCCGCCATCGCCGCCTCGCCGCGTATCAAGATCGAGACCGGCGTGCTGGAAGGCTCGATCGCGCTCAAGGGCGGCCGCATCGACGACCTGTCGCTTGTGAAATTCCGCGAGACCGTCGACCCGAAATCGCCGCCAATCACGCTTCTGTCGCCGTCGGGCAGCCCGGAGCCGTTCTACGCCGAGTTCGGCTGGACGCCCGGCAGCGCCGACATCAAGGTGCCGACCGCCGACACGGTGTGGACGCAGCAAGGCAGCAACACGCTCGACGCCGCGCACCCCGTCACCCTGACCTTCGACAACGGCGCGGGCCTCAAATTCACGCGCACCATTTCGGTCGACGAGAAATATCTCTTCACCGTCAAGGACGCGGTCGCCAACAGCTCCGACAAGCCGGTGACGCTTTACCCCTACGCGCTGATCTCGCGCCACGGCACGCCGGTGACCGCCGGCTACTACGTGCTGCATGAGGGCCTGGTCGGCTATCTCGGCGCCGACGGCCTGCAGGAATACACCTACAAGAAGATGCTCGACCTCAAGCCGAACGCGAATGGCGTGAAGTCGGTCGACTTCAAGGTGACCGACGGCTGGCTCGGCATCACCGACAAATACTGGGCGGCGGCGCTGCTGCCACCGACCGACGCGGCGCTCAACGCGCATTTCACCACCGGTACGATCGGCACGACGCCGACCTACCAGACCGACTACCTGATGAACGGTGTCACCGTTCAACCCGGCGCCACCGGCAACGCCACCGGCCGGCTGTTCGCCGGCGCCAAGGAAGTCTCCGCCGTCGGCATCAACTTCCCGCTGGTCGGCATCGGCGGCTACACCAAGCAGCTCGGCCTCAACCACTTCGACCTGCTGATCGACTGGGGCTGGTTCTACTTCATCACCAAGCCGATGTTCCTGGCGATGGACTTCTTCTTCCATCTGCTCGGCAATTTCGGCCTCGCCATCCTGATGGTGACGGTGATCGTCAAGCTGATCTTCTTCCCGCTCGCCAACAAGTCCTACGCCTCGATGGCCAAGATGAAGGCGGTGCAGCCGCAGATGGCGGCGCTGCGCGAGCGCTTCCCCGACGACAAGGCCAAGCAGCAGCAGATGCTGATGGAATTGTACAAGAAGGAGAAGATCAACCCGCTGGCCGGCTGTCTGCCGATCGTCATCCAGATCCCGGTGTTCTTCTCGCTGTACAAGGTGCTGTTCGTCACCATCGAAATGCGGCACGCGCCGTTCTTCGGCTGGATCCACGACCTGTCGGCGCCGGACCCGACCAACATCTTCACCTTGTTCGGCCTGTTGCCGATCGACCCGACCATCGTGCCGGTCGTCGGCCACTTCCTGCATCTCGGCATCTGGCCGCTGATCATGGGCGTGACCATGTGGGTGCAGATGAAGCTCAACCCGGCGCCGCCGGATCCGACGCAGGCGATGATCTTCAACTGGATGCCGATCATCTTCACCTTCATGCTCGGCTCGTTCCCGGCCGGCCTGGTGATCTACTGGGCCTGGAACAACTCGCTGTCGGTGGCGCAGCAGAGCGTGATCATGCGCAAGAACGGCGCCAAGATCGAATTGTTCGACAATATCAAGAATACGTTCAGCAAGAAGAAGCCGCAGACGTAGGCGGCGCGCTGAGCGGAGAGATAAAAATGCAAATCGCCGGGTCGTGAGATCCGGCGATTTTGTTTTGAGAGGCGGCTGGAGGCGCGTAGCCCGGCTGCAGCGGAGCGGAAGCCGGGACCTCGCCAGGTCCCATGCTCCCACCCGTCACCCTGAGGTGGCCGCAGGCCAGTGCGGCCCTCGAAGGGCGACGGCTCATGGCCTGCACGGCTCCCTGTTTCCGTGCGATGGCTCTGCTATATTGAGGCCATGGTAAAATCGCTCGAACAGGCTATCGCCGAACTGGAGCGTCTGCCCGCCGAAGATCAGGAGCAGATCGGACGCTCATTGCTGTCCCATGTCGAAAAGCTGCGCGCTCTACGCGGCGAGATCGACAAAGCTGCCGCCTCGCTTGATGCGGGATTGGGCAGGGAGTCCAGCGTCGAGGATTTCCTGCGACAGAAGGGCCGGTAAATGCCGACGGCCCGGCGCAACGCGCTGTGGTCGCCCGAGGCGCTCGACGATCGCGAACGGATTTGGACGTATTACATCGCCGCCGCTGGAACACAAACTGCCGAAAACATCATTCGCGAACTAGGGCGCGTTGTGACGCTGATTGAAGACCATCCTTTCGCGGGCTGCGCGCGTGATGAGGTCCGGCCCGGGCTCAGATCATGAGGCGCGGTAGCGAATGATTTTTGCGGCTCTTTCAGAATGACGGACTAGCGACTTGCTAATAGCCAAAGGAGCGCAATCGCAGCAACGAAAGCGCCAACCTCGAGAAAAAGGTAATTGTGCATAGGAGTATTCTCGAAGCAGATTTGGCGGATTCAAATGGCTCCGATCCACGTGCCAGCGCTTGTCCGGCCCAATACCCAATCGGAGGGCTCGACAACTGCCCTCCGATTAGAGTCCCGGTTCAGTTTGGGCGGTAATTAAGCCGCCAAATCTGATCGCGGACGCATCGCGTTTCTCGCGCCGCCGGAAATTTCCTTACGGCCGTATTCGGGCCGGTTTCCCGACCCGTCAGAGTGGGTCTCTCTCACGACCATCCCCGGAAGCGAAAACACGGACACCTGTTCGTCCAGGTTTTGAGCCTGATGCTCCAGCATTTTCGAGGTGGCCGCATTCTCTTCAACCAATGCGGAGTTTTCTTGCGTCGCTTGATCCATCTGCGCCAGTGCACGGTTAACCTCATCAATCCCCGTCGCCTGCTCAGCGGACGCATGGGCGATCTCGGCAACAATTGAGGAAACCTCGGTGACCGACTTCACAATATCTTTGAGCGACTTGCCGGCTAGATTGACGAGATCGACACCGTCCTTAACGAGATTGGTCGATTCGCTGATAAGTCCCTTAATATCCTGAGCAGCCTGAGAAGAACGCTGCGCAAGGCTACGCACTTCAGAGGCCACAACCGCAAACCCGCGACCCGCCTCCCCGGCCCGGGCGGCCTCCACGGCCGCATTGAGTGCAAGCAGGTTGGTCTGCCGAGCAATTTCGTCAATTACTGTGATGATGCTTGAGATCTTATGTGACGACTTTTCAATGCGATCCATTGCCTCGGTCGCCCGGCCGGCTACTACACCACCATGGCTCGCGGCATCGCGGGTTGCCTCTGCGTCTCGGCTCGCGAGTTGCGCATTTTCGGCATTCTTCCGCACGGTGGCGGCGAGTTGCTCCATAGCGGCTGAGGTTTGTTCCAGGCTGGCCGCCTGCTCCTCTGTCCGCAAGGACAAATCCGTCGTCGCAGACGCAATTTCGCCAGACGCATTTGCGACCTCAAGTGACGATTGCTTTACGCCAATCACCACGGCGCTTACGCTTTGGACCATCGACGACATTGCCCGCTCGATGTCGCCAATTTCGTCATTTCTTTCTTCGGTCCTCACCTGAATTGAAAAGTTGTTTTTGGACAACTCAACTGCCACGTTGCGCAACGCGGTCATTCTCAAAACGATATTCCGCACTATCAATCCAATAGCACCTGCTACAACCATCAGGGCGATGCCGCCGATTGCGACAGCGGACCAAATGGCCTTATTTCGGTCGGCCATCAAATCGTCGTTGTAAACGCCTGTCCCGATCACCCAGCCCCACGGCTGGAATAAGGCGACATAGGACACTTTTTCAACGGGTGTTGAGACGTTCGGCTTTGGCCACATGTAGTCTACGAAACCCGAACCGCTGGCTTTGGCGACTCGCGCAAACTCGACGAAAAGCGGCAGTCCGGTGGGATCTTTTATGGCGGAGAGATCCTTTCCGTTAAGATCGGGGCGGAATGGGTGAACAATCATGGTCGGATGAAGATCGTTCACCCAAAAGTAGTTGTCTCCGTTGAAGCGAAGCTTATTGATGACCTTAATCGCCGACTGCTTCGCGTCAGCCTCGGACATCTCGCCACTCTTTGCTCGCTTGTAGAACGAGTCGACAAGTGTGACGGTTGTCTGCACGAGCTCCTGAAGTTCTGCGTGGCGCCGCGCAATATTGTTGTTTATCTGATTGGTGACCAAAACGGCTGATACGACCGCAATCCCGATTGCTGCGAGGCCGATAACGCCGAGCAATTTTGCACGGATGTCAAAACGCAGGCGGCCGCTTGCATTCTCTTCGCTCGGTCTCATAGATCTATTCTTTCTTCCTGGTCTTTGGTCGCTCGAAGCGAACGCGGATCGAATTTTGAATTGGCGCTCTCACATCGTCCGGGGGCGCCGCCAGATAAAGTTTTAGACGAAATCTTTTGATCTAAGATTGCCTCTAGCGGTCGTTGCGCTCTAAGAGAGATTAACTATGGCGACGACGCCAAATGCGGGGTCGATCGGCAACCACGGAGCATCGGTCGCCGGAAGCGACATCGTTCGAGTGAGGTCGCTCGACTGCGCGTCTTCCACGGCCAAATTCAATTCGGGTTGGGAGATTTCTACGAGTTTTATGTCGTCCCGCGTCTGAACTCCGAAGGCCCATCAGTCACGGTACAGTGTTATGTTGCGAAGCCTGAATCCGCGTTAACCCCGAAAGCGCATGCAACATTCCAGGAATGCAAATCGCCTGACTTTTTGTTGCCGCCGGCAAACCTAAAATCGCGGAACTTGCATTCCGACTCCAAGGCTGCCGATGCGCATTGCTTGGGACCGATGGTTTCGACGGCATCATCGCCATGGCACCCCGACCAGGCGAAAGCCTGGTGACGTTGCGCGATCGCGCGTTGCCGATGAAGGTGCTCGATTCCCTCGACATGCAATTGTTCGTCAGGCCGAAGGAGACGCCGGCGGCGTGATGCGGGCGGCGTGGCGGCGCAGGACTGGCGAAGTAACCTGCACGCATCGGCTACCCCGCCCTCGAACGGCCAACGCGTCCCATCGAGGGGAAGATGAGTCGGGAGATATCAGGGGTCTCGCGCTAGGCGCGGAACGGTCCGGAGCGCGTCCGAATATTGAATGGTGCCCCACGCGGGGCATAGATGCGAACACGTATGTTATTGAAATTACGCTGTAATTTTTGGCCCATAGGACGGATGATCTGATGGATGATTTATTGATCAACCTGTCGGGCCTTTAGCACGCATGAAAAGACCATACAAAGTGGGAAATTCTTCGTTCGGATCAATGGCAGCCTTGAGAAAAGTCGAACCTCCGACCTTCGGTTTAGGAAACCGTTTTTGCCATCAACTTATCAATGACTTAGGCCCAAACGTTGCGGATGTGTTGCATCCATTTCGGCGCCAGGAACCCGTTGCACGCGCTCATCGAATGGCCATTCTAAATTTTCATAGATTTCGCGATGATCGTCCGCTGGATCTGGCTGGTGCCACCGCCGATGGTCGATTGCATACCTTCGCGGAAGTAGCGCTCCATGTCGGCTTCCGGCAGCATGCCGTGGCCGCCCAGAATCTGCATGCCCTGGCGCGACACCGTCTGCAGGGTTTCCGAGGCAAACAATTTAGCCATAGCGACCTCGCGGCTGCACGGCGTTGACGCGGCGGCCAGCGCGGCCGCGCGATACACCAGCAAGCGCGCGGCATCGACCTGCGTCTGCATATCGGCCAGCATGTGACGCAGCACCTGAAACTCGTAGATGGCCCGGTCAAATTGGATACGCTCGTGCGCATAGCGCAATGCATCGTCAACCGCGGTTTGGGCATTTCCGACATAGGCAGCAGCCACTGCAATGCGTTCGAGCTCGAGATGCTCGGTGATGATCGACCAGCCCTGCCCGGGCTTGCCGAGTACAGCGCTTTCAGGAACGCGCGCTTCGTCGAGGAAAATCTCCGTGGTGCCGGTGGCGCGACGCGCCAGCGTTGGCAGCCTGCGGATGGTGACCCCCGGCGTGTTGTTGGGGATCAGCAAGACCGACAGCCCCTCATGCTTGGACTTGCCTTCGCCGGTGCGGACCAGCATGGCGATGACGACATTGTCAGCGGCGGCGCCGCTGCACCACAATTTCTGGCCGCGAATGACCCACTGCCCGTTCTCCAATGTGGCGCGGGTCTTGGTATTGGCGGCGTCGGACCCTGCCTGAGGCTCCGATATGGAGATTGAGAACCGGCTCTTGCCCTCCATGAATGGCACGAGGAACTGCTCCTGCTGTTCCTTGCTGCCGTGGTGGACGATATTCATCGCGGTGAAGGTCGACACCATGACCGCGGTGGCAAAGTCGAAGCCAAACTTGCCGGTGCCCTCGCACATCAGCGCATAGTCGAAAATGTCGCCGCCGTCGCCGCCGGCCGATTCCGGAATAAGCAGCTTCAGCCAGCCCGCACGCGCGATCTTGGCGTAGCCCTCATAGGGATAGACCCGTTCGGTGTCGCACTTGCGGATATACTCGCGGGTAATTTCCTGCTCGACAAATTGGTGGACCGTGTCGCGCCACAGCGTCTGGCTCTCATTCAAGAAATTCATCGCTATTACTTCCTTTCGCTCGCCGCTAGTCCCGGCAACAGTCGCTCATTCCGGATCAGCAGGCTGAATTCGCAGCTCATGACAACCTCGTCGCGCTGGTTAACGCCGGTGAGCAGCGAGGTGGCGACGCCGTGATTCTCCTTGTGCGGCTTGAGTCGGGCGATTTCGGTCACGGCATGTAGGGTGTCACCAATGAAGGTCGGGCGCGTGAAACGCAGTTTATCGACGCCATAGAATGCCTCAACCACCGAAGGATCGAACGGAAACATGGCGTTGACGACCGCGAATACGAGGCTGCCCTGGACCAGACGCTGTCCGTATAGCGTGTGCTTGGCAAACTCGACGTTCGAATGAAGCTCAAGCCAGTTGCCGGTCAACATGCAGAAATTGACCACATCGGTTTCCGTCATTGTGCGGCCGCGCGATACTTTGCGCTGGCCTACGGCGAGTTCGGGAAAGGGTAAATCGATCACGATCAGCGTCCTTTGAATACGGGTCTACGTTTCTGATTGAACGCCGCGATGCCTTCACGGCGGTCTTCGGAATCGATAAGCCGGTGATAGGCTTCGCGTTCGAACACCAGCCCGGTATGGATATCCATGTCGTAACCCTGTCGCATGGATTTTTTGGCCTGCCGGATCGCCAGCGGTCCATTGGCGCAGATAATCTCGCCGGTGCGCACCGCGGCGGCTACGACGTCGGCGTCGTCCACGACACGGTTCACCAACCCCCAGGCCAGCGCGGTATCGGCGTCGATGGCCTCGCCGGTGAGGATAAACTCGCTGGCGCGCTTCGGCCCCATGGCGCGTGGCAGGATTTGCGTGCCGCCGCCGCCCGGAAAGATCGCGAGCTTGACTTCACTTTGCGCGATCTTGGCCCGGCGCGCCGCATAAGCAAAGTCGCAGGACGCGATGAACTCGCCGCCGCCGCCATAGGCCATGCCGTTGACCGCTGCGATAACGGGGATCGGGTTGAACAGCAGCGACTCAAACATGTTCTCGAAGATGACGTGCTGCTTCGACCACGCATCCTCGCTCATGTTGTCGCGCTCTTTCAGATCGGCGCCAACGCAAAAGGCGCGATCGCCGGCGCCGGTCAGCACAATCGCGCGAACGCCGGAATCCTCGATGCCGGCTTTGGTGAAGAAGTCGGTGATTTCCAACGCCATCTTGGTATTAAAGGCATTCAGCGACTGCGGGCGATTGAGGGTACAGACGGCCAGCCCCGACGGGCGCTGCTCGACCACCAGAAATTCGTAATCGGCTTTCACGACGATGCCTCGCTTGCGGGTTGATTCGGCTGCTTGAGAACGAGAAGCGCATCGGCCGCCACCGCACCGTCGCCGCGCTTGAGGACGATGACTGGATTGACCTCGATCTCTTCGATCAGGTCGGCGTGCTCGGCAAAGAATTGCGACAGCCGCACGATGATTTCACAAAGCGCGGCCTCATCGGCGGCCGGCTTGCCGCGGAGACCGCTCAGCACCTTGGCGCCGAGGCCCTTGCGCAGCATCGCCGTGACGACGGCCGGCTGTGTGGGCGCCAGCCGAATTTGCACCTGATCAAGTAGTTCGACCAAGATGCCACCGGGCCCGGCGAGCACAATCGGGCCGAACGTCTGGTCGTGCTTGCAGCCGACGATCCACTCGCCGACACCGCCTTCGATCATGTCTTCGACCAGGACCTGCCCAGCCGGATCGGCCGCCTGCAGCCTGGCAACAGTAGCGTCCAAATCAACCGCGGTGACATTGAGCGCCACCAGACCGTGCTCGGTCTTGTGCGGAAAGCGATCTGAGCTGAGTTTGACCGCGAAGCGGCCGCTTTTACGATCCTGGCTCGGCACCGCGATGCCGGCCGCGGCAAGCAAGGCTTTGGTATCGGCTTCGTGGACGATGCGACGGCCGGCGCGTCGCCAGCTTAGCAGTTGCTGGCGAAGCTTGTTATTGACGGCTGTGTTCATCGGCCCAGTCCTGCGCGATTCAAGACGCGTTCGGCGGCGCGCAAATGCGGCCGGTCGAGCATCTTCCCCTCGATGCCGATCACGCCGATCTGGGCCGAGGACTGGAAGGTGGCGACCACCTTCTTCGCCCAGGCAATGGCGGCCTCGTCCGGCGTGAAAGCACGATTGATGATTTCGACCTGGGCCGGGTGAATGGCAGCCTTGGCGGTAAAGCCAATCCGCTCGGCGTTCAGCGACTCGCGCTCAAGGCCGGCCATGTCCTTGAAGTCGGTGAAGACGGTGTCGATGGCCGGAACACCGGCCGCCGCAGCCGCGAACAAACACAGCGACCGCGCCAGATCGAACGGCGCAAGATACATATTATCTGACGACCGGTTGACACTGGCGCCGACGTCGGCAGCGAGATCTTCGCAGCCCCACATCATGCCGCACAGCCGCGTTCCGAGGCCGGTGTAGCTACCCAGCGTGAACATTGCGCCGGCGGTCTCGGTGACGATCGGCATTATCTGGATCCGATCCGGAGGCAGTCCTTCACGAGACTCCAGCGCCGACAAATAATGATTGACCGCAACGATATCGGCGGCCGAAGCACATTTCGGCAGTACGATGCCATCCGGCGCGCCGCCGACCACCGCCGCAAGATCGTCGATCGCGTATGGCGTGACCAGCGGATTGATGCGGACAAAGCGTTTCGGTCCAGCTTTGTTAGCGGCCAAAAATGCGCGGGAAATCTGGCGCGCTTCCTTCTTTCGGTCGGCCGCGACCGAATCCTCTAGATCGAGGATCAGCGCGTCGGAGCCCGACCCCCAGCCTTTGGCCAACTTCTTCTCGCTGTCGCCGGGAACAAATAACATCGACCTCATGCGGCAACTCCCTTGCGCTTCATCAATGCCATACGCAGACAGCGCGCGACCATCTCGCCGCGCTGGTTGAAGGCGGTGTGCTCGAACTGGACGAGGCCGGCATCCGGCCGCGATTTGCTTTCGCGCTTGGATATGACTTTGGTGACAGAACGCACCGTGTCGCCATGAAACACCGGCTTGGGAAAGGTTACATCGGTCATGCCGAGATTAGCGATCGTGGTGCCAAGCGTGGTCTCGCCGACTGTCAGGCCAATCATCAAGCCGAGAGTAAACAGGCTGTTGACCAGACGCTGGCCGAACTCGGTGTTCGCCGAGAACTCGGCATCCAAATGCAGCGGTTGCGGATTCATCGTCATGACGCTGAAGAACGTATTGTCCGCCTCGGTAACGGTGCGACGCAATTCGTGTTCGATCACCTGATCGACCGCGAATTGCTCGAAATACAGACCGCTCACGTCGTTTCTCCCTTGTCTAGTGTTTCTGTGCCGCTTCGCGAGCATCCGCGATGCCTGCGAGCGAGCCCGGATTGACGATGGACGACAGATCGCCTGGCGCTTCGCCCAGATACGCCGCCCGCACCACGCGCCGCATCACCTTCATATTGCGGGTCTTGGGCAACTCGGCGACCAGCAGGATCTCCTTGGGCCGGAATGCCGGGCCAAGGCCGTCAACCACCGCCGCTGACAAGGCATCGATCAAATGCGCCGCACCATTTGGCGATTTCGCGACGCAGACGCAAACCACCGCAGCGCCCTTGATCGAGTCAGGCACAGCAATCGCCGCAGCCTCGGCCGCAAGACCGGTGGCCAGCACCAGGGCCTCGACCTCGGTCGGGCCGATGCGTTTACCCGCCACCTTGATGGTGTCGTCGGAGCGGCCAAAGATGTACCAGAAGCCCTCGGCATCTCTCATCGCGAAGTCGCCGTGTACCCAGACACCGTCGATCTTGCTCCAATACGTATCGATATATCGCTCCGGGTCATTCCAGAGGCCGCGGGTATTGCCGATCGACGGCGTGCGCAGCACCAGTTCGCCGACTTCTCCGTGCGCCACCGGCTTACCGGTGTCGTCGACAATATCGGCGCCCATGCCGGGCACCGGGCCGCCGAACGAACACGGCTTCAGCGGGTGCAGCAAAGTGCCGGTGACAATGGCGCCGCCGACTTCCGTGCCGCCGGAATAATTCAGGATCGGAACACGGCGCTTGCACACCTGTTCGAAGAACCACATCCATGCATCTGGCGTCCACGGCTCACCCGTGGAGAAGGTTCTCGTCAACGTCGACAGGTCGTGGCGCAGCACCGGTTCGGTACCGTGTTGCATCAGCGCGCGGACCACCGTGGGTGCAAGTCCAAGCGCCGTGACCCGCTGGTCGGCGATGATCTTCCAGATGCGGTCGGGGCTGGGCCAATCCGGCGTGCCTTCCGTGAGCACCAGCGTCGCCCCGGCCTGCAAGCCGCCGACCGCGAGCATCGGCCCTACGAGCCAGCCCATATCGGTCATCCACAACAGGCGATCTTCGGGGCCGACATCGAGGCATAGCTCCATGTCCAGCGCCATCTTGGCGGAAAATCCGCAGTGCGTATGCACGGTGCCCTTGGGCCGGCCGGTCGTACCAGAGGTGTAGATGATCATCAGCGGATGCTCGGCCGGTACCAGGTCGAGCGTGTCGTCGGCCGTTGGATTGATATCAATCGACCACAGATCGCGCCCCGGTGTCATCGGCACGTCGGCCTCGCCGCGACGGAACATAACGATATGGCGCAACGTGGGAATATTGGCGGCGGCCATATCGAGCGTCGGCTTCATGGCGAACCACTGGCCGCGCCGCCACGTGCCGTCCGACGCGATCACGCCCGTGGCGCCGCCATCGTTCAATCGTGCTTCAATCGCCGAGGCGCCAAAGCCGGAAAACAGCGGAAGCACGACGGCGCCGATCCGGGCGATGGCGAGAAAGGCGGCCATTGCCTCCGGCGTCATACCCATATGAATGCCGATGCGATCGCCGCGACCGAAGCCAAGCGCCGCCAGCGACGCCGCCAGGCGATTTACCTCTCGACTCAGCGCGCGATAGGTGAGCGAGCGGGTCTCACCACCCTCGCCCAGCCAGATAATCGCAGTATTGTCGGCGAGGCCGCCGGCAAGATGCCGGTCGATGGCGTTAAGACAAACATTGGTCTCGCCGCCAATGCACCACTGCGGCCAGGGCGTCCCTTTGGAAAGGTCCAGTACGCGGCTATAAGGCTTGGTGAACTTCAGCTTGCGATCGCGAATGACCGCATCCCAGAGCCAAGCGGGATCAGCATCGCCGCGGCGCACCAGTTCGGCGTAATCGGCAATTCCGGCGCTCGCCATGAATTTGGCGAGCCGACAGCTTTTCATGACTTCCGGCGTCGGCCGCCAAACCACCTCTGAGTGCGACGCATCGCGCATCAACTGGCGTCCCGCATCATTTGCCGTCCGATGATAAGACGCTGGATTTCCGACGTGCCTTCGTAAAGCCGGAACAGGCGCACATCGCGATAGAAGCGTTCGATGCCGTATTCGGCGATGTAGCCGGCACCGCCGAAAATCTGCACGGCCCGATCGGCGACACGGCCGACCATTTCCGAAGCGAACAACTTACAGGTTGAGCCGTCGACGATGGTCGCGATCTTCCCATCGAAACGACGCGCCGCGTCGAGAACCATGCTGCGTCCGGCATTCGCCTCGGTGCGACTGTCGGCGAGCATCGCTTGCACGAGCTGAAAGTCGCCGATGCGTTGACCGAACTGACGGCGGCTAACCGCATAGGTGACCGACTCGTGAATCAGCCGTTCCGCAGTGCCGATGCAAAGCGCGGCAATATGAAGCCGGCCACGGGTCAGGACCTTATTGACCGTCTCAAAGCCTTGCCCTTCGACTCCGCCCAGCAGGCTGTCGAGCGGCACACGACAATTGTCGAAGACGACGTCGCACACATCGGCGCCTTGCTGGCCCATTTTGTGCTCGGGCTTGCCGCATTGCAGACCCGGCGTGTCGGCTTCGACCAAGAACGCGGATATGACAGGCCCGTCCGCGGTCTCGCCGGTCTTGGCGATCAACGTGAAGAGATCCGCCGACGGCGCGTTGGTGATGTAACGCTTCGTACCGCTGATGACATAGCTATTGCCGTCGCGCCGGGCGAAGGTGGCGACGGCACGGGCATCGGATCCGGCCTCCGGCTCGGTGAGCGCGAAAGAGCCGATCAATTCGCCGCTGGCAAGACGTGGCAGATATTTCTCGCGCTGCTCCGGCGTCCCGTCCATCAGGATTCCCTGCGAACCGATACCGACATTCGTCCCGAACACCGACCGGAACACCGGCGAGGTCCAACCCATCTCGAAAATGATCTGAACCTCCGCGGTCATTGACAGGCCGAGCCCGCCGTATTTCTCCGGGATCGAAATGCCAAACAGGCCAAGATCGCGCATAGCCTGCACGATTTCCGGTGGAATCTTCTCCTCACGCGCCACTTTGCCTTCAAGCGGCACGAGTTTATCGAGAACAAAGCGGCGGATCGTGTCTCGCAACTGCGCTACGGTGTCGGCGCTAACGCCGTCAAATGGCATCATGTTCATGGCGCGATTGCCGGCAACCGAAGGATCGCTGTCCCCAGCGATTTCGCCGTCTGATCGAACCGTAAGGTGTTGGTGGCGCTTCCGCCGAGCGCATCGTGCATCAGCACTAGGCAACCATCGATATTTGGCATCGGGAAGACTTCGATCTCGCCCTGGACCCAATCGCCGTACAGCGCGGCCACCGTCTTCGGCGTCACGCTGGCGACGACCTGCGCATAATATTCCGGCGATTTGGCCAGCACGCCAACCGATACGGAATCGCCCTTATCGCCGGCGCGCACATAGGCAATGTCGACCAGAGAACGCGTCATGAGGTTATGTACTCCACCGAATGAGAAACCAGATCGCGCGGCACCAGCGTCGGCCACAGCGCGATCGTCGGGCGCGGCTTCATCGGCGCGCCGAACGAGGTGCCGCCCGGCCCCATGATCCAGAGCTGCGAGCAGGCGCGGCGAACTTTTTCGGCCTCGTCGCGCGATGCGGTTTTAACCGCGACGCGCAGGCCGACTTCGTTGAGATTGTCGGAAGCGGGTATCGGCGCCGCCGGCCCGTGCAGCATATTGAGCCCAATATAGTTGAAGCTGATCGCCGACGATGCGAGGCCGAGCCGCTTGAATCGCTCGCGCAGCGTCTCTTCGGCTTTGCGGGCGCGGGCATGGGCGTTCGGCCAGGGGAACATCAATAGCCCCTCGCCGATCCAGCCGTCACTATAGCCGATCAGCAGCTTCAGGCTGTCCGGCCGGGCTTTGCCGCGCATGCCGGTGACGCGCACGACATCCGCGCCGGTCTCCTCGATATGCGGCGCGGTGAAATCCGCAACGCCATCTGGCGTGAAATAACTGCGCGGGTCGCCGATCTCATAGACCAGATGCTCTTTGACCGTGAACTGATCGACGTGGCCGCCGCTGCCCGGCAGCTTGGAGATGGTCGCGGTGCCATCGCCGGAAATCTCGGCGATCGGGAAGCCAACTTCGCCCATGCGCGGCATCTGGTCGAACCGCGAAGACATGCCGCCGGTGCAGCCGGCCGCGCATTCGAGAATGTGGCCGACGGTGATGGCGCTGGCTATACGGTCCGGCTGGTCGAAGCCCCAACCCAGGCGATGCATTGCCGGGCCGATGAACAGCGCGCTATCGGTGACGCGGCCGGTTACGACGATCTCCGAACCGCCCTCCAGCGCCTCTATGATGCCATCGCTGCCGAGATAGACGTTCGCGCTGACCACTTTCGACTTTATCCGGTCGAAGCCGTCCTCGCCGGTGCGCATATGCGTAAGTTTCATGCCGGCATCTCGGAACGCCTGGAGACGCCCGAGCACATCGTCACCGGCGACGACGCCGATTTTGCGCCCGGCGATGCCTTTGACCTGCATGGCTTTGGCCAATGCCTCGGCTCCGGCGCGTGGATTGACGCCGCCGCCATTGCAGACGAGCGTCGTGCCCGACGCCTTGGCCGGTGCGGCCAAATCGGCAAACCAATTGACCATGTCGGGCACGTAACCCTGGCCGGGATCTTTCGCCCGCACCCGCTGCAGCAACGACATCGTCAGCTCCGCGAGAAAATCGAAGCAGAGAAAATCCAAGTTGCCGCGCTCGGCGAGCTCCAGGGCCGGATCAAATGCATCGCCCCAGAATCCGGCGCCGCAACCGAGCCGGACGGAGGTATTTTTAAGGGTGTTTGGCATTATGGCTCGTTCACTTTCAGAGGAACCGCGAGACGCTGAGATCTGACGAAGCGCACGGCCACCAGACCGCCGACCAGGCAGATGCCAAGCACGTCGGATGTCCAACTCGGGTAAAATAGTGTGAAGCTCGCAACGTAGAGATAGAGCCGCATGTACCAAGCCAGCGGCCCGAAGAAATAGCCGATGGATGCGCCGCTGATCGCCGCGATCGCCATCAGCGCAACGGCAAAATTGTAGACGATCGCCGCCACCGAGCCGGCCATCAAAAGTTCCGGCCGGTAGATGAAAAGAAACGGTATGAAATAAACCCCACCGGCGATGCGCAGCGCTTGGCCGGCGACCTTCCAGAAATTTTCATTTACCAGGGTCGCCGCGGCATAGACCGATGCGCATACCGGCGGCGTCAACGCCGACAGAATGGCGAAATAGAAAATGAAGAGATGCGCAGTGAGCGGCGCTAGACCCAACTTGATCAGCAGCGGCGCCGCGACCGACGCGGTGAGAATGTATGAGGCGGTCGTCGGCACGTCCATGCCGAGCAGCGTGCATAAGACCGCCGAGATGATAAGCACCACGAACAGGTGCTCGCCGGTCAGCCCTAGCAGGAGCTGCGAAAACTTCACCCCGATTCCGGTCGCATTGAGGACGGTCACCAGGATGCTGGCGCAAGCCAGCAACGCGGCGATGACGATCAGGCCGGAACCGCCGTCAACCAGACCTCGCCAGACCTGCCGCGCCCAGGTTTTCATTTCGGCGCCGAGTTCGTTCGAGCGCCCTTCCCACAGGCCGTAGAAAATGCGGGTGGCCGCGGCTAGCCCGATCAACACGAAAGTCGCGATCGCGCCGGCGAGCGTCGGCGTATAATTCTGGAAAAGAAGGTAGGCCAGCGTCAGCAGCGGCCCGAAGGCGACGAGGGTGTTGCGGTCGAAAAGGACGTCGCGAAATTTCGGCATAAGCTCGCGGTCGATCGGCCGCAAATTCGTCGCCCGCGCAAAATTGTCAACGCTGAAATAGATCGCGGCGAAATACAGGACCGCGGGAAGGACGGCCGCTACCGCAATCGTTGCGTAAGGAATGTTGAGCAGTTCGGCCATGATGAAAGCGCCCGCGCCCATGACAGGGGGCATGATCTGGCCGCCGGCCGAAGCGCTCGCTTCGACGCCGGCCGCGAAATCTTTGCGGTAACCGGCGCGGATCATCATCGGAATGGTAATCGAGCCCACCGACATGACGTTGGCGACGGCGGAGCCGGAAACCGTGCCGAACAGGGCCGATGTGACGACGGCGACCTTTGCCGGGCCGCCGTAACTACGCCCGGCAATTAGCGCGGCCGCGCGCATGAAGACATCGCCCGCGCCGAGCGCGATCAAAAGCGAGCCAAAAACCACAAAGATCGCGATGACCCGGGTGCCGATGTCGGCCATGAAGCCAAATATGCCGTTTGTCGAACCGTACATCGTCATAAGCGCCGTTTCCAGCGACGTGCGCGGCGGCTGCCAACCGCCCGAGATCAGACTGTTGCCGAACAGGTAAACAATCAGGGCCAGGGACGCCATGATCGGCAGCGAGGCGCCAATGGTACGGCGCGCCGCCTCCAGCACGAGAACGATCATCACGACCGCAAGCGCATTATCGAGCGGCGTCATGTCGCTCATGATGTCCATTAGCCGGGTATCATTCGCGGCAACATGCAGCCCGGCATAGACCGCGGCCAGACCGGCCGCGACATTGAGTCCCAGACGCCATGACCATACGAGATTCGACGCTTGCAACTGACGCAGGAAGATGAACCCAACGCCGCACCCGATAAAGATGCCGCGTTGGATCAGTGGATCGAAGGAGCCCAGCAGCGCCGTGTAGATATGGAAGACTGCGAAGGCAGCCAGCGCGATGTTCATCGACGCGGGCAGCCATCCTGTGGCGGCAGGCGCTTCTTCGCTGTGGGACATTGTAGCCAACTCCATCCGTGGCGACTAAGGCAGCGATTCCCAGAAACGCTTGGCCCCAGGGTGCAGCGGGAAGCCGAGCTTGTCGGCGAGCAGCGCCTGCTGCTTGAAGTTGAAATTCTTCAGATGCGGCCAGGTGTCGATAAGCGTCTGGCGGTTCTCGTAGATCGACTTGGCCACGTTGTAGGCCGTCTGATCGTCCATCACCGCAAGACGCGTCGCGTAGACAATCGGCACCACCGGTACGTCAACCGCCTTTTGGCCGGGGATGATGTTTTCACTGACCGTCGTAAAACCGACGCCCTTGACCTTGGCGAGTACCTTCTCCTGCTGGGCCTTATCGAAACCGATCAGGCGCATTTCCGTGGAGGTCAGCAGTTCGCGGAGCGTTGCGTCGATGCCGGTGCCGGGTCCGTATTTGGCGTAGCCGACAATCTGGCGGTTTTGGATGCCTTCGGATGCGTCCTGCACCGTTCCGGGAGTCCAGACCGGCTCGATGCCGAGAATCGAGAAGGATTCGCGGGTCAGCACCTCGGCGCCGCTGCCGCGGATGCCGGCATTGAACTTCTTACCTTGGAGTTCGGAAACATTGGTCACGCCGGAGTCGGCGCGCACCGCGATATTCAGTACCGATACGTCATAGGCATAGACCGAGACCAGATCGGTGACCGCTTTGTCCTTGAACGGCCCCGTGCCGTTGATGGCCTGAATGCCGGTGTCGACCGCAATCAGACCGAGGTCAATTTCATTGCGCGTCAGGCGCCGGGTGTTGTCGACGCTGGCGCCGGTTTCGATCACCGATACGTTTGCGTTCGGCATACCGGCCTTAATCGCCTTCGACATCGCCACGGCGACGGCATAATGGCTGGACGTCGAATTGGTCGAACCGAGCGTAATCGAGGATTTTTGCGCCGAGGCCGGCGCCACCGCGAGCGCCAAAAAGGCGCCGAAGGCAAAAGCTCGCGCAGCAAGTTTCTTGGTCCTGGTCATAGGCATTCCTCCCAAATTGCGGCGGTCTTGCTCCCGACCGTCCGGTCGGTAGTTAAACAGAGGTCGGCTGCCCGATCAAGGGCAAACCGGCGGGAGAAGTTCTGGAATTTTCTTTTGAGGCCCTGGCCTTCGAGAAAATCGATGCGGCCGCTACACGCACAGCCCCTGCATGATGAGGCTTGCGTATTCCTGCGCGAACTCGCGCGCCCTTTTCGGTCCGCCGGGCTTGTACCAGCGCGCCATCCAGTTGAGCATCGACAGAATTGCCCGCGCCGTTATGACCGGATCGGCTTTTCGGAATTCGCCGGACTCGATGCCGGCTTTGACGACGTCGCGGAGAAGCTCCTCATAGCTGTCGCGTAAGGCCACCGCGCGAGCGCGGCGGTTGAGTTCGCGAATGCCGCCAAAGCCAATTAGCATTGCTGTAAAGGCCCAAAAATTATCCTCGAAGAATTGACCGTGGGCCTCCATAGCGGCCACCAGGCGCCGTGAAGCCGTATCGTTACGGTCGATCGATTCCTTAACGAAGGACAGCAGCCGCTCTAACGTATCGAGGATAATCTCACTGTAGATCTCCTCCTTGCTGGCGAAATAATGATAGATCGTGGCCTTGGACAGGCTGACTTCCTCGGCGATTTCGTTGAGCGACGTGGCTTCAAAACCCTGGTGGGCAAACAGACGGGCTGAACTCTCCAGAATGCGAAAGCGCTGCACTCCCTCACTGCCGTTGTGGGGTCGTTTCATATTCTAGCGCTCGTCTCTTGTGTCATCTTGTGTGATCTGACCCTGGATGTTATCCCGACTGGACGGTCGGTCGTATTTTCTGCTACTTCGGCGAACTATCCATGAGTTGCCCGCAAATGGCTACAAATTGGGCCCGCTTTCAGTTCGAATAGCTAATCGTAATCGACCGAATAGTCGACTGTTAATGAGGTTGCCAATGGCCCGCCGGGATACTCAGGAAGTGTTGAGCCTCGTCGCCAATCCCCGTTCGATCGCGCTGTTCGGGGCCTCGGAAGACCCGACGAAGCTCGGTCATGTCGCCATCAAGCTATTGAAAGAAGGCAAGTATTCCGGCCGAATCATCCCGATCAACCCACGCGGCGGCGAAATCCTGGGGCTGCCGGTCGCCCGCGACCTGAGCGAGGCCGGCGGCCCGGTCGATGTCGCGGTCAGCTTCGTCCCGGCGGCGCAGATGCTGGGAGTGCTGGAGCAATGCGAAGCCAACGGCGTCCACGCCGTGATCGGCGTTACGTCAGGCTTTGCAGAATCGGGCGGCGCCGGGGCCGAATATGAAAAGGCCCTGAAAACTTTCCTCGCAACATCGCGCCTGCGCCTGCTCGGCCCGAACTGCGAGGGCATCGTATTCCCCGGCAACGATCTGCTGCTGAGCTTCAGTCCGATGTTCATCGGGCTCAAGCCGGGCGGCATTGCGATTGTATCGCAGTCCGGCGCGATCTCCGGAATGATGGCCAACCGCCTGTCGCGCAACGGCGGCGGCATCCATTCGGTCATCACCACCGGTAACGAATCGGACATTTCCGCGAGCGACGTACTGGAATGGCTTGGCAATGACGATAGCTGCGATGTCGTCCTGATGTATGTCGAGCAGATCCGCGATGCGAAGCGTTTCGTTGCCGCGGCTCGCGCCATGCGCGGGAAAAAGCGCATAGTCATAAACAAGGTCGGGCGCAGCGGCGTCGGCCAGCGCGCGGCCCTGTCGCACACCGGCGCCCTGGCTGGCGACGATCGCGTGGTCGAAGGCGTATTCGACGAGCTGGGAATCGTGCGGGCGACTGACACCATGAATGCGGTCGACTCCGCGACCGCGCTGTCGCTGGGCAAAACGTTGCAAGGCGACCGGATTGCCGTGATCTCGCTCGCCGGCGGACTCGGCGTGGAGACCGCTGAGCTCTGCGAAATGGCCAAGTTCCAGGTCTTGCCGTTCGACCCCGGATTGCAGCAGAAGATCGCCAAGCACCTGCCGTTTTTCGGTTCGGCCAGCAATCCGGTCGATCTGACCGGCGCCATCATCAGCCGACCCAACGATTTACGCCAGATTCTCGATCTCGCGGTCGCCGATGATTCGATTGACGCCGTCATCGTGGTGCTGACCTTTGCCCGCAATCTCGATTTCGCCCGCCACCTGATCGAATCCGCACAATTGACGGAAAAGCCGCTGATCGTGTGCTGGACCGGCAGCGTCGAGCAGACGCCAGAAGCACTGGCAATGTTCCGCGAGAAGAGTTTTCCGACCTTTGACTCACCAGCGCGCGCAGTCGGAGCGCTGATTGCGATCGCCGTCGCCAGTCGCAATCTCGAAGACGCCTAGAAGCGCAACGCGCCATGCTGCCAGAATTTTCCTGAGAACAACGGGAGCCGACGATGCGAGTGGATTATGACGCCTACAAAGTGCTGAAGTTCAATCGTCCGGCGCCGTCTATTCTCGAAGTCATCATCAGCAATCCTGGCAAGCTGAATTCGCTTAACCGTGACGGCCATCGCGAGATTGCCGACGTCTGGCGCGACATCGACGCCGATCCCGAAACTTCCTGCGTATTGTTGCGCGGCGATGGTGGCACCTATTCCGCCGGCGGCGATATAAGCCTGCTGGAAGAGATGAGTACTGACTTCGAAGCGCGGATGACCGCTTGGCGCGAAGCCCGCGACCTCGTGTACAATATAATCAACTGCTCCAAGCCTATCGTCGCCGCGATCCAGGGGCCCGCGGTTGGCGCCGGCCTGTCAGCAGCGATGGTTTCTGACATCGTCGTGGTCGGCCGCACCGCCAAGATCATCGACGGCCATACCCGTCTCGGTGTCGCCGCCGGCGACCACGCCGCGATCATATGGCCTTTGCTTTGCGGTATGGCCAAAGCCAAATATTACCTACTGCTGTGCGAGACTGTTACCGGTGAGGAGGCGGAACGCATCGGCCTCGCAAGCGTCTGCGTTGATGATGATAAAGTTGTCGAGACAGCAATGGGCATTTGCCAACGGCTCATCAAGCTATCGCCTGGCGCTGTTCGCGGCACTAAGTACGCACTCAACAATTGGTTGAGAGCGGCTGGGCCAATTTTTGATGCATCGCTGGGGTTAGAGTTCATGGGCTTTTCCGGGCCAGATATTAAAGAGGGAATCTCGGCTCTTCGTGAGAAACGCAGACCCAACTTCAGCCCTAACTCACCTATCTGAACATCAATCCGTTATCGCCTCAAGCAATCAGGGCTTGGGTTGCGTCACTCTTGGTAATCTATTCGTGGACACTGACGCGGCGCATTTGGTGCAATTGATGTCCGCTTTAGGGTCGATTTTGTTGCAAAAGGCGGCTGTAGCCGATGGATGCCCGTGAGCCGTTCGGCTAAAGGCGTCGGGCTTTGATCCGCCGGCCCTGACGCTGTCTACGCGGCTTCAACGTTACGCGATGCACAGTGCCCGAGCGGGTGGCGGCCGAGCGACAAGGGTTGTGAGCCGCCGCAGGTTCTGAGCGATGGCAGCGAGGACGAACTCATCCTGAGCGCCTCGTGGCCCACGCAGCCTGAGCCGCCCGAGCCTCAGGATGCGCTTCAAGTGCGCGAACCGCATCTCGATCTTCTTGCGCTCGCGGCGTGATTGCTCGAAGGCCTCAGTTCCTGCGAACGACCGGGCAACGTCTCGGGCGCGTTCGTGGATATCGCGCGGGATCTTGCGTGCCGGCTCCTTTGGGCAGCACTGGGGTTTGAGCGGACATCCATCGCAGCCGAGCTTGCTGGCGCGATGCAGAAGCGTCTTGCCCTCATGCACGGTGCCGCTGGTTCCAAGCTTCTTGCCACCCGGGCAGTGGTAGACGTCGCTGGTCGGGTCATATCTAAAGTCGCTGCGCGAGAAAGTGCCGTCCTCTCGCTTCGACTTGTCGAACACCGGAATATGTGGGGCGATGCCCTTCGGCACGCTTCGCTTCGGGGAGCCCGACGACTTTGCCGACCCATTCGGCGACAAATCCATTCACCCGCTCAATGGCATCTTCCTTGGACCAGAGCGACGCCAAATGCGCAGTGCGCACTTCTTCGTAGAGCGCCCTGGTCTCAGAGAGATCGCGCGCCCGCTCATCGGTGAATCGCCGCAGGAACGGAGTAAACGGAGAAGGCGGCTGATACGGAGGGAGCTTAGAACTCAACGACCTCCTCCCGGCCGTCGAAAGTCAGTGCCGTTTCGAGATATGCCTTTAGGTTTCCGCATGCGTCGCGGATCAACGACACAATTTACAAGTTGCTGGTCGAAATCTACCCGAACAAGGATGTCGAGGACTTTGAAATCCAACGTAAGGCCGCCACGGTTTCGTTCGTCGGCAGCGGTCTTAGCGTCGACATCGTGCCCGTAATTGAAGACCCGAAGCGCGCGGGATACGGCTGGCAGTTTGACCTTCAAGACGAGTCAAAGATGGAAACCTGCGCACCGTGCCAGATCAAGTTCGTACGGGACCGGAAGGACAAAGATAAGGACTTCCGCACCTTGGTGCGCCTGCTGAAGAAGTGGCGCAACCATGCAGAGCTGAAGCCGCTGAAGTCCGTCATTGTCGAACTAATCGTCGCTTACGACCTCGACACCGAGGGCAATGCCGGAACCATCGAACAGCGGTTTTGCCGGATCCTCCTCTACATCGCTCAGTCCGGGCTGAAGGAAAAGATTCAGTTTCCGGAAAATATTGCGCCCTTCGGTGAATTCACCGACCCGGTCGTCATCATCGACCCGGTCTACAGCCTGAATAACGTTGCAAGCCGTATTACCGAAGCTGAACGCATCGATATCGTCGCCGCTGCTCAAGGAGCTTGGGAGGCCGCACATTTTGCCTCAGCCGAGGATGACAATGAGGTGTGGAAGGAATGGTTCGGACCCCGTTTCAGGATCGAGGAAGCAGCATGACCCAGACCGCCAGTGCAAGTAAGACCTATTCCTACAGCGTCGCCGATGTCGAAACCGTGGCGCGGCGCTTCACTGCCGATCTTCTGATGATGGCACAAAGTTCTGGCGCGATCACCGAAGAGACGGCGCGTAACTATGCACACGACGTCGAGGCTTTGGCGAAAAAGGGCTTCTTGAAGCAAGTTGACCTCACGCTGCTTAGCGGGTCGGTGGAAGTGCGTGCAACGCGATATACGGTCAACACCGAATCCGGCGCGCTTACGATGAGCCGCCCGGGCGGCGTTATGTGGCCCCGCGTCGCAAACGCTCACCTGCGAATCGTCCTTATTTATACCGCCAACTATACCGCTGACGAAAAAGAGGCGATGCGCGGCAAGCTCAAGATCGGCTGGGTGCCTTCGGCAGCGCGAAGTGTTTATCTCAATTGATGTGGAGACCTCTGGACCGATACCGGGTGAATTCAGCCTTCTTTCGATAGGTGCCTGTCACGTAGACGACGAGGCTTTGGTATTTTCTTGCGAGTTACAGCCAATCAATAATAACGCCGATCCGAAGGCTCTGGAGGTTAGCGGCCTCTCGCTCGACACTCTATCTCGCACTGGACGCCCACCTAAAGAAGCGATGGTTGAATTTGCAGCTTGGATTCGAGAGACCATCGGAGACGACGCAACTCCCATTTTCATTGGCTTTAATGCGCCATTTGATTGGTCATTCATAAATTACTATTTCCACAAGTTTACCGGCACAAATCCTTTTGGCTTCTCGGCTCTAGATATTAAGGCGTATTACATGGGCGCAACGGGGGGCAGCTGGAAAGAAACTCGTTCGAGTGCGATCGAGTCCGATCTAAAGCCTAAGAAAAGGCCCGACCACGATGCCTTGCATGATGCTCAATATCCGCTGCGGCTCTCAGGATTTCGTCCAGTGGGACTCGGCCTATGGGCAGGTAGAACATCAAGCGAATGTATTTGCGGCAAATCTATTGATGCCTCTTGATGATTTCCGCCGTCAGATCGCCCCGTCCGCAAAAATAGACCTCGATCTTGTTGCTCACTGTTTGATCGTTATCGAGTATCGCTAATAGCGGCTACACTTAGGTGGTTATCGTATACGGAAAAGTGGGCTGTCCTTGTTGTCTCCCGCGACGGATACATCCTTTGGGCTCGCTCCAGTGAGCGTGCCTTGAAGACCGGCGCATATTTCCGCACGTCAGCTGGTCCAATTGCAATCCCGGAGACCGCTTTGGCGGCACAGCTAACTACCGGCGAGGCAAAAGCAGCGAAAGAGCACGGACCGGTGGTGTGGTTTAAAGAGCCCTGCACCGAAATGACCGTTCTTTCTGAACAATACGACTTCGCAATTTCGCTTCTTCTACTTCCTAATGATTCGCCGCCCTTCGTTTATGGTTCGGACGATGAGCCGAAGTAGAAAAGCGATTGCTGGCCATCGCTCAACACATCGAGGCCGCGCTCGATTTTCGTCGTCCCATGTTGAAACATGACTTGGATGTGTGCGACCACCTCTTCGAATCGTTTACTGACGAGGGAAAGGTTCGGATCGGCATCCGTATCTTCGCTATTCAATTCTTTCCAGCGCACGCTTAGCGCCTTACTTATGGCGCCGATAGCAGCTTCACCGCCGAATGCGTCGGAGAGCCTCTTTGTCGCGTCATCAACTGCCTTGCGTGTCCCTTTTGACCATTCGATTGCTTTTATGAGGCGCGCCGCCAAAGCGCCCGTGGTCGCGCGAATTTGCGCAGCGGCGTCACGTGAGGCAGGCGTGTAGTAAAACTGAATCAGACCCCGGTCGGCCGGTGACACAGCATGCTTGTCGTTCTGTTCTACCTTTTCATTGAGATGATCGACCCAGAACAGTTCTTGAGTCACCTCGCCTTCCGCAGTGTTGTCGTCCTGCCAGCGAGCTTCCAGCCGCATCCGGCACATGGGCATCTTTTTCGGCCCTTCGAGTTGCTGATGCCGGAATGTCGGCGCGACGCTTTCAGCGGTGGCCGACCCATCTTTTAGTTCAGGCAGCGAGACGACCACATCGATGAAAAGATCGCGCGTCGTGCGATCTTCGGGCGCGACGTCCTTCGGCAAGTGAAAGTCGGATCGATGCAGCGTCCGTTGCGCTCGTGTCACGCCATACATCTTAGCTAGCGCTTGCAATAGCGCGGTTTTGCCGGAAGCGTTTGGTCCGACGACAGTGGTCAGGTCATTTGCGAGTTCGACGCGCTGGGCCGTCGGTCCAAATGATCGGAAGCCTGAGATCATGACCGATTGTATACGCACCGATTCCCCCGACCAGTTGAAATGTTCGTCTTTTGCTCTTTGTCGGCCTTGCAAGTTCCCACGTCAACCGCCGCGCCACTTCAGATAAAACTGCAACCGCCGACAGTCGTCGATTCTGCGCTTGCGTGGGTCGCTCTCCTCATGGCGGCCATGGCCCCTGATAGCAGTAAGAGAAATGCGCCACAGGTCCAGCTGCGAGACATTTAAATTTCCGACCTACACATCCACACGTTCCAGTGAACGCGAAGAATTTATCGATGAACACCTATAGACCGTGAGGGCAAACGATTGCGCGCACACGAAGATGAACGCCACTCGCTTCGACGTCACGCTCAAGAGCTGTCGGGTTCTGACAGCGCTTTTCTGGATCATAAATCAAACAAATCAATGTCTCCACGCCCGGCACCGTCCGGTATCGATTGGCATCGATGATCAGTTCGTCCGCCACCTCTTTTTGTCCTAAGTTCGCTCTTGTCATCTTTGCCTCGACAACGATCCGTTCCTTAGGCAGGTAAAAATCGACGCGCGATGATGATGACGCGTAGCTCGGTGTAACTTCTTCCGGCCTCACGTCATCGAAATGAAGCTTGAGAATAGCATGTAGAAGGTCCTGGACGTCGTATTCGTCTTTTATTTCAAACGAAGGTCGCTGCCTCTGCCGTATGCGCAAGCGCTCGACAAATAGCGGAAAGCGTCTGCATAGCACGACGATCTGATCCACCGCATTTTCGGGGGAGATCAGAGTGATACGACCTGAAACACGGCTCACAAGTATCAGGAGCGCGGCAGCCTCGGCCTCGTCATTAATACTCACAGCTTCGGATAGTAGTCGCTGCAAAAGATCTTGCTCCAGGTCGCCGATAATGGCTCCGGCCGGGAGACCAACAGCAAAGTCGATACAAGCAGCAACGATCACATCGTGCGTCGGAAGACCACTAAGAGCGACCGTCGACAAACTTACCGTTTGAGCCTTATCGTTGTCCAACATGTACAAGGCAGATAGCGCCGCGAAACGCGATACGCTCGTCTTGAACTGGCCCTGCGAAAAACCCCGAAGGATTGTCCCGGCAAGCCACTCCCTATGCTCGCGCGGCACTTTATCCGAGCAAAGACCGAAACTAACGCCAAGAATCTCCACTGGGTTGAAGATGAATGAATTACGGTCGACTGGATAAATCTCCCGCCCGCGAAGGTGCTCGATCTCATCTAACCACAGTTTGACAGTTTCCTCCGGCGCCAAATCGATGACATAGCCGTATGCCGCGAATATCGGCGTTCTCCGGAGCAGCGTCGCCGATGATTTTTCCACTGGCCGATCAAAGTGACCTTCAGAGAGCGTAACATCACGCTGCAATATCTTGTAAGCGAGACCAGACGACGCGGTAGGCCAGGCACTAGAAGCCCGCAGAATTCGATTAGCTTCCTCTCGTACTGCGGCCGTGACGCTGAGAATAACGCCATTCATAGGAACCACCGGCTCCATTTCAACTTTACCGACAGCGCCGTGGTCGAGAAATCTGGCACGTCTTTTAACCGTCCGAGCAACTCTGCAATCCGCTCGGAATAGAAGATCGTAACAGGGGTACGTGCCGGCAACGTTGATCTCCAAGAAAGGCTGGTAAACTTCAACGTTTGCTCTGCGATGTAGTCGACGTCCTTGAAGGTTGAATCGGGATGCAAACTGATCAGAAGCGGCGCGGGCAGCGGTGAATTAACTCGTTTGATAAGCTTATGAGAGTTTGTAGCTAGCAACCTCGTCGTCTTACCAATCCGCGCAATAGTACCGCGCATCGGCGCGAATTCACCCTTCATCACGTCGCTATCGCGCTTAACAGGCTCCCCCTTTTCAGCACGGTCCATAATGATGAAGGGATGATCGTGCGACACCGTCACAAAGGCCATTTGCAAAACCTGCTCAGCACCGATCTCGCGAACGCACGCGAAAACGATGTTTCCTACGTCCACGCGCTTCAATGGCCGATGCGCGTGAAAGATGACGCGCACTGTGTCACCCGGGCGCCAGTTGTTGCGCGTCTTCAGCTCGCGAAGCAACGACAGCATAGATTCCCGGACCATTTTTGGGTAATCGGCGTAATTGCTCTCTTTCGATACGTTACCAAGGAGATAAGTGCCGTCGCCGCTAAAGACGGTCGTGATACCCACAAACCGCTGCCGATCTTCAAAACGGCTGCCAGAAAACTCGGCGAATCCCATTCCGACAACCAACTCATCGCTGATCGCCTTATCTTGGTTTACGGTCCACGGCGTCCCATTCAGCTTCGCGTAAACCGAGACCGAAAAATTCTGGAGGGTATACTGCAAAATGCCCGGCATTTGGGTGACAGTCGTCATGCGTACTTCTTGCGCAGGAATGCCGAGGGTTAATAGTAGAGCTTTCGTTCGGAGATAAGGGTTTTGAAGCCCTTTCAGGTGAGCGTGCTCCTCGAAGAGAACGACAATCGCGCCCTGTACATCCTCGCCAGCCGATAGCCGATCTTCTATGGCGTTACGGTAAGCCGCCTCTGAACCAGCACGGTCGGAGACCTGGACTTGAACAGGACACATAACGAATTCGAGATTTACCAGGCCGAAAATATCTCGAAATCCCTTTGCGAAGCCGCGGTAGTTAGCACCGAGCCCATCGCGAAACGCACGAAGAAATGTTTCCACCTTCCCTTGCGTGGAAGTTGGAAACACCACGAGCAGTCGTGGCGACTTATTGGCAAAGGTAGTCCGATCAAAAGGGCCGAACTGCGAAAGCCCCGGCCAAGCAAACGCATTACTCTGAGCACCGGTACGATCAAACACATAGTCAACCGGAGGAGCAACGTAGACGGTCTCCGCCGTATCGCTATTGGCGAGCACAATGCGGTCGCCAATCTTCGCATCTTGACCAAGTGCTATCGGAAGCTTTGTCTTGGCGAGCAGTGCTCCGAGTTTTGTTACCACACCATCGAAGTGCGGACCGAGGAGATAACCAGCCTGCTGATCGTCAAGAGCCGACATCAATGCACGATAACGGGATAGTCCAAGGATCGTTGTTAGGCATCGAGCAACGCTTTCTTTCGACCCTTCGAGCTTAATTTGATCGGTCTGGATCGACGGTCCTTCGGTGCTCTCCGAAAGATGAGTGACATTTCCGTCCACCCGCGAGATTCGGCCGACCAAACGACGTTTTCCCGGCTCGGCTTGCCGACGGACGACGTGCAGCCCAGTAAGATCGACATTTGCGCTTTGGAGCTCATTCAGTGGTGCCGAAATATCGAATTGCATTTCGACATTGATGAAGATGCCGAGCTTTGATTGCCCATCAACGGGCTCGAATGTTTTGGGGCTGAGCACGAAACGTGGTGTGACCGTAAATTGCTCGATGAGCGGATCATCAATGCGGGCCGCGTGGGCCGCAGGTGCGATGAGTTCGGTCCGCTGTGCAAGAAATGTGAAGGGGCGTTGCCGAATGGGTTGGTATTTGGGCAAAGCGACACCGATGACATCATCGACCCGTGCCCGGAGAAGCCAGCCGTACTGCGATGCCGGAGCCGTTAGTTGCCGCCCGTCGACGTTGGGACCGCCGGCGCTGAGCCGCAGATGGTAGAGCTTGCCTCCAACCCAATGCACGAACCAAAAATCCCGCAGACGCTCGCGCTCCGCTTTCACTTCGGCGGGACTGGGCATGTCGCGGACGACGAGCTCGATCAGATCCGGGGTCTCAACGACGAACCCGTTGGTGACCAACGGTCGCGATCGCTTGGTTATTTGGGCCATTGGTCTCGCTCTGGAACTCAAAGGCACCAAGCTAGCGACAATCAGTGATGGCGCAAAGCAACCGCCTACCACCGGAAGTAAGTCACTGGCAATTATGGCTTTCTTGGCGGGGCGGCTACCCGTCGGGCCGGAACGGCTAAGGGGTTCCTCCCCGAATCATCCGAAGGCGCATACTGCCTGTACTGGACAAGATCGCGTGGATGGCCCTGTGCCGTATTCGCCCACGCCACTGGAATTTAAGCGCCGTGTGAGGCATCGACAGCCTCGTTTGCTCGAAATCCCGCCACCGATAACCTTTTGAATAGAAAAACGATTTTCTGACCCATTCATTCTTTCGCTTTCGGGTTTTGGTGCGAATAACCAAGAGCTCCTCGCAACAGACACGGGAGCTCCAATCATGCATGTGGAAAAGAAAACTTCAGGCGCGAATGGGCCGATCGGCCTGGTCGTAACCGCCGACGATGGCGGCGTCGGCAAAACGACTCTGGCAGTCCAGGTAGTCACGGGCTTTGTTCTTGCTGGAAAACCGCTCGATCTGTTCCAGATGGATTCCAAAGGAAAACTCGCCGCGAAGAGCGGAGAAAAAGTGGTCGATCTGTTGGTCCCGGACCACCGCGAGAACCGCGGCGATGAATTGGTGGCGAGTGATATCATCGTTCCCTGGTATCGCGCGGTGACTGCAATGCCGGAAAGCGGCCGGTCCACGTTGATCGAGGTCGGCGGCGCGATGGCGGGCTTGTTCCACAGCGCCATCACTGACCTTGATCTCGACGAGGACATCACCACGCTCAATTTCCAGGTGGTGGTTTTCGTGGTCTGCAAGGCCGGCGAGGATTCGGCCATTCAGTTGTGCCGCGAGCTTCGGAGGATTGAACGCAACCTGCCGAATGCCCAGCCGGTTATCGTTCTCAACGCCGTAGCCGGTGATCCGATGAAGGCTGCAGCATTCCTGGCCGACGATACACGTAAAAGCTTTGCAGCGGCTGTCAAGCGGCACCCGACCATCGAGATGCCCAGAGTGAATCCTCGTAGCATGGCGATCTACGAACGCCTGCACGTGCTGCCGTCGACGATCGTTTCCTGGCACGTCGACAACTACGCGGAAGCAATTCGGCGTACTGGTGGTCGGCGCGACGAAGCCAAGATCCTGGTGAAGGATATCGCGGAATGGTCCGCGGTCATGCAGGATGAAATCGGACGCATCCTTCCCTTCCTCGCGGGAGGTCGCGATGGCTGATTTGAGAGCGTGGTTTCGGAAGAATGTAACCCATGTGAAGGAAGATGCGGATAAGTCTTCTGTGCAACTGGTACAGCGCCTGAAGCAAATGACGCCGGCGGAATTCCTGCGTCTGCCGCCAAATACCTTTGCGTCTCTGACGGCTGCCCAGTATCGGGACATCGTCGCCACGATCGCGCCGGATACCAAGTTGCCGGAGCCGCCGCCATTGGAAGAGCTGCCTGCGGATATCCGGACTTGGGGCGACTGGTGGCGGGAACGTTCGACTCTCATTCAGTTGAGCATCGTTACAATGGCGATAACGGTAATAGCGGTCGGGATAGCCATCGCTGTCCCGACCGCTTGGAAATGGACGGTAAGCCGCATGGAAATCGTGCGGCCGGTATCCACCGCGACATGGCCGGTTTGTGCGCGGCTGAGCGCGTACACTGACGGCTGTGTTTATTACCCCAGGCAGAATCTGACTTGGGACTGGGTTGCCCAGCAGCTCGCTATGCCGCCGCAAGAGCTGTACGAGGCCAATCGACACCTCCCACCACAGTACATTCCTGTAAACTCGATGCTTGTCGTTTGGCGTCATCGCGGTCGTCTGGAAAATTAACAATGGATCAGCTCGCAAAATATGAGTATCGCCCGCTGCCACCCGCAGCGTTCGCGGCGCTCGCCATGGTCACGCTGTCATGCATGCTCGGCGTTCTGCTCTCGCTCGTCATCTTCCCGCCGACCGCATGGCGGTGGGATGCAGAGGTTACGGTCACGGCAGCCGAGTTGTGGTCGAATATTGGGGCTAACGGATTTAGCGAGGCCTTTTCGGAGGAGGATCTGCTTCGTGAAACTATGCCGCGAATGATCGGCATTGCTTTTGCATTGCTTGCATCGGGCTGGCTGGCGTTTCTGATAGCCCGTCGTGCGACCGCCGTCGTAGACGGTCGTGAACACTATGAAGGCCTGCAGCTTGTAAAAGGCCCTGCCGCTATCGCGAGCGCGAATGCGG
>JAFECJ010000044.1 GCA_018242205.1 Pseudomonadota bacterium
TTTGCCGCAGCCGGATTCGCCGACCAGGCCGACGCTTTCGCCGCGCGCGATCTCGAACGAAATGCCGTCGACGGCACGGAAGATCTCGCTCTCCGGCACCGGGCCGGACTTGAACAGCCGCGACAGCGACGCGGTCGCGCCCTGGCGCGGATATTCCTTCACCAGCTTCTCGACCTTCAAGAGTGGCGTCTCGGCCTTGGCGGCACCGACATGGCCGATCGCGTCGGCACGGGCGGCTTCGTCCTCGGGCAACAGATCGCGCAACGTGATGCCGGGGCGCGGCGTCGCGCGCATCAGTTTGCGCGTATAGGGATGCGCCGGATTGCGGAAGATGGTCTCGGACTTCGCAGTCTCGACCACGTTGCCCTTCTCCATGACGATGACCTTGTCGCAATAGGCGGCAGCGAGGCCGAGGTCATGGGTGATGAGGATCGTCGACATGCCGCGCTCACGCGTCAGTTCAACGACGAGATCCATCACCGCCTTCTGCGTCGTGACGTCGAGGCCGGTGGTCGGTTCGTCGGCGATCAACAATTGCGGTCGGCAGGCGAGCGCCAGAGCGATGACGACGCGCTGGCACATGCCGCCGGACAGTTCGAACGGATAGGCATGATAACGCTCGCGCGGCCGGGCAATGCGCACCTGCTCCAGCATTTCGACGGCCCTGTCGGCGACCGCGGCGGCATCGACCTGCGCGTGCTGCAGCAGCACATCCTCGATCTGCTGGCCGATCTTGCGGATCGGGTTGAGCGCCAATCGCGGCGACTGGAAGATCATCGACATTTCGCGGCCGCGCAGGTCGCGCATCTCGCTCTCGTCGATCTTGCGCAGGTCGAGGTTGGAGAACATCACCGAGCCGTCCGCGATCTTGCCGGCGCGATCGAGGATGCGCATCACCGCGAAGGACGTCACCGATTTGCCGGAGCCCGATTCGCCGACGATGCCGAGCGTCTCGCCCTTGGCGAGCGAGATATTGACGTGCTTGACCGCCTGGACGACGCCGCGCCGGGTCTGGAATTCGACGGTCAGATCGCGCACGTCGAGCAGCGGCAGCGCTTCGCCTTGATCGACTTCGGGCGTTGGAGCCTTGAGCATCAAGTCCTCCTTTGCGGATCGACCAGATCGCGCAGACCGTCACCGAGCAGGTTGAAGGTGAAGACCGCGAGCATCAGCGCCGCGCCGGGGAACAGCGCGATCCACCATTCACCGGAGATGATGTTGGCCGCGCCTTCGGCGACCATGATGCCCCATTCCGGAGTCGGCGGCTTGACGCCGAGACCGATGAACGACAGGCCGGCGGCATTTAGGATGGCGTAGCCCATGGTCAGCGAGATCTGCACCATCATGATCGGCATGATGTTCGGCAGGATGTGGCCGAGCAGGATGCGGGCATCGCCATTGCCCGACAGTCGCGCGGCCTGCACGAAGCCAGCCTCGCGGCGGACATTGGCCTCGGCGCGGGCGACGCGGACATAAAGCGGGAAATTGATGATCGCGGTGGCGATGACGATGTTGGTCACGGTGTTGCCGAGCGCCGCGACGATGCCCATGGCGAGCACGAACAGCGGAAACGCCATGATGGTGTCGGACAGCCGGCTGATGATGCGGTCGGTCCAGCCGCCGAAATAGCCGGCGGCGATGCCGGCCAGTCCGCCCATCGCGAACACCAGCGCCACCGAGGTGATGGCGATGATGAAATCGAGCCGGGTGGCGACCACGACACGGCTGAGGATATCGCGGCCGAGCTGGTCGGTGCCGAACCAGTGCTTCCAGGTCGGCGGCTGCAGCGCCGCCGCGGTGTCGCTCGCCAGCGGGTCATGCGGCACGATGTAAGGCCCGATCAGCGCAAACAGCGCGATCAGCGCGAACAAGGCGAAGGCCAGCCCGGTCACGGGATTTTCCGACATGACATAACGGGTGTGCCGCAGCATCGAATTACGCTCCGGCTTTTCGGCCGGCGCCGGTGCTGGCGGAGCGTTGTCGGTCACGGGCGGCATGGCGTTGAGCGTATCGGTCATCCTTCAAGCCTCACGCGCGGATCTATGACGCGGTAGAGAATGTCGATGACGAGATTGAGCGCGACGTAGAGCACCGCCATGGTCAGCACGAAGCCCTGCACCGGCGCGAAGTCGGATTGCAGCAGCGCCTCGACGGCGTAAGAGCCGATGCCCGGCCAGGCGAACACCTTCTCGACCAGCACATTGGCGCCGAGGAGGAAGGAGAACACCATGCCGAGCGTGGTGACGACCGGCAGCATGGCGTTGCGGAAGGCGTAGGTGATGATGACGGTGCGGGTGTCGAGACCGGAGGCGCGCGCGGTGCGCACGAATTCCGACGCCAGCACGGCGAGCATCGAGGCCCGCGTCATGCGCGCGATTGGCGCCAGCGAGAAGATCGCCAAAGTCACCACCGGCAGAATGAGCTGCGACAAGGCCGAGCGGAAAGTTTCGAACTGGCCGGTGACCAGGCTGTCGATCAGATAGAGGCCGGTGATGTTCGGCGGCGCCGAGGCGAAGGCATCGAGCCGTCCAAGCGGCGCCGGCGCCCAGCCAAGCTGAAAGTAGAAGGCATAGACCAGCAGCAGGCCGGTGAAGAACACCGGCAGCGACACGCCGGCGGTCGCGACCACGCGGCAGGTATGGTCGATCCACGAGCCCTGCTTCACCGCGGCGAGAATGCCGAGCGGTACGGCGATGGCGAGCGAAACGATCAGGCCGAGCAGCGTCAGTTCGGCCGAGGCCGGCAGGCGGCTGGCGATCTCGGTCGCCACCGGGCGGCCGGTCGACAGCGAGTTGCCGAAATTGCCGTGCGCCAGATCGCCGACGTAACGAATGAATTGTTCGGGCAGCGGCTTGTCGAGGCCGAGGCCCTTGCGGATTTCGGCGATCGAGTCCGGCGTTGCCGCCGGGCCGGCGAAGTAGACCGCCGGATCGCCGGGCAAGACGCGGGTCAGGAGAAAGGTGACGATGACGACACCGATCAAGGTCGGAATCACCGTCAGGAGCCGCTTGCCGATGGTCGCGAGCATGTTGACTCATCCTCTCCGCAGACAGCGCAGGCACACCTCGAGGGAATGCGGCGGCGCATTGCTGCGCCGCCGCTGGTCGCTCAGCCCTTCACCAGCTTGCGGTAATCCACCTGGCGGTGGAACCAGTACTGATATCCGCTGATGTTCTTCTGCATCGCGACGTTCAGGTAAGGCTGGAAGATCGGCACGCGCGGTACGTCCGTGTAGGCCTTGGAGATGAAGCCCTTGACGTCGGTCGCGTACTTTTCTTTGTCGCCGATGGCGGCGGCGGCATAGGCGCCGTCGATGAAGGCGTCCATCGCCGGGTCGACATAGCTCGGCGTGTTGAACACGGCGTTGAGCTTCGAATAGCACCAGAAGAAGAAGTATTCCGGGTAATCGAGCCAGCCGGAGAAGAAGTTGACCATCATCGGCATCGACTTCTTCGCCATTTCGCTGCGCCAGTTGGCGCCCGGCACCTTGTTGATGGCGAGCTTGATGCCGATCTGGCCGAGCGCTTCCTGGATCAGCACAGCCATCGGTTCGGAGTTTACGGCGTCGCCGAGGTCGAATGAGATCGTCGATTCGATCGGGCCGGCGCCGGATTCCGCCATCAGCTTCTTGGCCATGGCGAGATCGGTCTTGTAGCCGGTCGCCTGCGGCCAATCGATCGTGCTCACGCTGTTCGACGGGCCGCCGAACAGCGGCTTGGCGTGGCCGAACATCGCCGCGTCGATGATCTTCTGATAGGGCAGGGCGTAGGCGATGGCCTGGCGCACCTTCTCATTGTTGAACGGCGGATTCTTGACGTTCAGTTCGAGCGAATACATGCCGTTGCCGATCGTGTTCGACACCAGCTTCAGCTTGCCCTCCTTCTTCATCTCGACGAAGTCCTTGGCGGGCAGGTCGAACGAGATATCGGCGTCTCCGCGTTCCATCAGCGCGCGGCGATTACCGCCCGACGGGATGGTGCGCCAGATCACCTTCTTGAGTTCGGGCAGCTTGCCGCCGATCCAGGCGTCGTTGCGCTCGTAGACGACTTCGACGCCGGGCTTCCAGCTCGTTACTTTGTAGGCGCCGGAGCCGGCGGTGTTGGACTTGGTGTATTCGAGCGCCCACTTGTCCTTCTCGGTCGCCTTCGACTTGAGCAGGCCGGAATTGTAGATGCCCGGCACGATCACGGCGAGATCGGGAATGGTGAGGCGGTTCTTCTTGAGGAAGTCGACGCGGAACGTGTTGTCGTCGACGGCGACGAACTGCTCCGGCTTTTCCAGCGAGCCGGCCTTCATCTGCACCACCGGGAAGCCGCCGACCGAGACGGCGCGGTCGAACGACCATTTCACATCCTTCGCGGTGACCGGCGTGCCGTCCTGGAATTTCGCGCCCTTCTTCAGTTTGAAGGTCACCGACATGTCGCCGACATTCATGTCTTCGGCGAGCTCGGGCACGAACTTGTCGCGGTCATAGGACAGCGTGCCGTCGGGCAGCGTCTTGGTGGCGTGGGTGATGAGACGGTCGTAGCAATTCCACGACGCTTCGTAGCCGGGGCGGTTGGTGCCGACGCCGTGAATGTCGAGGTTGTTGGGGCCGCTCTCGGAGACAAGCAGCAGCGTTTCCTTGCGCGACTGCGCTTCGGCGGAAAAGATCGCGGGCGTGGAAATAGCCGTACCGGCCGCCAGAGCCGTTGCGGACTTCAAAAAATCACGACGCTTCATAGGACAGCCTCCCGAATGACACTGGGCTGCCTTCCGCAAGGGGCGTGCCAAATCCGGTGCTATTGCATACAATCCATCAACCGCATGATTTTACTGATAAATATGTGTCCTTGAACAAAGGCCCGCCACATTTAGCTCCTGCGGATTGCATACAATTAGAAGTTAAATGCACAAATAGTGTGCGCTTATTGCCTTCGCTCAGTTAGGAGCCGCGGGCTCGTTGCCACCCTGGCGGCGGCGCGAGCCGGGCCCGTCCGGCCGGTCGCGCCGGCGAACGCCCAGGCAATCGTACTCTGTGCCGTGGGGTGGCCGGGATCAGCTGTTCGTTTTGCCGCTGTCGCTCATCAGATCGGCGACCATGGCCATGCGCACCAGATCGGACAGGCTGTTGGCCGCCATCTTGGTCATGAGGTTGGCGCGATAGATTTCGACGGTCCGCGGCGAGATACCGAGATCGAAAGCGATGGTCTTGTTCGGGTGACCGGCGACGAGACCGTCGAGCACCTGCCGCTCGCGGTTCGACAGCGCCGCCAGTTTGTCCTTGATCGCACCGAGCTCGGCTTGTCGCTTGCCGCTGTCGGCCGCGTTGCTCAGGGCCGCCTTGACGGCGCTGACCAGTCCGTCGTCGTCGAACGGCTTCTCGAGAAAATCGACGGCGCCGATCTTCATCGCCTCGACGGCCAGCGCGACATCGCCGTGGCCGGTGATGACGATCACTGGCAAACCGGGCTTCACGTCCTTGACCTTCTTGAGCAGATCGATGCCGGTGATCTCGGGCATGCGCACGTCGGTGATGACGCAGCCGGAATCGATGTCCGCAAGAACCTCGAAGAAGTCCCGCGCCGACTCAAAGCCGCGCGCCTTGAAGCCCGCTGTCGACAGCAGGAATTCGAGCGACTGCCGCACGGCATCGTCGTCATCGATCACATAGATGGTCGCTTCAGGTGTCGTCGACATCGCCTTCCTGTACCGCCGCGAGCGTGAAATTGAAAGTCGTGCCGCCGCGCGGGTTGGGCTCCACCCAGATGCGCCCGCCGTGGGCTTCGATGATGGTCCGCGAAATCGACAGCCCGACCCCCATACCTTGCCGTTTGGTCGTCATGAACGGTTGGAACAGGTGTTCGGCGATTTCCGGCGCGATGCCGGAGCCGGTGTCCGATACGCTGACGCGCACCTGGCCGCCACCGTCGGCGGTCACGGAAATCGCGAGATCCCGCGTCGGCGCCTCTTCCATGGCGTCCATGGCGTTGCGGATGAGATTGAGCAGCACCTGCTGCACCTGCACGCGATCGGCCAGCACCAGATCGACTTGCGGATCGAACTTGAATTGCACGCGAATGCCGCGATCCTTGACGCCGACCAGCGCCAGGGCGCTGGCTTCCTCGACCAGTTTGGTAATGCTTTCGACCCGTCGTTCGCTTTCGCCGCGCGCCACGAAGTCGCGCAGCCGGCGGATGATCTGGCCGGCGCGGCCGGCCTGCTCCGACGCCTTGCCGAGGGCGTCGCGCAGCAGCGGCAGCTTGTCGCCGCCATCGCCGTCGAGAATGCGCTGCGAGCCTTTGAGATAATTGGAAATCGCAGCCAGCGGCTGGTTCAACTCGTGCGCCAGCGTCGAGGCCATCTCGCCCATCGCCGTCAGACGGGAGATGTGCACGAGTTCTGATTGCAGTTCCTGCAGTCGCTGTTCGGTCTGCTGGCGTTCGGTGAGGTCGCGAATGAAGCCGGTGAAGAACCGCCTGTCGCCGGATTTCATCTCGCCGACCGCCAGTTCCATCGGAAACGTCGAGCCGTCCATGCGCTGGCCGACGACGACGCGGCCGATGCCGATGATGCGGCGTTCGCCGGTGTGGCAGTAACGCTCGATATAGCCGTCATGATTGTCGCGGTAGGGGTTCGGCATCAGGATCTTGACGTTCTGGCCGACAACCTCACCGGCGCGGTAGCCGAACAGGCGCTCCGCCGCGCTCGAAAAGGACTGAATGATGCCGCGCTCGTCGATCACGATCATCGCTTCGGGCACGGTGTCGAGGATCGACTGCAAATGCGCTTCGCGCGCCAGCGCGTCACGCGCCATGACATTGGCGCGCTGGCGCCCCCGGCGCAGCAATTCCCCGCCCCAGGCTGTGGCGCCGCCGATGGCGACGAAAGCCAGCGCGCTGATGACATTGGTATTCGAAATGCCGCCGTTGACGTCGAGCAGCGAGACGGCCATGGCCAGGCTCAGCGCCGTCGCCAACAGGCCCGGCCCCAAGCCGCCAACGGCTGCCGCGACGAGAAGCGGCGGGATGAAATAGAGAAACAGCGCCTCGCTGTGCAGTTCCGGCGTGAACAGCGCGCGGCCCGCCAAAGCAAGCACAACCGCGGTCAGCGCGACGCCGTAGCGCCACAGGCCCAGCCGCCGCTCTTTAGAAAATATCCATTTATTCTCAGTCACTTATTGAACTCGAACCAAGCGGCGGACCTGGCGGCGGTCGCCTCCGGTAAAACCCCTATGGAGATTATCTGAATTTCGAGGCGCTCGCGACACCGGTACCACAATAACCATTCAACCGGGCTGATCGGTGCCCCTGAGCGAGGATCGAAACCATGCACACCCAGACCATGACCGTCCGGAAGTCGCAGTCCCATCCCGCCGCGCCGCTCCCGCCTCAGGCCGCCAGCCACCACGGCGAGACCATCGAATTCATGGGCGCGGTGATGCCGTTTGCCCGCAACGCCGAAATCTACGGCGAGAACGAGCCGGCCGAGTATCTGTACAAGGTCGTCAGCGGCGCCGTGCGGACCTACAGGGTTCTCAATGATGGCCGCCGCCAGATCGGCGCCTTCTGTCTGCCCGGCGACGTGTTCGGCCTCGAGGTCGGTGATCATCACAGCTTCTCGGCCGAGGCGATCGTCGATTGCAAGGTCATGCTGATCAAGCGCTCGTCGCTGGTGTCGCTGGCCACCCGTAGCCCGGATGTTGCCCGTCAGCTCTGGACGCTCGCTGCGACCGAACTGCAGCGCGCCCAGGACCACACCATGCTGCTGATCAAGACCGCTCAGGAGCGCGTCGCCGGCTTCCTGCTCGAAATGGCGCAGCGCGCGCGTTGCGCCGAGGCCGTCGAACTGCCGATGTCGCGCCAGGACATCGCCGATTATCTCGGTCTCACCATCGAAACCGTGTCGCGCACATTGACGCAGCTGGAGAACTCGGCCGCCATCGCGGTGCCGACCTCGCGCCGCATCGTGTTGCGCAACCAGGCCGCGCTCAATCGTCTGAACGGCTGAAGCCAGGCCGGCTTCGCGCGCCCCGCGTATCCTCCCCCGTACTACCCCGGCCATTCAGCCGGGGTTTTTCTTTAAGCGTTACGATTGACTTCGATCAACATCGTACACGTGGCGCGGTGTTGGAATGCGCCGGTCATCTCAAGGAGGCGGCGATGCATGCCAGCGACGTCATGACCCGCGAAGTGGTCACCATCGAACCCGAGGCTACGGTCCTCCAGGCGGCGCGGCTGATGCTGCAACACCGCATCAGCGGTCTGCCGGTGGTCGACAAGAATCACAATCTGGTCGGCGTTGTCTCGGAAGGCGACTTCCTGCGCCGCCGCGAAACCCAGACCGAAAAGCGCCGCTCCCGCTGGCTCGAATTCATCATGGGGCCGGGCAAAGTCGCGGAAGAATACGCCCATACGCACGGCAGCCGCGTCAGCGAGGTGATGACCGTCGACGTGCAGACCGTCGATGAAAACGCCTCGCTCGAGGACATCATCGAGCTGATGGAGAAATACCGGATCAAGCGCGTGCCCGTCATGGCGGGCTCGATGCTGGTCGGTATCGTCACCCGCTCCAACCTGATGCGAGCGATGGTCAGCATGGCCCGGGTCGCGCCGGCGCCGCAATCGCCGAAGGACGACAGCGCCATCCGCGCGCAATTGCTTGCCGAACTCGACAAGCAGAACTGGGCGCCGATCGCCGCCATGGACGTAGTGGTCCGCGACGGCGTCGTCGAACTGTTCGGCGTCATCACCGACGAGCGCCAGCGCGAGGCCTTGCACGTGGCCTGCGAAAACGTACCGGGCGTCAAGTCGGTCAAGGACCACATGGCCTGGATTGACCCATCGACCGGGATCACGTTCGACGCGCCGGACGCCGGCGGCGACCAGGCCCGCCACTAGGTCTGCATCGCGGCGCTTTGATTCTCGTCAGAGCGCCGCTCGGGGCGCGCCACCGCGCGGGGACGCCGTCGGCGCGCTCGTCATTTGCGGCGCAGCATGAATGTCATGAACGGCATTTGACTTTCATCAAGGGCGCTACCGTACGTTGCGCCGAATATTCCAGCTGGGACGAAACCTGACCCAGAGGGATATCATGTCGACCCAGCCCGCCCTGCAAGTGGTCGCAACGCCCGCGACCAGTCCATCGAAAACCGAACGATCCTGGTTGGCGTCGAACTGGGGTCTCATCGCCGCCATCGCTGCGCTGATCGTGGTGCTGATGCTGCCGACGCCGGCCAACCTGCCGGTCGCCGGCCATCATATGCTCGCGATCCTCGCCTTCGCCGTCATCGTCTGGATGACCGAGGCCATCGATTACGCCGTCTCCGCCATCGTCATTGCCGCGCTGATGGCTTTCCTGCTCGGCCTGGCGCCCGACGTCGCCAATCCCAAAGTACTGATGGGCACCAGCCGCGCGCTGACTTTGGCCTTCAGCGGCTTCACGTCGACCGGCCTCGTGCTGGTCGCGGCCGCGCTGTTCCTGGCCGCGGCGATGACGCAGACCGGCCTCGACAAGCGTATCGCGCTCAACATCCTGTCGCGCGTCGGCACCGAGACCCGCAATGTGGTCATCGGCACCATCCTGGTCGGCATCGTCATCGCCTTCATGGTGCCGTCGACCACGGCGCGCGTGGCCTGCCTGGTGCCGATCACGCTCGGCATGATCGCCGCCTTCGGCGTCAGCCGCTCCAGCCAGTTCGCCGCGATGCTGATGCTGGTGACGGTGCAGACCGCCAGCATCTGGAATGTCGGCATCAAGACCGCGGCGGCGCAGAACATGATCGCCATCGGCTTCATCGAGAAGGCCTTCAACCAGACCATCACCTGGCTTGAATGGCTGGTCGCGGCGGCGCCGTTCGGCATCGCCATGTCGATCGCGCTCTATTTCATCATGACGCGCATGATGAAGCCGGAAGTCACCTCGGTGCCCGGCGGCGCCGAGGGCATCAAGAAGTCGCTCGCCGAACTCGGGCCGATGAAGGGCTCGGAGAAGAAACTGCTCGCCATTTCGCTGACCCTGATCGCCTTCTGGGCTACCGAAGGCGTGCTGCACAAGTTCGATACCTCGACCACGACCATCACCGCCGTGGCGCTGATGTTCATGCCGGGCATCGGCATCATGACCTGGAAGGAAGCGCAGCCGAAAATTCCGTGGGGCACGGTGATCCTGTTTGGTGTCGGCATCTCGCTCGGCACGGCGCTGCTGCAGACCAAGGCGGCCACCTGGCTGGCCGACATCGTCGTGCTTGAGTTCGGCCTGAAGAACGCCACGGCGCTGTTCATCCTCGGCACCATGAGCCTGTTCCTGGTGGTCATCCATCTTGGATTCGCCAGCGCCACCGCACTCGCCTCCGCCATGATCCCGATCGTCATCGCCGTGCTCAAAGGCGTCGCCACGCCGGGCATCAACATCATCGGCATGACCATGCTGCTGCAGTTCGTCGTCTCGTTCGGTTTCATCTTGGTGGTGAATGCGCCGCAGAACATGGTGGCCTACGGCACCGACACGTTCACGGCGCGCGATTTTGTCCGCACCGGCCTGGTGCTGACCGTCGTCGCCATGGCGCTGGTGATGCTGCTCGGCGCTACCTATTGGCGTTGGCTCGGCTACGTCTAAAGGAGCGTTTTCGTGCCACGCCAATCGATCGCCGTCGTCTTCGCCGGAAGCGGCGGCTCCGGCGCTATGAGCGCTGGGGCCGTGTTTCTTCGGGCGGCGGCGCGGGCGGGCTATTTCGGCATGATGACGCAACTGTTCGGCGCGCAGGTGCGCGGCGGCGAGTCGGCGTCTCTGGTGCAGATCGGCGTTATGCCGGTCGAGGCGCAGCCCGACCGGTTCGATGCCTTCGTCGCGCTCGATTGGGACAAGGTCGAGCAGTTCGCCGCCGAGATTCCGCTCGATGAAGCCAGTCTGATCATCGCCGACCCGGCGAGCGGCGCGGTGCCGCCTGGAATCGCCAAGTCGAAGGGTCGGGTGGTGGCGTTGCCGATGACCGACGCCAGCGAAAGCAAGGCCGATCGCGCTTTGCTCGGCCGGCGCGTCAACATGTTCGCCGCCGGGTGCATGGCGGCGCTCTGCGGCCTGCCGGTTGGCGAGATCGAAGGCGCCGTCGACGCAATCTTCGGCGGCAAGGGTGCCGATGTTGCCGCCGCCAACAAGGCGCGGGCGCTTTCCGGCGCGCAGGCGGCCGCCGCACTTGGGCTCGATCTCAAACTCGCACCACCGACGCCCGATCAGCGCTGGCTGATCAGCGGCAATCAGGCGGTTGCGCTGGGCGCGCTGCGCGGCGGCGTGCGCTTTGTCGGCTGTTATCCAATCACTCCGGCGACCGATCTGGTCGAATGGCTGGCGCCGCACCTGTTGAAACTCGGCGGCCGTCTGGTGCTCGGCGAAGACGAACTCGCCTCGATCAATCTGGTGATCGGCGCCTCTTATGGCGGCGTGCCAGCGATGACCGTGACCTCGGGCCCCGGTTTCTCGCTGATGGTCGAGAGCCTGGGTCTGGCGATCGCCGCGGAAATCCCGCTGGTCCTGGTCGACGTGATGCGTGCCGGACCGTCGACCGGCATCGCCTCGAAGACCGAGCAGAGCGATCTCAATCTCGCGATTTACGGCGCGCATGGCGATGCGCCGCATGTGGTGCTGGCGCCGCTGTCGGTCGGCGATTGCGCCGCTACCGCCGAATACGCCGTCTATGTCGCCGAGGCGCTGCAGGTGCCGGTGATCGTGCTATCGGATCAGGCGCTCGGCCAGGCGACCACGGTGATCGATCCGGTGCGGGATCGCCCGCCGCCGCAGCCGCGAAAAATCGACGGCGTCGATGCGGGTAAGCCATTCAAGCGTTACGCCACGACGGGTGACGCCATCACGCCGATGCCACTGCCGGGGACGCCGAACCGCGAATGGGTCGCCGAGGGCTTGACGCATAACGAGGCCGGTCTGCCAGCCAGCGGCGCGGCGATGCATGCGGCGCAGATTCACAAGCGGGCGCGCAAGATTCGTGAATTCGATGCCGGCGAGCGCTGGGGCGAGGTGACGGGCGAGGGCGATACCGCGATCCTCGCTTTCGGTTCGACCGTCGGTCCGGCGCGCGAAGCGGCACGGCGCCTCACCGAGGCCGGGCACTCCGTTCGCGTGATCGCCTTGCGGCTGATATCGCCGCTGCCGGTCCGGCAGCTCGCGCAGGCGCTCTCCGGCGCGCGCCGTGTCGTCGTCATCGAACAGAACGATTCAGGCCAGCTCTATCGCCATCTGCTCGGCCACAAGGCGGTGCCGGTGGAGGCCGAGAGCGTGGCGCGGCCGGGGCCGCAGCCCTTCCGCCCCTCCGAGATCGTGAACTACGTGGCGTGAGAGAAGAAGGACGTTGCCATGACCGACACTCTCGCCAACCCAACCGCCACGACGCCGTCCTGTGTGTTTGACGCCAAGGACTTCGCCTCCGGCGCGCATCCGGTGTGGTGTCCGGGCTGCGGCGATTTCGGCGTGCTCGCCGCGCTCGAGCGCGCGCTCGCCAAATACGGCCGTCCGCCGCACGAGGTCGTGCTGGTTTCCGGCATCGGCTGCTCGTCGCGCCTGCCGGGTTATATGAGTACCTACGGCTTTCACGGCGTGCATGGCCGCGCGCTCGCCGCCGCCACCGGGCTGAAGCTGGCGCGCCCCGATCTCGAAGTCATCGCCGTCGGCGGCGACGGCGACGGCTATTCGATCGGCGGCAACCATTTCATCCACGCCTGCCGGCGCAATCCCGATCTGCTCTATGTCGTCATGGACAACCGCGTCTACGGCATGACCAAGGGCCAGCCGTCGCCGACCACGGAGCCCGATTGGGACTCGGACATCGCGCCCGGCGGCATCGGCCTCAGGCCGTTCAATCCGCTGGCGGTGGCGATCGCCGCCGGGGCCAATTACGTGGCGCGCGGCTTTTCCGGCGATCCGAACGGGCTCGCTGACCTGATCGTCGACGGTCTGAAGTGGCCGGGCTTTGCCTTCATCGAAGTGCTGAGCCCCTGCATCACCTTCCGCCCCGAACAGCGCGACTGGAAAAAGATGGTGCGGCCGTCGAACATTTCCATCGAACAGGATCGCGCCGCGGCAACCGCGCTGGTGCTGGCCGACGACGGCTTCAGTCTCGGTGTGCTGTATCGCGGCGACCGCGCCTCGATCGCAGCGGCGCTGAAACCCGAAATCACCATGGGCGACGTCGAGCGGGAATTCGCGCCGTAGCTCGACTCGTTAGTGACGTCGCGGTGCGCGGCGCACCGCGTCTCAACGGAGGATGAGGTCATGAAATCACGTCTCGCGATAGCGGCCGCTTTGCTGATCGGCAGCCTCGCCATCGTACCCGCGTTGGCGCAACCCGCCGGTGGCCCTGGAGCAGGCCCGGGCGCCGGCCCGGGTTCGGGCTGGGGTCCCGGCATGATGATGGGGCCCGGCATGATGGGCTGGGGCGCCGGCCGCGGCAGGGGCTGGATGTGTTCGCCGCAGAGCGCCGGTCTCGCCGAATGGCGCAAGGAACGCATCGAGCGCTTGGTGAAGCCGACCGAGACGCAGCGCAAGGCGCTCGACGATCTTCAGGCCGCCTCGACCAAGGCGGCGCAGATCGTCGCCGACGCTTGCCCGCGGGAGTTTCCGGCCGGCGCGCAGGCGCGGCTCGAACTGATGGAGAAGCGGATGGAGGCCATGCTCGCCGCGGTGAAGACGGTGCGGCCAGCTTTCGATGCGTTCTACGCCACGCTCACCGACGAGCAGAAAGCGCGCATCAATTCGTCGGGCCCGCGTCGCTGGGGCTGGCACGGCTGGCGCAATTGACCGCCGCGAAAGTCGGCAAAAAAGAGCCTGACAAAAAAAGAGCCCCGGCGTTAGCCGGGGCTTTAGTTTGCATCGGGTGGGGAGGACCCCCGCACGATTCCTTGAAATCAGAACTTATAAGTCACACCGGCGCCGATCAGCCACGGATCGAGGTTCACCTTGCCGGTGAGCGCGCCAACATTGCTGTCGCCGTCCCAGCTCGGGCGCAGCCAGAGCTTCTTGACGTCGACGTTGAAGCCCCAGTGCTTGTCGATCATGTAGTCGAAACCGATCTGCAGGGCGGGCGCCCACGAGTTATGCAGATGGCTGCGCGTAATGACGACGCCAGCGCCGTTCGCCGTGTTGCCGGCGGTCTGGCTGAAGAACACCGTGTAGTTCACGCCGGCGCCGACATAGGGCTTGAAGGCGCCAAAGTTGGTGAAGTGATACTGGAAGGTCAGTGTCGGCGGCAGCAGCCAGGCCTTGCCGACATCGAGACCGTCGGTGGCGGCCGCGCCGGTGCCGGTCACGTGATGCTTGGTCACGCCGAGGATGAGTTCGGCGGCGAAGTTGCGGGTGAAGAAGTAGGTGATATCGAGTTCGGGAACGATCGAGTCGGTGGTGGTGAGCCCCGAGCCGGCGACCTGATCGACGACGCCCGAATTGCGGGTGACGACGCCCAGCGCGCGCAGACGAATCATCCACGGATTGAACGTGTCGGCGACCGGCGCCTTGTAGACCGGCTTCGCCGGCAGATCGGCGGCGATCGCTGGTACGGCGGCAAAACCAATGAGCGCCGCGACGACTGCCGGCGCGATCTTACGTAACGTCATGTGTAAACCCCTGATACCCCGTTGAGCGGCGGCCGTATCGGCCCGCCTTCGCCATGAATTCAACAGAGCGGGGTGTCCTGTAAACTTGATCTGGATCAAATCGCGGAAATTCGGTCCGCGTGCTGCCGATATGTCACAGATTTTGGCAGCCTGTTACCGGGTGCATTCACAGTCATGCGAATGCGGAATTTCTTATTGGATATAACGGAACGCGATACCGCGTGACGCCGACATGAGCAGCGCGCGGCCACAGTCGGGTTGTGCGCGTTTGCCGTTCGCTTGACATGAATCAAGGTCGCGCGGTGGCCGTTCGAAGATATTGCCGTGCGGCTTTTTGTCCGCGGCCATTTCTTGAACGGAATCACCCTCATGGCGAACGCGATTGCTCCCCAAAAAAACATGACATTCGGCGAAGGCGGCCTTTCGCTGGCGCTGATCGGTCTGGCGATCCTGTCGATCGTCATCGCCGCCAAGGCCTACACGCCTGAATACGCCTTCCACGCCTACTTGTTCACCGCCGCCAGCATCGCCGCGGTGTTTGCTATCATCAACCGCTACTTCGAGCGGCCGGCCGGCAAGGCTCCGCTGATCAACGCCGACGGGCGTCCCAACTACAATATGGCGCCCGTGAAGTTCGCCACCATCGCGGCCGTGTTCTGGGGCATTGCCGGCTTCGCCGTCGGCCTCTACATCGCCCTCGAGCTGGCGTTCCCGGCCTTGAATCTGGCGCAGTGGATCAATTTCGGTCGCCTGCGGCCGCTGCACACCTCGGCGGTGATCTTCGCCTTCGGTGGCAACGTGCTGATCGCCACGTCCTTTTATGTCGTGCAGCGCACCTGCCGCGCCCGACTGGCGGGCGACCTGGCGCCGTGGTTCGTCGTGCTCGGCTACAACTTCTTCATCCTGATTGCCGGCACCGGCTATCTGCTCGGCATCACGCAGTCGAAGGAATATGCCGAACCGGAATGGTACTCGGACCTGTGGCTGACCATCGTCTGGGTGACCTACTTCCTGGTGTTCCTGGGCACCGTGATGCGGCGTACCGAGCCGCACATCTACGTTGCCAACTGGTTCTATCTCGCCTTCATCGTCACCATCGCGGTGCTGCACCTCGGCAATAACCCTGCCGTGCCGGTGTCGATCTTCTCGTCGAAGTCCTACATCGTCTGGTCCGGCGTGCAGGATGCGATGGTGCAGTGGTGGTACGGGCACAACGCCGTCGGCTTCTTCCTGACCGCCGGCTTCCTCGCCATCATGTACTACTTCATCCCGAAGCGGGCCGATCGTCCGGTCTATTCCTACCGGCTGTCGATCATCCACTTCTGGGCGCTGATCTTCCTCTACATCTGGGCCGGTCCGCATCATCTGCACTACACGGCGCTGCCGGACTGGGCGCAGACGCTCGGCATGACCTTCTCGATCATGCTGTGGATGCCGTCTTGGGGCGGCATGATCAACGGCATCATGACGCTGTCGGGCGCGTGGGACAAACTACGCACCGACCCGGTGCTGCGCATGATGGTGGTGTCGGTCGCGTTCTACGGCATGTCGACGTTCGAAGGGCCGATGATGTCGGTCAAGATCGTCAACTCGCTGTCGCACTACACCGACTGGACCATCGGCCACGTCCACTCCGGCGCGCTCGGCTGGGTCGCCTACATCTCCTTCGGCGCCATCTACTGCCTGGTGCCGTGGCTGTGGAACCGTCGGCTGTACTCGCTCAAGCTCGTCAACTGGCACTTCTGGATCTCGACCATCGGCATCGTGCTGTACATCACCGCGATGTGGGTGTCGGGCATCCTGCAGGGCTTGATGTGGCGTGCTTATACCTCGCTCGGCTTCCTCGAATATTCCTTCGTCGAAACCGTCGAGGCCATGCATCCCTTCTATGTGATCCGCGCTCTCGGTGGCTTCCTGTTCCTCTGCGGCGCGCTGATCATGGTCTTCAATCTGTGGAAGACGGTGAACTCGGAAGCCGTTGCCGGCGAAGCCGACCTCCAGCTCCAGCCCGCCGAATAAACGAGGACGACAATGTCTGTCTGGCAAAAACACGCCATCCTTGAGAAGAACTCGATCATTCTCGTGATCGGCATCCTGCTGGTGATCGCCGTCGGCGGTCTCGTCGAGATCGTGCCGCTGTTCTACCTGAAGAACACGATCGAAAAGGTCGCGGGCGTGCGGCCCTATACGCCGCTCGAACTCGCCGGCCGCAACATCTACGTCCGCGAGGGCTGCTATCTGTGCCACTCGCAGATGATCCGTCCGCTGCGTGACGAGGTCGAACGCTACGGTCACTACTCGCTGGCGGCCGAGAGCATGTACGACCACCCGTTCCAGTGGGGCTCGAAGCGTACCGGTCCGGACCTCGCCCGCGTCGGCGGCAAGTATTCCGACGCCTGGCACCGCGATCACTTGCGCGATCCGCGTTCCGTGGTGCCGGGGTCGGTGATGCCGGACTATGGCTTCCTGGCCAAGACCGATCTTGACTACAAGCATATCGCCCAAGACATGAAGGTCCAGGCTCTGCTCGGTACGCCTTACACGCCTGAGATGATCGCGGACGCCGCCAAGGACGTGCAGATCCAGGCTTCGACCGACAACCCCGACGCCGCCGACTTCACCAAGCGCTATCCCAACGCGGTGGCGCGCGATTTCGACGGCGATCCGACCCGCGTGACCGAAGCCGATGCGCTGATCGCGTATCTGCAGATGCTCGGCACCGAGGTCGACTTCAAGATGTACGACGACAAAGCCAATATCCGGTGATCTGACATGGACCCGACCTATCAAGCCGTTGCCGAGTTCGCCCAGCGATGGGGACTCATCTACTTCGTCGCGATTTTCGCGATGGTTCTGGCCTACGCGCTGTGGCCGTCGCGCCAGAAGCAATTCGACGAAGCCGCGCGCATTCCGCTGCAGGAGGACTAAGTCGTGGCTGAAGAACACAAACATATCGACACGCTGACCGGCACGGCGACCACCGGCCATGAATGGGACGGCCTGCGCGAACTCAACACGCCGCTGCCGCGCTGGTGGCTGTGGCTGTTCTATCTCACCATCGTCTGGGCGATCGGCTACTGGATCGTCTATCCGGCCTGGCCGTTGATCCATAACTCGACACAAGGGTTGTTCGGCTATCACTCGCGCAACGCTGTGGTCGAGGATCTCAAGGAACTGCACGCGCAACGCGGGCCGATGATGGCGAAGCTGGCGTCGGCGAGCACCGCCGAGATTCTCGCTGATCCGCAGCTCCTGGACTTCGCGCGGGCGCAGGGCCGCGTCGCCTTCGCCGACAACTGCGCGCCGTGTCACGGCGCCGGTGGCGGCGGCGCCAAGGGCTACCCCAACCTCAATGACGACGACTGGCTGTGGGGCGGGAAGATCACGGACATCGAGCAGACCATCCGCTTCGGCGCCCGGTCCGGCAACGACAAAGGCCGTCAGGGCAACATGCCGCCGTTCGCCGGCGTGCTGAAGCCGGCGGAAGTCTCGAACGTCGCCGACTACGTACGGTCGCTGTCCGGACTGCCCACCGAACCGGGCGCCGATCTCGCGGCCGGCAAGAAGCTGTTCGCCGATAACTGTGCGGTCTGTCATGGCGAGAACGCCAAGGGCAACCGTGAGCTCGGCTCGGCCAACCTGACCGACAAGATCTGGCTCTACGGCTCCGACAAGGCGACTATCGTCGAGGGCATCGAGAAGGGTCATGGCGGCGTGATGCCGACCTGGGAAGGCCGTCTCAGCGAGCCGGTGATCAAGTCTCTGGCGGTCTATGTCTACAGCTTCGGCGGCGGCGAGAAATAGCCGTCATCGCCAGGCTAAGCCACTGATAATATGAGAAATCCCGGCCGCAAGGCCGGGGTTTCCATTGAGCCAGATCAAAGCGCCGGGGCGCCGCGTCGCTAGACTACCTGGGTAATTCCGGCGGACATTTCATGACACAACTCGAAGAACTGGTGCGGCAATCCGAGGTTAAACCGGCGACGCCGCCCCCGCCGCCGTCCGACGACGAAATCGAAGACATCCCGCTCTACGCGGCGCGGCGGAAGATCTATCCGCAGAGCGTCCATGGCACCTTCCGCCGCATCAAATGGGTGGTGCTGCTGATCACCCTCGGCGTCTATTACTTCCTGCCTTTCGTGCGCTGGGATCGCGGCCCGGACGCGCCGTCGCAGGCGGTGCTGATCGATTTCCCGAACCGGCGCTTCTATTTCTTCTTCATCGAGCTGTGGCCGCAGGAAATCTATTACCTCACCGGCCTGCTGGTGCTGGCGGCGATCGGCCTGTTCCTGATGAACGCGCTCGCCGGCCGCGTCTGGTGCGGCTATCTCTGTCCGCAGACGGTGTGGACCGATCTCTATATGGCGATCGAGCGTTTCACCGAAGGCGACCGCCGCGAGCACATGAAGCGCGAGTCCGCCAAGTGGACAGCCGAGACCTATGCCCGCAAGGCCGCCAAGCATTTCCTGTGGCTGATGGTGGCGTGGTGGACCGGCGGCGCCTGGGTGCTATATTTCGCCGACGCGCCGACTTTGGTGAAGGAGCTGGCCACCGGCGAAGCGCCGCTGGTCGCCTATGCCTGGATCGGCATCCTCACCTTCACCACTTATTCGCTCGCCGGCCATCTGCGCGAGCAGGTCTGCCTGTACATGTGCCCGTGGCCGCGCATCCAGGCGGCGCTCACCGACGAATACGCGCTCAACGTCACCTACCGCTATGATCGCGGCGAGCCGCGGACCTCGGTGAAGAAGGCCGAGCAGTTGAAGGCGCAGGGCCAGCACGTCGGCGACTGCGTCGATTGTCTGCAATGCGTGCATGTCTGCCCGACCGGCATCGACATTCGCCAGGGCTCGCAGCTCGGCTGCATCCAGTGCGGCCTGTGCATCGACGCCTGCAACAACATCATGGCCAAGCTCGGCCGTCCGCGCGACCTCATTGCCTACGACACCGACCTCAACATTAAGGCGCGTCAGGAAGGCCGCGCGCCGTCTTACAAGCTCATCCGCCCGCGCACCATGCTGTATGCTGCGATCATCGCCATCGCCGGCGGCGTCATGCTGTACACCTTGGCGACCCGCGGCTCGGAAGGCATCAGCGTCATCCACGACCGCAACCCGATGTATGTGCGGCTGTCCGACGGCGCGCTGCGCAACGGCTACATCATCCGCATCGTCAACAAGCAGCTCAAGTCGCGCGACTTCATCGTCTCGGTCGACGGCCTGCCGTCCTCGCTGGTGGACTTCGTCGGCCTGCCGCCGCGCGCCGACGGCCGCCAACTCGTGTCGGTGGGTCCCGATCAGACCAAGGAAGTACGCGTTCTGGTCACCGACTACAGCAACACGGCGCCGGCGGCCTCGACCACGGTGCTGTTCAGCCTGATCGACGCCGATACCGGCGCGGTGGCGCAAGTGCGCGATCACTTCTTCGGCCCGGAAAGGAAATAGCCATGGCCCAACCGTCTCCCAAGAAGAAGTCACGCGAACTGACGGGCTTCGCGGTGCTGATGTGGTTGGTCGCTTTCTTCGGCGTCGTCTTCGCGGTGAACGCGGTGATGGTGAAGGCCGCGACCTCGACCTTCGGCGGCGTCGAGACGACGAGTTCGTACCAGGCCGGGCTGAAGTTCAAGCAGACCATGGCCAACGCCGAGAAACAGGCCGAACTGCATTGGCACGTCGACGGTACGCTCAGCCGCGACAAGGCCGGCGAGGCCGTGCTCGACGTTTCGGTGCGCGACGCCAAGGGCGGGCCGGTGTCCGGCCTCACCGCACAGGCGCGGCTCGAGCATCCGGCCGATGCGCGGCGCGACCACGATGTGCCGCTTAGCAATATCGGCGCCGGGCAGTTTCACGGCGTTGCCGCCGCCGACGCCGGACGCTGGGAACTGGTCATCGACTTCCTGCGCGACGGCAAGCGCGTCTTCCTGTCGCGCAGCCGCGTGATGCTGAACTAACGTCGGCAAGCGGGCGGGGGCGCCGCGACCGAGCCACGATCGAGCATGATCGAACCATGAGCGACACCCTCGATGTTTCGCCATATGTGAAGCCGGAAGCCGACGGCACGCGCGGCATGGATGTTGCCGTGGAAGGCATTTCCTGCGGCGCCTGCATCGCGCGCATCGAGAACGCGGTGAAGAGCCTGCCCGGCGTCACCGAGGCGCGCGTCAATTACACCAACCGCCGCCTGCACGTCGCCTGGTCCGACGCGCTCGACGAGCCCGGCCGCATTTTCGAGACGCTGCAGGCCAATGGCTATCGCGGCCATCCTTTCGTGCCGCTGCGCGCCGAACAGGAGGAGGCGGCCGAAGCGCGCAAGCTGACGCGTTGCCTCGCCGTCGCCGGCTTCGCCGCGATGAACGTCATGTTGCTGTCGGTGTCGGTGTGGTCGGGCAACGTCACCGATATCACGCCGGAAACCCGCGACTTCTTCCACTGGGCCTCGGCGCTGATCGCGCTGCCGGCCGCGGCCTATGCCGGCCAGCCGTTCTTCTCGAGCGCCTGGATGGCGCTGCGCGCGCGCCAGCTCAACATGAACGTGCCAATCTCGCTCGGCGTCATCCTGGCGCTGGTGATGTCGGTGGTCGAGACCGCCAACCACGCCAAGGAGGCCTACTTCGATTCGGCGCTGATGCTGCTGTTCTTCCTGCTGGTCGGGCGGGCGCTGGAGCATGCGATGCGGCGCAAGACCCGCGCCACCGCCGGCAATCTGGCCGCCTTGCGCGCCGAGACGGCGCATCGTTTCGACGGCGGCGAACTGGTGCGCGTGCCGGCTTCGTCGCTCAAGGTTGGCGATCGCGTCCTGGTCAAGCCGGGCGAGCGCGTGCCGGCCGACGGTGAGGTCGTCGGCGGCGTCTCCGAAATCGACGAAAGCCTGATCACCGGCGAAACCGCGCGCCGCGCCATCAAGGCCGGCGCCAGAGTCTATGCCGGCAGCCTGAACTTCTCCGGCACGCTCACCTTGCGCGTCACCGCGGCCGGCGGCTCGGCGCTGATCGACGAGATCGAGAAGCTTCTGGAGAAAGCGGCCAGCGTCAAGTCGCGCACCCGGCGGCTCGCCGATCGCGCCGCGCGTATCTATGCGCCGGTGGTGCACGCCACCGCCGCGCTCACTTTCGCGGGCTGGTGGCTGGCCGGCGCGACGCTGCACGATGCCATCATTACCGCGATTGCCGTGCTTATCATCACCTGTCCCTGCGCCCTGGCGCTGGCGATCCCCGCGGTGCAGGTGGTCGCCTCCGGCGCCATGTTCAAGCGCGGCATCATCCTCAACGCCGGCGACGCCATCGAACGCCTCGCCGAAGCCGACACCATCGTGTTCGACAAGACCGGCACGCTGACGCTGCCGGAACCGCGCGTCGTCAATGGCGGCGATATCGGTCCCGATCTGCGACAGGCTGCGGCTCGGCTGGCGCAATCGAGTCGCCATCCTTTGGCGATGGCGCTGGCCAAGGAAGGCACCAGCGCGACGCCGTTCGATTCCGTTGTCGAGGAGCCGGGGCAGGGCGTGCGCGCCGTCGCCGGCGGCGTCGAGATGCGGCTCGGCAGCGCCGCGTTCTGTGCGGTGCCCCAGACCCCGCTCATGCTCACGCAGACCGGTGCATCGCACATTTATTTCCGGCAGGGCGACCGGGTTGCGACATTCGCCATCGCGCAAAGCCTGCGGCCCGACGCCGTCGAGACGGTGCAGGCGCTGCGCGATCTCGGCTTCGACCTGCATATTCTGTCCGGCGACCGCACTGAGGCGGTGGCGCCGGTCGCCGAGGCGCTCGGCATCGCGCAATGGCGCGGAGTCGTCAATCCGGCCGACAAGATCGCGTTCATCGACACTCTGAAAGCGCAAGGTCGCCGCGTGCTGATGGTCGGCGACGGTCTCAACGACGCGCCGTCGCTCGCCGCCGCGCATGTTTCATTGTCGCCGATTTCCGCCGCCGACGTGACCCAGGCACAGGCCGACGCTGTGTTCCTCGGCGAGCGGCTGGCACCGGTCGTCGACGCGGTGACGATCGCCCGCAGGGCGCGCCGGCTGATGGTGGAGAACCTGTGGCTCGCCGCGCTCTATAATCTCGTTGCCGTGCCGGTGGCGATTGCCGGCGTGGTGACGCCGCTGATCGCCGCTTTGGCGATGTCCGGCTCGTCGATGCTCGTGACGCTGAACGCGCTGCGCGCTAATATCAAAAATAAGGGAGCGACCCCGGAACCCGTTCAATCCCGCGAAAGCGGGAATCCGGTCGCGGAATCTCCGCTTTCGCGGGGACGAACTGAGAATGTCGGGTTGCCCGCGGAAACGAGCGGCACATGAACGTCATCATCTATCTTCTGCCGCTGGCGCTCGGCTTGGGTCTCATCGGCCTGTTCGGCTTTCTGTGGGCGCTGAAGAGCGGCCAGTACAGCGACATGGAAGGCGCCGCCTACCGCGTGCTGTCGGACGACGACGTCGAGAAGTAGCTACTTCTCCAGCATCACCGTCTTGAACTCGGCCGGCAGGACGATCTCCAGCAATTCGCAATCGTCGGAATAGCCGAGCACGGTGTGCTTGATCTTCGGCGGCTGGATCCAGCACGAGCCGGCGTGGAAGGTATGCACGCCCTCGCCTTCGAACTCGGTCTTGTACCAGCCCTTCAGCACGTAGATCAGTTGCAGATCGACATCGTGGTAATGCGGCTTGGCGACTTCCTCCGGCACGAAGGGGGGAATGAAGCGGATCACATGGCCTTGCACCATGCCGCCGGTGGCCGGCGCCAGGCCGAGGTCGCGATATTTGGCATAGCTCCGCAGACCCTGGTCGAAGGCGGCTTCGTCCGGATGGCTGACGTGGAACTTCTGCTTCGGCCGCTTCTTGGCCCGGGTCTTGGCCTTGACGGCCTGGCGCGCGTTGGGCTTGGCCGGCTTGCGGGGATGCACCGGTTTTGTCGGCTTCTTCCTTGTTTTATTTGTCTTTTTGGCCATTGATGCCTCCCGGACGTCCCACCCGATTGGATCATGGCTTTTGAATACATGGAAGACCCGGCCGCCTTTGCCATCCGGATTTTCGTCGATGCCGACGCCTGCCCGGTCAAGAACGAGGTTTACCGGGTGGCCGAGCGCTACCGGCTGAAGGTCTTTGTCGTCGCCAATTCTTATCTGAACGTGCCGCGCACCGACCTGATCGAGCGGGTCATCGTGCCGGAGGGCCCCGACGTCGCCGACCAATGGATCGCCGAGCGGGCCGGGGCGCATGACATCGTCATCACCGCCGACATCCCGCTCGCGGCGCGCTGCGTCAAGAACGGCGCTAGCGTGCTGTCGCCGACCGGCAAGCTGTTCGACGACGATTCGATCGGCATGGCGCTGGCGTCGCGCAACCTGATGGCCGACCTGCGCTCGGCTGGCGCGGTGACGCGCGGCCCGCTGCCTTTGTCACGGCAGGACGTGTCGCGCTTTCTGTCGGCGCTCGATCTGGCGGCGGTGAAGGTGAAGCGGAAGGTGGGGCTGTAGGACCACTTGTCCCGGGCGCAGCGCAGCGTGCAACGATGCGCTGCAGAACCGGGACCGTTCCAAACTTAGAGTGCGCGAAGGCCCCGGATCAGCGTCGCACCATTCGCTGCGCTCATGCTGCGCCGCGTCCGGGGCAAGAGCTACTCCGCAGCCGTGCTCACGCCGCCATGGGCCTTGGACCAGCCGGCCGGGTCGTCGATGAACTTCTCGACTTCGGCCAGCATATTCGGCTCGAAGCGGTCCATCTTCTTGGCCACCGCCAAGACGTCGCGCCAGGTGGTGAGGTAGTGCAGCTTGACGCCGAGGTCGCCGAGGACTTTCTCGCCCTCTTTGTAGATGTTGTAGAAGAAGATCACCGCGCAGTGGTCGCAATGCCCGTCGGCGTCGCGGATCGCCTTGACGAAGTTCATCTTGCTGCGGCCGTCGGTGGCGAGATCCTCGACCAGCAGCACGCGTTGGCCCGGCTTGAGTTCGCCTTCGATCTGGGCGCCGCGGCCGAAGCCCTTGGCCTTCTTGCGCACATACTGCATCGGCAGATGCATGCGGTCGGCGACCCAGGCGGCGAACGGAATGCCCGCGGTCTCGCCGCCGGCCACGGCGTCGATCTCGCTGCGGCCGATGTCGCGGTCGATGGCGTTGACCATGTAGCCCATGATCGCCGTGCGCACGTCGGGAAACGAGATCAGCCAGCGCGAGTCGTTATAGACCGGGCTCGCCCAGCCGCTCGTGAAGATGAAAGGCTTATCGGCCATGAAGCGCACCGCGCCGGTGTCGAGATACATCCGCGCGGTCAGCTCGGCGATGGTCTTGCGGTCGAGGAAATGGGCGTCGGTGGTCATGGGGCGATAAAGCAAGAGGGGCACGGCCGGGTCAAGGCGGCTGTCTTTCTTCTCCCCTCCCCCGCGAGCGAAGCGAGCAGCGGGGAGGGGGCGGGGGTGGGGGAGGCTCAGTCCGCCGCGACCCTTAAACCCACATAGCGCTCCAGGGTCGCGGTGTCCGTCTGCAAATCGGCCGAGGTCGCCCGGTGCATCACCGCGCCGCGCTCCAGCACCAGGGCGTCCGTGGTCAGTTCCAGCGCGATGTCGGTGTGCTGTTCGACCAGGACGATGGCGAGCTTGCGCCCGGCCAGCATCTGCTTCACCGCGCCGATCAGTTCCTCGACAATGACCGGCGCCAGGCCCTCGAACGGCTCGTCGAGCAGAAGCAGCGACGGGTTGGTCATCAGCGCCCGTGCGATCGCCAGCATCTGCTGCTCGCCGCCGGAGAGCTGGTTGCCCATGTTGCTCCGCCGCTCCTTCAGCCGCGGGAACATGGTGTAGATCGCCTCCAGCGTCCATTCGCTCGGCTGCGCCGCGACCGTGAGGTTCTCTTCCACCGATAGCGACGGGAAGATCTCGCGCTCCTGCGCCACCCAGCCGATGCCGTTCTTCGCGCGCCAGTGCGGCGGCTGCTTCGAGATGTCCTTGCCGCGCCAGAACACATGGCCGGCGCGCATCTGAGTGAAACCCATGATGGTCAGCATCAGCGTCGACTTGCCGACGCCGTTGCGGCCGAGCACGGCGAGCGAACCATGCGCGGCGACCTCGAGCGATACGTCATGGAGCACGACGGCGTCGCCGTAGCCGGCCGTCACGTTCGCCAGTCGGAGCAGCGGCTCAGCCATGGTCGTCACCCATGTTTGCGCGTCCCCAGATAGACCTCGCGCACGCCGGGATCGGCGGCGATCTCGGCCGGCGAGCCTTGCGTGAAGATGGCGCCGCCCACCAGCACGATGATGTGCGTGGCGAAGCGGAACACGACGTGCATGTCGTGCTCGATGAACAGCAGGGTCAGATCGTCGGACAGGCCGGCGACGACCTCGAAGATCTCGCCGGATTCCTCGTGCGGCACGCCGGCCGCCGGCTCGTCGAGCAGCAGCACCTTCGGTTTCGTCGCGAGCGCCAGCGCGATCTCGAGCAGGCGCTGGCGGCCATAGGGAAGTTCGCGCGTCGTCTGGTAGCAGGCGTCGCCGAGCTTGAGCTTGCGCAGGATCTCGTAGGCCTCTTCGATCGCGTCCTTGTTGCCGGCGATGTTCTGCCAGAAGCGGTCGGCGATGCCGCGGCGCTCGCACACCGCCAGCGTGACCGATTCGAGCGGGTTCAAGCCGGCGAACAGAGTGTTGATCTGGAACGTGCGGGCCAGCCCGCGCTTGACTCGCGCCTGCGGCTTGAGTGCCGTGACGTCCTCGCCGCCGAGCGCGATTTGACCGGCATTGGGCGTGAGCAGTCCGGTCATCAGGTTGATCAGCGTCGTCTTGCCGGCGCCGTTCGGCCCGATCAGCGCGTAACGCGCGCCGACCGGCAGATCGATGTCGATATCGCGCGCCACCACCAGCGAGCCGAAGCTCTTGTGTAGGCCGCGCGCACTCAACGCTACCGCATTCATCGGCGCCTCCAGCGCTTGAGGAGCGCGGACAGGCCGCCGAGAATTCCGTTCGGCAGCAGCATCACCACGATGACCAGCAGCGCGCCGATCCAGAAATACCAGTATTGCGGCGCGATGCCGGAGAACTGGTCGCGCGCGATCATGTACACCATGGCACCGATCAGCCCGCCATAGAGTCGCCCGGCGCCGCCGAGCACCAGCATCACCACGACGTCGGCGGAGCGTTCAAAACTCAGCACCTCGAGCGCCACGGTCTGCGTGGTCTGCGCCAGAAGGCCGCCGGCGATGCCGGCGATGATCGCGGCGATGGTATAGACCTTGCGGATATGGGCGTGGCTGTCGGCGCCGATCGCCGGCATGCGCACGAAATTCTCGCGGATGCCGCGCAGCGCCAGGCCGAACGGCGAATTGATGAGGCGGCGCGCGAACAGGAAGACGACGAACAGAACGCCGAGCGCATAGCCGTAGGCGGTGCGGCCATAGAGATCGAAATTGAACACGCCGAGCACCGGCCAGATATCGATGCCCTGCAGGCCGTCGGAGCCGCCGGTGAGCCAGTGCGCGCTGTTGGCCGCCTCCTTGAGCAGGAGGCCGAGGCCGAGCGTGATCATGATCAAGGTGAGATGGCGGAAGCGCGAGATGATGAAGCTCGACGCATAGCCGACCACCCCGGCCACGGCGGCGGCGACGACGAGGCCGCTGAACGGCTCGCCCCAGACGAATTTGCTGAAGATGCCGGCGGTGTAGGCGCCGATGCCGAAGAACGCGGCGTGGCCGAGCGACACGATGCCGGCATAACCGAGGATCAGATCGAGCGACAGCGCGAACAGCCCGGTGATGGCGATCTGGCTCGCCAGCGACAGATAGGTCGGGAACAGCCAGAACGGCAGCAAAGTCGCCAGCCAGAACGCGACCTCGATTGGCCGCCAGCGGCTCTGGCGCAGGAGGTAGCCTTGCGGGGTCACGGTGCGGGGCGCGTCAAGCGTGGTCATGCGCTCACCGTTTGCCGAACAGGCCGGCGGGGCGCCACATCAGCACCGCTACCATGACGAGATAGATGAGGAACGAGCCGAGCTGCGGCACGTAATATTTACCGGCGATGTCGGACATGCCGATCAGGCAGGCGGCGGCAAACGAACCGGCGATCGAGCCGAGACCGCCGACCGAAACGATGATCAGCACGTAGACCAGATAGACCAGCGCGAATTGCGGATCGAGACCGACGATCTCGATCGCCAGCGCGCCCCCTAAGCCGGCGAGCCCGGAGCCGAGCGCGAAGGTGACGGCGAAGGTGCGATCGACGTCGATGCCGAGGCCGCGCGCCATGCGCTGGTTGTCGACCGCGGCGCGCACCTGGGCGCCGAAGCGGGTGTGCTCCAGCGCCAGCACCAGCAGCACCGTGACGGCGATGCCGACGGCGACCAGGAACATGCGATAGATGCCGAGGTTCAAGCCGAGCACGCTGATCGATCCGCGCATATAGGACGGCACGGCGATCGGCTGCTGCGTAGTGCCGAAGAACCAGGCGGCGATGGCGATCGACATGAAGGCGAGGCCGATGGTCAGCAGCACCTGATCGAGATCGGAGGCGCGGTACAGCCGGCGATACAAGGTCCGCTCGACCGCGACGCTGACCAGCGCCGCGGCGGCGAAGGCCATCGGCAGCGTGGCGAAGAAATTCCAGTCGAAGTCCTTCATCAGCACGACGGTGACGTAGGCTCCGAGCATGGCGAAGGCGCAGTGCGCCAGATTGACGAAATTCATAAGGCCGAGCGTCACCGACATCCCGACCGAGAGCACGAACAGCAGCATGCCGTAGGCAATACCGTCGAACAGGACGCCGAATACCGGGGGAAGCATGATCAGTCGCTTGAGCCTTCTGTCGAGTCTGACCGCGGGCGGTACCGTATATCAATAAACGGGGCGACCGCGAGCGGCCGCCCCATTCAAGCCCGGAATTCGATTCGCGAGCGGACTGGCGATCACTTCTTCGTCTTCATCATGGCTTCATGCACCGGGTCGCGCACGTTTTCAACTTTGCCGATTTCGACATTGACCAGCTTGCCGCCCACCTTCTCGACGCGCTGGATATAGATGGTTTCCACCGCGTCGCGGGTCTTGGGGTCGATCATCATCGGCCCACGCGGGCTGGTCCATTTGGCGGTCTTCATCGCCGCGATCAGCTTGTCGCCGTCGGTGTCGCCCTTGGTCAGCTTGAGGCCGGCATAGATCAGGGTCATGCCGTCATATCCGCCCGCCGAGAAGAAGTTCGGGTTGGCGCCGAACTCCTTGCGGTAGGCGGCGACGAAGTCCTGATTGATCTTGCTCTTGAGGTTGTGATCGTAGGGCGAGCCGGTGATGATGCCGAGCGCGGTATCGCCCATATTGGTGAGGGCGGAATCGTCGGTCAGCTCCTGGGTGCCCATCACCTTGACCTTCTTGGTATCGATGCCGCGTTCGGCCAGCGCCTTGCCGAAAGCCGCGGGCTGCGCGCCGCCCGGAATGAACACGAAGATCGCTTCCGGGTTGAGGTCCTTGGCGCGTTGCACATAGGCCGAGAAATCCGGATTGGCGACCGCCATGTGCACCGATCCGACGATCTCGCCGCCGCCGGCCTTGAAGCCCTCGATGAAGCCCTTCTCGGCGTCGTGACCGGGCGCGTAGTCCGACACCATCGTGTAGGCTTTCTTGACGCCGTTCTTGGCGGCCCAGTGACCGAGTGTCGTGGTCACCATCGGCAGCGTGAATGCGGAGCGGATGCAGTACGGCGACTTGTCGACGATGATCGAGGTCGCGGCGTTCATGATCACCGAAACCTTCTTGGCTTCCTTCGATACGTCGCAGCCGGCGATCGCATTCGGTGTCAGCAGCCAGCCGGCGAGAAGGTCGACCTTGTCGCGCACCACCAGTTCCTGCGCCAGCCGCTTGGCGACAGGCGGCGCGATGCCGCCGACGTCCTTGCGGATGATTTCGATCTTGCGGCCGGCGACGGTGTCGCCGTGCTGCTTCATGTAGAGCTTGATGCCCTCGTCGACCTGCTTGGCGCCGTCGGCGAACTGGCCTGAGTAGGGCAGCACGACGCCGATCTTGATCGGGTCGGCGGCCTGGCTTGTGACCGGTGTCAGTGCCAGCGCACATGTGGCGACGCTGGCGTAAAACAGCCTCCTCATTGCATATCCTCCCGTTTCGATACTTGACGTTATGATTGTTGTGGTTGCCGTTTGAGGGCTTGTCGTATCGTCGCCTCGTCAAGAATGCCTGAGGTCCCCGCGGAAGGAAAGCCGAACGGGCGCGCGCCGGGGCGCGGGCGGCCCTTTCGGTCCGCGTCCCGTTTGTCGCTTCAGGTTGTGGTGGGGCCGGTGGGCCGCCGGCCTCGGCCGGCGCGACGGCCGAGGCGGCGTGTCGTCAATGGGTCTTTTGCGCCGCGAAAGACCCGATCGGCGTCGTCTCTACTTACGAGAGCGACAATGTGGCGCGCTCGTATTGCCCATTGCCCATCGTGCCCTCCGGGAAGATGCCGTGGGCGGCGATCCACTCGAAGGATTCCTCGTAGACCTCCTTGGTGTAGGGCTCGAACACCAGGCGCTCGCCGGGGCCCCAGCGCCGTGTGTCCATCCTGGCGTGGAAGCGGTCGGGGAATTCGTTCTTGTAATAGTGCGTGTACAGCTCCGGCCGCAGGTCGATGTCACGTTGCGCCTTGCGCAGCGCGCGGAAGAACTTGCGCAGGTCTTCGGCATCGGGATTGCCGTGGATCATGGTGCCGATCATGAAGGTGGCGTCGATCACCTTGCGGTAGCCGAGCTGCTCGGCGAAGTAATACGGCCCGTTGAACAGATGCACCGCCGGCGCCGAGCCCTCGAACAGGTGCTCCATGCGCTTGAACAACATGCCGGTCTCGTAGCGCAGGTTGATCTGCTCGGGCTTCATGAATTGTTCGAGCGCCTGCACCGTGGCGTAGTGGCTGCCCGACTGATAGCCGACCGAGATCGGCACGCCGGCGAGATCCTCCGGCGTCTTGATTGGCGAATCCGGCGCGACGAAGATGCCGGCGGTCGCCACCGAATAGACGTCGGTCAGCATGCGGCCGTGGCCGTTCGACGCTGCGACGTTGACGGTCCAGTGGCAGGCGCAGGACACGCTCGCCTGGCGGCCTTCCTCGAACGACTGGAACGCGCCCTTCGAGCCTTTGTCGTGCTGCTTGCCGTCGGTCGAGCGCATCAGCTCGCGGAATTCGTAATCGAGGCCTTCGTCGATGAAGTAGCCCTTCTCGTCCGCCACCCATTCCTGCAGGCGGAAATGCGGTTCGATGATGAATTTGGCCATGCGTTTTCTCCTTATTTGTCAGGGTCCTCAGCAGCAGTGCCCCTCTTCGGGGGCTTCATGCGATCCGTGCTCGGCGACGCGCCGGGCGCGGATCATCTTGACGTGGTCGTTCATCAGCGTGCGCGCGGCGCTCGCGTCGCGCAGCTCGATGAGATCGACGAGCTTTGAATGAACATCGAGAATGTGGCGCGCCAGCTTCGGCGTCGCCGTCGCGTTGCGGCGCGGCCACGAGATGTGTTCGAGCGACAGGAGCTGCACGACGATGACGCGGTTGTGCGAGGCTTCGGCCACGGCGAGGTGGAAGTCGCGCGACAATCGCGTGAAGGCGTCGAGATCGCCGATCGAGGCTTCGGCGTCGGCGAGCAATTGGCGCAGCCGCGCGATGTCCTGCGCGGTGGCGTGTTCGGCGGCGAGTTCGGCGCCGAGCGTTTCGATGGCGCGCTGCACGTCCATGATCTCGGCGGCCGAGACGCCGGTGAGATCGAGCTGCACGGCGAGCGCCTCGGCGAACAGCCGCGGATTGCCGTGGGCGATGCGGGCGCCGCCGCCTTTGCCCATGCGGATCTCGACGATGCCGAGCGCTTCCAGCGTGCGCAGCGCGTCGCGCGCGACGATGCGGCTGGTGCCGAAGCGAGCGGCGAGGTCCTTTTCGGTGCCGAGGAAGTCGCCGGGCTTGAGCGTCTTGGCGAACAGCTCGTCGCGCACCTGGGCGACCATTTGCGCGGAGAGGGAGGAGGCGCGGCCGGCGAACATGATGCGCGCGGTGAGGTGGCCGCTCATGGCGACCGGTACCCCTGTGGCCGTTTTGGCGCGGGAGCGCGGCATCGGCGTCCTCCTGTCACGCCCCGGGCGCGGTCTCTGCCGGACCGGCATCTCGCGGGACACCCTTGGAGTATGGAGGCACCGGAATAGATAGTAAAGATATTATCTTTTGGAAATTTGGCGGACTTTTCTCCGGAAGAGGGCGTCCTCCTAGTCTCTCCGTAGCAGGGAGGGTTTGAGCGGACGCATCGCTCTAAAATATATTCCTAGGACTATTGACTTCGCAGGCCGCCTAGCTCTATATTCCCAACCGTCCCGCCCCTGCCAGCGAGGGGTGTCTGATCAGCGTCTCCAGACGCTGGGGCGGG
>JAFECJ010000045.1 GCA_018242205.1 Pseudomonadota bacterium
CTGCTCGATATCTGCGATGTCAGTAAGAATTTCGGCGGTCTGGCGGCCCTACGGAACATCAGTTTCCAGGTGCGCGCCGGCGAGATCGTCGCCTTGATTGGCCCAAATGGCGCAGGAAAATCGACGTTGTTCAATACCGCGACCGGCATCCATCAGCCGACGAACGGGGCTATCGTCATCCGCGAGCGCAACATCAACGGCCTGCGGCCGCACGCTATCTTCGCCCTTGGCGTCATGCGGACGTTCCAGCACGTAAAGCTGCTGCTCAACCGCTCGGTTGTCGAAAACGTCGCCCTCGGCGCCTACGGACGCGGCCACAATGGCTTCGTGCGTAGCATGTTGCGCCTTGATCGGAAAGAAGAGCGTCGAACGATCGCCGAAGTACATCATTGCCTCGAACGTATCGGGTTGGCGCAGGTCGCCGAGAAACTGGGCGGTGAATTGTCGCTGGGCCAGCAGCGTCTAGTCGAAGTTGCGCGCGCCCTCGCCGGGCGTCCGACATTGTTGCTGCTCGACGAACCGGCCGCCGGGCTGCGCTATCAGGAGAAGCGGGCGCTAGCCGACGTGCTGCGCCAACTGCGTGGTGAAGGCATGGGCATCCTAGTGGTCGAGCACGACATGGCATTTGTCATGGGCATCGCCGACCGCATCGTCGTGATGAACTTCGGCGCGAAGATTGCCGAAGGCACTGCGTCTCAAATTCAATCCAATCCAGCGGTCCGGGAGGCCTATCTTGGCGCTTGACCCGGCCACACCCCATCGACCGCAAGATGAATGGCTGTTGGAGGTTGATGACCTCACGGTCGACTATGGCCTTGCTAGGGCCGTCGATCACTTGAGTTTGCGGGTTGCGCCAGGTTCGATTGTGGCCATCGTCGGAGCCAACGGTGCTGGGAAGACGACTGCTCTGTCGGCTCTGATGGGGTTGCTGCCATCAACGGGCTCCATTCGATATCGGAGCCGACAGTTCCTACAAAGTGACGTTGCCTCGCGGGTTGCACATCGGCTCACGCTGGTGCCGGAGACGCGCGACCTGTTCGTCGAGATGTCGGTCGAAGAAAACCTGCGCCTGGGCGCCTTTCAGCGCTACATCAGCGGGGATCGCGATCTTGAGGCCGATTTCTCCAGGGTTCACGCCCTGTTTCCACGACTGCATGAGCGATCCCGGCAACTGGCCGGAACGCTGTCCGGCGGCGAGCGGCAAATGCTAGCCATCGGCCGTGCGCTAATGGCACGGCCGCTGCTTCTTATGCTGGATGAGCCGAGCCTTGGCCTTGCTCCGCTTGTCGTCAACGAGATCTTCTCAATCATCTCCGACCTGAAGCGCGATGGCGTCTCGATCCTGCTAGTCGAGCAAAACGCCAAGGCGGCGCTCCAGGTTGCAGACTACGCCTATGCGATCGAAGCCGGACGCGTGGTCCTGCACGGTCCAGCTTCGGAGCTCATCAGCGATCCGCGGATTGTCGACGTCTATCTCGGCACGGCCGAGGCGGCGGACTATCAAGCATCGCCGATTCCAGCGGTCAGGTGACGATACTCGCAACCGACAAGGGAGGTAAGGTGAAATGCTGAAACTACGCATGTTGCTGACGACCACGGCGATCGCACTCGGATTGATTACAGTCGCCATACCCGCAAGCGCTCAGGTGAAGGTCGGAGTCATGGTGTCCAGCACGGGCCCCGCCGCCGTCATCGGAATTCCGCAGAAGAACTCCGCCGGTATCCTTCCGAAATCGGTTGGTGGCTTGTCGGTCGAATATATCATCCTCGACGACGGCGGAGAGCCGACAAACGCCGTGAACAACGCTAAGAAGCTCATCACCGAAAACGGCGTCGACTGCTTGCTCGGTCCATCGATCTCGCCGAACGCAATGGCGGTTCTGAATTTCGTGGCCGAAGCGAAGGTACCGATGATCGCCGCCGTCGGCACCGATGCCGTGATCTATCCGATGGACCAGCGCCGGCACTGGACCTTCAAGACGGCGCAGGCCAATCGGCTGATCCTTGAGGTGATGGTCAACGACATGGCTAAGAACGGGGTGAAGACTCTCGGCCTGTTGCGGCTGAACGACTCGCTCGGTGAGGAATGGGCCGCGTCGCTGAAGCCGATTGCTGAAAAGGCCCATATTAAGATCGTCGCGGAAGAACGATTTGTCCGCAGCGATACCAGCGTCACCGCGCAAGCGATCCGCATCACGGCCAGCAAGCCCGACGCCGTGTTGATCGCGGCCGCAGGCGGCGCTTCGACACTCGGCCACATTGCATTCGTGGAGAGAAATTTCCGCGGAAGAATCTACCAGACAAACGGAGCCGCGACCGACGAGTTCATCCGTCTTGGCGGTAAGGCTGTCGAGGGTGCCTTGATGGCGGCGGGACCGCTGCAGGTCGTGGACGAATTGGACAACAGCAATCCGATCAAGAAAGTGGCGCTCGATTACATCGACCTCTATCAAAAGACCTACGGGTCCCGGCCGTCGACCTTCGGATCGAACATCTATGACGGTGGCATTCTGCTGGCGTCCGCCATTCCGGTTGCCGCCAAAACCGCCAAACCTGGCACGCCGGAGTTTCGTAGCGCGCTCCGCGACGCTCTGGAAAAGTCGAAGAACATCGTCGGGACGCAGGGCGTTTTCAACATTACGCCGGAGAACCACAACGGCATGGACAGCCGTGCAGCCCTCATGATGGTGGTCAAGGGCGGGCAGTGGCACCTGTTGAAATGACCGCGTCAAATCGGCGTTTCGAGGATCGGGTTGCGATCGTCACTGGCGCCGGTTCGGGCATTGGCGCCTCCACCGCAATGCTGTTTGCGCGTGAAGGCGCCAAGGTCTGGGTGGTCGACCGAAATCGAGAAACGGCGGATGCCGTGTGCCGATTGATTGTTCAATCGGGCGGCACGGCCAAGGCCATCGCCGCGGATGTCGCCCGGCTGGATGACATGCGCGGCATGGTCGAAGCTGTTATTGCGGAATGGGGAAGGATCGATGTCCTTCACAACAACGCCGGAATAACCGCCATCGGCGGCGTCGAAACCTTGAGCGAGGAAGAATGGGATCGCGTCATTGACGTCAATCTCAAGAGTATTTTTCTTTGCTCGAAATTCGTCATCCCTGTGATGAGACGGCAAGGGGGCGGTGCGATCGTCAATACAGCGTCGGTAAACGGCATGAGACCTGCCGCGAATCGTGATGCTTATTCGGCATCTAAAGGCGCCGTTATTAGCCTGACAAAGGCCATGGCACTTGGTCTGGCCAAGGACCGCATCCGCGTGAACTGCATTTGCCCGGGGACCACCGACACGCAACTGGTTCGAGGTGTTGCCGCGCGGTTGTTTCCGGATTTTGACACGGCGAAGCGCGTGTTTGTCGAAAAGGAACCGATTGGACGCATCGCCGAACCGGAGGAGATGGCGGAGGCCGTTGCTTATCTCGCCTCGGATGTCGCCGGCTTCGTGACCGGAACGGCGCTCGTGATCGATGGGGGGATGATACTCGCATGACGACGCAGAGTACGGCTGATGATCAGGACCTGCCGAGTCTTCTGCCAAAGCCTGGCACCCGTATTGTCATCGCGGGTGGCTGCGGTGAACTTGGGCAATATCTCGTGCGCGCCGCGATGGCGGCGGGTCTAAATGTCATAGTCCTCGATCGGGACAGCGCGCTGAAGGCGCGTCCGGTGCCGAAGGGCGCCCAGGCGATGGCCATCGACGGAGCCGACGATCAATCCATCAGGGAAGCCTTCACAGAATTGTCGCGCGCGGACGGCGGCTTTGACCACCTCGTCTTTCTTATCGGATTCTCACCGATGCCGCCGGCGACATTGGCGGACACGGCCGATAGCCAATGGGACGCGATCATCGCGGTCAATCTTCGTCTGGCATTTCAAATTGCCAAAGCCGCGCTGCCAACATTGAAAGACCGACCGGGCGCATCGCTAACCTTTGTGTCGTCCGCGCTGACCTATGGTATCCAAAAAGGCTACGGGCCTTATATCGCGGCCAAGTCCGGACTGAACGGTCTGGTTCGTGCCATGGCGATTGAAAACGCACCCGAGATAAGGGTCAACGCGGTCGCCCCTAGTGTCATGGTGACACCGTTCCTGGGTGGTGGAACAGGACAAGGTGGCGAACTTCCCGGGCGTCTGGACTGGTTTAATGCGGAAGCCGCGGCTTCTGCGGTTCCGATGGGTCGTCTGTGCAAGCCGCAGGACGTTGTCGGTCCACTTCTATTCCTGGCCAGCGATGCCGCGCGGTTCATCACCGGGCAGATTCTGCATGTGAACGGTGGGCGACTGACGCCCTGATATGGAATTCGGATGATTGACCTTTACACCGACACGACGCCGAACGGCTTCCGGGCCGCTTTGATCCTCGAGGAAACCGGGTTCGCTTACTGCGCCCACCGGGTCGACACGCAAAAAGGCGAACAGCACGCACCTGATTTCAAACGTCTCAATCCGGCTGAAGCAATTCCTGTGATAGTCGATCACGACGGGCCGTCCGGTCAGCCGATCACGATCACGCAGTCGGGCGCTATCGTTCTATATGCGGCGCGGAAAGCGGGTCGGCTGATTCCGTCCGACGTCCGCCGGCACGCCTACGCGATGCAATGGTTCATGCAAATCGCCACCGATATCACGTCGTCCAGCAGCTGGATCTTCAACCATGCGACAGCGATGCCGGAGAGGAGCGCCGCCAATGCCGTATGGATGGAAGCCCGTTTGCTCAAAGCGCTTTCGGTGGCCGACGGTTGGTTGGCAGAGCACGAATTTTTTGCCGATGAATTGTCGGTGGCGGACGTGCTTCTCTATCCGAATTTCGCGTTTCGGAAGGCCATGCTGGAGAAGGCAAATATGTGCAGCCATCTGCGACGCTGGGGTGAGACGATGGCGGCGCGGCCAAGCGTGCAGCGCGGCATGAGCATCTTCAAGAGGGCCGAAACGAGTGCGTAAAGAATTTACAGTCCGGCTCATTGCCACGGGCCTCAAACCGAGATATAAAAATTATCATAATACGATAAATAATGGAGCTGGTTCGTGTCCTTTCAGGTAAGGTGGCGGGCCTCGTGACCAACCAAAACGATCAACTGACGGGCGCGGAAATCCTGGTCCGAACATTCCGTTCGGCCGGCGTCGATGTTTGTTTTGCCAATCCGGGAACGACGGAAATTCCGCTCGTGCGGGCCCTGGATAAAGCGACCGACTTGCGTGCGATTCTGGCTCTGTTCGAGGGCGTTTGTTCGGGCGCGGCAGACGGTTATGGCCGGATGCTGGGTCGGCCGGCGCTCAGCCTCACGCATCTGGGGCCGGGCTTTGCCAACAGCATTGCCAACCTGCACAACGCGCGACGGGCGCATACTCCGATTGTCAATATCATCGGAGATCATGCCAGTTGGCATCTGCCCTTCGATGCGCCGCTGGCGTCAGACATTGCGTCGCTCGCCGCTCCGGTGTCCGGCTGGCAACGGAAGATTGCGCGCACCGAGGATATCGCGGGCGACGCCGCGGCGGCAGTTGCTGCGTCAATGGATGGCGCCGGCCAGGTCGCGACGCTTGTCTTTCCAATGGACTTCCAGCAGCACTTAGTCGGTGACGGCGCCGCTGGCGCGGCGGGCGGTGTCCGTCCAATTTCCGGTAAACGAGCGATTGTTGCAAGTGAGCGCATTGAAGAGCTGGCGAAGCGTCTTCGAGATCGACCGCCTGTTGTGTTCCTGCTCGGCGGCGATGCGCTCAGTGAGCGCGGTCAAATTGCCGCGGCGGCAATTGCCGAACACATCGGCGCAAAATGTTTTGCAGAGACATTTCCGGCGCGGATCGAGCGCGGCCGGGATCTGCCGGACATCGATCGACTTCCGTATTTCCCGGAACCGGCGATCAGAGCGTTGGCGGGCGCGCGATACGTCGTTCTCGTCGGGGCTAGGGAGCCCATTGCCTATTTCGGTTATGAAGGCCTGCCGAGCCGACTGGCGCCGGATGACAGCATACTGACACTGGCTCAACCGTCCGAAGATTCCGCGGAGGCTCTCGAGGCTCTTTGCACGGCGCTCGGTGTAAAGCCGGCCGTTACCAGCCGGTCAATGCAGCGGAAGCCGGTGACGGAAGGCGGGCTGACACCCGATGCTATCGGTTCGATCCTCGCGCAGATGCTTCCTGAAAACGCGATCGTGTCGGTCGAAGGCGGCACATGCGGCTACCCGTTTACGACCGCCTCCTCAACCGCTGCGCGCTGCACGTTGTTGACCAATACAGGTGGCGCCATTGGCCAGGGATTGCCTGTCGCGCTCGGCGCCGCGATTGCTTGCCCTGACCGCAAGGTGTTCGCGCTGCAGTCCGACGGCAGCGCCCAGTATACTATCCAGTCGCTCTGGACGATGGCGCGCGAGTCGCTGCCGGTTGTCATCCTGATCGTTGCCAACCATCGTTATGGCGTGTTGCAGACGGAGCTTGCCCGTTCCGGCGTCAACGTTCCCGTTGCCGCGTCCGCCGCGCTGACCAGTCTCGACAATCCGAAGATCGACTGGATGGCCCTGGCGCGCGGCTATGGCGTTCCCGCACATCAAGTGACCGACACGGCAACGCTCAGGTCAGCCCTCGCGTCGGCCATCCAGGCAGAGGGGCCGCGGCTCATCGAGATGGTTCTTTAGCCGGGCAGGCTCGGCGTACAGTCGGCGAAGGAGGGAGAGCGGCGTGGATCTTGATCTTCGAGGCAAGGTCGCCTTTGTCACTGGCGGCAGCATGGGCATCGGCAAGGCCGTGGCGCTTGAACTCGCGCGCGAAGGCGTCGATGTCGCGATCGTTGCGCGCCGCCTTGCTCCGCTCAACGACGCGGCGGACGAGATCAAACAGTCGGTCGGCAAGGCGGGCGGCCGGATTCTGCCCATCGCGGCCGATATGACGAATATGTCGTCGGTCCAGGCGGCTGTCGATCAAACGGTATCGGAATTCGGCCGGCTCGATATCCTGGTCAACGGCGCGGCGCATCCCGGCGGCCTGGTGAGGTCGGAAGTCGAACTGGCGAGCGATGAAGGGCTCCTGGAGGACCTGGACATCAAGGTCGTCGGCTATTTCCGCTGCTGCAAGGCCGTCACAGCGCAAATGCGACGCCAGAAATATGGCCGGATTATCAATATCGGCGGTCTGACCGGGCGCGGCAGCAAACATATTTCCGGGATGCGCAACGTAGCCATCGTGCATTTGACCAAGACGTTGTCGGACCAACTCGGTCCCGATGGCATCACGGTCAACGCCATCCACCCTGGCGTCGTCGAAACGCCGCATATCCACGAGCTCTACGAGAAAGAAGCGCTAAAGCAGAACATTTCGGCAAGCGAGGTCGAGCAGAACTACATCAAGGTCACGCCTATTCGCCGTGTCCTTCAGCCCGAGGAAATCGGCTGGCTCATCTCGTTTCTGGCCTCGCCGAAAGCCGCCGCCGTTACCGGCGAGTCGCTTGGGGTGGATGGTGGTATCACGCGCGGCATCTTTTTGTGACGAACGACCGACATCGAACGAGGCAGTCCGAGAAGTCAAACAGCATCACGAGGTCTCTCATGACGAAACTCAAAATCCGACGCACCCATATTGCGCTCTTTGCTCGCGATCCGCACCAAGCCGCCAAATGGTACTCGGACGTGTTGGGCATGGAGGAGGTCGCCCGCGGGCCTCATTGGTCGTTCATGTCGTTTGGTGAAAATCATCACGATATCGCGTTGATCCGCGATGAAAGCGACCGCCGCCCGGACCAGACGGGTTTGCAGCATTACGGGCTGGAAATCGAGGGGACGGTCGACGATCTGCGGCGGCTCAAGGGCCGGCTCATGAGCAAGGGCGTCAATATCGTCAAGACGACCAATCACGGCATCGGCTACGGCGTGTACTTCACCGACCCTGACGGCAATCGCCTGGAGTTCTTCTGCGACCTCATGCGCGACGACGAAGAGGCCAAGAAGGAACTGCATCGGCTGAATGCACCGAGCGAACCGATGGACCTGCCGCCGCTGTTCGATTGAAGACAACGGCGGCGGGTGCTTTACATCGCCTCTGAATTGATGTTTTACTACAATATGAGAATTTAGGCAACGCGTGTTGTCGGGTGACGCCGCGCGCCGGTCGATGGGAAGGAACGAACGGATGGACCACACGATCATTGTTGCGACGGCCGGTCAGGGCATGTTGCGGAGCAACGACAAAGGCCAGAGCTGGCATCGGCTTGGCATCCGCGAACCCATCGAATTCGACGGGATCGTGCGCGCGCTCGCTGTCGATCCTTCGCAGCCGAGCCGCATCTACGCCGGCGCCGATTGCGGCGTCTGCATCAGTGAGGATGCTGGCGTTCATTGGCGGCGCGCCAAAGGTGAGCTGGAAGGCAAGACGGTCTGGGCCATGGCGATCGATCCCAACGACCGGAGAATTCTTTATGCCGGCACTGGCGCGCCCTCACGCGCCGCGCTCTTCAAATCGACCGACGCCGGCGAGACTTGGAAGCGTGTGATCGCCGACTTTCCCGAATTCTGCGCCGGCGTGAACCGCCCGCGACTGCTGACGGTCTGCGTCGACCCCGACGACAGCCAGCAGGTCTGGTTCGGCCTCGAAGAAGGCGGCGCTTGGCGAAGCTCGGACGGTGGTACGACCTGGACGCGTCTCGACGGTGGGGACAGCGTTATCAAGCATTCCGACATTCATTCGATCGCGATTCTGCCGAAGACATCGGCGTCGCCGAAAACGACGTTTGTCTGCACCGTGAACACTGTCTACCGTAGCACGGACGATGGCAAGACGTGGAGCGGCACGCCGTCAAAGGAGCGGTTTGAAGGCATGTATTACACGCGCACCATCCTTCCGCTGTTCTCCAACGAGAACGACATGCTGCTCGCGATCGGCGACGGAACGCCCGGTATCAAGACGCGCATCTATCGTTCGAACGACCGCGGCGAACATTGGAGCACGGCGGAGGTCAAGCAACAGCCCAACTCGACGGTTTGGGCATTTGGCGCGCATTCCGCGGATCCCAATCTGGTCTATGCCGGCACCAAGTACGGCAATCTTTTCAAGTCGCATGACGCCGGCCAGACCTGGAACAAGGAGTGGCGGGAATTCAGTGAGATCACCGCCGTCGCCTGGACCCCCGTTGTTGCGCAGTTGAAAGCTCATGAAAAGTCGGATCACTAACGTCATTCCTGGCCGCAAGGCCGAGGCGGCATAGCGGCGACAAGCGAGGGGCGACTATTGACCAAGCCGGCAAACTTCAAGAGCTACCATATTCGCAAATGGTACACTCAGATAGACGACACACTGGCGAATGAGACCGGACAACTCGCTGACGGCGCGCCGCTGCGCAAGTTTGTGATCGCCGCGGCAATCGCCAATCCATACGCGGGCAGATACAACGAAAATCTCGATCTGATCGTTTCAGATTCGCGTGCGCTGGGCGAAGAGTTCGGCCGCCGCATCAAGACGTTGTCAGGCGCCGACAGAATCGAGAGTTACGGCAAGGCGGCGCTGGTCGGGGTTAATGGCGAGTACGAACACGGCAATGCCTTTCTGACGAGCCTCTTTGCCGATCCGGTGCGCGACGCTATCGGTGGCGGAAAATCATGGGTGCCGTCGAGCGGCAAGCGCGGTGCGCCGGGAATGTCGATCGATATTCCGTTGGCGCACAAGGATGCTCTCTACGTAAGATCGCACTACGACACCATCACGGCGCAGTTCTCTGATTCGCCGGCGCCGGACGAAGTCGTGGTCATTTTTGGCTTTGCGAGCCGCGGACGTCTCCTTGCTCGCCTCGGCGGCCTTAAGGCGACGGAGGTCGTCGGCAAAGACGGTTTGCGGTAGATGCCGGCGGCTGGTGAAACGGCAACACCACGCGAGATCTGGTTGCACAGCGATGGCCTTAGGCTTCGCGTCACCGAGTGGGGTGCGCGCGCAGCGAATCGCCTGTCTCCGAGGCTGCGCACGCACGCAATTTGCGCGCAAACTGCCTAAGCTGTCGATTTTGCTTAGACTCGATAGCGCGAGAGAGCGCTCGGCGGCACGGAACTGCGTAGTCTTTGCTGGCGACCTTTAGCTTGACATGGGAGGGGTCACAGGTTGGATCCCTGTCGCGTCCACCATCTCCCCCAAACTTAAATCATAGAAATTACAGAACATTTGGCCACGAGGCGGTTGTCTCGACGGGCCCGGGCGTGCCACAAACCAGGCCCGGCGCCATGCCCGGGCCGGCTGCCTTTGCGGCGTCGCGCGGCAAGTAAGCATGTCGCATTTGGTCGCGCCCGGCGGCGCGCAGCCTCCGGTGCCCGACTAGATGTCCCGGCGTGCGCCGCTATCAAGTTCGATGGCCGCGCCGTTCAAGTAGCTCGCCTGATCGGACACCATGAAGGCTACCAGGTTGCCGACTTCCTCCGGCCTGCCGAAGCGTGTGACGCCCAAGCGTGTCAGCAGCGACTGCGCGGCCTCATCGGCCGGTTTGCCGGTGCGCTCGGATTCCGCGCGCAAGGATTGCGTGATGCGGTCGGTCATGAAGTAGCCGGGGTTGATCGCATTGACCCTGACGCCATCGCGGACGCCGATCTCGGACAGCGCCTTGGTGAAATTCAGCAGCGCCGAGTTGACCGAACCGCCGATCGTAAAATCGGCAGCCGGCATGCGCGCGCCGAGGCCGACAATGTTGACGATCGAGCCGCGGCTTTTCTTGAGCGCGGGCCAGATCGCCCGGCTCAGGCGCACCGCGCCAAAGAACTTCAGGTCGAAACCGTTCGCCCAGTCCTCATCGGACAGCTGAAAGAAGTCGCCGCGTTTGGTTGCGCCCGCGCAATTGACGAGAACGTCGATCGGATCAAGCGCGGCGAGCGCCGCCTGCGCCGCCTCGTCCAATGCGTCGGCGGAACAAAGATCGGCGGCGTGCACGTCGACGCGCACCTGGTAGCGATCCGACAGATCGGCGGCCACCTGGTCGAGCTTCGCCTTGTTGCGGGCAATGAGGAAAAGCCGCATGCCCTCGCGCGCCAGGGCTTGCGCGGTCGCCGCGCCGAGCCCGCGGCTTGCGCCGGTCACGATCGCCGACTTGCCGGCCAAACCAAAATCCATGGGCATCCTCTTTTCCGCCAAGAGCCGACGTCTCGGACATTTGCCTCCGGGCTCTTTTGCATTATTGTATGACAGTAGGATTGACTGGTGCAACGCGTGATTTTATCGTCCGCTCGTGCCGCATGCTCGACCAGTCCTGCCCTACATTCGCGTCCCGCCCGCTCGAATCAACGCCGATCTCGTGCCGTCCACGATACAATACGAGCGCTTCCTCGGTCTCGACGGCATGACCAAACGTAAACACCGCCACGGCTCCTGATAATCTCCGGTACACGTATGAGCAAGGACAAGCGACTGGCGGTGCAACTCGCCGCGTTCTCGACGGACATCGAAGCCGCAAGGCTTCCGGCCGAAGCGATCGAGCGTGCCAAGATGAGTCTGGCAAGTACGGTGGCGAGTACCGCGATGGGGCAGGACATCGCTTCCGCTCGCATCATCCGCAATCTCGACCTGCAGAACGGCGGTGTGCCGGACGCGACGGTCTGGTTTGTTGGAACAAAGCTTCCGACCGTCGCGGCCGCGCGAGTCAATGCGGTGGCGAGCGACGCCGCCGCGAGCGATGACAGCGACTTGCGCAGCATTGCTCATATCGGCACGATCGTATCAACGACGTCGATCGCGCTCGGCGAGAAGCTCGGCTCATCGGGCATCGATATGCTTGCTGCGATGGTGATCGGCTACGAGATTGCGGGGCGTATCGACGAAGCGCTGACGCCGGGACGAATGCAGCGCGGCTTTCATGGCTCGGTATCGACGGTGTTCGGCGGCGCTATCGCCGCCGGTCGGCTTCTAGGGCTGAACACCTTGCAAATGGCGCACGCCATCGCGCTGGCGGCAACATCGATCGGCGGCATGGCGATCTCGGCGGACACTAGTTGCGCCCGTGAGTATCATGCCGGCTGTTCGGCCGCAGTCGGGGTGCAGGCCGCGCTGGCCGCGCAAGCGGGCTTCGAGGGAGAACTCGGCGTTCTCGATCATCCGCGCGGCTTTCTCGCCGCCATGGGCGGCCAGGCGATCGAGGACATCACGCGCGATTTCGGCGTTTCATGGGACATCGTCACCGATATGGCGATCAAATTGATGCCGGGCGCGCATCCGTTTCACGCTACCGCCGAGGCGGCATCCGACGCGGCACGGCTGGGGCATGTCGATCCGAGGGAGGTCGAGAGCGTCACGATCTCGTCGTCGGTGCAATGGACCAAGTTCAAGGGTGAGCCGCATCCGCGCAATCTCGTCGATGCGGCACACAGCCTCTTCTATTTCGTGGCGGCGTCGATCGCCGATGGGCGGTTCAGTTGGGAGCACATGACTCCCACGAAGATGGCCGATCCGGTCATCGCCGCCTTGCAGGACAAGGTGACGTTCGACCCCAACCCCGCGCCGCTGCCCGACCGGTTCCCGCATCGCCATGGCGGAACCGTGATTATCAGGATGAAAAACGGCGACGAATTTCGCAGCACCTGCAAGGCGCCGCGCGGCTCCGGCCCGCGCGGTGTCGAATGGAACGATGTCGAAGCCAAGTACCGTGCGCTCGTTCCGCTTTCCGGCCTTCCAGGCGAGCGGATCGAGAAAAGCCTGGCGTTGATTCGCGGCTTTGAAGGCGGCCGTCCGGCCGCGAAGCTCGCGTCGCTTCTCAATTTGTCGTGAGATCTCGGCTATCGGGAGCCGAGACGCGCGGCCGTTTCCGCCTGTTTTGCCGCGCGCTTCGGCTTGGTATTCGCCGGCACCGGCTGCTGGGAATAGAGGAGGGAGATGGCGGTCTTGGCGGCGTTGCGCACATGATGTTCGGCGAGCGTGCGCGCTTTCTTGCCGTTCCTCTCGTCGAGTGCATTCATCATGTCCGCGAGCTCGGCCAGACTCGCCGTGGAGCGGCCTGGGGCACGCAGCGACGTCGCCCGCAACAGCATGATGCGGGCGTTGAGCAGCCGCAAAGTGTCGCCTAGCGCTTGATTGCCAGAGCCATCGACGAGACAGTCGTAGAAATAGTTCTTGGCGCGCAACCGGGCTAGCGGATCGCTGTCCTTGAGGGATTTCTTGAGATTGCGGAATGCCTCGTGTAGCGCCGCACGCTGCTTGTCGGATGCATGTTCGGCGAAAAGCTCGCAGGCGAGCCCCTCGAGCTCGGTTCGGACCTGATAGACCCCCTCAGCCTGTTCGGCCGAGAGCCGGGTCACCATCGGTCCGCGGTTCGGCACCACTTCGATGAGACCTTCGGATTCGAGCTGACGAAGCGCCTCGCGCACCAAAGTGCGGCTGACGCCGGTCATCTCGCACAGCGCGCGTTCGGTTAAACGCTCGCCGGCGCTGAAATGACCCAGCGCGATGGCGTAGCGGATGCTCTCGGTAACGCTCTGGCGGAGCGGTGCGGCGACCTTTTCGACCCGGAAATCAGGCTTCATGAAAGGTGCGGTCAAAGCCTCAGTCCTCCGAAAACCGCGGTCCTTGGTGGACCGAATCTAGATATCTCTACAACGGAACGGTGGGCGCAGGAATGCCACCGCGAGGCCGTCGCAGTGGAATCCCGGCGGGGGCGCCGCGGCCGGTCATCGGGCCTGCCATCCGCCGTCGATCGGAAAGGTTGCACCAGTGATGTCCCTGGCGGCAGGGCTGCACAGAAACACCGCCACGGCGCCGACATTGTCGGGCTCGACAAATCGCTCTGTCGGATGCCGGGCCGCGACATAGCGATGTTCGGATTCCGCCGCGCTGATCCCTTCGTTAGCAGCCAGTTCGCCAATCCGCGACAGCAGCGGCTGGGTCGGCACCGCGCCGGGAGCGATCGCATTGCAGGTTATGCCGGTGCGCGCGGTCTCTATGGCGATCGCGCGAGTCATGCCGAGCAGGGCGGTCTTGGTGGTTACGTAGTCGATGCGATTTTCGGCACCGCGGACGCCGAAGATCGACGACATGTTGATGATGCGGCCCCAGCCTTGGGCCCGCATGGCCGGCACGGCGAGCCTGATGCAATGAAACGCCGCCGAAACGTTGACCGCGAGCGAGCGGTTCCAGTCTTCGGTCTTGAAGTCCTCGACGGCTGAAAAGTGCCGGACCACCGCATTGTTGACGATAATGTCGATCTTGCCGAAGCGCGCGGCGGCGTTTTCAAACATGCGCTCGATCGCCGCGACATCGGTCAGGTCGGCGTCATCGAAGATCGCCGTGCTGCCGGTATCGGACGACAGTTGCCGGGCCGCGTTGGTGCCGGCGGCGATGTCCAATCCATTGAGAACGACCGAGGCACCGGCCGCGGCGAGATTTTTGCCGACCGCATAGCCAATACCGCCGGTCGAACCGGTCACCAGGGCGCAGCGGCCCGCGAGCATGCCGCCTGTTGCTTCGTCGTTCATTGCTTCGTCGGCCATTTTTGCATCGGCTCTGTGCGGAGTTGGTTCTTGACCCCCTCCGGACCATATTTTACATACCGTACTACTATCAGACAATATCAGTGGCTCGCGCCCGTCCCGCTGGGGACCTGAAAAAGCGACCGCGCCACAGGGAGGGAGTGTTCGAACACCGGCCATCGCGCCGGCGCCATCGCAGGACGGAATAAGAGAAAATTCCTGAGAGTGTCGATCTTCAGCAGGCGCCGGTCCCGATTCGCCTCGGCCTTTCATGTGACGTCCCGGCTATGGTTTGACGTGTCCCCTTCGTCTTCAAAGTCTCAATTCCCTCAAGCACAGGAAGCGATCATGAGCAGCGAAATGGATAAAGCCGCAAAGGTGATGTTTGACGAAGGTCTCAAGCACCGCCGCGAGGTCCTCGGGACGGAATATGTTGACGGTTCCATCGCCAACGCCAATGATTTCATGATGGCGTTTCAGCACATAACAACCGAGTGGTGCTGGGGCTACGGGTGGGGCCGTCCGGGCCTGCCGCGCAAGACGCGTAGCCTACTCAATCTCGCGATGCTCACCGCGCTCAACCGCGGCCCGGAAATCAAGTTGCACGTGCGCGGCGCCATCAACAACGGCGTTACCGCCGACGAGATCAAGGAAACGCTGTTGCACGCTACGATCTATTGCGGCATTCCCGCAGGCCTCGACGCCTTCAAGATCGCCAACGAGGTCCTGAAGGAAATGGGCAAAGTCTCCGCCGCGCCGGCGAAGAAATCGTAAGACAGGAAAGTCTCAATCCGATGTCTGGGAAGCAGGAACTGGGGTTCATCGGCGTCGGCCGTATGGGCATCCATATGGCCGGCCGGCTGCTTGAAGCCGGCCACGGCGTCACAGTCTATGACCTAAACGAAACCAACGTCGCCCGCCTAGTGCAGCGCGGCGCCAAGCGCGCCGGCTCGCCCGCCGATGTGGCGTCGGTCGCCGAAACCGTGCTCGCCAGCCTGCCGACTCCGGACATCGTCAAGAAGGTCGCCGCGGACGTCGCCACCGGGTCCAAGGTGAAGACCTTCATCGACCTGTCCACCACCGGTCCGGTGGTGGCCAAGGAGGTCGCGGCCGTGCTTGCGGCCAAGGGCATCGCCGCCGTCGACGCGCCGGTGAGCGGTGGCCCGGGTGGCGCCGAGAAGGGCACCGTCGCGGTCATGGTCGCTTGCCAGAAGGAATTGGCCGACCAGCTCCGGCCGGTCTTCGAGGTCATCGGCAAAATGTTCTGGGTCGGCGCGCAGCCGGGGCAGGGGCAGGCGATGAAGCTCGTCAACAACATCCTGTCCGCCACTGCCGTGGCCATGACCTCGGAAGCGCTGGCGATGGGCGCCAAAGCCGGTCTCGATGCCGACACCATGATCGCCGTCATCAACTCCGGCAGCGGCCGCAACACCGCGACCGAAGACAAGTTTCCGCGCTGCGTGCTGACGCGCCGCTTCGACTTCGGTTTCGCCATAGGGCTGATGCACAAGGATGCCAAGCTCGCCGTGTCGTTCGCTGAATCGCTCGGCGTACCGATGATCGTTGGCAATGCCGTCAACCAGTTGCTGTCGATCACAGAAGCGGTCGAAGGTTTCGACGGCGATCTGACGACTGCCGCGCGCACCGTCGAAAGGTGGGCCGGCGTCGAGATCAAGGGCAAGGCCGCGAAATAGGGGCCGCCGACCGGGAGACCTCGATGACCGACAATATCCTGTCAAGCAAGGACGGCGCAGTCGGCCACCTGATCTTCAACAATCCGGAGCGGCACAATGCGGTGTCGCTCGATATGTGGGAAGCGGCGGAGGCCGTGGTCGCGAGCTTCAGGTCCAATCCCGCCATCCGCGTGATGGTCGTCTCCGGCGCCGGTGACAAGGCCTTCGTGTCCGGCGCCGACATCTCGCGGTTTGAGAAGGATCGCTCCACCGAGGAGGCGGTTCGCCGCTACAACGTCCTGGTCGAGCGCGCCTACGCTGCGTTCTACGACTTTCCCAAGCCGACCATCGCCATGATCCGCGGTTATTGCATCGGCGGCGGCATGGCGCTGGCGATGTGCTGCGACATGCGCATCTGCGGCGACAACTCGAAGTTCGGCATTCCGGCAGCGAAACTGGGGCTCGGCTACGGCTTCAAGGGCATCAAGCGGCTGGTCGATGTCGTTGGCCCGTCCTTCGCCAAGGAAATCTTCTATACAGCGCGCCAGTTCACGGCCGAGGAGGCCGAGCGCATGGGACTGGTCAACCGCGTGGTGCCAACCGAGACACTCGAGCAATACGTTGCCGACCATACGGCGCTCATGGCTGCGAATGCGCCGCTCACAGTGGACTCGGTGAAATTCATCGTCGGCGAAGTGGTCAAGCCGGACAGCGAGCGCGATATGGCCGCCTGCGAGGCCAGGGTGCAAGCGTGCTTCGCTAGCGAGGACTACAAGGAAGGCCGCAAGGCTTTCATGGAAAAGCGGAAGCCGAACTTCATTGGCGCGTAACGGCCGCGTTCGCGGTCGACCACCCTCGAGGATAATGATGCTCGACCAGCCCAACGTGACACGCCAGCTTGCCCAGTTCGTTGCGAATACGCGACGCGAGGACATTCCGGCCGATGTGATGCATCAGGCCAAACGCTCGGTGATGAACTTCTTTGCGGTGGCGCTGGCCGGCTGCCGCACCGCGCCGGTCGAAATCGCGCTGGCCACGTTGGCGCAATTTTCCGGCGGCAAGCAGGCGGCTTTGGTCGGGCGTAGCGACCGCATCGACGCGCTGAGCGCCGCCTTCCTCAATGCCGCAGGCGCCAATGTCTACGACTTCTGCGACACGCATGTCCGCACCGTGATCCATCCGACCGCGCCGGTGGTGCCGCCGCTGCTGGCGCTGGCCGAGCTGCGCCGCGTCAGCGGACCGGGATTGCTGTTCGGCGTCGTCATCGGCAACGAGATCGAGGACCGCATCGGGCTGGCCATTTCGCCGCAGCATTACTCGCAGGGCTGGCACATCACCTCGACCTGCGGTGTGTTCGGCGCGGCCGCCGCCACGGGCCGGCTGATCGGCCTCGACGAGCAGCGGCTGATCTGGGCGCTGGGCTCGGCGGCGACGCAATCCTCCGGCCTGTGCGAGAGCCTCGGCACCGCATCGAAGAGCGCCAGCGTCGGTAACGCCGCGCGCAATGGTCTGCTGTCGGCGCTACTGGCCGAGAAGGGTTTCGACGGTCCGCCGGAGCCGCTCAATGGCGTGCAGGGCTTCTACAACGCCATGGGCGTGCCGCCCGATCTGGCGCTGGTCACCGAGGGGCTCGGCGACAGCTGGGCCATCATGGAGACATCGTACAAGCCGTATCCGTGCGGCTTCGTCATCAATCCGGTGCTCGACTGCGTGCTGGACTGGCGGCGCGATCACCGCAGCGCCGAGGTGGTCAAGATCGTCGTGCGCGGCAATCCGCTGCTCGCCGACCGCACCGACCGGCCCCACGTGACCAACGGCCGGCTGTCGCAGGTCAGCGTGCAGCACGCCGTTGCCGCGGCGCTGACGCGCGGCAAGGCCGGCCCCGAGGAGTTCAGCGACGAATGCGTCGCCGACCCGAAGGTCGCCGCGCTGCGCGCCAAGGTCGAGGTCGTGCGCGACTCGTCGTTCTCCACCATTGCCGCCGCGGTCGATATCGCCACCGCCAACGGCCAGGTTCACCGGCTGTCGACGCAGGCGGCGCGCGGCAGCGACGTCAATCCGATGAGCGACCGCGATCTAGAGGCCAAGTTGCGGCACGCTGCAGCCGCCTGGAATCCCGGCCACGACATTCAGCCGTTGGTCGACGCCATCTGGACGCTCGACAAGAGCCCGGACGTCGCCGGGCTTTGCGCGCTCACCGTGCCGCGTGACTGAAAGCTCAGTAGCGATTGACCGGCAACACCATCATCTCCGCCACCTGAACATGCGGCGGCTGCTCTAGCGCGAACATGATGGAGCGGGCGATGTCCTCGGGATCGAGCGCCATCTTGAACTGGTCGAAGTAGGCCTTGGTCATGGCCTCGTCGCCGCGGTAGCGGGTCTTGATGATGCCGGTGCGGGCAAGGCCCGGCATGATTTCGGTGACGCGGATCGCGGTCTCGGCCAGTTCGGCGCGAATGATTTCCGTCAGCATGTGGATGCCGGCCTTGCTGGCGTTGTACGGTGCCATGTCCGGCACGATGCGCACCGCGGCAACAGAACTCATATTGACCACGTCGCCTTTGTTGCGGCGGACCATGTCCGGCAGGATGGCACGGGTAACGCGCATGAGGCCATTGAGGTTGGTATCGACAATGGCAACCCAGTCGTCGGCCGAGCCGACGTCGAAGCGCTTGCGGCCGCCGATGTCATGGCCGGCATTGTTGATCAGGACGTCGATCGGCTGGAAGTCGGCCGGCACCAGGTCGAGAATGCGTGCGGTGCGGTCGGGGTCGGTGACGTCGAGGATCAGCGGCGTGACGGCGGCACCGAGTTCGGCGACCAGCGGCTTGAGCTTGGCCTCGTCGCGGTCCGCCAGCACGACACGATAGGCCGCTGCGACCAGGGCGCGCGCGATCGCCGTTCCCATGCCGCCGGCCGCCCCGGTCAGAAATACATTGCCTTTGGTCGCCATAGTCGTCTCCCCCATTTCACGCATTGCCGCGCGCTTCGTTCTCGCTCTTCGGCCAGCATTGTCGCAGCTTCCGCGCGGCGATCTTCTAATGAATTTGTGCTATCTGATATGCCGAACTCGGCAGGGTGGTTTGCCGGTCAAGGAAGGCGCGCCACTGCATGGATATAAAGCAGCTCAAGGTGTTTGCGACGGCCGCGTCATGCGGCAGCTTTTCGCGCGCCTCGGTTGCGCTGTCGATCGCGCAACCGGCGCTCAGCCGCTACGTCAAGGCGTTGGAGACTGAGCTCGGCACCAAGCTGTTTTATCGCAACGGCCGCGGCATCATCCTGACCGAAGCCGGCAAGATGCTCGAGCAATACGCCAAGACCATCCTCGAGCAGGCGACGCGCGCGTCGTCGGAAATCGCCGCGCTGCAGTCGAGCCCGCATGGCAGCGTCGCCGTCGGCATGCCGCCTTCGGTCGGTGCGGTGCTGACCGTGCCGCTGGTCGAGCACTATCGCGAGCAATACCCGCAGATCGCCATGCGCGTGGTCGAGGGCTTCAGCGGCCACGTGCTGGAATGGCTGCTCACCGGAAAGATCGACGTCGCGGTGCTCTATAACGCGCCGGCGATGAGCAATGTCCTGTCCGAGCCGCTGTTGCGCGACGAACTGGTGCTGCTCGGCGCGATCAAGGACCCGTCGCGGCTGCCGGCTGGGTCGGTGCAGGCCAAGATGCTCGCCGAGATCCCGATGATCCTGCCGAGCCGGCCGCACGGTTTGCGGGTGCTTATCGATCAGGTGTTCGGCAAGGCCGGCATCAAGCCGAACATCATCATCGAAATCGACGCCATGCCATCGACCCTCAATCTGGTCGAGAAGGGCGTCGGCTACACGATCCTGTCGTTCTCGACGGTGCACCAACTGGTCAAAGCGGGCCGTATCAAATGCTTCACCATCGTGCGACCGCAACTGACACGACAACTGCTGCTGGCAACGTCAAGCCAGCGGCCGATGACAGTTGCGACCCGTGCTTTGACCAAGATGATCGCAATGCAGGTCCGCGAACTGGCTCGTGACGGCCGCTGGAATCCCCGTTAGGCCACGACTCCGTCTAGTGCTGCATGCCCCAGCGCCGGACCGTCATTTTCTCGGCGGTGAGAAAGATCAGATTTTCCACGATCAGGCCAAGCAGGATGACGGTCAGAAGGCCGGCAAAGACCGACGGGATCTCCAGCGAGTTCTTGCTCTGGAAGATGAACCAGCCCAGCCCGCCGCCGCCTGAATTGGCGCCGAATACCAGCTCCGCCGCGATCAGCGTGCGCCAGGCAAACGCCCAGCCGATCTTGAGGCCGGTCAGAATGCTGGGGAATGCGCCCGGGATCAGGATGCGGACGACATAGCCGAGGTCGGACAGCCCGTAGTTCTGTCCGACCATGCGCCAGGTCGGGCTTACGCCGCGGAAGCCGGAATGCGTGTTGAGGGCGACCGACCACAGCACGGCATGAATGAGCACGAAGACGATGCCACCGGTGCCGAGCCCAAACCAGATCATGGCCAAGGGTAGCAGCGCGATCGAGGGCAGGGGATTGAACATGGCGGTGAGCACTTCAAGCAGGTCGGCGCCGATCCGCGTCGCGCTGGCGAAGGCCGTCAACAAGCCGGCAAGCAACAAGCCCGCGGCATAGCCCTGGAACAGGATCTTCATCGAATACCAGGTCGCGGCCGGCAGTTCGCCGCTGATGACCGATTGCCAGAAGGCGGCGACAGTGGCGCTGAAGGTTGGAAACAGCAGGTCGTTGCCGAGCCAGCGGGCGTAGCCCTCCCAGAGCAGCGCCAGCACGGCGAGCACCAGCGCTTTGCGCAACGAGCCTTGGTTGGCGAGACGCTGGCCAAGTGACAAGGGCCGTTGCACCACGCCGATGCCGGCGGTGCTTACCTGGTATATGACCTCCGGGCGAGCGTGAAGGACGGGGCGGGCGTCAGCCATGGGAGATGCTCCTGTCGCCGATCTGTTGTTCAAAGAGAAGATGTTCGATGCGTTCCGACAGCGGCCGGCCGTCCACGCCGATCTCGTCGGTGCCGTTGCTGTTGATCTCGCCCTTGACCTGGCCCGGATGCGCCGAAAGCAGGAGAATGCGATTGCCGACGCGGACGGCTTCGGTAATCGAATGGGTGACGAACAGCACGGTGAACTTGGTGTCGTCCCACAGTTGCAGCAACTCTTCCTGCATCTTGGCGCGCGTCAGCGCGTCGAGCGCCGCGAACGGTTCGTCCATCAGCAGGATTTCCGGCTCCATCGCCATGCCGCGGGCGATCGCCACGCGCTGCTTCATGCCGCCGGACAGTGTGTGCGGGTAATTATCGGCGAACTTGGTGAGACCGACCTTGTCGATATAATGCAGCGCGCGCTGTCCGGCTTCCTTTCCGGACATCTTGCCGCTCGCGGTCAGCGCAAAGGCGATGTTCTGCTTCACCGTTTTCCACGGCAGCAACTGGTCGAATTCCTGGAACACCAGCACCCGGTCCGGCCCGGGCTTGCTGATCGCGACGTCGTTCAAGCGGATTTCGCCTTCGACGGGGCGAATAAAGCCGCCGACGGCCTTCAACAAGGTCGACTTGCCGCAGCCCGATGGACCGAGAATGACATAGCGGTCCGATCGGTAGATATCGAAACTGACGCGGTAGGTCGCGGTGACCAGATGGTCACGCGTTTGGTATTGAAGTGTCACGCCCTTGACAGCGAGAAGCGGGGCGACGCCGTTAGTCATTTTCTTGATGTCTCCGAATGAAGGAGCCAGTGGCGGCGCCTTGCGGTGCCGCCACTGGCCAGCAGGTAAAGACGAAGGCTGGCCTAGTTTCCGCCGCCGAGCGATTTGGCGTCGAAGAACAGTTCGTCGAGCGAGGCCGGCTTGTGCTTGAGGGTGCCGATCGAATTCATGAACTCGGCATACTTCATCACGCCCTCCGGCTTGGTCGTGTAGTAGATGTCCGGCTGATCGAGGATCTTGATGAGCTGGTCCGTGGTCCAGCCCTTGCCGCCCATCGATTCGAGTAGCACTTCCGCAGCCGCCTTTTTGTCCCTCTTGATCATGGCGAAGGCCTGTTTGAGCGCCGCGACGAAGGCGGCATAGGCCTTCGGATTGTTGTCGTGAAACTTCGTCGTCGTCGAGATCATGGTGAAGGTTTGCGGCCCTCCCATCACGTCGTTGGTAGTCTGGATGGTACGAATCTTGCCGTCTTCCAGTTCACGCTGGGCGAATGGCGGCGAGGTATAGTGCGCCGTGATCTGCTTGTTGCCGGACAGCATGGCGACGACGCCGTCGGGATGAGTCATCGAGACAGTGAAGGGATCGAATTTGAAGGTCTTGTCGGCACCGTCCTTCTGTTTGGCGTACATCTGCATGATGATCGCCGGGATCGACACCTTGACCGCGGTGACCGCGATCTTGTCGCCAGTTTTGATGTCGTCGAGTGTTTTGAGGTGCGGCTCGGACGTGTTGAGATACATCGGCATCGTGCTCATTGCCGCTACGCCGCGTACGTCGCCCTTGCCCTTGGTGCGGTCCCAGAGGATCAGGAAAGACGGCGGACCGGCGGAGATGAAATCGGCCGAGCCCGACAACAGGGCATCGTTCATCACCGACGGGCCGCCGATCTTGGCGTAGTTGACCGTGAGCTTGAGGCCCAGCTTCTCGGCCTCTTTCTCGACGAGCTGGTACTTCTTCATCATGTGCAGCGGCAAGAAGCCGAAGCCGCCGGCGCCGAGCGGCACCCGTAGTTCGCTCACTTCGGCCCGTGCCGGTACGGACATTGTCAGCGCGACGGCACCGAGCGCGATGACGGCGATGGTCTTCCTCATTGTGCGTTTCCTTTCGTTTGTTGTCGTTGATCGGTTGGTGGAAATCAGGCGGTCCTCGGCTCAGGGCGGACCTTCGGATCGGCGTCGAGCCGCGCGGCCCAGCCGTCCATGTTCGGGCGCGCCGCGGGATAAATGTCCAGCACGATCGGATCGTGCCCCGGCACGACATGCGCCTTCGATGTCGCCAGCGCCTCGACCTTGTCGTAGCCGGTGAGCACGTCGGCGACGTTGTAAGTGATCGGGAAAACGCGGCGTTGGTCGAGGTGGGCGTAGAAATGCGCGACGTCCGACGCCAGCACCACCCAGCCGCGCCGCGTCTTGACGCGGGTCGCCTGCAGGCCCTTCGAGTGGCCGCCGATCAAATGCACCGACAGGCCCGGCGCAATTTCGCCGGTGCCGTCGTGAAACACCACGCGGTCCTTGAAAACCTTGTTCACCATGGCAGTGACGTCGGCCGCTTCGAACGGCACTCGCATCATGGCATGGCACATGCAGCGCCCGGTGGCGTAGGCCATCTCGCATTCCTGAAGGTGATAACGCGCGCCGGGGAAGAGCTCGTGATTGCCGGCGTGATCGTAATGCATGTGCGAGATGATGACGTCCTTGACCGACGCCGGGTCGACGCCGAGCGCGCGCAGGCCATCGCCGACCGGTTTGGAGATCTGGCGCTTGCGGGCGTCGGCACGGAGCTGGTCGAAACCTGTGTCGAGAATGACCGTGCGATCCTTGCCGACGATCGCCCAGACGAAATAGTCGAGCGGCATCGGAACGTCGTGCGTGTCGCCTCCGACGAAGTTGTCGGGCGAGTTCCGTTCGTGGCGACCGTATTTGATCGCATAGATTTCGTAAGTGTCGTCGCTCATGGCGCTCTCCCAGGCTGTTCCGTGGCGCGATGCTATTTCTTGCCGTCGATTTCGGCAAAGACCTCGCGGGCGATACGGAACGAATCGACCGCCACCGGCACGCCCGCGTAGATGCCAATCTGCATGAAGACCTCGCGGATTTCCTCACGTGTCATGCCGTTCTTCAGCGCGCCCTTGATGTGGGTCTTCAATTCGTGAGGGCGGTTCATCACCGACAGCATAGCAAGATTTATCATGCTGCGGGACTTGAGCGGCAAACCGTCGCGGCCCCAGACGTAGCCCCAGCAATATTCAGTCAGCAATTCCTGCAGCGGCATACTGAAGTCGTCGGCATTCTTGAACGCACTGTCGACGAATTCGGCGCCGATGACGGATTTGCGGATTGCGAGGCCGCGGTCGAATGTCTCTTTGCTCATCTCATGTCTCCGTTGCGTCGATCCGCCGCGTTACGTCGCGACGTGATCGAGGGCGTCCAGCAGATAGGGCCGAAAATCCGGGTAGTTCTCGATCATGGGGAAGTGGCCCATGCGCTTCATCAATGTGTAGCGCGCGCCGGCGATGGTCGCCGCGACCTGCTCGGTCATTTCCGGTGTGCAGGAATAGTCGAACTCGCCGGTGAGCAGCGCCACCTTGCAGCGAGTCGTGTCGATCGTCTTGATGTCCTCGCGTGCGTCCCAGTCGTTGCTGTAGAAGTGGACGTCGCCCTGGTAGACGCCAGGGCCGGACTGGCTGTAGTACCACCAGTTCTCGCGCCGGTTCTGTTCCGGGCTGTCGGGCGAGTTGAGGCCGTAGGTGTAGCTGGCGCACAATTCGCCACCGTGGATCGCGGGATGGTGCAGGAAGTCGTTGTAGCGGCCCGGCGCATAGGCCGAGCTCTCCAACCCGACAATGCCGCGAATCTCGTTCTGATGGTCGGCGGCCACCTTGAGCACGATGGCGCCACCCATCGAGCAGCCCATGACGACCGGCCGGTCGAGACCGAGCGCTTTCCAGACGGCGCGGATGGTCTCGAGGTAGAGCTTGGTCGTCAGGCGTGGTTTCTTCAGCCACCATTTGTCGGGCGGCGTCGAACGCCCGTGATAAGGCATATCGAAAGCGACGACGCGGAAACGGTCGGTCACGCTCTTGTCATTCATGACATGGCGGAACTGCCGACTGTCATTGCCGGCGGTGTGCAGGCAGACGAGGGGGATGCCTTTGCCGGCTTCCTCGACGAACAGCCGGTGCTTCTCGCCGCCGATATCGACGGTGATATAGCGGCCGACGATGGGTTCGAAATCAGGCATGGGGTGCTCCCGTCTCACGCATGATGTTCATCATGCGGTGAAGCGCGCGCGCGTTCTGCATGGCGATCAGGCTGTCGCCTTCGATGACGAATTCCGGCACGCGCATCAGCATGGCGAAGAAGTCGTGAAACAGCGGCGGCGGATTGGGGCTGAGAAATTTACGCCACACCTCGACCGGCGCGCGGAAGCCGAACGGCGCGCGCACGTCGAAGCGCGGCGACGCGATCACGCTGACGATTCTGCCTTTGTCGACGACGAAAGCGTGGCGGGCGTCGCCGAATGTCAGCGTGAAGGTCGTGCTCAGCCACTCGCCGATCACACCCATCTCGGGGTCGGCATTGACGCGCGTTACGTAGCGCTCGAACCACGAGGTGCCGGGAAAATCGCTCATTGCCAGTTCGCTTTCGGTGGCATTTCGCGTGAAAATCGCGTGGGTCTTTAAAAGGATTTTCCGGCGGCCGCGACGTGGCGGCCGCCGGACTGGTTCTTGTCAGCGATTACTTCTTCGACCAGATCGGCTTCGCCACCGCGAGGTTGTCCGGGTATATCGTCACCGGCACACCTGACTGCCATTGGATGATGGTCAGGCCCGCGTTGACGCGACGCCCCTTGTCGTCGAACTTGATTTCCCCACCCGGATAATATTTCGATGGCCCGCCATCCATCGTATGAAGCGCCGTCGCGACGGCTTCGCGGTCGGCCTTGCCCGCTTTCTCGAGTGCTTCCTTGATGACGATGTAGTCGGCATAGGTCGAGATCACATTCTGATCGACCCACGGCTCGTTGTATTTAGCCTTGAGTTCGGCGGCGATCGCCTCATGGCCCTTGGAGCCCCAACTGCCGATCGAACCAATCATGCCCTGCAGGAGGTCAGGCGACATGCTCTTCAGCATGTCGGGCTCGAACATGGCGATGCCGAAGGCCATGGTCGGCACCCGGCCCTGGCCCATGCCGAACTCGTTCATCTTCTCAAGCACGAGCTTGGCGTCAGATATGACGGTCGGCAGGAAGAACAGCAGGTCCGGACGGGCCGAACGTACCTTCTGCACCAGCGGAGTGGCGTCGGCGAGCGGCGGCGTGAAGGTTTCGTCGACCACGAGTTCGAGGCCGACATCCTTGAGCAGATGCTCGCGCATCGGCTTCACCGACGCGACCGACGCCGCGGTATTGTCGGTGATGATCGCGACCTTCTTCGGATTGCCGCCGGCGGATTTGGCAATTTTGACAACGGTCGGCAGCGCCTGGGTTGCTTGCGAGCCGGCGGTGGCCGAAGTCTGGAAGATGTATTTGAAGCCGCGATCGGTGATCAGGTCGGAATAGGACAAGGTCAGCATCGGCAGGTGGGCGCGCTCCGTCACCTCGCTGGTTGCCAGGGTAAACGTGCTCAGATACGAGCCGCTGACCGCAACCATGTTCGGATACTCGGCGACCATGCGCTGCGCCGCGCTCTTGGCCTTTTCCGCGGTGTCGCCGCAGTCGAGCACGACAAGCTTCATCTTGGCGCCGCCAAGGGCCTTGATCCCGCCCTCCTTGTTGATCTTGTCGACCGCCATTTCAGCGCCCTGACGCGCCGACGCGCCGAACCGGGCATAGAGGCCCGATAGCGGCATCAGCAGGCCGACCTCGACCTCTTTCGCCTGAGCCCACGCTGAGCGTCCGGCAAGCGATGCAGTCAACGCCGTGGCGCCGGCCGAAGCGAGAAATTCTCTGCGTCCCAGTTTCATTTTGACTCCTCCCTGTTGTCCGCAAGCGGTGCGGTTCTGCTTTACATTCCGAGATAGGCCGCGCGGATTCGGTCGTCCGCACGGAGAGCCTGATTGTTGCCTTCGAGCACGACCCGCCCGGCCTCGAGCACGTAGCCGTGATCGGCGGTCTGCAGCGCTTCGGCGACGCGCTGCTCGACGAGCAGGATCGTCAGTCCGGTCTGGCGGCGAATTTCGGTGAGCTGGTCGAAAATGAAGTCAGCGATGGCTGGCGCGAGTCCCATCGATGGTTCGTCCAGCATCAGGAGTTTGGGCGACGAAGCGAGGCCCCGACCGATCGCCAGCATCTGCTGCTCGCCGCCGGATAAAGTGCCGGCGAATTGGCGGCGCCGTTCGGACAGGACGGGAAAGAGCTGGAGGATGCGATCGATATTGGTCGCCCAACTGCGCTGTCCGGCCTCGGTATAGGCGCCGAGCTCGAGGTTCTCCATCACGGTCAGTGACGGGAAGACATGACGACCTTCGGGCACGTGGGCGATGCCGAGATGCGCCCGCCGGCTCGCCGGCACGGTGAGCAGGTCGCTGCCTTCAAAGCGGATTGATCCGGCGGTCGGCGTCAGGATGCCGGAGATGGTCTTGAACAGCGTACTCTTGCCGGCGCCATTTGGTCCGACGACGGACACGAATTGACCCTCGGCGACTCTGATGGACACTTCGCGCAGGACAGGGACGCTCGAATAGCCCGCGCTGATGCCAGCGATCTCAAGCATGGGCGCTCCACTTGGTGCCGAGGTAAGCTTCGATGACGCGGTTGTCGCGGGTGATCGCCTGCGGCGTGTCCTCGACCAGCACGGCGCCGTGATCGAGCACGACGAAGCGATCAACGAGCCGCACCATGGTATGCATGGTGTGTTCGATAATGACGATGGTAATGCCCTGTTTCGCCAGCGCCCGCAGCACGGTCACGACTTCGGCGGCTTCGTTGGCGCCGAGGCCGGCGAGGGTCTCGTCGAGCAGCAGCAGGCGCGGTGCGCCGGCCAGCGCACGCGCGAGCTCCATCAGCCGCAGTTCCTTGGTCGTCAATTCGCTGGCGATACGGTTGGCAGCGCCTGTCAGCCCGACGCGTGCGATGGCATCGGCCGCGTGGGCGCGCGCTTCGGCATCGTCGGCGGCTCGTATATAGGCGCCGATAACGACGTTGTCGGCGACCGACAGACGTGCGAACGGCCGCATGACCTGAAAGGTGCGTCCGACTCCGGCTGCGCAGAGGCGGTGCGGCGATTCTCCGAACACGTTGCGGCCGTCGAGCAGAACCTCGCCGGCATCGGGATGCTGGAATCCGTTGAGCAGGTTGAAGAGCGTGGTCTTGCCCGCGCCATTCGGGCCGATGATGCCGAGAATGCTGCCGCGCTGAACGTCGAAACTGACGTTCTGCACGGCCTTCAAGCCGCCGAAGGATTTCGACAGATTGCGGACCGATAGGATGATCTCGCCGTCATTCCGGGGCACCGAGGTCGACGCGGGTTCGATTGCTGCCGGGATAGAGACTGCGCCGCTCTCCGCGAGCGCGGTCCCTCCGGTCCGCTTGCGCATTTTATCGCGCACGCGCCAGAAAATGCCTTCGGGAGCGGCGAGGATGACGATGACGATAGCCAGCCCGTAGATGACGCCTTCGATACCGGGGAATTGCGCGCCGAGCTTGGCCTGAAGAATCTGTCCGGTCGGTATCAGGATCGCCGCGCCGATCAGCGGACCCCACACCGTGCCGACGCCGCCGAACATCGTGACAGTGAGCGCCTGCGCAGATACCAGCATGCCGAACACCGACTCCGGCGTTACGACGAGTAGCACCATCACGTAGAACGCGCCGATCGCGCCGGTCACGGCGCCGCTCAGGGTAATGGCCCGCAGCTTCCAGGCCAGTGTGTTGATGCCGGCGGCCTCCGCCGCCGCCTCGTTTTGTTTGATGGCGATTAGCGCCATGCCGAAGCGCGAGCGCTCGACCGCCTGCGACAGGATGACGATGGCGAGCGTCATCACGATGGCGAGCAGCGTGTAGACGCGGCCATCGGTGAACTGCATATAGGCCACCGCGTCCTTGTGCTTCATCGGGATCGTGAGTTCCTGATACCCGAGCCACATGAATACGTTCAGAATCGCCAGCGGATAAGCGAGCATGGCGAGCGCGAAATAGTGGCTGCGTAAACGGAAGGTGAGGGCGCCGATCAGGAGGCCAGCCGCTCCGCCCACCAGGGCGGCGACCGGGATCAGCAGCCATGGCGTGAGATCGAAATAGATCTGGCCGAGCGCCGTGAAATAGGCGCCGAGGCCGAAGAACACGGCATGACCGAACGAGATCAGGCCGGTGTAGCCGCTGAACAGATTCCAGGCGAGGCCGAATGAGGCCCAGACCAGAACCAGCGTCATCATCAACTGGTAATACGAGTTGGTGACGAGCAGCGAGATGACAGCATAGGCGGCCGCGAGCATGACGAGAGGAAGCACGGTGCGCAGACGCATGGCTCACGTCCTCTCGGTCACGCGGCCGAACAGGCCTTGCGGGCGCAGCAGGACGATGAGCAGGAAGAACACGAAGATCGCCGAGTTCTGCAACTGCGTCGGCAGCACGAGGGCCGACATCTGCTGCACGATGCCGATGGTCATGCCGCCCCAGAACGCGCCGATGATGCTGCCGAGGCCGCCGAGCACGACGCCGGCATACATGATGATGACGTATTCAAGGCCGACGAAGGGATGGAAAGGATAGTTCGGCGCCAAGAGGCCGCCCGCCAGCGCGGTGATGCTGGTGCCGAGCGCGAAGGCGATACGGTGCGCGAAGTTGACGTCGACGCCGATATAGGTGGCGGCGATGGGATCGTCCGCGGAGGCGCGCAACGCCTTGCCGAGCCGGGTGCCGCCGATGATCAGCACCAGACCGGCGATGACGAGGATGGAGACCAGCGCGGCAATGGCGCGCGCCTTATTGACGAAGATTTCGACGAAATCCCCCCACAACGGACCGATGATCCACGCGGTGCTCGACAACGGCGTCCTAACCGATACGACCATCGAGCCGAAAATCATCTGGCCGGCATTCTGCAGGATTAGTGCGATGCCGAGGGTGAGAATGAGTTGGGCGTAGTGGCCTTCGCCTTCAAGCTGCGCGGTGCGCGTGCCGCTGACGCGCGAAATCAGGAATTGGTGCACGAAATAGCCGACCCCGAACAGAATCGGCGCGGCCAGAAAGGCGGCGACGTAGGGTCCGAAAATATTGCCGAAGAGCGGTTGTACGCCGAAGGCCGTGAACAGAAAGTAAGCGGCGTACATGCCGAGCATCATGAAATCGCCCTGGGCGAAGTTGATGACGCGCATAACGCCGAAGATCAGGGCGAGACCGACGCACATCAATCCGTAGATGGCGCCGACGAGAAGACCCGCCATCAGGGATTGCAGAAAATTCTCGACGAGGATCGGGAGCGTCATATGCCGCATCCTGAAAGCGCGATCGGTATGCGCGGGTGTCGTGCACCTGCGCAGCGGCGCCAGCCGCTCAATGTCGTCACGCGACCCCGATCGCCGTCCCGGCGGTTCATCTCGATCCTCCCCGTCATCTGCCTTTGTTCATTGATCGGGCCGCGAGCGGTCCGATGTCAGGCTTTATTCGGCGGTCTTCCGGGCCGCCTTGTGCGCTTCGGCATCCCCCGCCAGTCGACGCGCCGCGTCAGCTCTTCTTGCTGCGGATCTCGACGTGAGCCCATTCCTCGATTACCCGGGCGATCGAGGTAAAATCGGAGTCGGGACCGAATTTGGCGTTCGTAACCGCCAGCATTTGCCGGATCACGGCGCCGGCGATCATCGGCACGCCGAGCGCTTCGGCCTCGTCGACGCAAAGCCGCACGTCCTTGTAGGAAAGCGCGGTGGCAAAGCCGTAGTCGAAGGTGCCTGTCAGGATGGCTTTCGGGAATTTGTCCTGCGTCGCGCTGTTGCGGCCGCTCCCGGCATTGATGATGTCGATCATCACTTTCGGTTCGAGGCCGGCCTTGACGCCCATGGCGACCGCTTCGGACGACAGCACGATGGCGGCCGCCGCGAGCAGGTTGTTGCCGAGCTTGGCGACTTGCGCGAGACCGGGCTTGTCGCCGGTGTAGAACGTCTTGCCGAAAACCTTGAGCAACGGGTCGACCGCGTCGGCGGTCGCCTTCGGTCCCGATACCATGACCGCGAGCGTGCCCTTTTCGGCGCCCGGGACGCCGCCGCTCACCGGTGCGTCGATCCAGGTGACTTGCCGCTCGCCGAGCGCCTGCGCGATTGTCTTTGCCGCGCTCGGGCCGGTGGTCGAGAGATCGATGACGGTCTTCACAGCATTGCCCTGGTTGACACCGTTTGGACCGAGCACCACGGCCTGTACGATCGGCGGCGTCGGCAAGCTGAGGAAGACGATTTCCGACGCCGACGCGACCTCGGCGGCGGATTTCGCAATTTTCGCACCACGCGCCGCCAGCGGCTTCGTCGCCTCGGCGTTGGTGTCGTAGACGCATAATGAATAGCCTGCATCCATCAGCCGCCCCGCCATGGGGGTGCCCATGCGGCCGATGCCAATGAAGCCGAGAACCCGACCTTCGGTCATGAACGCTTCCTTCCCCCGGTCGTGAACGTTTCCTGCCCCGCGGCGGCGCGGGAGGCTCGCCGTCGCACCATGGATTGTATTATTATATTATTGTAGCGCCAGATCGCCGGCGAAAGCGACATGCGAGATTCGTATAACAGAATTTCACTTTTGCGCGTGGGCAACAGACCGCCGTGACGGCGCGGCCGATGCGGGCAAAAGCGGCCGCGATCGACAACGCCGCGTCGCAATGCGCAACGATGTCCGCGCTGCTGGCCGCCGCCACGCGTCACGCCCGGCGAAACGACACGACGCCCACCGAGACAATCCAGGAAAGCC
>JAFECJ010000046.1 GCA_018242205.1 Pseudomonadota bacterium
AATCCAACCTGATCGGTCGTCGAGCGGTTGATCGTTAGGCCATCGATGATGTGATTCTGGCCGTCGAATGTGCCATTGAAGTTGCTGGAGAGGCTACCAATCGGCACCCACCCGCTCGATCCCCACATTTCGGCGGCATTCGACAGCGCGGCACCGAGATTGATGTCTTTGGCCAGCGTGTATGACCCGGCCGCCTTCGCATTCATGCCGACGAGCTGAAGCTGATGCGCGTTGGTGATGTTGGTCGAATATTCGCTACGCAGGAACGGCCGCGTGTCGTCATTGACCATGTACCAGACGTTGGTGAAGTCGAAGCCGCTGTAGGACGATTGCCTGCGCGCCTGCGCGGTCGTGAGGCCGGTCGTGCCGGAGATGGCGCTGGTCGAGCCACCCAAGGCATAGGCCTGCCCGCTCGTCTGCGTGTCCCAGTAAACGTTGGAGAACGTGAACGTACCACCGACGGCGCCAATGATTCCGCCCGCGGACGACGGGGCCGTGACCAGCCCGGAACTCCACGACGTGGAAATCGCCAGGTTTGAGCTTGTCGGCGATCCACCGACGAGACCACCCACATATTGGGAATTGGAAGAAACCGCCGCCGTCGAATAGGAATCTGTAACCGAACCGCTCATGTAGCCGGCGAGACCGCCCACGTAAGAACCGAGTGCGGAGACGGAGCCGGTGACTGACGAACGGGCAATGGAACTGCTGGTGCTGGACCATCCCAGGAGGCCGCCGGCGTTGCCATTGCCGTTGGCACGGACGATCACATCGGCATGGGTGTCAACGATGCTGATCAAATTCCCCATGCCGACCACACCGCCGACATATGAGTTTCCGGTGACCGTGCCTGACACGTTCACATCGGCAATCAGTGAGTTGTAAGCATTGCCGATCAGGCCGCCGACCTGCCCACTGCCCGTAACCGATAGGTTCGCCAGATTGAGGTTCGAAACCGACGTGTTGGAGATCCTGCCAAACAATCCGACGGGATAGCCACTTGGTAGATTGATCGTGAGGTTCGAGATGGCGTTGCCAAGGCCGGTGAATTTTCCGCTGAAGCCAAGGCTGCTATTCAACAGGTTGCCGGCGCTGTCGGTGCCAAGCGGCACCCAGTTGGTCACCGACGACGCATCCAGCGATTTGATCAGCGCATAATTTCCTGTCAGGCCGTTATTGATGTTCTGCAGCGCGCTCATGCTGTCGATGAGCGTATAGTTGGCACCATCGATGCTCAGTGATTGCGAGGTATTAGCGAAGGTGACATGGCCGCCATAGGTGATCGTGCCACCGGTGCCGCCATTGTTGGTTGTCAGCGTCAGACCGGCCGTGCCGGTCGCCGCCATGGTCGCGTTGACGTAGATCGAGTGGTAGGCCTGAAGCGTCAGCGTATTGGCCGACCAAGTCACATTGTTAGCGACCGTGATGTCGCCGGCGTCCGACCCGGCGGAGCCCGCGCCACCGGTCGTGACAATGACATTGCCCGAGGCCAGCGCAGCCTGAAGGGTCGAAACATTAAGAACAGAGTTGTTGCTTGACGGCGTGAAAGTGCCGCCAGCGAGCGCGCCGTATGCTGTGGCACCGTTCGAAATGACGACGTTGAGCGGGTCGAGCAGTAGCGTGCCCGGCCCCGCCGTGCCGGCCAGGTTGGCGGTTCCGGTAAATTCGAGCAGACGATGGCCCGACACTTCGGCAAAGCCGCCCGAGCCGTTGGTGCCGGAGACGTCGAGCACACCGGCGAAGGTCGTCAGATTATCCGACCAGACGACGATCTTGCCGCCCTGCCCATTCGTACCCTCTGCGGTGAGCGTCGCGCCTGCCGCGATCGTGGTCGTAAGCGCGGTGTCGATCGTCTCGATCGAGAAATTGTTGGCGGCGTTGGCGCCACCCTGGTAGTCACCGCCGATCAGCAGCAGGCCGCCGGTTGGGCCGCTGACGTCGAGCTTGGCGGTGGCACCGAGGGTTACGTCATCGGCGCTGATGATGACGACGCCGCCCTTCCCGGTGCTGCCCTTCGCCGAGGCTTCGCCCGTGACGTTCGCCGTCTCGGCGCCCTTGATCTTGACGCTGCCGCCGTCGGCGCCGTTCGCCTTGACCTTGCCGGACACCGCGACGTGCGCGCCGGAAATATCGATCGTGCCGCCCTTCGCGGTCTTGCCACCGTTGGCCCCCACCTTACCGGTGATCTTGACTTTGCCGCCAACGCCGCCGCCGATGACGATCTTGCCGTCGCGCGTGCCGACCGAGTTGGCGCGGATCGAGCCTGGCACGTTGACTGCGTCGCGCAACAGTCCGGCCGCAGTCGCAGCACTGAGATAGACCGTGCCGCCGTCTGCCCTGATCTTGCCCTTGTTGGACACCAACGGATGACCATCCGAGCCGACGAGGCCGTTGAGCGACTTGGTCGGCACCGCGACCGACAGAAAGCCATCGCCAGCGAGATCGAGCGTAATCAGTTCGCCGCTGCCGAGACCGACCTTGCCAAGCCGGGCCGCAATGACGCCGTCATTGGCGACCTGGCCGCCAAGCAGCGCGGCGAAGCCCCCGTCCGACACATTGATGCGGCCAGCGTTGACGACGCCCGCCGAGGAGCCATTACCGGAGAAGGTGTACTTCCCCGACATGAAGTCGCTGTCTTTGATATCGAGTGTCGAGGCCGCGAAGGAGCCGACATTGACGACGCCCGACTTGGTAATGGCGATGCCATTGGGATTAACCAGCAACACAGTGCCCGGGGCATTGATGGTGCCGGCAATACTGGACGGCGTCGAACCGGTTACGCGATTGAGCGTCGCTGACGAGGCGCCCGGCTGATTGAAATTGACCGTCGCACCGCTCCCGACCGAAAACCCGCGCCAATTAACGATCGCGCGGTTGGACGTCTGGTTGACATTGAGCGTGCTGCCGTTCGGCGAGGTGATCGTTGCGTTGCCCGCTGCAACGCTGCCGCCGGTCGGTAACTGCTGCGCCATTGTCAAAGTCGGCGTCAGGAACAGCGCCGAAGCCGCGGCCAGACTAACGAGCTTTTTCACATAAGTAGCGTGTATATGCGGGCGCGTATGTCGCGCCTGGCGAAGCAATGACTCGATACACGGACCCGAGTGAACGAGACGCATTTACCCATTCCCTCACCTCGGTCGCCGGCTAACTTGCGCCGCACGCCCGGGTGGTTAAAACTTTGTTACTCCTCGTTTTGTGGAAGAGCGGGATCGCTAAGAGAAATGGAAAATCGATATAGCGCCAATTCGGCGGACTAATTTCACAACAGGCGCGCCTTCCAACTTATTGAAATGTAGAGATGAAATGTCCATCAACTTGAGAACGGTCGACCTTAACCTTCTGGTAATCTTCGAGGCACTCTACGCGACACGCAACACCAGCCGCGCCGCCGAACGGCTCGGCATGAGTCAGCCGGCGGTTTCCAACGCGCTCAGCCGCCTGCGCGATCTTGTGGGCGACCCGTTGTTCGTGCGGCACGCACGTGGCCTCAAACCGACCCTGAAGGCGCAGGAAATCGTAGGCCCGGTCCGCGAAGCCCTTTCCGTCATCGGCCGGCAGTTTGCGACCGGAGACAGTATCGACCTTTCAACCTACCAGCGCGTCTTCCGCATCATCATCGTCGACCCGCTGGAGCCGATCATGATGCCGCCCGTTGTGCGAACCATCGCCGAGCAGGCGCCCGGCATTCAGATCGAATGCATTCAGGCAACCGCCAATTTCGCCGATGCGGTTCGCACAGGCGAAGTCGATATCGCTTGCATCGTGTTTCCGGTCGATACGACGGATTTGGTCATCAAGGCCCTCGGGCCCACGGATGTGGTGATCATCAGCCGTCGCAACCATCCTGACATCAGAAAGCCGCTGGACGCGGCGACGTTGCTGCGCCTTCCGCAAGTCGTGGTGGGCCGCGAACTGCGGGGCCTCACCGGCATCGAGAAGAACCTTGTGGCGCAAAATATCAAGCGACACACGCCTTATGCGGCAGCAAAACTTTGGTCGGTCCCGGCCATGGTGCAGCAGACAGATCTCATCTCCTTCATGCCGCGACGCTTCGCCGAATTCGTGGCGCCTGCCTTCGATCTCGACATTCACGAAGTGCCGATCAAGATGGCCGATCAGCAGGGCTACATCATGTGGCACGTCAACAGCGAGCACGACCCGGGTCATCGCTGGCTGCGCGAGGCGATGATGAAGGCTGTCGAACCGACGCCCTCAATAGCGCACAGAGCCGCCGGCGAATAACCGCCAACCCTGGCGGGACCCGTCGTCGCTGTGACGCCGGCTCACCTCAATGAATCCACTGACGTCCGTCGCCGCCTCACCGGCGGTCGTCGCGTTCATTCGCAGGCCGAAACCGGCGTTTGACGCGTGCACGCTGTGCACTTCGAGATTCGTCGGCAATTCCAGAAGACGCTCGCCCGTCGCCGCGAATGCATAGGGTGTCAGGATTCCCGGCAGCAGCGAATTGGCGAAGACGAAATCACGACCGAATTCGCCGCGAACGACCCAGCCCATATCTCCGGAGAAACTTCCACCGGTATATCCAGAAAGCATGCGCGCGCCGGCAATGTCGAACTGCTCCGAACTGAGGAGCGGCTTGTTGAACGATGTCTGCGCCGAGGAAGAGAAGGAGGCAAAGAAGGCCTCCGGCAGGCGCTGCGTGATATCGAGGTGCCCTTGAAGCTTGCTAAAGACCGCATCGGCGCCATTGCGCGATAGCGGTAGCGACCAATCCGCGTCGGCGGCCATGCGTGCACCGAAGGCATTGAGCCCGCGCGAAAACACAGCGCCGTAGCCGATAACGGTGCCCCACTCACGCACGCGCCAGACGCCTTCGGCGCCGAATCGCAACACACGCAGGCGGTCCAGACTCAGAGGAATCGGCGGAGAAAACGCCAGGCTCTCGATTTGTTCGTCCGTGGCATCGAACCGCGTGCTGAAGGTCAATTCTCGATCGCGACGCTTGATCACACTGTATGAAAGCTTGCCGTAACCCTGCGTGAGGTCGCCCTGCGACGAAGACAGCGGGTCGACACGCGGCGTCGTCTTACCCTTGGTGAAGCCGCCTTCCAGCATCCAGCCGTCGGTACCGAGCGGCATAGACAGAACCGTGCTCAGATAGCGACGTGTCGGGAAAGCGGTCGAGAAATCCTTGTCCGGAAGCCCCGCCGCGGAGACGGTGAACTGCTCACCGAGGCCGAGGACGCTGTTGAGTGAAACCGTAGTCACGATCTGACCGGTGCCGAAGACTTGCGGCATGGCGTCGTCGGAGTAGACGCTCAAGGAGACCGGGCGATAGCGACCGGTCACCACGAGAACGACGCCTCCGACCTGCTTGCCGGCCGAGAACACCGCATTGAGCACAAGTCCGGGCGTTTCGCCGGCGATGAGCAGCCTACGCTCCAGATCAGCCTGCGTGAGATGGCGCTTGTTGACGAGCGAGGCGACAACAGCCAGCACAGGGCCTCGCGCGCTCTCGCCAATGCTGCTGGCGTCGATACGCTCGATGAATCCGTCGACCACGTTCAGTTTGATCGTCGCCGCCTGGCCAAGTTCCTGCGGCGCCACGACGACGCGCACGAGCGGATAACCGGCTCGGATATAGGCCGCCTGCAGCGCGGTGGCGAATTCGAAGACCTGGGCCACCGAGACGCTCTTGCCAACCAGCGATGCCGCGAGCTTCCTGCGCGCATCGACGAGCTCCGCGAACTCGCCTTCGATCACGAAGCCGGTGAGATGGAAACTCAATTTCTTGGCGCCCGGTGGAATGGCGGCGCCGGCTTCGACCCTAGGCAGAATGATGCGAGCCGGCGCGGCGGGGACACGCGGAATGGCCGATGGCGCGACCTGGCTCGGAGAAGGAACGGTTTGCTGCGAACGAGCCGGAGCCGGCGCCGCGAGCACGACAACTATCGCACTGCCCCCCACAGCTGCCGCTCTTAGTAAACGCCACCGATGCATGTACTTCAGTTTCTCACCCGTCCGTCGGTTTCTTCGACGGTTATGGAATGAAAAACAAGTGCAACAATGCAATGACGACGATTTTTTCTGCCGCTATTGATGCAGCCAATAATGGTTATTTCCTCTTTCAATTAGCCTTCCAGCGCCGAAGTCCATAGTCGGCTTATTGCTGGCCTCGCGCCTCTCGCCAGCCGGTTTGAAACAACTTCCGAAAGATGCAGTTATGCGTAAACGCCACCTCATCGTCCTTATGCTTGCGTTCGCCGGCGCCGGCGTCGCTCACGCCGAGAACAAGGCGCCGCAACTCACCACCGCGACCTACGACGACTGGACCGTGCGCTGCGAAGTGCGAGACACAACCAATTCCTGTGAAATGTCGCAATCCATGCAGATCAAGGGCCAGTCGCAGCCGGTGAGCCAGATCGCCATCGGCCGATTGAACAAGACCGATCCGCTGAAACTGGTCTTCCAGGTGCCGATCAACGTGTGGATTCCCGACAATATCAGCCTCGTCGTCGAGGAAAGCGCGACCACGATCAAAGCGAACTTTACGCGTTGCATTCCTGCCGGCTGCTTTGCCGAAACCGATTTGAAGGACGACATGATCGTCAAGCTGGGCAAGGTAAGCAAAGGCGGCCGACTGGAGTTCAGCGACGCCGGCCGGCAAAAGATCGCGATCCCGGTATCGTTCAAGGGCTTTGCCGCGGCCTATGACGGGCTGAGCGCCAAGAAGTAACGCTCGGCCAAGGCGCTCACACGCGAGCCGGAACGATCGGCCCCGGCGTGCGCCGGTGCGCCGGTCGGGTGGTGCTTTCACATAGCGTCTCAATCGCGGTAGAATGGCGCTGCTGGGGACCTGTTGGCCCTGCCTGCAATTGCGATCGGGAACGACCGCACAGCGCGATCGCCAGAAATGACCCGATACCGAGCGCCCGGCACCAGCCGACACTATTTGCTTTTCATGCTGACGTTGTTGTCGGCCGTGAATCAGCTCGACCGTCAGTTGATCAATATACTGATCGAGCCGATCCGCCGCGAATTCTCGCTGACCGATTTGCAGATCGGCTTCCTCGTCGGCCCCACCTTCGTCGCCGTCTACAGCGCTCTGAGCCTTCCGGCGGCGGTTATCGCGGCGCGGCGCAGCCGAGTCGCGTTGCTTACCATCTCGGCGCTGGGCTGGGGCGCCATGACAGTTCTGTGCGGGTTCGCGCATTCCTACTGGCATCTGCTGATCACCCGCTTCGGCGTCGGGATCGGCGAAGCGGGTGGCATGCCGCCGACGCACGCGCTCATCTCGGATCTATATCGACCTGAGGAGCGTGCGACCGCGATGTCGACCTGGGCCGCCGGCATCAACGGCGGCATCTTCATCGCCTTCCTGTTCGGCGGCGTCGTGGGATATCGTTATGGATGGCGATGGGCATTGATCAGTGCCGGGATTCTGACCGTAGCGCTCGCGCTTATTCTGCGGCTGACCGTCCGCGAGCCGGCCCGCCGCAGCCGCGGCCTCTCCCCACCGAACGGACGCCTGGCATCGGCCGCAATGTTCACCGCGACGCTTCGCGCCCTCACACGCGATCCGGCGATGCGCCATATCGTGATCGGTGCCGCCCTCGCCTGCATCGTCGGCAGTTCATCGATGGCCTGGCTGCCGTCGTTCCTCGTGCGCTCGCACGGCATGACCATCGCGGAAGTCGGTATCTATCTGGCCTTTGTTGTCGGCATCGGCGGCGCGATCGGCACATGGTTGAGCGGCGTCGTGAGCGACCGGTTGCGCAAACGCGATATCCGATGGTCCATCTGGCTCGTCGCAGCGGCGCTGCTAGCGACCAAACCGTTCAATTTCGGATTCCTCCTGGCCGACACGACCGCGCTGGCGCTGGCGTCGTTCGTGGTGCCTGCCATGCTTGGCGGAGTTTATGTCGGTCCATCGCTCGCAACGCTCCATAACCGGACCGACGCGGCCCTCAGACCGATGGTCTCGGCCGTATTCCTACTCGTCGTCAACTCTGTCGGTTTCGGCTTCGGGCCGCTGTTGGTTGGCGCCTTGAGCGATTTGGTTTTCAAGAGCTTCGGTCAGGACGCGCTTCGTTACAGCCTCGTGGTCGTCCAGGGCGTCGCAATCTGGGGTGCCTTCCATTACTACCTGGCGGGACAACGGATGGATCGACCGGCCTAGGCCCGCTCATTATTGAACAGATCTTTGGTGGGCCCGGCAGGACTCGAACCTGCAACCAGACCGTTATGAGCGGCATGCATTTTCGAGGCGCCCCAATAGAATCGCGCCATTTCGCGGTTGATTTCAAGCATTCGGCTCCGTTCGTTCACCGCCAATCTGAGGGATATCTGTGGGAATGAGTGACGCACTAGTAAGTTGCCTCCAGATTCGTAGTCTGGGGTCGACCGTTGAAATCATAGAGGTTTGTTACCGTAAGACAGCCGCAGCAGCATTAGGTTTATTATAAGCGCGCGTAGCCCGGCCTATTTCGCTAGGGGCAAGAGCTAATCGAAGATCGCTACCGCCCGGGTCCAGCCCGCCGACGCACGATGAATTTTCACGGGGAAGCAGGCGACGGTGAAGCCAGTCGGTGGCAGCAGTTCGAGTTGGTGCAGCTTCTCGAGATGGCAATAGGCACGCTCGCGCCCGGCCTTGTGCCCTTCCCAGATCAACGAGTAATTGCCGGTTGCCTCGACCCGCGTTTTGGTGAACTCGAACGGCGTGTCCCAGCTCCAGGCATCCGTCCCGGTGATGCGCACGCCTCTCTCGGTCAGATAAAGCGTCGCCTCACGGCCAACGCCGCACCCGGCCAAGAGGTAATCGCCCTTGCCATAGCGCGATCCGGCCCGAGTATTGACGAGCACGATATCAAGCGGTCGCAGCACATGCCCGATGCGGCTCAGCTCCCGCTCGATATCCTGCGCCGTGACCACATAACCATCGTCTAAATGCCGGAAATCGAGTTTGACGCCCGGCTGAAAGCACCATTCGAGCGGGATCTCGTCGATGGTCGGCGACGGCTCTCCGCGCGGAGTGATGGCGTGGTTCGTGGTCGGATGAAAATGGAAAGGCGCATCGAGATGCGTACCGTTGTGCGTCGTCAGTTCGACAGTTTCGATCGCCCAGGCAGCACCGTCCGGCAGCCGCTCAGCGGTCAAATCCGGGAAGAAGGCCTGCATGCGGCCGAGCGTCTGGCCGTGGCCAAGATAAGTGATCTTGGGGCGCGCCAAAGCCGGGTCGCTGACCGTCTCGTTATCGATCGGAATGGAGAGGTCGACAATGCGACGCGTCATGGAATGGTCCGTTACGGGTTCGGCGCGCTACATGCCGAGATAGGAGGCGCGAATACCGGGATCGGCGGCGAGATCGCGGCTTTGGCCGCCGCGAATAATGCGGCCCATGTCCAGGACACGCACATTGTCGGATGCTTGGAGCGCCATCTCCGCATTCTGCTCGGCCAGCAGGACGGCCAAGCCGCGCCGCTTGAGCGTCGCGAGCAAGTCGATGAGTTGCTCGACAATAATCGGTGCGAGACCGAGCGTCGGCTCGTCGAGCATGACCACCTTGGGCTTCGACATCAAGGCGCGGGCGATAGCGAGCATCTGCTGTTCACCGCCGGACATGCTGCCGGCCTGTTGCTGATGCCGCTCCTTCAGACGCGGGAATAACGCAAACATGTCAGCGATAGCATCCTCCATGTCGTTCATCCCGTGCCCGACATAGCCCAGTTCGAGATTCTCGGTCACCGTCATCTGTGGAAATACGTGGCGGCCCTCCGGCGATAACGCCACCCCGGCCGCGACCCGCGCGTTCGACGGCATGGCTTCGAGCTGTGCACCGGCGACGGAGATCGCACCGGACGCCGACACCAGTCCGAGAATACCCTTGAGGATCGAGGACTTTCCCGCGCCATTAGCGCCGATCAGCGCCAGCACCTCGCCCGACTTGACTGAGAAGCTGACATCCTCGACCGCCGTAACCGGACCGTATCGCACCGACAACTGCTCGATCGTCATCATGACGCGACATCCTGCTTCGACCTGCCGCCGAGATACGCACTGACGACCTGGGGGTTTGCCCGTACTTCATCGGGTGTGCCGTCGGCGATCAGCCGCCCCTGATCCAGCACGACAATGCGCTGGCACAGCGCCATCATCATGCGCAGGTTGTGGTCGATGAGCGCGATCGTCAAGCCATAGCCGTGAAGGGTCTTGAGCAGCGAGCCGAGCAGATTGGCCTCGGTGTGATTGAGACCCGCGGCAGGCTCATCGAGCAACAGCAGGCGCGGATGCGTCGCCAAGGCGACGGTGATGGAGAGCAGTTTCTGCTGGCCGTAAGGCAGCGAGCCCGCCCGATCACCGGCACGAGACGACAAGCCGACCAGTGCCAGACAGTCGGCGGCTATCTGCCGGCGCTTGCGCTCGCGCTTATAGAACGATGGCAACTGCAGAATCGCATCCAGGAACATCTCCGGGACCGGGACCGCGGTGGCCGCGAGGACGTTCTCGAACACCGAGAGCGTCGGACAGATCGCGGTTTGCTGGAATGTGCGGACGAGACCGGCGCGGGCCATCTCGTGCGGCGGACGCTCCGAGACGACGACCGTGCCGAAACGCACCGTGCCTTGCGTTGGCGCGATGAAGCCGCTGATCAGTGACAGACACGTGGTCTTGCCGGCACCGTTGGGGCCAATGATGCCGACGAGTTCGTCGGGCTTCAGGCCCAATGAAACACCGGACACGGCGGACAGGCCGCCAAAGCGCCGGGTCAAATGCGAGACGATGAGATCTTCGGCTTTGACGAATGCGATCGGCGCGTCACGCGGCTCGGGAAGCGCCACCGCTCGCCCGCGCCGGAACCACGAGGCCGGCAGCATCGCGACAAGGCCCCGCGGCTGCACGCGGATCACCAGAAGGAGAATCAGGGCGAAGATCACCACCCGGTACTCGTCGACGAAGCGCAGGGCTTCCGGCAGCACGGCGAATGTCAGGCCGCCGAGCAGCGAGCCGATGAGCGTCGCCTTGCCGCCGAGTATGGTCGTGAGCAGACCCATGGCCGACAGGGTTGCGCCGAACAGATCGGGCGTCAGTACGAGCGTCCGCGGCACGAATAGCGCGCCGGCAAGTCCGGCCATGCCGCCCGAAAGCGCGATGTTGATGGTGCGCTGGCGCACCGTCGCAATGCCGATGCTTTCGGCGAGATCCCGCGACTCTCGGATCACTTGCCAGCCGCGGCCGACCGGGCTGCGTAGCAGCCTGCGCACGAGCTCGACGCACAACACCAGAGCGACGAGGCAGATGAACAGATAGTACTGAGCGAAGACCAAGCCGAGCGACTCGACGGCCGGAATTCGCGGCCGCGGCACGATCAGGCCGAGCGGGCCGCGGGTGAGGTCCAGCCAGTTAGCTGCCACGAGGCGCAAAATCTCTGCCGCCGTCAGCGTTGCGATCGCGAAATAGGCACCGCCAAGCCGGACCGTCGCCGCCCCCACCAGCGCGCCCAAAATAGTGGCAGGCAGCGGCGCGACGAGCAGAGCGAGCCAGAAATTGAACCCGAGCTTGGTGACGAGCAGGCCGGCGGTGTAGGCGCCGAGGCCGAAGAACGCGGCGTGACCGAACGAGATCAGGCCGAGATACCCGACCGTCAGGTTGATGCTAAGGCCAAAGATCGCGAGAATGACCGCATAAGCGGCAAGCCCGCTGTAATAGGGCTGCCCCGCCAGCGCGAGCGGCAGGGCAGCGATAACCGCCGCGACGGCTGCGATCTGAAGACGCGTCACCGGGCGACCTTTCCGAACAGTCCCTGCGGACGCACGAACAGCGCAACGAGGAGAAGCGCGTAAATGATCGCCGAACCGATCTCTTGCGGAATGACGACGCTCAGCTCGGCCTCAAGGATGCCGAGCGCCAGACCGCAGACCACGGCGCCGATCGCGCTCCCCATGCCGCCGATCACGACGACGACGAAGGCGTTGATGATGACGTGCTGCCCCATCGTGGGCGAGAACAGGCTGATGGGCGCGACCAGCGCGCCGGTGAGCCCCGCCAGCGCCGCGGCGCCGAGGAAGGTGAGCGCACGGACGCTGGCGACGTCGACGCCGACGACGCGAGCGGCGTAAGCGCTCTGCGCAACGGCGCGGATGCGCTTGCCGACCAGGCTGCGCCGAATCACCCATTCGATCAGCCCCAGCAGCATGACGCCGGCTGCCAGCACCAGCACGCGCTGATACGTGACGCTGATCGGCCCGAGCGACAGCACGCCGGCGAGGCCCTCGACCCGCTCCGGGTTCGGGCCCCAGGCGGTCAGCACACCCTGATAGAGGAGCAGGCTGACCGCGAAGGTGCTCAGCAGCACCGTGGACTGGCCGTCGGCCGTATCGAGCAACGGACGCACTGCGAGCCTGTCGACCAGCACCGCCACAAGCGCAACGATGACCAGCGCGGCGCCGACCCCGACGACATAAGGCAAGCCAAGCACTGTTGTCGCCAGCGCCGCAACCAGTCCGCCTAGCATGAAGAACTCGCCGTGAGCAAAATTGATCACGTGCTGGACACCGAAGATCATCGTCAGGCCAAGCGCTATCAGCGCATAGGCCATGCCCTGTGTGATGCCGTTCACGGCTTGCTGGAGCAGAAGATCAAGCATTCGATAGCTCAACGCTGACGGCGACCTTTCCGATGATCATTTGCCGAGCGGAGCCAGCGCCCCGTTCTTCACGCCGATCATGATCAGCCCGCCGCTGACGGCCTGGCCGGATGCATCGAAGTGAACGGTGCCGCGAGGCGTCTTCCACGTCGTCTTCCTGATCGCGTCCGCGATCTTCTTGACGTCGGTCGCGGTGCCGGCCTGATCCATCGCCTTGGCGGCAATCGTCACGCTCTCGAATCCCAGCAGCTCGATCTTCTCTGGGACGTTACCGTACTTGGCCTTGTATGCGGCGACGAAGGCAGCATTGGCGCTATTGCCAAGCGTCGGCAAATAGATGTCAGCGCTGAAAGCCCCTTCTGCGGCAGCGCCAGCGATACGGACACCTTCGGAGTTCAGGATACCGGGCATGATGCAGCGCTTGCCGTCGAACTTGAGATCGGAGAGCGCCCGCAGGATATTGCCGTATTGCTCCATGTTGGAGCCGGCGATGCAGACCATGTCGGCGCCGGAGGCGCGCGCATTAGTGACCATAGCGTTGAAATCGTTTTGCTGCATGCCGTAGGTGTCGGCATAAACTACCTTGTTGCCGAACAGCTTCTTGATGTTGGCGATGGTCAGGCGGCCGAAATCACTGTTCTCGGCAAGCACCGCGACCTTCCCCGGCCGCACGGCTTTCGTCAGATAGGCGTCGAAAGACGCGCTATCCATGTCGGTGGTCGAGTTGAGCCGGAAAATGCCGTTGTAGGACGATTTCGTTACGTCCGGGTGCTTCGGCACCGTGGCGATAAAGAGCGCGCCTTCCGCCTCAACGACCGGGATCACCGCCAGCGCGACGCTGCTCGACACTTCGCCGGTGACGATCTTGACGTCGTCCTGAGTGAGAAGGCGCTGCACGGCGGAAACGCCTTCAGCCGGCGCGAAATTGGTGTCGTAGACCACGAGTTCGATCTTGCGGCCGCCAAGAATGCCGCCCCCTTGGTTGATCAGGTCCGCGGCGATCGTCGCGCCCTGGATGCCCTGCTTGCCGACGAGGGTCTTGGCGGGATTTATGACGCCGATCCTGACTGGAGCCTTGGATTGTCCCCAGGCGGCGGGGGCCAGCGCGCATAGAATAGCGGTCGCGACGAGAGCTTTTTTCACGGGTTCCTCCACATGCTCTTGAACGGCATGGGCGCACAGGCACCATGGCGGCACCCGTTTGTCAAGCGCTTGCTTGAAACAATCGCTTGTATTATCTTTACCGAAAGCGAGGCCATGATGACGGCGTCTACTCTCCGAACGCGACGGACCAGCGAGGCCGGCGCGGACACACGCGAACGAATACTCGATGCAGCAGAGCGACTTTTTGCCGAAAGCGGCTACAGCAGCGTCTCGACGCGGCAGATCGCCGACGAGGCGCAGGCCAACGTTGCTGCCGCGCATTATCATTTCGGGTCGAAGGAGGCCCTGCTCGAGGCCGTGTTCAAGCGGCGCCTCGACGGGATCAACGCGGAAAGAGAACGCCTGCTGCGGCAGACCATGCAAGTTAGCGGCGGGCGGCCGAGCGTCGAAGACGTGCTGCGGGCCTTCATCGGGCCGACGCTTCGTATGTCCGGCTCACAGGGCGAGCAGAATTTCAAGCTTCTCGCCGGACGGGCGTCGACCGATCCCAGTCCCGAGGTCAAGCGGATCGTGTTCGACGTCTACAATTCGGTCGGACGCAGTTTCGTCGACGCCATCACCGCGGCGTGCCCGGACCTCTCGAAGCAGGAACTGTTCTGGCGCGTCGCCTGTGTTTACGGCGCCATGATGTACATCCGCGCCGACAACGGCCGACTCGAACACATATTCGGGCCGGACTTTAGCCTGTCCGACATCGATGGCGCGCTCACTTACGCGATCCCGTTCCTGGCAAACGGCATGACGGCGCCGCCGCTCGATCGGGCGAAAGTGGCAAGGCGCGGTGCCGGCACGACATCCAAGAAAGCGAAAGGCCAAAAGCCGCAATGAGCAAGACCCTGATCCGCAACGGCCATGTCGTTGGCCAGACGACCGCGACGTGCGATGTCCTGATCGAGGACGGCCGTATTGTCGCCGTCGGCCCCGCTCTTGCCGCGGGCAACGCGCAGATCATCGAGGCCGCTGGCATGCTCGTTGCCCCGGGCTTCGTCGACACCCACCGTCACCTCTGGCAGACCTCGATACGCGGCGTCGCCGCCGACTGGAGCCTCGTCGATTACATCCGCAACATCCGGCTCGGCTATGCGACGGCCTACACGCCGGAGGACGTTTACATCGCCACTTATGTCGGGGCGCTCGAAGCCATCGACGCCGGCATCACAAGCCTCGGCGATTTCTGCCATATCATCAGGTCGCCGGAGCATGCCGAAGCCGCGCGCCAGGCGCTGATCGATTCCGGCCTGCGGGCGCGCCTCTATTACGGCTTCTACAACATCCCCGATGAGAAGCCGGTATTCGCCGATCACGCCGCGCGTCTCGCCCACGCCCGCGACTTCCGCCGCGCCTTCGGCACATCGACCGACCTGATCTCGATGGGCGTGGCGCTGACCGAGTTCAATCTTCAGCCGATCGAGCGGACCACCGCCGAGGTCCACCTCGCCCGCGATCTCGACCTCGACATCACCATGCACATGGGCACGCTGTCGACCCCGGACGGCGTGAGCCGCCTGCGCGAGGCCGGACTGCTCGGTCCGCGAATGCTGCACGTCCACTGCAACGCCTCGACCGACGCCGAACTCGCGCAGATCGCCGGCAGCGGCGGCAAGGTTTCGATCACCCCGGAAACCGAAATGCAGATGGGCATGGGTTTCCCGATCACCAATCGCGCGCTCAAGGCGGAACTGCGGCCGACCTTCGGCATCGACATCGTGTCCGACTGCTCCGGCGACATGTTCGCGCAGATGCGCCTGGCGCTGCAGACCGCCCGGGCGATCGACAACCAGGTCGTGCTCGATACCGGAAAGATGCCGGTGTCGATCGGCCTGACCGTCGCCAACGCCTATCGCTTCGCGACGCTCGACGGCGCGGCGGCGATGGGCTTTGACGGCCTGGTCGGCGCGATCGCGCCCGGTCTGCGCGCCGATATCATCCTCATGAAGATCGAAGGCGTTCACCATCTGCCCAAGACGCCCGATCCGATTGCGACGATTGTTCTGCAAGCCCGCCCCGGCGATGTCGACACGGTGCTGGTCGACGGCGTCGTGCGCAAACGCGCTGGCAAGCTCGTCAATGTCGATTTCGCCGCCATCGGCTGCCGCGCCCAGACGTCCGCCGATCATCTTGCCGAGGCTGCCCGGGACGCCGCCGCACACACCGGCGCTACCGCGACGGCTTCGGTCTACGCCGCTGGCGTCGCCAAGATGACCGGCACGAACTAGCCGCGAAGTCGAGACCGCCGCATGAAACTTGCCAGCCTCAAACATGGGCGCGATGGCCGCCTGATCGTGGTCTCACGTGACCTGACTCGCGCGACCGATGCCTCCACAATCGTCGCAACGCTTCAATGCGCGCTCGACGACTGGACGCGACACGGACCGGCGCTTGCCGCCCTATCGGCGCGGCTCGAGCAAGGCCTCGCCGAATCCTTCGCTTTCGACCAAAACGCAGTCGCCGCGCCGCTGCCCCGCGCCTATCAGTTTGTCGACGGCTCAGCCTATGTAAATCACGTCGAACTGGTGCGCAAGGCGCGCGGCGCCTCGGTGCCGGCAACGTTCTGGACCGATCCGCTGGTCTATCAGGGCCTGTCCGACGGATTTCTCGGTCCGCGCGACCCCATCACCATGAGCGAAGCCTGGGGCATCGACTTCGAGGGCGAGGTCATCGTGGTCGTCGAAGACGTCCCAATGGGCACAACGCGGAAAGCTGCGCTCGATAGGATTCGTCTGATCGGACTCCTCAACGACATCTCGCTCAGGAACCTGATTTCCCCAGAACTCGCGAAAGGCTTCGGTTTCTTGCAATCGAAGCCAGCGTCGGCATTGGCACCGACGCTTGCCACGCCTGACGAGTTCGGAAGCGCCTGGCATGACGGCAAACTCCATCTGCCGCTCTTTGCCACAGTCAACGGCGCGACGATCGGCCACCCCAACGCGGGCAAGGACATGGTCTTCGACTTTGGTACCTTGATCGCACACGTCGCAAAAACGCGGCACCTTTGCACCGGCACGATCATCGGCTCCGGGACCATATCGAACAGAGGCTCGGATGGCGGCCCCGGACAGTCGGTAGAAGATGGCGGCGTTGGCTACACCTGTCTTGCCGAGATTCGCGCGGTGGAGACAATAGAGCTCGGTAAACCGCGAACACCGTTCTTGAAACCCGGCGACAAAGTTCGCCTCGAAATTCTGGACCGCGACGGCAAGAGCGTATTGGGTGCCATTGAACAGCAGGTTTCGCAAGACGTGCCCAACTAGCATCTCTCGACATCCGGTAACGGCAGGCATCTACTCTTCGCGGCGCTTCCGACATAGCCATCTCGTCGACTGGCGCGGACTGAATTTGCAGGAGCTTTAGCGTCCTAGCCAGCGACATCGATTTGCAACAGGAACTCTGGACCAATCCGAATGATAATTTTCCGATTCAGGTTGGCCGCTCCGCGCACGCCGAGATGTCCGGCCGGAGCTAATGCGAATATGCGAGGGGCTAATTGCTCCCCAGGGGTAATAAGCCTCGGGCACGTAGACCGTTTAACGCGGCGATATGATCGCCGCACTAATGAACAAAGTAGCAATACATCATCAGTCGCTTAGTAAGCGCTGAGTATTTTTGCGACGATTACATGGCTAATCGTCAGTATAGCATCTCAAAGCTAACCGAAAGCCTGCGACTATGCCGCAGCGAGCGAATAAACGCGCTTGCCATCGAATCGTTAAAGCAAGCTATTTTTCCGAACGCTTGCCCAGAAGCCCCGACGGGAAAAGCAACAGGACGAGGAGCAGCACCGCAAGGGCAGCAACAGTCTTGTAACCCGCGCCGAAAATGATGATAGCTACGGCCTGCGCGACGCCGAGCACAATGCCGCCGACAAATGCGCCGGAGGCACTCCCGAATCCGCCGACGATCGCTGCAATGAAGCCGCTCACCCCAAACGGAACGCCGACGTTGAACGCAGTGTATTGGCTCGGCGTGATCAAGATGCCCGCAATGGCGCCGAGCGCTGCGCTGAGCGCGAACGACACGGCCAGCATCCTTGCCACAGGAATGCCAAGCAGCGCCGCGGCATCGCGATTCTGCGCGCAGGCGCGAACGGCATTACCGATGCGGGTGTACTTGAAGAACAGTGTGAGGAGCAGCACCAAACCGACGCTGCACACCAGCACCCAGATAAGCTGATAGCCGACGGCGACCGGGCCCAGGCGCAACGGCCCGCCCGCCGTGAATTCGTGAAACGTCCGCGGCTGATCGCCGGCCGTCATGATCGTGATCCGTTCAATCATGATCTGAACGGCGAGCGTCGCAAGGATGATGGCGAACATCGGCGAGTTTCGGACCAGCATGGGCTTGACGATGAACCACTCGATCACGACGCCGACAACGCCGACCAACGGAATCGCGATCGCCACGGCGACGATCATCGGCAGCCCGAGCGACGTCAGCAGCGTGTAGGTCAGCATGCCACCGAGCATGACGAATACGCCCTGAGCGAAGTTGACGATGCCGGTGGCGTTGTAGATCACGCAATAGCCGATGCCGACGAGGCCGTAGATCAGGCCGACGCCGGCGCCATCGATCACGGCCTGCAAGATGATGCTTGTGTCGATCATTCTAGTTCCGCCTCGCCTAGATATGCGGCCAACACCGCAGGGTTCACCTTGACCTCGACCGGCGTGCCTTCCGCGATCTTTTTGCCAAAATCGAGCACGGTGATCCGCGTCGCCATACGCATCACCAGATTCATGTCGTGCTCGATCAGCACAATCGTAATGCCTTGGTCGTTGATGCGCTGAATGACATCGCCCAGAACCGACGTTTCCTGCGTATCAAGACCGGCCGCCGGCTCGTCGAGCATCAGGAGCTTTGGCCCGGCCGCCATCGCCCGCGCGATTTTGAGCAGTCTTTGCTGGCCATAAGGCAACTTGTCGGCGACGAGCCCGGCCTGCGACTCGAGACCGACGAGCCTGAGCAGTTCGCGCGACTTCTCGCGCACCATGCGTTCCTGCCGCCGGACCCAGCCCGGCCGGAACAACGCTGCACCGACGCCGCCACGCGTCGCGAGATGAAAGCCGATCTGGACATTCTCCTCGACCGTGCGCTGGCGAAACAGCTGCACGAGCTGGTAGGTGCGGACCACGCCGAGCGCGGCGATGTCGGCCTGAGCCAGCCCGGTAATGTCCCGGCCGGCGTATTGAACGCTGCCGGACGTCGGTCGCAGCACGCCCGAGATCAGATTGAAGAGCGTCGTCTTGCCTGCGCCATTGGGGCCGATGACGGCGTAGATGTCGCCTTCATTGAGATCGAACGACACCGAATCGTTGGCGACGATGCCGCCGAACGATTTCGTCAGGTTGGAAACGGAGAGCAACGTCATCGCCTAGCGCTCCGCCGGAACATCGCTGCGCCGGACCGCCAGCGACCATAGCGACGCCAGGCCCTTTGGCACGAAGATCAGGATAACGATCAGGGCGAGGCAGTAGATAATGTCCTGCATATCGCGGAAACCGCGCAGGAGCTGCGGCAGAAACGACACCAGGACCGCGCCCGCGATCGGCCCCCACAGGGTGCCGATGCCGCCGACATACAGCATCGTGAAGCTCAGGGTGACCATGGACAGCCCGAACACTTCCGGACTGATGTAGCCGACAAAATGCGCGAACATGGAGCCGGCGACCGAGGCGTATACCGCCGCGATCACGAACGCCACCAGCTTGTAGCGAAACACCTGAATGCCGAGAGCGTTGGCTGCCGGCTCACTTTCGCCGATCGCCAGCAAAGCCCGGCCAAACCGCGAGCCGCGCAGCCGCCTGGCGACCCAGACGCCGAGCAGCATGATCAGAATGAAGACAGCAAGTTGAGCCCGCTCGCTCAGCAGTTGGAAGCGGCCGAGACCGAGCGGCGGGATTCCCGAGAAGCCCATGAAGCCTCTTGTCAGGCCGGACTGCTCGATGGACAGCTCGTAAGTGATCAGACCGAGCGCGAAGGTCGCCATGGCCAGATAATGACCGCGCAGCCGCAAGGTCGGATAACCGACGATGAGGGCAATGACCGCCGACAGCGTCGCGGAAAGGACGAGCGCGACGATCGGCTCCAGCCCATAGTCCGCGCACAGAACGGCCGTGCCATAACCGCCCAGCGCCGCGAATGCGTTCTGGCCGAAAGAGGCCTGGCCCGCGTAACCCATGAATAGATTGAGGCCGGTGACAAAAACACCATAAATCACCGCAAAGCCCATGACGGTGACGACGTAGCCGCCGCGCCCAAAGACATAGGCCAGCAGCGCCACGGCGACCGCGATCGCCAGCGCCGTCGCCCACACCTGCGGCTTAGCTGAAATAGTACTGCGCAATGTCATGATGCGAACCAATCTCTCCGGCTTCCAGCTCTTTGACGACGCGCCCCAGGGTCAGGACGTAAGCCCGGCGCGCCAGCTTCAAGGCGAGCGGCGCCTTCTGTTCAACCAGAAGAATGCCGAGCCCTGCCTTGTTGAGTTGTCCCAGCGCGCGCAGAATCTCCGCGGCAACGCGCGGCGCCAGCCCGAGCGACGGCTCGTCCAGCAGCAGCAGCTTCGGGTCCGCCATCAGCGCGCGACCGATAGCCAGCATCTGCTGCTCGCCTCCCGACAGTGAGGCCGACTGTTGGTGCAGCCGCTCCTTGAGCCGCGGAAAGAGCTCGAAAATGCGCGCGCGCCGCTCCTGCAGCTCCACACGGGTCGCCGTGTAGGCCCCGAGGTTGATGTTTTCCTGCACCGTCATGCTGCCGAACAGCCCACGACCTTCGAGCACCAGCACGATGCCGCGCTTGGCAAGGTCATGGGTCGCCAGCCGGCCGACATCCTCGCCTTTGAAACGCACTTCGCCTTGCGCCTTGACCAGCCGCATGATGGCGCGGACTAGCGTGGTCTTGCCGGCCCCATTGGGACCCAGCACGGTGACGAGTTCGCCTTCGAAAAGCGAAAGATTCGTCGGCTTCAAGACCCTCACCTGGCCATAGGTGGCCGAAAGCCCGCGGATTTCGAGGAGCGGCGCGGCACTCGGAGTCTTCTCCGTCATCGGCGTCGTCTCTGTCACCGGCTCAGTCCTCCTTTGCCCACGCGAACTGCGCCGGATCGACAACCTCGTTCTGCGTCAAACCGGCGATCGCGCTACGCGCCATCGCGAGGCGCGCCTCGATCGCGGAAGCGCCGATATGCGGCGTCGCGAGAAAGCTGGGTATATGCAACAGGCGATCGTCTGTCGCCGGCTCGATGGCGAAAACATCGAAACAGGCGGCCTGCATGCGGCCGCTTTCCAACCGCTCGCACAGCGCGGTCTCATCAACGATGCCGCCGCGCGACGTATTGATTAGGACACAATCCGATCGCAGTACATCAAGCACTGGGCCGGCATAAAGGCCCCGCGTCTTCCGCGTTAACGGGATGTGCAGGGACAACACTTCGGAGCGCTCAAGAAGCGTCTCGAACGAGACGGGCTGCACGCCGTTGTCCCGGTAGAACGCATTATTGTCCGCGATATCGCAGGCGATGATCTCGCAATTAAACGGCTTGAGCAGCCGAACCACCTCCTTGCCGATATGCCCGCAGCCGTGGATGCCGAACACGCGGCCGGTCAGCAGACGCCCGACATTAGCGCGCGGACGGGTGCCGGCGCGCATGGCCGCGTTCACGGACGACAATCCACGCAATGCGGCGATGGCAAAGCCGATAGTCAATTCGGCAACTGAAAGCCGATTGATGCCGTATTGATAGCCGAACCGCACGCCGTGCCGGCGCATAGCCTCGAAATCGATGGTCTCGACGCCGACACCGAACTTTCCGATGACGCGCAATTGCGGTAGCTCCGCCAGAACGCGCTCCGACACCGGCTCCAGACCGATGATCGCCGCATCGCAATCGACCAGGAAGTCGATCAGGCCCTCTTCATCAAAGATTGCCGGGGCCGGATTCAGCTTCGCGGATGGATACGCAGCCAGGATTTCGGCACGAAGCTGCGGCAGCAACGCAAATGTGCCGACCGGAACGCCGAGCTTCGATATTGCGTCGTTCGCCATGATGTATGCGGTTTGTTGCTTCGAACGGGAATTGCCCGACGGCACCACGGCCGCCGAGCAATTATGCCTGCGCTATTTGACGATCTTGACTTTGCCACCAGCGATGACGCCGATGTAGTAAGGGTTCTGCTTGACGCCGTAACGATTGTCGCCGGTGTAGCTATAGGCGCCCGACGTGCCGTCATAGTGGTCGATCATGTTGAGGCCGTCGCGAACTGCCTCGCCATTCACGCCCTTGCCGCGCTTGGCGCCCTCGGCGATCAGCATCACGGCATCCCAGCCACGACCACCATAGCCCGGGTCACGGCCCTTGAACTTCGCGTTCCACAACGGGTTAAATTCAGCCACGGCGTCACGCATCTTGCCAGCAGGCAGTTCTTCGAAGACTTCAGTCGGAATCGCGACGAAGGAGAATTTTTCGCCCATGACGTCGGCTACTTGCGGGAACAACGACATGTCCTGCGTCATCACCGAATAGCGGACATTAAGACCGAGATCGCGAATGTTCTTGGCGGCGGTGATCACCGTGCCGCCGAGACCCAGCTTGATGATCGCTTCAGAGCCGGCCTTGGCGAGATTGTTGATCTGCACTTTGAGATCGGCGTCGTCCGCGCGGTAGCTTTCGGTGCCGACGATCGTCATGCCATAGCGCGACGCGGCTTCCTTGCCGTCCTTCAGTTCCTGGAGAACATAGGGGCTGGGATCGTGGAGAATGCCGACTTTGGTGACACCGACACTCTTAAGATACTCGTATTGCTTCTCGATGTCGTACTTGGCCGGCGGCAGAATGGTATAGGACCACTGCAGTTCCTTCGCCGAGGTCGGCAGCAGCGAGCAGATGACCATCGGTACCTGCGCCCGCACCAGCATGGGAGCAGCCGCGATGTTGCCGGCGCTCAGACAACCGCTGGCGAAGGCATTGACCTTGTCGTCCGACAGCATGCGGCGATAGATCGTCACCGCCTCTTGTGGCTCGGACTTGTTGTCCTCCACGAGGAGCTGGATCTTGCGTCCACCGATGCCGCCTTTCTTGTTGAGATACTCGACCGCCAACTGGGCTCCGTCGCGCCAGGCCCGATCGGCGCCGGCGACATAGCCGGTCAGGCCCGCCGACATGCCGATCTTGAAGACGTCCTCGGCGTTTGCCGACAGGATCGGCAACATGACGACCGCTGCGGCCGCGGCCACGATATTTCTTAACGACATTCCATAACCTCCCTATTTTTGCTGGCGGTCTAACCGCCATTGTTCCGGCCGTCATTATCGGCCGTTGGCGAAACCCTTCTGGTAGCTGGCGAGGGGCAGATAGTCCGCGCGCGGCGGAGCAAAGACGTCGATATTCAGAACGGGCTTGTTGCCGAGCGGCCATCCGGTATGCGGCACGTTCGAGGGCACGCGCGTGACACTGCCCGGGCCGCACTCGATCACCTCGCCGTCGACCTCGAGGGCCATATTGCCTTCGACGACCATGACCAACTGATCGAACGGGTGGGAATGCGGCTCGGGCCGCGTCATCGTCGGCTTGAGCTTGTTGAACACCACCAGACAGTCGTCGCCGCGGAACGCCGATCGCGTCATCTGTCCGTCGAGCACGTCTTCGGTCGGCAGGTCAGCCCAGTTATAGACGAGTCCCTTGGGGTCCGCGACGATCTCACCTTTGAACTCCTCCTGGCTCGGCTCCTGATGGAATGTCTCCTTCAGCGCCTCCGGCTGCCTGAAATCCGTCTGGTGCTCGGTGAGGAACAGGTAGTCGGGCCGCGCCGGCGCGAACACATCGATATTGAGAACCGGCGCACCGCCCACCGGCCAGCCGGTATGCATCACGTCGCCGGGCACGCGGGCGATAGTACGCGGGCCCATCTCGTAGCCTTTGCCGTCGACTTCGAGGATCAGGTGCCCATCGATAATCAGAACGATCTGGTCGAACGGGTGGCTATGCGGCTTCCAGCGCTTCATCGACGGCGCGATGATATTAAAAGTAAGGATCGCGCCATCGCTGCGATAGCCGGTTCGGACCAACGTGTCATTGAGCAGCGTGACCGCCGGCAGATCATTCCAATTGGACGCTTTGCGCATGTTTCCGTTCCCTATTTCACGGCCGACGGCTCGGCGGTCACTTATATTTGTTCTCGATCGGCGGGCGCCGCGCCGTAGCCGCCGCCGCCCGGCGTAAACATCAACACCAAGTCGTTCGGTTGCATCAGCACCTTGCCGTTGGCCTCACACGCCGCACCATTGACGGCGAAGTACCCGGGCGCGCCGGACTCGCCGCCCGCGAGCCCTTCGGCGACATAAGCTTTCCCGGTCGTCACGGCGTTAAGCAGCCACGGCCGGTCAGTGTTCATGCGGAATTCGACCGCCTGGCCATCACCGCCCCGCGAACGCCCCTTGCCGCCGGACTCCGGTCGCAATTCGCGCCGCGTGAAAACCACTGGAGATTCGTTCTCGAGAATTTCGAGCGGCGTCGCGCCGATGCCCGTCGGATAGCAGGTCGCGTTCGGCCCCGGCTTGGTGGCGCGAGCGCCCATGCCGCCGGAGAAGCTGAATTGGGACGAGATGAAGGGGACGCCTTCGCGGTCCTTGCCGAAGACCTGCATCGAATAGACCGCGCCCGGCCCCTCGGCGAGAACCCGGTCCGGTACAACGTTGTACAGCGCCTTCAGAATAGGCATCGGCACATACATGCCGACGACATGACGGGCCGCCACCGGCGCCGGATAAGTGCAGTTGACAATGCTGCCTTCCGGCGCGGCGATCTTGATGGGCGCCAGGCTGCCGGCATTGTTCGGAATTTCCGGCGCGAGGCAACTTCGCACGGCGAAAGTCGAATAGGCGTGAGTGTAGTTGAGAACCACGTTCACGCCCGAATCGAGCTGCGGCGAACTACCGGTAAAGTCGACCAGAACCTCGCCTGCGACGTTGTCCACGGTGACCGTCGCACGGAGCGTGACGACCTTGCCATTGGGAATGTCGAACCGCGTCTCGCCGGTCCACGTCCCCGCTTTGCAGGCACGGATGGCCTTGCGGGCAGCGTCCTCCGAGCGGGAAATGATCTCGTCAGCAAGCTCGGAAATGTTCGGCAGATTATATCGGTCGCAGATTTCGTTGACCGCGTCGCCGCCACTTTTCGCGCTGCCCACCTGCGCCGAGAGATCGCCGCTGACATAGTCCGGCTTACGCACGTTGCGCAGGATGATATCATTGAGAAGCTGGTTCAACTGGCCGCGCTCATAGAGCTTGGCCGGCGGTACCCAGAGACCCTCTTCATGAACATCGTTGGCGGCGGCGCTGACGCCGATGCCGCCGATATCGACATGATGGTTCGTCGATCCGACGTAGCCGATGATGGCGCCGCCACGAAAGATCGGAGCCAGAATCGTGAAGTCGAAAAAATGTCCAGCGCCGTGCCACGGATCGTTGGTGATGAGTACATCGCCGGGATACAAGTTGCCTTCGAACAGCTTGGCGAGATAGCCGCCGGTGTTCGCGAGACAATTGATGTGACCGGGCGTGCCGGTCTCGGCCTGCGCGACCATGCGACCACGTTCGTCGAACAACGCATAGGCCAGATCGCCGGCATCGCGCACCACCGGGCTGAAGGCTGTGCGCTGCATCGCCTTCGCCTGCTCGGTAACGACGCTGCGCAGGTTCGACCACAAGACTTCAAGTTGAATGCCGTCCACGGACTAATTCCTCAGTTCTGACGCTCGGCGAACACGCAGTTCAATTCACCCACGCGGGCGGTCCAGCCCGGCGGCACGATCAGCGTGGTTTCGGCCTCTTCAAGGATAACGGGGCCCTGCACCACCTGCCCCGGAACGAGCGCAGCGCGCGGCATGACCAGAACATCCTGATTGTCGGTCCAGATATGAACCTTGCGATGCTCCGGTTCCGCGCCTTGCGTGGCGGACGAGCGCGCTACGGCTGGCGCCGGCGGCGCAGGGCCGCGTGCCACGACGCGCCACGCCGTGATCTCGATATCCATATGCGCTTGCGTGATTTTGTAATGCTGCTCGTACATGCGCTCGAAGCGTTCGCGCAGCATGCCTGCTTCGTCGCCCGGACCCGGCCGGCGATCGAAGTCGACCGTGATCTCGTGCTGCTGACCGTAGTAGCGCATGTCGGCGGAGAACTGGAACGAGATGTCCGCCGCCGGACAACCGGCATCGCCAAGCGCCTGTCGGCCGCTCGCTTCCATATCGTCGAGCAGCGCATCGACAGCGGTCCAGTTGATACGGCTTCCACGCGACAGATGCGAGCGCACCATATCGAGCCGCATTGGTGTCACGAGCGCGCCGAAGGCGGAAAACACGCTGGCGACCGGCGGGAAGATGACCGTGCGACTGTTCAACAATTGCGCCACGCCGCAGGCGTGAACCGGACCGGCGCCGCCGAAGGCGAGCAACGGCACGCCCCGATAGTCGACGCCGCGATCCGCCGCATGGGCGCGCACCGCCGAGGCCATCGACTCACAGACCACCTGGAAGATGCCACGCGCCGCGGCGATCAGGGAGACGCCGAGCTTGGCCGCAAGCTGACCGATCGCGGCCTCGGCGGCGCCGGCATCGAGCTTCATCGCGCCACCCAGAAACTTCTGCGCATCGACGGCACCCAGGACTACGTCGGCATCGGTCACGGTTGCATTGGTGCCACCGCGTCCATAGCAGGCCGGCCCCGGCGTCGAACCGGCGCTGTGCGGACCGACCTTCAACAGACCCATGTCATCGACGCGGGCGATGCTGCCGCCGCCCGACCCGATCTCGATCATGTCGATGCACGGAACGGTGATGGGCAGTCCGCTACCTTCCTTGTAGCGATACATCCGATCGATCTCGAACGATGTCGTGATCAGCGGACGATAATTCTGAATCAGGCATACCTTCGCGGTCGTGCCGCCCATGTCGAAGGCCAGCATGTCCTTCAGCCGCAGCGCTTCCGCGATGTAGGAAGAACCCAGGGCACCGGCGGCCGGTCCGCTTTCCACCATACGCACCGGTAGATGACCCGCCGTCGACGGACCGACGACGCCACCGGAACTCAACATGATGAGCGGCTTGCTCGGATACTTCTCATCCGCCAGCCGGCGCTCGAGCCGCGACAGATAGGGTTGCGAGATCGGCATGGCGTAGGCATTCGCCGCGGCGGTCGACGCCCGGAGATATTCGCGAATTTGCGGCGCGACTTCCGACGAAGCCGTCACATGAAGCTTCGGCATCCGACGATGAAGGATCTCGGCCAGCTTCCGCTCGTTGGCGGGATTCATATAGCTGTGCAGGAAGCAGATGCTGACCGCCTCGATCTGCTCGCGTTCCAGCGCTTCGATGAGGGTCTCGACATCGGCCTCATCGAGTTCCTGCAGCATCGAGCCGTCCGCCAATACGCGCTCGCGCACGGTGAACACATGCTCGGGCGACACCAGCGGCCGCGGAAACTCGATCTGCGGGTCGTACATGTCGTATCGCCGCTCATCCCGCAGCCTCAGGATGTCGGGAAAGCCGGAGGTGAAGACCGCCGCGGTCCGCCCGCCTTTACGCTCGATCAGCGCGTTGGTGACGACCGTCGTCGCATGAACGATCACGCCGTTGATATCATCGGGCCCGATTTCGGCGCGATCGAGCGCGCGCTTCACGCCATCGAAAAAACCTTCGAGCAGATCCGCGGGAGTCGTCAGCCGCTTGGCGATGAAGACCTGTCCTTGCGAGCGCACCACCACGTCCGTGAAAGTGCCGCCGATATCGACCGCTAGCGAATTGAGATTTTGCATGTTACGATAGTCGAAACCTCTGTTTTGTTTTTCTAGCATCGACCGGAAAAGCGGTGTATGTCAAGTCTCGTCGACATCGCATCAGGTCGCAGCGCAACGAAGCCGCGACGACTTAACGCCGTTGCTCGCGCGCCGAAGGGAGAGATGAAACGATGCCGAAGTTGATGCAGAACGAACGAGCCGCGGACGGCGTGCAAGCCGTGGCGTTGACATTGCAAATACTGGAGGCGCTTGCGGCGAGCAACGGCGGCACGCGCATCACCGAGTTAGCCAAGGCACTCGGCACGACGAAGACACGCATCTTCCGCCATCTGCGCACACTCATGACTCTCGGCTATGTCGTTCAGGACGCTAGCGACGAGAGCTACCGGGTTGGCGTTCGCCTGGCGACGCTCGGCAGAGCGATGGCGGAGACACTCGATGTTCTGTCGGCAAGCCGTCCAATCATGAAGGCCTTGCGGGACGATCTCGGCAACACAGTTATCTTGTCTGTTCTAGAGGACGGTCGCCTGCTCTCCGCCGAACAGATCGATGGCCGCTCAATGATGGCTATCGGCATCGTCATCGGCTCCGAACTGGGGCTGCACAGCAGCGCCCAAGGCAAGGTCGCTCTGGCATTTGGACCGGCGGACCTGCTCGACACCGTCGCGCGCGGTCGTCTGCGCATCGTAACCAGCCAGACCATTACCGATCCCGACCGGCTGCGGAAGGAAGTCGAGCAAACGCGGAAGCAGGGCTGGGCCACTGCGCCGAGCGAGACCATGACCGGCCTCAACTCGCTTGCTGCGCCGGTCTTCATCGGCGACGGCAAGATCGCCACACTCGCCATCCTCGGATCGGTCGACGACATCTCGGAAAAGCCGACGCGCAAGCAGATTACGGCCGTCGTCAATGCCGCGCGTGAGATCAGCGGCAAGCTTACGTCCACGTCTTCAAGAAACCCCTGAGTTCAGTGATGGAGATCGACTATGTACAGTTTTCGCGTGTGCCAATGCGGCGCTCCCCTGCGACGCATGGAAGAGCCGACGCCGAAGCCGGTTGGCGCGGAGGTCTTGCTGAAGATCAAGGCCGCCGGCGTCTGTCATACCGATCTTCATCTCTGGGACGGCTATTATGACCTCGGCAGTGGCCGGAAACTTTACATGGCCGAACGCGGCGTGACGTTGCCGCTGACGATGGGCCATGAGAACGTCGGCGAGGTCGTCGCCGCTGGCCCAGATGCGCCGAACGTGTCCGTCGGCAGAATGATGCTCGCTTATCCCTGGATCGGATGCGGTCACTGCATGGTTTGCGAGCAAGGAGCGGAAAATCTCTGCCTAAAGCCTCGGAGTCTCGGCGTTTTTACGAGCGGCGGCTATGCCGATTACATGCTGGTTCCGCATCCCCGCTATCTTTTCGATATCGGTGACTTACCGCCGGAGCGGGCAGCACCTCTCGCCTGCTCCGGAATAACCGCATATAGCGCCCTCAAGAAGCTTGGCGACGCTGTCCAAAAGCAACCTGTGGTCATGATAGGCGCTGGCGGCGTCGGCTTGACCTGCCTGGCGATTCACAAGGCGCTGGGCGGAAAGGCAGCAATCTTCGTTGACATTGAGGAATCGAAGCGAGCTGCCGCGATCGAAGCTGGCGCCATTGCCGCCATTGATGGCCGGGCAGCGGATGCGTTACAGCAGATCAGGTCGGCGACCGGCGGCGGTGCGTGGGCGGTCATCGATTTCGTTGGCTCGACACAGACGGTCGAACTTGCTGTCGGCGCTCTCACTAAAGGTGGCAAGCTTGTCGTTGTAGGGTTATTTGGCGGCAACGTAACGATTCCCACACCCCACTTCGCATTGCGTGCTATCACGCTTCAGGGCTCCTACGTCGGCAGCTTGGACGATACGCGCGAGCTTGTTGCTCTCGCCAGAAGCGGCGCCCTCCCCTCGGCTCCGGTGACCACCCGTTCGCTTTCAAACGTCAACGAAGCGCTCAGCGATTTGAAGAGCGGCGCGGTCGTCGGACGCATCGTTCTCACGCCCTAACTAATCCGATCTCAACCCGTGCAGGCGGCGGCGCAATCGCCCAGCCAGTCGACTAAGGACCTTTCATGCCGCAGCAAGCCGAGAAGCGCCCGTACAAGCCGCAGATCCTGAAGGACCGGGACTTCCAGTGGG
>JAFECJ010000047.1 GCA_018242205.1 Pseudomonadota bacterium
TCTTCGCCGCACGCGACATGACGCCGGCGAGCGACAAGTCGTTCCGCGAATCGGTCATGACCTTCCGCCGCATGAGTGTGAAGGAAAGCGCCGGAATCAAACCGCTGCACATCCGCGTCGCCACCGTGAAGGCCGGCGATACGATCGAGACTCTGGCGTCGCGCATGGCAACCGACCACAAGCTCGAACGCTTTCTGGTGCTCAACGGCTTCCAGGCCCATGACACGCTGAAGCCGGGGCAGAAGGTGAAAGTGGTGATGGAGTGAGGCACCCCCACCCTCCCCTGGAGGGGGAAGGTGAAGCAAGCCCAGGCATGACGGAGTAATTCGCCGAGGCTGTGCAAGCAAAACGGCCGGGGCAAGCCCCGGCCGTTTGCATTGAACGGCATGTCTGCCGCTCAGTTCTCTCCCGCCTCGCGGTTGAGCGTGAATTCGCGCGGCACCTCCGGACCCCACAGATAGAACGAGTCTTCCGGCTTGTGGTCGGCCGCCGGCCAGCGGTCCTCCTTCGGGATGTAGTCGATGTCGCAGGAATATTCGGCGAACGAGCCCCACGGATCCATGATGTAATGAAAGTAGTTCGAGCCGAGCACGTGGCGGCCGAGACCCCAACCCTTCTGATAGCCCTTGTCGTGCATGCGCATCGCGCCGAGACCGATGTCGTTGATCGACGACACGTCCCACGAACAGTGATGAAAGCCCGGGGCCGACGACTTCACCAGCGCCAGCAGATGATGGTCGCTGCCGTGAATGCCGTGCATGAAGGCGACGAGATCGGATGCGCGATCCGACAGCCGCAGGCCGAGCGTTCGCTCGTAGAATTCGATCGACTTCAGCACGTCGGAGGTGAAGATCAGCACATGCGACAGCCGGCGCGGCCGCACTGCCGGCGACGCGGCGCGCGTCGTCGCCGCCGCCTGGCCGGGCCCGACAGTGACCCATTCGCTGACGGCCTTCTGGTCCGGCGATACCTTGGGCGCCACCTTCACTTCCATCAGTATGCCTTCGTGGTTGCGGAACCAGAAGCCGTTCGACTCGAAGCCCGGCGGCGGATCGCTGAGCTTGATGCCCTGGCCCTCGATGCGCTTCTTCAGGCGGTCGATGTCCTCGGCGTAGCAGCCGAACGACAAGTGATGCAGCGCCTTGGTCTTGCCTTCGATCACCGAGCCCCAGGCGTGTTCATGGCCGAAGGTCTTGAGCTGCAAGGTGTTACCCTTGCGCACCATGTTCAATCCAAAATTCGTGTAGAAATCGTCCGCGGCGTTCACGTCCGGAACCGCGAGAACGAACTGGTCGAGCGAGTGGATGCCAAACTCATCGGAGCTGGCAGTCGGCGCGACATAGCCGCCGATGGCAGTCATATTCAGGCTCCCTAGACTTTATGAATTTTCTCGGGGCGCATCATAACCCCGCCCCCGACGGGAGCAAACGGTTCCCTCATCGCGGCCGTCTTGCCCACCCCATGCCCACCCGGCCGCTGCGACGACCTGCCTCTGGAACGCAATCCCGCCGTTTCGATTTGTCTCGGGATGGATGTTTCGGGACGCGATGGCCTGGGTTTGTCGGTGGCGATCTACATGGGTGCCATAGTAGCGGCGCTCGGCGTAATGGCTGTGCCCGTCTATTGGGCCGTCGCGCCGCAGGTCTACGATAACCCGCCGCCCGAGCCGCTCGATCCCCTGCTGAACGGCCCCATCGTCGGCAAACGGGTCTCAACCCCGATCCCGCTGGCGTTCCTCAAGCACCCCGACATCGTCGACCCCAAGCTCGTCGCCGAGCTCAATGCCAAGGCCAAGCCGGCCAGCCGCCCCCGTCACGATGTCGTCCATAAACCGGCTCGCCGCGAGCGCGCCGCCGCGGTCGCGGAACTTCCCGATCGGCCGGAACGGTCCGGATTTTTCCTGTTCAATCTGTTTGGCGGCTGATCGGCGCACCGTTGCCGGATAGGACGCGCATGGCGCCACGTAACGCCACGCGGAACGCTTCATCATAATTGATGCCCCGCGCCGACCAGACGAACGGGCGCCCATGCACTGATATCCGCCACGTCGCGATCCAGCCATGGGCCTTGTCGCTCCAGGTCAGATCGCCGATCAACGGCTGGTCCGCGCCCGCTACCTTGGCCAACGCACCGGCTTTCGCCGCAATCGCCTTCGGGGGCGCGGCCGGCGTGATGCCATTCGCACGCAGCGGCTCGGCCGCCGGCAGCACGACATTCAAACCATAGCGTCGCACCGCATTGCCGAGAGATTCGCGCATATCGGGATCGAATTCGCCATCCTTGGCCAGCACCCCTTCACGCTTGCGGCCGCGCACCGTGACAAGCATGGCTAGTGTCGGCCGCCTGGCCTTCCACGTTTTGCGGCCGAGCGAAGCGAGCACATTGTCGATCTTCGCCGGATTAAAATGACAAGTCAGGAAATGCGGCCGGTCATACGAGCCCTGCTCGTCATGCAACGGCCGTCCGGACAGGCGGTCGAAATAGGCAAACGTATCGATATAATCGGCGGCGCGTGCGGCAAGCGCGGGTACGCGTGCGCTCTTGAGAACAGATTCGTCGCCCGACGCCCGCACCAGAACGTCCTCGAAACAGAGCTTGAAGCCGAGCGGCCGGTTGCGCTCATCCTTGCCGGTGACGACCGCTTGCGCGACGTAGATGTCATCGAGTGAAATCGGCGGCGGCGGCTTGGTCTCCGCCGCATCCGCGACGCCACTCACAACGGCCAGCGTTAAGGCGAATAACAACGGCTTGATCGTAGCCCGCATCATGGGCGGAAGTTTTCGCCCCGATGCCAGCCAAGTCAAATGCTAAAAGCGAATGATATCAGCGCGCGCCGCCCACAGCCGCGCTGCGCGCCGGCTGGCTGCTGCCGAAGCGCAGCGCCGGCATGCCGTGGAAATCGTGCGGACCGGTGTGGGTGAGCGCGCCTTCGACATCGAGCCAAACCTGACCGCCGAGCGAGCGCCAGAGGTGGCAGAAGCCGAAATCTTCGCTGAGATACTCGCGCGTTTTCGGATCGATCATGCACTCGAACAACGCGTAATAGGGCCGTCCGCCGCGATCCGGCGAATAGACATGGTCCGAGGCGTAGGCGCGTTCCGGATAGGCTTCGACCAGACGTTCGATCGCCTGTCGCTTGATCATCATGAATCCGGTGGCGCAATAAACGCCGGTCGCGAATGGCCCGCGCCGTTCGAGCTCGTCGCCTTCGCAGAACTTGCCGACATATTGCAGCGTCGCCGCCTGCATCGGTTCGCGGCTCGCGATATGGGCCGGCGGCTGCCAGTTGATCGCCTTGGCCGGATACATGCCGCCGACCAAGTCTTGGTCGAAGGCCAGCATGCGCAGAACCAGTTCAGGCTCGAAGGTGAGATCCGCATCGATGAACATCAGATGCGTCGCCTCACTCGCCAGGAAATGCGCGGTCAGGGTATTGCGCGCCCGGGTGACGAGGGAGTCGCGGCCCAGCATGTTGATGCTGACCGCCACATCATGCTGCTGCGCCGCCTGCATCAGCTTGAGGATCGAGGACATATAGCCGGTCGCCACCATGCCGCCGAAGCACGGTGTAGCGACGAAAAGCGACCGCTGGGCGTTGTCGTTGGAGGGAGGAGGCGCGTCCATGAGTGTCGATCACTGCACGTTGTGGCGCGAATCACCACGCCGGTATGATGAAAAGACATCACGGTCGCAATGATGCGTCACCTAAACATTCGTTAAACTCGGGTGCGGCTTTGTGGATGCGTCGTCAATCGACGCACGTTGCCGGCACATAAAAAAGCCCGGCATCGCTGCCGGGCTTTAATCTCGTGCGTTTGTCTGTGGTTTGAGAGTTAGAGGCCTTCCGCCTCAATCCTCATCCTTTCAGGCAGCCTCGTCCTCGGAGGCCTCGTCGGTCGAAGCCTCTTCGGCGGGCTTGGGACCGCGGCGCGGACCCTTGGCCAGAGCGCCTTCGATTTCCTTGACCGCTTCGGTCTCGGTCACCTTCTGCACCGCCGCGATTTCGCGCGACAGGCGGTCGAGCGCCGCTTCGTAGAGCTGGCGTTCGGAGTAGGACTGCTCCGGCTGGGTGTCCGAGCGATACAGGTCGCGGACCACCTCGGCGATGGCGACGATGTCGCCCGAGTTGATCTTGGCTTCATATTCCTGCGCGCGGCGCGACCACATGGTGCGCTTAACGCGGGCGCGACCCTTGAGAGTCTCGAGCGCCTTCTTCACCAGCGGCGGCTCGGCCAGCTTGCGCATGCCGACCGAGACGATCTTCGCTGTCGGGACGCGCAGCGTCATCTTGTCCTTGATGAAGTTGATGACGAACAGTTCCAGCTTGGCGCCGGCAATTTCCTGTTCCTCGATCGCCATGATCTGGCCAACACCATGGGCCGGATAGACGATGAATTCGTTGGTCTTGAAGCCTTGACGCTGGGTGGTCTTCTTATTGGGGGCAGTCGGCATTCCGGGCATTGCTCCTTCGCCGGCGGCCTTGCGGACGCCGGAAACTTTGGCTGCGGGTGCAGCGCCACGGGCGGAACCGCGGGCCGCATGCGAGGTCCGCCGGGATTCGGCGGGTTTTTTCGGTTTCCGGCTCATGCCGGCAACACCTTTCTTCGATTTTTGACGCGATTTACCAGCCACAGCTCACGCGTGGGTCGCACGCCCTTCTATGGAACCTTGGGACTGCCCGCGAAAAATAAAGCTCCCGGATGGAGGGAGCGAATCCGTGTGCGGGGTTTCTTCATTTTCATCAGGATTTCAGCCTATATAGCACATTTTTGGCCAAAATCAAAGTCTTATGACGTTACAATTCGGCAACCCGGCCGTCACAAAGCCGCTGTCCTGCCGTTGCGGTTAATATCGGCCGGTCCATCAACAAAAAACTGAAGTCCCGGTGGTAAGGGTTCCGTCAGGGCTCGCACGCTCCTGCAGGGCCGTCCTAGTCGCCCTCACCCGGATTCGGAGAGAACTTTTCGAGCTTGCCGGGCTTTCCGTCCCATTCCTTGGCGTCTTCGGGCGGATCGCGCTTGATGGTGATATTGGGCCAGCTCTTGGCGTATTCGGTGTTGAGCTCGAGCCACTTTTCCAGGCCCGGCTCGGTGTCCGGCTTGATCGCCTCGGCCGGGCATTCCGGCTCGCAGACCCCGCAATCGATACATTCGTCCGGATGGATGACGAGCATGTTCTCGCCCTCGTAGAAGCAGTCCACTGGACAGACTTCGACGCAATCCATGTACTTGCACTTGATGCAGTTCTCGGTAACGACGTAGGTCATTCAAAGCTCCGCAGCACGCCGCTAGTGCCTACCTAAAGTGCGAATACAGCACAAGCCCCGGCCTATTCCATGATCTGCCGCAAATTCCGGTCGGCATCGGACGGGCTCCGCTCAGGCCGTCGGCCCGAGGCTGCGATAGGTCACGACGGCGTCACGCGGCGAGCCGCGCTTGTCACAAAAGCCGGCGACCTCGACGACGCGTACCGACCGGTCGAGCGCCACTGTGACGACATCCCCGATCCGCAGCGGCTGCCCCGGCGCCGTACAGCGCTGGCCATTAATGCGGGTATGCCCCGCTTCGACCAATCGGGCCGCGTCGCTGCGGGTGCGCACGATGCGCGCATGCCAGAGCCACTTGTCGATGCGTTGGCGCGCCGCACCCGGATCGGAAGCCTTGCCCGCAGCAGAACCTGGCGCCGCTGCGCTCAAGAATCCTTGCCCTCGAGCTGTTGCTTGAGCGCGGCGAGCTTGGCGAAGGGCGAATTCGGATCCGGCGCCTTGTCGCGCCCGCCCGAACCACCGCCAGACCTGGCGAAGTATTTCTCGCGATCGGCACGCTCGACTTGATCGCGCTCGCGCCGGCGCGGCGGCCGAGGCCCGCGGCTTTCGCCGCTCGCAGCCTGATCGCGCTTGCCGAAGGGCTTGTTGAAGCCTTTGGCCTGGCGCTCCATGCGCTCGCGGCGCTCATTGTGCTCACGGCGCTCCGGCCGATCGCCTTGGCGCTCGGGACGCGCCCCGCCTTCGGCCGCGGCAGGCTGCGCCGCTTCGCCGGACGCTGCTGCCGCACCTTCAGCGGCGGGCGCGGCGCCCTGCTGCGGCCGCTGACCGCGACGCGGACGACTGTGATGCGGACGGCGTTCGCCGCCATGGCCACCGGGACGCCAGACTTCGATCATTTCCGGTTCGGCTTTGGCCTCGCCCGTGGCTTCGGGCGCGGCGGCCTCTGAAGGCGCGGCGGTCATGCCATCCCCGGCGACGAGGGTGGTGGCCTCGGCCGCCTCGCTCACGCCGGCAACCTCGCCGCCAACGTCGGGAACCGCCGCCGAGACCGGAGCTTCACCGAGGCTCGCCGGCGCTTCTGGAATAAGATCGGCCTGCGGCAACAGCGAAATCGACGACGCCGGTTCGGCTGCGGTTTCGCCGGCCGCTTCGGTGACGGCTTCGGCGGGCTGTTCGCTCGCCGCTTCCGCCGCGGCGGCTTCGGTGCTGACCGGCGTCGCTTCCGTGCCTGCCACCGTTTCAGCAGTCACCTCTACCGGCTTTTCGACCGGTTTGGGCTTGCGGTCCATGCGATAGCCAAGCGAGCGCAGGATCGAGGCGAAGTCTTCGCCCGAGGCGCCGGTCAGCGACGTCATGGCGCCGGTCACGGTGAAGCTGCGGCCGTCGAAGGCACCGTCCGGCTTCGGCGACACCCCCTCGCGCCAGGACAAAGCCGGGCGAATGAGATCGGCGAGACGTTCGAGGATATCGACACGCACCGCGCGTTCGCCGCAGATGCGGTAGCCCGACATGCGGTACAGCGCCTTCGGCGTGTCCTTATCCACCGGGATCGACGTACGTCCCGATGCGGCAAGATGCAGGAGTTCGGTGACGCCGTGCGCCTCCGGGCCCTCATGCTTGAGGGCATGGAGCTGCGTCGCCAGCGCGCGCGGCGCCGGCTTCAGCAGCGCCGGCAAATAGATGTGATAGGCGCCGAACCGCACACCGTATTTGCGCAAAGTGGCGCGCGAGGGCTGATCGAGCCCCTTCACTTCGTCCGCCACCTTCTGCCGTTCGAGCACGCCGAGCGCCTCGACCACCTGGAAGGCGACGCCGCGGCCCATGCCGGTGACGTCTTCGGCGGCCGACAGTGAGAACAGCGGCGCCAGCAGTTTCTCGATGAGGTTCTTGAGCCAGAGATCGAGACGGTTCTGCACCAGTTCGCGCGCCGGGCCGGTGAGGTGCTCGTCGGCGACGATGCGCACGCGCGGCCGCAAGGTGTCGTCGCCGGCAACGAGCTTGCCGACCAGTTCACCGGTCCAGCGGATGGCGCCGTCATTGGCCAGCACGATGTGATCGCTAGACGCCTGTGACAGTTTCGTGGCGCGCGCTTCAATTTCGCCGGCCAACACCTTCTGCGCGGCGGCGTTCAGCGCCTTGGCTTCCGAGCCCGCGGCGGAGGCGTCGGGTGCAAACATGAAGCCATCGAGCCGGCCGATGACATGGCCTTCCACGGTGACGTCGCCGGATTTTCCGATTTGGGTTTCGAGCATTGCGTTCTCTCGTAGCCTCCGCATCAGGACGCTGGTGCGGCGGTCCACGAAGCGCTCAGCCAGACGCTCGTGCAACGCGTCCGACAATTTGTCTTCGATTGCGCGGGCGACACCTTGCCAGTGGTCGGGGTCGGCAAGCCAATCCGGGCGGTTGGCAACGTAAGTCCAAGTCCTGACATGCGCGATCCGGTTGGAGAGGGTGTCGATGTCGCCGTCGGTCCGGTCGGCCTGAGCGAGCTGACGGGCGAACCAATCGGTCGGGATGTTACCCTCTCGCAGCAAAAATCCATAGAGGGTCACAACCAATTCGGCATGGGTCGCCGGTGCGATCTTCCGATAATCCGGCACCTGACATGCATCCCACAACCGCTCGATGGCGGCGGCGCTGGTGGCAAGCGCCTTCACATCGTCGTCACGCGCGGCGTGCTCGAGGACGAGAATGTCCTCGCCGATCGGCGCCCGGGTCAGGCCCGGTTCCTGCGGTGGCATGGCGAGGGAGGCCTGCAGCGCGCCGACGGACGTGAAATCGAGCGCGGAATTGCGCCACTGCAGCATCCGCACCGGCTCGAAGGTGTGGCTTTCCAGCGCGTGCACCAGTTCCTGGTCAAACGGATCGCAGCGCCCGGTGGTACCGAAAGTGCCGTCACGTGTGGCACGGCCGGCACGACCGGCAATCTGACCCAATTCGGCGGGATTGAGCTTGCGGAACTGGTAGCCGTCGAATTTGCGGTCGGAGGCGAAGGCGACGTGATCGACGTCGAGATTGAGCCCCATGCCGATGGCGTCGGTCGCGACCAGGTAATCCACGTCGCCGGACTGGTACATCGCCACTTGCGCGTTTCGCGTGCGTGGCGAGAGCGCGCCCAGCACCACTGCGGCGCCGCCGCGCTGGCGGCGGATCAGTTCGGCGATGGCGTAGACCTCGGCGGCGGAGAACGCGACCACCGCGCTGCGCGACGGCAGCCGCGTGATCTTCTTTTCGCCGGCGTAAGTGAGCATCGACAGGCGCGGCCGCGACACGATGTTGGCGCCGGGCAGCAGTTTTTCGACCATGCCGCGCATGGTCGCAGCGCCGAGGATCAGGGTTTCCTCGCGCCCGCGCATGTTGAGGATACGATCGGTGAAGACGTGGCCGCGCTCGAAATCGGCAGCGAGCTGGATTTCGTCGACGGCGAGAAAAGCGACGTCGAGATCGCGTGGCATCGCTTCGACGGTGGACACCCAGTAGCGCGCCTTCGGCGGCTTGATCTTCTCTTCGCCGGTAATGAGGGCGACGTTGGCCTCGCCGGCGCGCGCCGCGATCTTGTTGTAGACCTCGCGCGCCAGCAGGCGCAGCGGCAGGCCGATCAGCCCCGAGGAATGCGCCAGCATGCGCTCGATGGCGAGGTGGGTCTTGCCGGTATTGGTGGGACCGAGCACCGCGGTCACGCCGGCGCCGCGAACGCGCGACTGGCGCAAGGGCTGCGGAGAAAATGAAATCGTCATTACGCGTCCAGAAGCGGCGTGACCTTGGACATTGGCCGCGCCGCGAGTTCATCTAGCACATTGCACCGCCTGAGAGGCACGAAGACGAGCCCGACTGTTAAACTTTGGAACGGCGCTGGAACGAAACACGTCCGAATCGCTGATAAGCAGCAAATTCGCCTTCGTTCACGGCGATATCTCGTTGGCGAGGGTGCGGTGGCTACTAGATAGGGTTGGCAGGCAGCCTCCGCCACGCGGAAAAAACACCGCATTCGTTAATGCCGGCGGACAATCTGTCTCATTTTCGCGACGCGCCGATCGCGCCCCGGCAGCCACTTGTGCGCCCGCTCCGTGCCGCGCCTGTTTCAAATTGCGACGTGTCCGGCGATGCATTTTAGGGAATGGAACGAGTCTGGAACGAACCACGCCCGAATCGCTGACTCGACGACACTTCGGATTCGTTCACGGCGATATCTGGGGCGCGTCCCGGAGGAGGCCCACCAGATCAAGTTACATCCACCGGATTCATTGAGCTTTTCCGGCCGCGGATTCTTAACGGACCGGCGATTCGGTCCGGCGGAAAAGAGTCAAGCGGATTCACCCGAGGCATCGCGGCTCAAGGCGTCTTGGCTTCCTTCACGACGGCCTTCGCCGGCCTTTCTCGCGGCTGGATCGAGGCCTTGACCGCCTCGGGCGCTTTCGGCGGCGTCGCCGTCGTCACAAACTCGGTCGCCTGCAGGATAGCGCGGCCGATCGGCGTCGGGCCCTCGGCGCGGAAGGGCACCAGCACCCGCGTGCCGGCGATCGGCACCAGCCAGATTTCCATGTCGCGCTGCTCGGACAGATATTTGATGGCGGCGCGGGTGGGAATATAGCCCGCCACCGGCGTGAAATTCACCGCGCACACCACGGCCGGCCCGGCATAGCCCTTGTCGGCCTTGACCTCGGCCATGCGCTTGTAGGCGAGGCGCAGGTCGTAGCGCAGCCGGCCGTCGAACACCGGCAACGTGCGGGCGCAGGCCTCGGGCGTCATCATATCGCCGTGGCCCGGCATGCGGATCAATGTCGCGGTCATCGGGTCGAGCACGCCGCGCTTGGTGGCTTCGGTGATCGGGACCCGTTCAGCTTCGGTTTCCGCCGGTGGATCGAGCTTCAGATCCTTGACCGCTCCACCGTCGACTTTCAGGCTGATTTCATCGGCCTTTTTGTAGGAATGGATGCTGGCAGTGTAGCTCGACAGGATCGGTTTGCCGGCGTGGAGGCTGCCGCGCGTAATGGTCTGACCGTAGCCGCCCGTGAACGCCCGCATCAGCCCAGTCGTGGCGCCAGTCGCGGTCGCCGAATAGTCGGCCTCGTCGACGGTGATCAGCCAGGAACCCTCGCCGATCGGCAACCCCGCCAAAGTCGCAACGTAGCGGGCATCGAGCCGCGCCTGAGCGGCCGCCGGACCGGCATACGTCAAAGCGGCGAGGACGGCACTTGCCGCCGCCAAACCGATCCGCTGCAAATGCCGAGATGCCCGCACGGGACTTTGCTCCTGCACCAAGGGCGCGCGCCTGTCGTCGGCCCGCATTGCGCCAATTCTTTGATGCGTTGATAACCCTGGTTAATCTAGGCCAATTCGGCCGAAAAAACCCGAATCCCGGCCCGAATCACCGCCCATCCCCAACTTGACGCCAAAGCCCGCGATCTCTATACGTCCCCGGTCCAAGCCCCTCATCGCTGGAAAACGGACTGGCGCAAGCCTAAGCGCTTGTCGGGGCAACAACTTTTCTCGCGGCGCCGGAAAGGCGACGCGCCATACGAAGGATAAGTGCCATGTCCTGGCGTTGCGATCTGACCGGTAAGAAGCCGCTCGTCGGCCACAAAGTGAGCCACTCGAACATCAAGACCAAGCGCCGGTTCATGCCGAACCTGCAGAGCGTCTCGCTGACGTCGGAGATCCTCGGCCGCACCGTGCGTGCCCGCATCTCGACCAACGCGCTGCGCACCGTCGATCATCGTGGCGGCCTCGACGCCTTCCTGCTCAAGGCCAAGGACGCCGACCTGGCGCCGAAGATGCTCGAGCTCAAGCGCCAGATCGTGAAGAAGACGGCGGTCGCGAAGGCGAGCTGAGTTTCTTTTTCGGATCGAGTTTGAAGACGCCGCCCGCGAGGGCGGCGTTTTTGTTTGCGCCTATTCCACCAGCGCGAATTGCAGCAGGATGTTGCGCTGGATGGCCGAGAAGTTGTCGTCCGACACCAGCGTGATGATGGTCTCGCCGGCCGCATTGCGGGTGACCGCGATGCCTTCCATGTTGTCGATCTGGTAGCCGAGATCGGCCTTGATCAGCACAGGACCATCGACCAGTGCGCCTTCCTTGATGGCACCGACCGCAATGCGGCGGATGCGCATGGCGACGCCCTTCAGCGGCGAATAGCTGCGCTCCAGCAGCAGCAGATCGCCGGGCGGCAGGATGGTGCAGTCGCTGACGTCGAAGTCGTCGCTGCGCTTGACCGTGAAGCGCAGCGTGCCGGCCGCGTCGCGCGATGCCGGATCGAGCACGAAGGCGCGATGGTTGCCGGCGGCGTCGAGGCTTTCCTCGGTGACGGCGATGAGCTTGCCGGCATAAGGCTGGCCTTGCGGCGGCGACGCCAGGCATTCGAGGCTCTTGTTGTATTTGAAGGTCTTGAAGTCGGGCGGAGTGGCGATCTCCTCGCCGCGCGCGGCGAGCCCATCCTTGACCGCGAAGCGCACGATTTTCTCGACGCGTTCGATGCCAACATAGAAATTATCACCGATCCGCGTCAGCGATTCCGAATCGTATTTGTGTTGCGAGGCCAGCGGCTTGCCGTCCTCGGCCAGAAGCGGTGCCATCTCGGCGTCGGCGAGACCGTCGGGGCGGCCGTCGCGATAGACGATGCGGGCCTTGAGCCACGAGCCGTTGTCGGTGACGGCGAGGAGATGCGCGCCATCCGGCTCAATGTGCAGCCCGGAAATGCCGCCGAAGGCGGCGAAGCCGGAGGTCAGCGCCAGGCCGCCGCGAAACTCCAGCTCACCGAAGCGCACGCGCGTCGGGTCGCGGTTATCGAACGACGTGATCGGCGTCGCGCCGATGGTGATCGGCGTCGGCGCCGTGGCGTAGCGCGGCCCGCCGGCCAGCGCCCAGGTGCCGGCAACGCCGATGGCAGCGGCGACAAGCAGCGCGCTGATGACAATGATGCGGCGGCTGAGCTTCATGATCGTCCGCGCTTCACGCGCTCTGGAGCGACGAAGAGACTACGCCACCCGGCGGCGCGGCCGCCGCGACGGCGTCGCCGCGCTGGCAGGTGTACCCTCGGCAAAGAGCTCGGCGAGCTTCTCGGTCATCGCGCCGCCCAATTCCTCGGCATCGACGATGGTGACCGCGCGCCGGTAATAGCGCGTGACGTCGTGGCCGATGCCGATGGCGATGAGCTCGACCGGCGAGCGGGTTTCGATGTCCTCGATGACCCAGCGCAGATGGCGCTCGAGATAATTGCCGGGATTGACCGACAGCGTGGAATCGTCGACCGGCGCGCCGTCCGAAATCATCATCAGGATCTTGCGCTGCTCCGGCCGCGCCAGGAGGCGCTTGTGCGCCCAGTCGAGCGCCTCGCCGTCGATGTTTTCCTTGAGCAGGCCTTCGCGCATCATGAGGCCGAGATTCTTGCGCGCGCGCCGCCACGGCGCGTCGGCCGACTTATAGATGATGTGACGCAGATCGTTGAGGCGGCCGGGATTGGCCGGCTTGCCGGCCGTGAGCCAGTGCTCGCGCGATTGGCCGCCCTTCCACGCGCGTGTGGTGAAGCCGAGAATCTCGACCTTGACGCCGCAGCGCTCCAGCGTGCGCGCCAGAATATCGGCACATGTGGCGGCGACCGTGATCGGCCGGCCCCGCATCGAGCCCGAGTTGTCGAGCAAGAGCGTAACGACCGTATCGCGGAATTCGGTGTCCTTCTCCCACTTGAAGGACAGCGCATGCATCGGATCCATGATGACGCGCGTGAGCCGCGCCGGATCGAGAATGCCCTCTTCGAGATCGAAGTCCCAGGAACGGCTCTGCTGCGCCATTAATCGACGCTGGAGTCGGTTGGCGAGCCGCGCCACGACGCCCTGCAGGCTCGACAGCTGCTTGTCGAGGTAGCCGCGCAGCCGGTCGAGCTCTTCCGGCTCGCACAGATCTTCCGCCGCGATGGTCTCGTCGAACTTCATGGTGAAGGCGCGATAGTCCGGCCCGCGCGGCTCGTTCTGGCCATGCTGGCGCGGCCGCTGCGGCTCGCCCGGCGTCTCGGCGTCGCCGAGCTCCGAGTCGTCGGCCATGTCGGCGGTCGGCGCTTCGGCGGCTTCGGATGCATCGTCCGGCATATCCTCGGTCGACATCTCGGTGTCTTCCGACGACATGCTTTGATCCTGATCCGATTCCGCGGCATCGCCGTCGTCGCCGGATTCCTGATTCTTCTGCTCTTCGTCCTCGCCCTCGTCCTCCTCCTCGCTCTCGGAGGAACGATCCTCGCCCATCTCGAGCGCGTCGAGCAGGTCGTGCACGGCGTCGCTGAAGCGGCGCTGGTTTTCGATGACGTCTTCCAGGCGGTCGAGATCCTCGCCGGCGCGTTCCTCGATCAGCGGCCGCCACAGATCGACCAGCTTCTTGGCCGCCGCCGGCGGCGCCTGCCCGGTGAGGCGCTCGCGCACCATCAGCGCCAGAGCTTCCTCGATCGGCGCGTCGGCCCGCTGCGTCACCTGATCGAACTTGGCGCGGGCGTAGCGGTCGTCGAGCATCGCCGTGAGGTTCTGCGCGACGCCATCCATGCGGCGCGAGCCGATCGCCTCGACACGGGCCTGCTCGACCGCTTCGAACACTGCGCGCGCCTGCTGGCCTTGCGGCTGCAGCTTGCGATGCATCGTGGCGTCATGACAGGCAAGCTTGAGCGCGATGGAATCAGCATTGCCGCGGACGATGGCGGCTTCCGCGCGCGTCAGCTTGCGCGGCGGCTCGGGCAGCCGAACCTTGCCGCCGATCAGGCCGGGGCGTTCGGCTGCGTAGGCGACTTCCAGGTCCGGCTTGCGCGCGATGGCGCGCAGCGCACCGGCCACCGAGCGCTTGAACGGCTCAGTGGGCGATTCCTTGGTGGGCGGCTTGGCTTTGCTGTTCGAGGCCATGTTCTTCTCCCTCTCCCCGCAAGCGGGGAGAGGTTGAGTTACGACAACGCCACGTTCACCGAACTCTCCGGCAACTCGATGCCGAAGCAGCGCTGATAGAACTCGGCCACGATCGGGCGTTCGAGCTCGTCGCACTTGTTCAGGAACGTCAGCCGGAAGGCGAAGCCGATGTCCTGGAAGATGTCGGCGTTCTCGGCCCAGGTGATCACGGTGCGCGGGCTCATCACGGTCGACAGGTCGCCGTTCATGAAGGCGTTACGCGTCAGATCGGCGACGCGCACCATCTTGGACACGACGTCGCGGCCCTTCTCGTTCTGAAAGTGCTTGGCCTTGGCGAGAACGATATCGACCTCGTTGTCGTGTGGCAGATAGTTCAGCGTCGTCACCAGATTCCAGCGGTCCATCTGCGCCTGGTTAATCTGCTGCGTGCCGTGATACAGGCCCGACGTGTCGCCGAGGCCGATGGTGTTGGCGGTCGCGAACAACCTGAAAGCCGGGTGCGGCTTGATCACGCGGCTCTGGTCGAGCAGCGTCAACCGGCCCGAGGATTCCAGCACGCGCTGGATGACAAACATCACGTCCGGGCGGCCGGCGTCGTATTCGTCGAAGCAGATCGCGACATTGTGCTGGTAGGCCCAGGGCAGAATGCCGTCGCGAAATTCAGTGACCTGCTGACCGTCCTTGAGCACGATGGCGTCCTTGCCGATCAGGTCGATACGACTGATGTGACTGTCGAGGTTGACGCGCACCATCGGCCAATTGAGCCGCGCCGCGACCTGTTCGATATGGGTCGACTTTCCGGTGCCGTGATAGCCGGTGACGATGACGCGGCGGTTGCGAGCAAAGCCGGCGAGGATCGCCAAAGTCGTCGGGCGGTCGAAGCGATAGTCCGGATCAATGTCCGGCACATGGTCGTCGGTCTTGGAATAAGCCGGAACTTCCATGTCGCTGTCGATGCCGAAGACCTGACGGACGGACACCTTCAGATCGGGCAAATTGGCTGGTTCTTGAACTGCGGTTGCCATTGCTACTCCGTGGCCCCGGAACGGCGCGGGGCCGCATTTATTCGCCGGGATGAGGCTTTTTCAGGATTGTGACGGGGCAAGCTACCAGAAAGGCGGGGCGAAGCGGAAGCACCCGCGCCCGCCTCCGCGACATAGCTCCAAACCGCCGCAATTTCAAAGTGTTAGACCGAGACAACGGTCTTTTGCAGGGGCACTCAGCCCATGCCGACCGACTTGAGATACTTATAAGCCTGAATGATTTCGATGAGCCGGTCCTCGGTCGAGCGATCGCCACCATTGGCGTCGGGATGATGGCGTTTGACCAGGTCCTTGTAGCGCGCCGACACCTGGGCCGGCGTGGCGCTGATCTCGAGACTGAGCGCCTCGAAGGCCTTGCGCTCGGCGTTGCGGATGACACGGCTCTCGACTTTGGCTTTCTGCTCGGTGCGCGCGCCATTGCCGAAAATGCCAAGCGGATCGCCGTCCGGGCCGAGCGCCGACAGGTCGGGCTTGATGCGACCTTTCTTGCCCGTGCCCATCTTCCAGGTCGGGCGATGGCCGGTCAGGGCGTCCTTCTGGTAGGCGAGCACGGCGTCGTCGGCCATGCCGGCGAAGAAATTGTAGTTCTGGTTATATTCGCGCGCGTGCTTGAGGCAGTAATGCCAGTAACCGGCCGCGTTCGGACCCTTCGGCGCCTTGTTGGTCGCCTTGTCCTTGCAATTCGCCCATTGGCAGGTCGGCCCGTCATTCTTGACGCGACGATCCTTGTCCGGTTTGACGCGAATGCTGTCGAATATCGAGGAGGTCGTTTTCATGACCGGACGTTATGCGCTCTTTTCCAGAATGCCCGCAAGTCTTGACAGCGGTATGGCACGACCGATTCGTGCGCTGGCGCACCATTGACCGCGGCGGCACAGGCGCCTAACTGCGTGCCATGACAATCGACGATGCGCGTACCGCCGACCGGATTGAACGGAAACTGACCGAAGCACTGGCTCCGGACAGCGTGAAAGTGATTGATGAATCCCACCAGCATGAAGGTCATGCCGGTCACCGCCCAGGCGGGCAGACCCATTTCAGGGTCTATATCGTGTCGAAAGCCTTCACCGGCAAGACCCGCATCGACCGCCATCGTCTCGTCAACGCCGTCCTTTCGGATGAGTTGACGGGCGGCGTGCACGCATTGGCCATCCATGCCCAGGCCCCCGGCGAGGGCTAAGCGCGGCTGTCTTCCTCGTTGACTATTCCGCGGGTTGCGCGCGCGACAATGGCTGAATGCGCAGCGCGGTGATGCGATTGCGCGCCCGGCGAAGCACGCGGAACCGGAAGCCGTGGAAGGTGAAGGTCTGACCGACCTCCGGTATGGTGCGCGCCTCGTGGATGACGAGACCGGCGATTGTGGTCGCTTCCTCGTCCGGCAGGTTCCAATCCATGACACGGTTCAAATCGCGGATCGGCACCGCGCCATCGACATTGACCGAGCCGTCGGGCTGTCGGCGCACACCGGGCATCGCCACGTCATGCTCGTCCGTGATGTCGCCAACGATCTCCTCGAGAATGTCCTCGAGCGTTACCAAGCCTTCGACCTCACCGTATTCATCGACCACCAGTGCGAACGGCGTCTTGCGGCGGCGGAACGCCTTGAGCTGTTCGGATACCGGGCGCGTATCCGGCACGTACCACGGCGCCGTCAGCAGCGAGGCGATGTCGACCTTGGCGGCGTCGCCGTCGACCGCGTGCAGCGCGCGCAGCAGATCGCGCACGTGCAGGATGCCGACGATGTTCTCCGGGTTGCCGCGCCACAACGGGATACGCGTCACCGGCGAGGCAATCACGGCGTTGACGACATCTTCCGCTTTCTCGTCGGCGTTGAGCGTCACCATGTTGGTGCGGTGGATCATCACGTCCGACACCGCGAGTTCGCCGACGCGGAACACGTTTTGAATGTATTCGGCCTGACCCTCTTCCAGCTTGCCATGCTGCGCCGAGGTGGCGACCAGTCCTTCGAGCTCGACGTCGCTCAGCACGTCATGCGGCAAGGCCTCCTTGACACCGAGCAAACGCAGGATCCAGCGTGACACCGCGTTGAGCGTCCAGTTCAGCGGATAGAAAGCGATGAATGACGCGTGCAGCGGATAGGCGACCCACAACGACACCGGCTCCGGCTCGCGGATCGCCAGCGTCTTCGGCACCTGCTCGCCGATCACAATGTGCAGCGACGAAAAGACGAGGAAGCCGACGATGAAGGCGGTGAAATGCACGGCCTTTTCCGGCATGCCGAGCGGCTCGAGCACCGGCGTCAGCAACGCCGCGACCGTCGGCTCGCCGACCCAGCCGAGACCGAGCGATGCCATGGTGATGCCGAGCTGGCAGCATGCGAGATAGGCTTCGATATTGCCGAGAATAGACTTGACGAGACGCGCGCCGAAACGATCCTCCTCGACCATGGCGTCGACTCGGAAGCCGCGGCTTTTCACCAGCGCAAATTCGGCGGCCACGTAGAACGCATTGGCCGCGAGCAGCAGAAACGCCAGCAAGAGATTGATGAAGGCACCGCTCATGACGCCCGCTTGTCGGCCAGGAAGGCGCTGATCGCGGCGGGGTCGACGTCGTTGGCGACAAAAGCCTGACCGACGCCGCGCACCAGAATGAAAGTGAGCTTGCCGCGCTTGACCTTCTTGTCTTGCGCGATGAGTTCCATCAGCCGGTCGACGTCGGGCGTTCCGCCTTGCACGTCGCTTATCTTGGTGGGCAGGCCGACATCGGCAAGATGCGCGCGTACCCGTGCGACACTATTGCCGCCGACCAGGCCCTGCCGTTCCGAGAACTCGAAAGCCAGCACACAGCCGAGCGCAACGGCCTCGCCATGCAGCAGGCGTTGCGAGAAGCCGGCGCCGGCCTCGAAGGCGTGACCGAAGGTGTGGCCGAGATTGAGCAGCGCGCGGTCGCCGGTCTCGCGCTCGTCGCGCGCTACGATCGCCGCCTTGGCACGGCACGACACGGCGATGGCATGTTCGCGCGCCGCGCCGCCGGTGAAGACGTCGCGCCAGTTTTTCTCGAGCCAGGCGAAGAACTCGGCGTCGCCGAGCAGGCCGTATTTGGCGACCTCGGCGTAACCGGCGCGGAATTCGCGCTCCGGCAAGGTGTCGAGCACCGCGGTGTCGGCGATCACCAGGATCGGTTGATGAAACGCGCCGATCAGGTTCTTGCCGTGGCGCGAATTAATGCCAGTTTTGCCGCCGACCGAGGAATCGACCTGAGCCAGCAGTGACGTCGGCACCTGCACGAAATCGAGCCCGCGCCGCACGCTCGCCGCCGCAAAGCCGGCAAGATCGCCGATGACGCCGCCGCCGAGCGCGACGATCAGATCGTTGCGCTCGATCTTCGCCGCGATGATCGCTTCGCACACGCTTTCGAAGGTCGCGTAGCTCTTCGAACCCTCGCCCGGCTTGACGACGATCGGTGTCGATTCGATGCCACTGGCCTTGAGGATGTCGGCGACGCGCGACAGATGCCTCGCGGCGACATTCTCGTCGGTCAGGATCGCGACCTTGGCACCCGGCCGCAGCGTCTTGATGCGGTGACCGAGCGTGGCAATCACATCGCGACCGATAACGATATCGTAGGCGCGATCGCCGAGCGCGACCGGCACGATGGATTCGCCCGATGCAGGCTGGCGCAACGGCGCGGTCATGACTTCAACTCCGGCAACATCGCGGACTTGCTCTCGGCGTCGGCGGTCAGGCCGAGATGCTTCGGCAACTCGGCGATGATCTCTTCGACGATGACTTCGTGCGGCTCATCGCGCGACTGCACGACGATATCAGATAAGGCATAGACCGGCTCGCGCTGCGGCAACAGTTCCTTCAGGCGGTCGACCAGCGGCCGGTCGCCGCTGCGCCGCCTGGTACGCTTGCTCAGAACGTCCAGATCCGCCTTCAACCAGATCGAAATTCCCTTACTGCGGATCTGTTCGCGCGTGCGCGGGTCCATTACCGCGCCGCCACCGGTCGCCAGCACCTGAGGCCCGTGCTCGAGCAGACGGGCGATGACGCGCGCCTCGCCGGCGCGGAAATAAGGCTCACCATGCCGGGCGAAGATTTCCGGGATGGTCATGCCGGCGGCGGTCTCGATTTCGGTATCGGCATCGATGAAGTGGAGACCGAGGCGGGTCGCCAGGCGCCGGCCGACCGAGGACTTGCCGGCGCCCATCATCCCCACCAGCACCAGCGACCGGGCGCCCAAAGCACGCGCGATCGCCGCCCCAAGGGCGGGGTCGAGCGCGATTTCCGCGGTCTTTTGAACGGCGCTGTCAGCCATGTTAAGGTTCCGGAACGACGCAACGGTTCCATATAGCAGCAAATGAGACAACTGCGACCGTCTGGGTGGTTAATGGCCCGGGCGGCGGTCTTGCCAGCGGTTCCGGAACGTGGTCGTTCAGCGTGACATTGCGTAATGATTTGGGGCGTACCGCCGGGACGCCAGCCGGGTAGCAAGCATGCCGAGCCTGTTCCGATTCATCGTCATCGTCGGCTTCATTGCCGGGCTGGGCTACGTGGCCGTGTTCTCGCTCGCCAATTTCATCAAATACCAGCCGCGCGAGATCGTCGTGACGGTACCGCCCGACAAATTCTTCAAGCAGCCGCAGTGAGGCGGCAGGCGCCGTCATGGCCGCAGCCCGACAGAGCGACGACAGCCTGATCGAGTTGTTCCTCGACATGCAGGCGGCCGAACGCGGCGCCGGCGAAAACACGCTTGGCGCCTACCGCAACGACCTCACCGATCTCGCCGCGCATCTGCGCGCCGCCGGCACCTCAGTCGCCACGGCCGGCACCGACGACCTGCGCGGCTTCCTCAAGAGTCTCGACGAGCGCGGCTTTGCCACCTCGTCGCTGGCGCGCCGGCTGTCGGCGACGCGGCAGCTCTATCGCTTCCTCTACGCCGAGGGAAAACGGAGCGACGATCCGGCCGCGGTACTCGAAGGGCCGAAGCGCGGCAAGACCCTGCCCAAGGTGCTGTCGATCAACGACGTCGACCGGCTGCTCGCGCAAGCGCGCGCCAATGCCGAGAACGCCGAGCAACCGATGGCCGCACGGCTGCGCGCTGCGCGGCTGCTCTGTCTGCTCGAGGTCGTCTACGCGACCGGCTTGCGCGTGTCCGAACTGGTGGCGCTGCCGGCCTCCGCGGCGCGGCCGCAGCAACAGATGCTGATCGTGCGCGGCAAGGGCAACAAGGAGCGGCTGGTGCCGCTCAATGGCGCGGCCAAGCGGGCGATGGCCGAATATCTGGCGCTGCGCGCCGAGCCCGGCAAGGACGGGAAAAAGACCGCACCGTCGAAGTGGCTGTTCCCGTCGTTCGGCGAACAGGGTCATATCACCCGCCAGCATTTCGCCCGCGAACTGAAGGCGCTGGGCGCGGCCTGCGGGCTCACGCCATCGCAATTATCGCCGCACGTGCTCCGGCACGCTTTCGCCAGCCACCTGCTGCATAACGGCGCCGACCTGCGCGTCGTGCAGACCTTGCTCGGTCATGCCGATATCTCGACGACGCAGATCTACACGCACGTACTGGAGGAGCGGCTGAAAACCTTGGTGCGAGATCTGCATCCGCTCTCGGACGGCGAGTGATGATTCGCGCCGGCTACTCCTCCCACCAGGCCGCTTACGCGGCCTGCTTGGTCTTCATGTAGTAGTTGGCGTTGCGGCCGAGCACGAGCTTGCGGATCAGCGCCCGCATGGCGAGGCTCTTGCGCAGCGGATCGATCACCGCCTTGACGCTGCGGAACATTGCCAGCTTCACCGTATCGAGCGCCGGGTTGCGGCCGGGCGCGGCCTGCGGGAAGCCAAGGCGGCGCAGCAGCGAGTTGACGACGAACACGTCGTTCTTGCGCATGACGGCCTTGGTCTTCCAGGTCACGGCCATCGAGATCGAATACTGCGAGCCGGTGCGCACCCAGTGCGGCCACAGATACGGCACGAACACGCCATCACCGGGGTTCAGCGCATAGCATTTCGACTTCGCTTCGAAATCGGCGCTATAGCTGACATTGCGATGCTTGGTCAGCGAATGTTCGATGGCATCGTCGCTGACGACCGATCCGTCGCGGTTGTCGCAGATGGTGAAAAACTTCTCGCCGTGGATATGCACGAAGATGTTGTCCTCGGCGTCGACGTGAAACGGTGTCGTGGCGTTCGGCGACGACACGAACATGAAACCGCGCAGATCCTCGAAGCCGGCGTCGTGGAGATCGCGGTGGCCCTGCGCGCGGGCGAGCGCGTTGAGGCAATCCTCGATCACCGCCTTATAGGCCGGGTGCTGCTCGACGCGCTTGAGCACCATCCAGGCTCCGGCGGTCTCGATGCTGCGCACCACGTCTTCCGGATCGAGATCGATGAATTTGGTCAGGCTGGCGTCCTGGCCGATGGCGGCATCGCCGGAACTGTACTCGATCGAGTCGGCCGGCAGATGCCGCACAAGCTCGACGATCTTCGGCAGCGTGAACAGCGGATTGCCGACGAGCCGGTGGCGCAACGAGAACGGCTGCATCGGGAAATTGGCGGCGAAGGCGGAACGATCGACGGGCTCGATCGAGGCGGCGGCGGTCATGGACTTCATCCTTTCAACTTGCGCAAGCGGCGATAGAGGGCGCGCGCGGCATTGCGCAGCGTACGCCGTGTTCCGATAAGTGCGGCGAACAGGGCGAGCGCCGACGCGTTGCCTTGCGTCGGCAGCAGCAGATCGGCGACCGGCTGGCGGCCACGCCAGATGTGGTCGATCATCGGGTGATTGGCGATCGCGGTTGAATCGACACTGTCGATGTCCGGATCGGCGCACATGGCGCGCGTGATATCGAGCGTAAGCTGCACGCCGGGCGACATCTTCGCCATCGTTTCGTCGTAGGCGATCTTGAAGAAATAGGCGCGGCGCGCATGGCGCAGCAACACGCCGGCGGCGACAACCTTGTCGCCGCTGGACAGCGTGACGATCTGCGCGGCGCCGTCCCGGACCATCATCGGCAACGCCTCGTTCAAGAAGGCGATGTCGCCTTCCTTTGCGGCAAGCGCGGTGCCCGCCTCGCCTTTCCAGCCGGCAGCTTCCAGCGCGAGGAATTGCTGGAGCGCGGCCGCGGCCTCATCGCCGGGCGCGGCGATGCGGAATTCAACTTCGCCATTGTCCGCGAGCCGATTGCGCTGGCGGCGCAGCTCTTTCAGTTTCTTCGATCCGAGTGCCGCAACGGCATCGTCTTCGCCTTGCGTCGCGTCGAGACGGGCGCGCTCATGGGCATCGAACAGCCGGGGGCTGACACCGAACGGTTCGACCGCGCGGCGCAGCGCCTCGGCAACCGGACCATCCTGGGCCATCGCCGGCAGCATCACGGCATGAGCGCCGGCCTTGCGCGCGGCGGCCAGCAGCGCGCGCGCGGCGGCTTCGGGATGATCGCGATCGAGCAGCGGCGTCGTCAGCGGCGCGTAGGCGTACCAGCCGACGAAGAAGGGTAACGGCAGCCGCAGGCAATTCCACGCCGGCGCCACCAGCATCAGGCCGATCAGGCGGCGGCGCGCCGGACTTTCCCATGCGAGCAGTGCGCGCATGCCGACCTGGCCTTTGACATGACGCGCCACCGCGCGCGCCCAGGCCGGATGGTAGAAGGCGTTGGCTTCGACGGCGCGGGTGGCGAGATTCGCCCACGCCGATTGCGGCACCGAGAGAACATCGACGACTTCGAAGGTCGCCAGCTCGCCCCGCGCCAAAGCGCGGTCGCGCTCCAGCGCCGCGCGCGCCCCGGCGATCCAGCCTTGAACGGTATAACGACTGTCGACGACCGACATGCGCCCCTCTGCCCCTTCATTTCCGCCGGGACTGTGGGGCCGTGACGTTAAAGCAAGGAAAAAATGACCCCGGACCTCTCGGTTAAAGGCGGTTCACGGTTAAGCGCCGGTGAGCCCTGCCCCCGCTATTTGCCGCTAATCATTAAGGAATTGGAGGGCATGATCGCCCTCGCTTGACTAACGCCACGCTATGGGTCAGTTGGCCCAACGGGACCGGCCAGCCGGTTTTCCCGAATTTTCAGCGAAATATCGCCCGGACCTCATGCGCAGTTATCTCGATTTCGAAAAACCGGTGGCCGAACTCGAGGCCAAGGTCGAGGAACTGCGCGCGATGGCCGCCACCGACAATGCTGTCTCGGTCACCGAGGAGATCGGACGGCTCGAGGGCAAGGCGGCGCAGGCGCTGAAGGAGCTCTACAGCGAACTATCACCTTGGCAGAAGACACAGGTCGCGCGCCATCCGCAGCGGCCGCACTGCCTCGACTACATCAACGGCATGATTACCGATTTCGTGCCGCTCGCCGGCGATCGCAAATTTGGCGAGGACGCTGCCATCGTCGCTGGATTCGGCCGCTTCCGCGGCGACAGCGTTTGCATTCTCGGTCATGAAAAGGGCAGCGACACCGAAAGCCGCCTCAAGCACAATTTCGGCATGGCGCGGCCCGAGGGCTATCGCAAGGCGGTGCGGCTGATGGAAATGGCCGATCGCTTCGGCATTCCGGTGTTGTCGCTGGTCGACACCGCCGGCGCCTATCCGGGCATCGGCGCGGAAGAGCGCGGGCAGGCCGAAGCCATCGCGCGCTCGACCGATGTCTGTCTCGGACTCGGCGTGCCGAATGTCGCCGTCATTCTCGGTGAAGGAGGCTCCGGCGGCGCCATTGCGCTCGCCACCGCCAACAAGGTGCTGATGCTCGAACACGCAATATACAGCGTGATTTCGCCGGAAGGCGCGGCCTCGATCCTGTGGCGCGATTCCGCCAAGGCGCAGGACGCTGCCACCAACATGAAGATCACGGCGCAGGACATGGTGCGCTTCGGCGTCATCGATACGATCGTGCCGGAGCCGACCGGCGGCGCCCACCGCGACCCGCGCGAGACCATCGCCGTAACCGCCGACGCCGTCGCCGCCGCTTTTGCCGATCTGAAAGGGCTTAGCAGCGACGCCGTGCGCAAAGCGCGCCGCGACAAATTCCTCGCCATGGGCCGGCTACCGGCGCGCTCGGCCGGCTGATCTTTGCGCCTGATCAAGGCGCAATCGGCCCCGACATGGCCTGCTGGGCCGTCGAAAATGCCCCGCTTGCCCCGATTTAGGCTAGATTTACCATAGGGTTAGCGCGCCCACCTGCGACGCCGGATTGCCTTGCGGATGCCATATCTTATGGATAACGATATTCGAATGAGGGCCCGCGCCCCCGGGGAGTATCGCGTTTTGACAGCACGCTTCGTCCGCGCCGCGATGGCGTCCGCTGCCCTTGTGGCGGCGTTGATGCTGGCTGCCTGCAATCCCGACGACATCTCGCCGAACGGCCGCTCGCAGGCGCCGCTGTCGCAAGCCATGATTTCCGAAATCGCGGCCAAGAACATGGACACCGGTTCGCCGATCCTCGCCCGCATCTTCAAGGAAGAAGCGGAGATGGAGGTCTGGAAGCAGAACCGCGACGGCCAGTACGCGCTGCTGAAAACCTATCCGATCTGTCGCTGGTCCGGCGATCTTGGCCCGAAGAAGAAGGAAGGCGACCGCCAGGCGCCGGAAGGTTTCTATACAATCACCCCGGGTCAGATGAACCCGGCATCGAACTACTACCTCGCCTTCAACACCGGCTTCCCGAACGCTTATGACCGTTCGCACGGCTACACCGGCTCGGAGCTGATGGTCCATGGCGATTGCTCGTCGCGCGGTTGCTACGCGATGACCGACGAGCAGATTCAGGAAATCTATGCGCTGGCGCGCGAGTCGTTCCATGGCGGCCAGCGGGCGTTCCAACTGCAAGCCTTCCCGTTCCGCATGACTGCGCTGAACATGGCCAAGCATCGCAATAATCCGAACTTCGCGTTCTGGAAGATGCTGAAGGAAGGCTACGATCATTTCGAAGCGACGCGGCAGGAGCCGAAGGTTGCGGTGTGTGAGAAGCACTATGTGTTCGATCCGGCCGCGCCGGACGGCGACGACAAGCCGCTCAAGTTCAATCCGTCCGGCAAGTGCCCGGCCTATCAGCTTGACAAGACGATCGCCGACGCCGTGCTCGACCATCGCCGTCAGGAACAGGTTCAGATGGCGCAGTACATCGCCGAAGGCGTTGCCACTGTGCCATTCCGCACCGGCATCGATGGCGGTATGAACCCGGTGTTCGCCGACAAGCTCGGCACCCAGCCGGGCTACGACAGCAAGGGCCGGCCGGTCGAAGTCGCGACGGCGCCGGGCGCGCTGCCCCGCGGCGACAACACGCCGATTCCGGCCACTTTGGTCACCGTGCCGAAGCAGGTGGCGACCGAGCCGCAGGTGCAGTTGGCCAGCGTGCCCGTTCCGCAGCCGGCCCCGGAGGCGACGACCGGCCCAGCCCCGGCCAAGTCGAAAACGATGGCGGGCCTGCTGGGTAACCTGTTTGGCGGCGGCAATGCCGACGCCGCTGCCCCGGTAGCCAGCGCGACGGTGCCCGAGCCGAAGCCGGCGCCGCGCCACAAGGCCGCGCCGCGTCTCGCTCCGGCAGTGCGGAATGCCCAGGCGCCTGCACCGGTGCGCAAGCCCGAAGCCGTTGCTGCCACGCCCGTGGCCAGGCCGCCCGCCGAGAAACCGCAGGTCGCGCGAGTTGAGAAGCCGGCAGACGAGACAGCGGCGCCGCAGCTGCGGACCGCCTATTCGGCCCAGCAGCCCAGCAACGGCAGCACGCTGACGGGTTCCCAGCCGGTCCTTCCGGTCGGCACGTTCAGCGCACGCTGGTCGGGCCTTCAGTAAATTTCAGCTTCGAATCGCGTAGCCTTGTCGCGGCCGAGCGTAACGGCCGAGAGGCCCGCACGGATGTCCGCCTACGTCTACGTTCTCGGTTGCCGCGGCAAGGACCGCGTCCTGACCTATGTCGGCTGGACCAACGACGTCGCGCGCCGCCTCGCCCAACACAATGCCGGCAAGGGCGCCCGCTCGACCCGCGGACGGACGTGGCAACTGCTGCACTCCGAAAGTTTCGCTACCAAGGCGGAGGCCATGAGCCGGGAATGGCATCTCAAGCGCGAACGCGCGTTCCGCAGGGAACTTGCCCAGCGAATCGTGCCATAGCGCCACGCTAAAATTTGAGCCTGCGACCGATGGACACAGCGGGCGCCCGGGTCTACGCATACCGCCGCAAAGCCATCGCCACTCCGCCATAGGAGCGTGCCATCAATTACGCCGCCCCCCTCAATGCCGCGCCTCTGCCGCGTTTCAATGACGGCGCGTGGGAGTTTCCGGTGCTTCACGTGCGCGGCGGCACCTCGACCGGTCTCATCATCTGGGATCGCGCCGCACCGAAGGATGTCGCCCTTCGGGAGGAACTGCTGCGCCATCTGATGGGCCTGCCGCTTGCCGGCACGAGCAGCGATTCCAAGCAAATCACCGGCCTCGGCCGCGGCTATCCAACCAGCAACAAGGTTTTCTTCGCCGCCTTCGAACAAACATCCGGCGGCACGCCACGCATCGTCTCGACGTTGGCGCAACTGGCGCATGGCAAGGCCGAAGTCGACTGGAGCGTAAACTGCGGCAACATGTCGGCGGCGTTGCCATTCTGGGCGATCGATCAGAAATTCCTGCCGCGCCAGCTCAACGGCGACGGTGAGATCGAGATATTCAACACCAACACCAAGACGCTGATGACCGGTCGCGTCGCGCTCGACGGCGACCGCTTCGCCATGGCGGAAATTCCCGGCGTCGATGGCGCGTTTCCTGGCGTCGATCTGTTCATCGCCAATCCGGTCGGCGCCAAAACGGGTAAGGCGCTGCCGACCGGCAATGTGACCGATACGTTCGGCGCCTACACCGTGTCCTGCGTCGACGTCGCGGTGCCGATGGTGATCGCGCGCGCCGCCGAGTTCGGCAAGACCGGCACCGAGGATGTGAAGGCGCTGCGCGGCGACGCGACGTTCTTCAATGCGCTGCGCAATCTGTGGATCGGAGCCGGCCTGAAGATGGGCCTCAAGGGCAAGGGCGGCAAGCCGATGACGGCGGACGAACTCGCCAACAGCGAAACCATCCCGAAGGTCTGCATCGTCGGGCCGGCGGTGAACGGCGGCAACATCGCGACCCGCTACTTCACGCCGCAGGAAGGCCACGCCACCATGGCGGTGACCGGCGGCTGCTGTCTCGCGGCCGCCTGCCTGATGCCCGGCTCCGTCGCGCATGAACTGGCGCGCGGTCTGCCGGCGCTCGGCGCGACGCCGTCCGAAGCCACCGTCGACATCGAAAATCCCGCCGGGATCCTGTCGGCGACGATCGAAGGCACGCATGCCGGCGGTGAAACGAAGATCACGCGCGCGGCCTACAAGCGTTCGGCGCAGATTTTGCTGCGGGGCTACGTGCCGCTCTACCGCGCCTCATCGGCGCTGAAGGGCGCGCTGGCCGAGATCGCCGCCGAAACCGTCATCGGCTAGGCGCCGTCAGTTCGGCGGGCCGTCTTTATTGGCGGAGGCCGCCATGGTACGCGTCAGATCGACGATGTCCTGCTCGACATCGCTCAGTCTGTTGGTGAGTTCGAGATAACGCTGCGTCGAAGCGCCGTTTTCCGCCCACGCACCTTCGCGCCGCGCCGCCTCCGGCTGCTCGGCCATGTCGGCGATCAGGCTCTCAATTGCAACCTCGAGTTCGTCGCGATCCTTGATCAGCGCGGCGAGTTGCGCGGCCCGTTGTTCGGATTTTCCGCTCATCGCATTCCTTTAGCCCGCGCGGTTACGCCGGCACAATGACCTTGCCGATCGGCCACAATGCCAGGCCGGCGAGCTTGAGGTGCGCCCAGGCAAACGGGATGCCGACGATGGTGATCGCCAGCAGCAGCGCCGTGAGCAGATGGCCGAGCGCCAGCCACCAGCCGGCCAGCACGAACCAGATGACGTTGCCGATCAGGCCGAGCGGCCCGGTGCCGATGTCTTCATGACCGAAGTACACGTCGCGGGATACCGCGCGCTGGCCGAACGGCAGCAGCGTATAAGCCGCGATGGTGAAGGCGGCCCGCGCCCAAGGCAGGCCGACAATGGTGATCGCCATGATCACGCCGGCGACCGCCCAGCCGACGGCCATCCAGAAACCGCCGAACACGATCCACAGCAGGTTGAACAGCAGCGAAAACGGTCCCATCGACAACTCCTCGCGCGTGCCTTGCGCATGGAAGATATGTGGCGGCTCGGGCCGAATCCAAGTGGCCGCGCCTGTGCTATGGAACAGCAGGGCGCGCCGCGCCGGGACATTTTTGGCAACAGGCTGAGGACAACCAGCGATGCGTGTAACCGGCGGGAAAACTGTCTACGGGGCGTCAGTCGGCATTTTGATGCTCGAGGCGCGGTTTCCGCGCATTCCGGGCGACATGGGCAATGCCACGACCTGGCCCTTCCCGGTGCAGTATCGCGTCGTGACCAATGCCACGCCCGACGCGGTGGTGCGCAAGGGTGCGCCGGGGCTGCTCGACGCCTTTATCGACGCGGCGCGCGATCTCGCCCGCCACGGCGTTGACGGCATCACGACGAACTGCGGCTTCCTCTCGTTGTTCCAGCAGGAGCTCGCCGACGCGGTCGGCATCCCGGTCGCCACCTCGTCGCTGATGCAGGTCGAATTCGTCAACCGCCTGCTGCCCCAGGGCAAGCGCGCCGGCGTGCTGACCATTTCCTCATCGACACTGACGCCGGCGCATTTGCAGAAGGCGCGTGTGCCCGAAGGCACGCCGATCGGCACCACCGAAGGCGGCCGCGAATTTACCCGTGCGATTCTCGGCGACGAATTCGAACTCGATGTCGAGGCGGCGCGGCAGGACAATGTCGAAGCGGCGATCGCCCTGCAAAAGGCCCATGCCGATCTCGGCGCCATCGTGCTCGAATGCACCAACATGATCCCCTACGCCGCCGATATCCGCCGCACCACCGGGCTGCCGGTGTTTTCGATCTACAATTTCGTCTGCTGGTTTCAGCAGAGCCTGGTGCCACGCAGCTTCGCGTAGGGCGGCGTTGCCGGTGCAACGCCCAACCGATGCGTCAATTGCGATGTTGGCCGGCCGCGACGGCCGCGAGATCGTTGCTGAATGCGGTCAAATCGGCCTGCAGCGCGGA
>JAFECJ010000048.1 GCA_018242205.1 Pseudomonadota bacterium
AACGTCGAGGACGAATCCAACTCGACCACGCGCTTCGTGGTGCTGTCCCCGGAAAAGAAATGGGCAGAGCCCGGCAACGGCAAGGTGATCACCACCTTCGTGTTCCGGGTGCGCAACCTGCCAGCCGCGCTGTACAAGGCGCTCGGCGGCTTCGCCACCAACGGCGTCAACATGACCAAGCTCGAGAGCTACATGGTGGGCGGCAATTTCTTCGCCACGCAGTTCTATGCCGACGTCGAAGGCCACCCCGACGATACGTCGCTGGTGCACGCGCTGGAGGAACTCGCCTTCTTCTCCAAGGAACTGACGATTCTCGGTGTCTATCCGGCGCACAAATTCCGCGACACCTTCCGAGAAGAAAGCGACGACGAATAAAAGGAATTCCGGGCCGCGCCTGGTTCAGGCCGCGCACCCGGAATCCCGCCGTCGCCCCGCTGGGAACCTTACCGCGTCATGCGGTCTTCAGCCTTGAAGTACTTGCGGGCATGCGCCACCAGTTGGCCATCGCTCGGATGGTCGATGGTCTCGACACCGGCGATCAGCTTCTTCAGCCGCGCATCGTGGCTCTCGACGTGGCTCACCAACTGGCTCTTGGCGTTGCCCGGTCCGGTGATCAGCACCGCGCCGGCGTCGGCGAAGGCCTGGGCTACGGCGTGCAGGAAGTCGTGATCGGCACCGGCGTGGCCCGACCCGAGCTCGCCCGCCTTGTGGTGCAAATGCTTGGCCGGCTTGTCCGGATGAATGGTCAGCTTGTCGACCTCAGACGGGCTGAAATGAAAGACCCGCGCCTCGCGATGATCGATCCAGACGACGGCGTGATAGTGGCTCATCGATAAAATCCTTCGCAACGGTTTGCCGGACCGGGACCACCCGGCCGACCTGAATATAATGCACCGGGCGGCACCCGGCCGCTTTGATCTAGCGCATGGCGACCACGCACCCGGACTTTGCCCTCTTGATCGCGGTCTCGTAAGCGGTTTCAACTGCCGCGGCGGCACCCGGCCGGTAGCGCGGGGCCCTGGGAGGTAGCATGAATTCGGAACACAAAGTGGCGCTGGTCACCGGGGCGGCCCGCGGCATCGGGCTCGCCACCGCCAAGCGGTTTCTCGCCGACGGCTACAAGGTCGCGCTGCTCGACATCAATTCCGAGACCCTGCATGCCGCCCACGCCGCGCTGGCCGGCGATCACGACATCATGGCGATCGAATGCGACGTGTCGCAGCCGGACGCCGTGGCGCTGGCCTTCGATGCGGTCGCCCGCCAGTTCGGCCGGCTCGACGCACTGGTCAACAATGCCGGCATCGCCATCTTCAAGCCGATCCTCGACGTGACCTTTGAGGACTGGTCGCGCGTCTTGGCGGTGAATCTCTCGGGGCCGTTCCTGTGCACGCAGTCGGCGGCGCCGATGATGCGCGACCACGGCGGCGGTGCCATCGTCAACATCACCTCGATCTCGGGGCTGCGCGCGTCGACCTTGCGCACCGCCTACGGCACCAGCAAGGCGGGCCTCGCCCACCTCACCAAGCAGCAGGCGGCCGAGCTCGCGCAATACGGCATCCGCGTCAATGCCGTGGCGCCCGGCCCGGTCGATACGGCGATGGCGAAGGCCGTGCACACGCCGGAGATCCGCGCCGACTATCATGACCACATGCCGCTCAACCGCTACGGCCTCGAGGCCGAACTGGCGGAGGCCATCTTCTTCCTGTGCAGCGACCGGGCGAGCTACATCACCGGACAGATCCTCTGCGTCGACGGCGGCTTCGATTCGACCGGCATCGGTTTGCCGACGTTGAGGAAGGAGATGCGGAATAGTTGATCCGCCTCATCCTGAGGAGCGCAAATCCATTCCTGTCATGGCCGGGCATAGCTCGTCGTAGACGGGCGTCAACGCCCTTATGTCCCGGCCATCCCGCTTAGGCGGGCACAGTGCGTCCCTAAGCGGGATCACCGGGTCACGCGCCTCCGGCGCGGCCCGGTGATGACAGATTCTGTTGTTTCTCCCACCACGCCACAAACCCCGGCGACAGCTTGCGCAACCGCTCGAGATCGACGCGGCCGGAGCGCGTGATGTAGCTCATGGCGAAATCGGCGGGCGGAAGCTTCACGTGCTCGCCGAAGTGCTCGTACCAGGTCGCACTGTCATTGGCGCCGCCGACCAGTTTCTCCAACACCGGCCGGCGTGCCGCTTCGTAAGCGGCGAACGCAGCGGCAATGTCGTTCGGATGGGCGGCCAGCGCCTTGTCGAGGGCGATGGCGTCTTCCATGGCCAGCCGCGTGCCGGAGCCGATGGAGAAATGCGCGGTGTGCAGCGCGTCGCCCATGAGCACATATTTGCCGTGCGACCAGCGTTCGTTGTGCACCAGCGGAAACTGCCGCCAGATCGAATTGTTGGCGATCAGCGGTTCGCCCTCGAGCGTCGCCGCGAATATCTTTTCGCAGAACGCCTTCGATGAAGCGGCATCCATCTGCGCCAGCCCGGCGCGGGCGAAGGTGTCGGCGCCAGTCTCGACGATAAAGGTCGAGCGGTCCGGCGCATAGCGATAGTGATGCGCGTTGAATGGGCCCCATTCGGTGTCGACGAAGGTCTGCGTCAGCGTCTCGAACACCTGGGTAGTGCCGAACCAGGCGAAGCGATTGGTGAGATGGCCGACTTGGGCGCCGAGTTCATTGGCGAAAGTCCGCCGCACCAGCGAGTTGACGCCGTCGGCGCCGACGACCAGATCGAATTCCAACAAATCGTCGAGCGACTTGACGGTACAGCCGAAGATCGCCGTCACATTGACCGAGGCGGCCCGCGCCTGCAGCAATTGCAACAGCTTGAGGCGCTCGATGGCGGCAAATCCGACGCCGTCGATGACGATGCGCTCCGCCGGATGGTTGAGCGTCATATCGCGCCAGGAGACCATCGACGGCACGATGGCCGCATGGGTCTCCTCATCGTCCTCGCGCAGGAAATCCAGCGCGCGGTCAGAGAACACAACGCCGAAGCCGAAGGTGGCGTCGGCCGAATTCTGCTCGATCACAGTAACGTCGGCGTCCGGCGCCCGGCGCTTGATGAGATAAGCGAGATAGAGGCCGGCCGGACCGGCGCCGAGGATGGCGATGCGCATGGCGCCAGTCTGGCACGACACAATGGCGCAGGGCAGCGAAAGATAGTTCGCGCGCCGCCATAGCCGGACGCTTCACCCTCTCCCCGCACGCGGGGAGAGGGAAAAAGCTAAATCGTCTGGTTGTACTCGCCGACTTCCGGGAAGGTGCGCAGCACACCGTCCACCGACTTGAACATCTCGCGCATGCGCGCTTCCGACACCGGGCTTTCGACAACCACGACCAGTTCCGGCTTGTTCGACGAGGCACGCACCAGGCCCCAGGTGCCGTCCTCGACCGTGACGCGCACGCCGTTGACGGTGACGAGGTCGCGGATCGGCTGGCCGGCGAAGCGCGAGCCGTCCTTCTTCAGACCCTCAAAATGCTTCACCACGGCATCGACGATGCCGTATTTCTTTTCGTCGTCGCAATGCGGCGCCATGGTCGGCGAGCCCCAGGTCTTCGGCAGCGCCTTGCGCAGGTCGGCCATCGTCTTCCCGGCGTTGCGATCGAGCATGTCGCAGACCGCCAGCGCGAAGATCATGCCGTCGTCGTAGCCGCGGCCGAAAGGCCGGTTGAAAAAGAAGTGGCCTGACTTCTCGAAGCCCGCCACCGCGCCGAGCTCATTGACGCGGCGCTTGATGTAGGAGTGACCGGTCTTCCAGTAATCGACCTTGACGCCGTTCGCCTTCAGCACCGGATCGGTCAGGAACAGCCCGGTCGATTTGACGTCGACCACGAAGGTGGCGTTCTTGTGCAGGCTCGACATGTCGCGCGCCAGCATGACGCCGACCTTGTCGGCGAAGATTTCTTCGCCCTCGTTATCGACGACGCCGCAGCGGTCGCCGTCGCCATCGAAACCGAGCGCGACGTCGGCCTTGTTCATCAGTACCGCATCGCGCATCGCGTGCAGCATCTTCATGTCTTCGGTGTTCGGATTGTAGCGCGGGAAGGTGTAATCGAGATTGCAATCGAGCGGCACCACGTCGCAGCCGATGGCTTCGAGAATGCGCGGCGCGAAAGCGCCCGCCGTGCCGTTGCCGCAGGCCGCAACGACCTTCAGCTTGCGCTTGATCTTCGCCCGCTTGGTCAGGTCGGCGATGTAGCGGTCGGGGAAGTTTTCGACGAAATGATAAGAGCCGCCGCCCGAGAGGTCGAACTTGGCGTTCAGCACGATCTCCTTCAGCCGTGTCATTTCCTGCGGGCCGAAAGTCAGCGGCCGGTTGGCGCCCATCTTCACGCCGGTCCAGCCATTGTCGTTGTGCGAGGCCGTCACCATCGCGACGCAGGGCACGTCGAGTTCGAACTGGGCGTAATAGGCCATCGGTGTCATGCACAGGCCGATGTCGTGCACCTTGCAGCCGGCGGCGAGCAGGCCGGAGATCAGCGCCATCTTCACCGAGGCCGAATAGCCGCGGAAGTCGTGGCCGGTAACGATCTCGGGCTTGACGCCCATTTCCTTGATCAGCGTGCCGAGCCCCATGCCGAGCGCCTGCACGCCCATCAGGTTGATTTCTTTCTCCAGCAGCCAGCGCGCGTCGTATTCGCGAAAGCCGGTCGGCTTCACCAGCGGCGAAGACTCATAGGCATAAGTATTGGGCGTCAGCGCGGGCTTCGGGGTCGGATACATCAAGTCCTCGAACGGGCATACGGAATGGTGGGGGACGTCATAGCCTAACGCGGTTAGGCGGCAAATAGGTCCGCATTGGGGCTGAAATAACAGGCTCTATTGTTCGAGTATCATGTGCCCGTCGGCGACCTGGTAGCGCTTCAACTTCGACAGGAACGACATGCCGAGCAGGTTTTGGCCCAGTATATCGTCCGGCAGCACGAGGGCGCGGACGTCTTCAACTCTGATACCACCGAGTTCGATGCGGTCGATCGTGGCCGGTGCGGCCTTGACCTTGCCGTTGGCGGTCGAAACAACGGCGGTATAGTCGACCGGCATGGGATGGATACCGATGCGTCGGGCGTCGGACTCGCGCAAAATGACCAACGTCGCACCGGTATCGACGATGAAATCGATGCCGTGACCGAAGATGCGCGCCTCGGTTTCGAAGTGACCGCCGCGGCCGCTGTCGAGCGTCAACGAACGTCCGGACGAGACCGGCGCGGCCTGAGCAACCGGCGTCGCGGCCACCGCGACGTTTTGCTTCGGCTTGTCGAAGGCGTGGTCGATCGTGCGCACGGCGTAACCACCGGCGACAAGCACAAGACTGGCGACAATCAGCATCAGCCGGACCATGGCGGCAGGTTACCACGCGCGCCCGGCCTCGAGCTTAACACCGCAAGGCCGAGCGAAGCGCATGGTGAGCGAGCGGTTAAGGCCCTAGTGCCGCGGCCTCAAGTCCCACGGGGTTTGGCGCGCCGGGTCGGCAGCGCCGAAGCCGGATCGTCCGGCCACGGGTGGCGCGGGTAGCGACCGCGCATCTCGGTGCGGACATCGGCGTAAGAGCCGCGCCAGAAGCCCGGCAGGTCGCGCGTGATCTGCACCGGCTTGTGACCGGGCGACAGCAGTTCGATGACCAGCGGAATGCGGCCCACCGCGATCGAGGGGTGCTGCGACAGGCCGAACAATTCCTGCAGGCGGATGGAGATGGTCGGCCCCTGCTCGGCCTCGTAATCGATGGCTGCGTTGGTGCCGGTCGGCGCGGTGAAATGCGTCGGCGCTTCCTCGTCGAGCCGGCGGCGCATGTTCCACGGCACCAGATTGCTCACGGCATCGAACAGCTCGCCGGATGAAATCTGGCCGCGCGACGTCTTGTCCATCAGGAGGGGCTCGAGCCAGTCGGCTGCGCTTTGCGCGAGGCCTTCATCGGAGAGATCGGGCCACTCGTCGCCCTCCGCGCGGCGCAGAAATTGAACGCGGGTGCGGAATTGCAGCGCCGCCTTGCTCCAGTCGAGCTTGCCGAGACCTTGTGCAACGAGACCCTGTGCAAAAATATGCGCCGTGTCGGCGTCCGGCGTCACCTGCTTGATCTGTTCGGCAAGGACGATCGAACCGAGTCGCCTTGTGCGCCGCGCCCGCAGCGATGCGGTGGCGTTGTCGAAGGTGACGGCGTCACGATCCTCGATCTTGTCGGCGAAGCGCTGTTCGATCTCCTCGAGCGCGATCGGCGCCGCCAGCACGATACGGCTGGCACTGGCCGTGCCGGTCAGTTCGGCGACGACGATGAACGGCTCGCGCGCCAGGCTTGAAGCCTGATCGACGAGGCCGGCGCGGCCGTTTGCGAGCAGGAAGGCGCCGCCACTGCCGCGGCTCTTCGCCACGCGATCGGGATAGGCCAGCGACAGAATGGCGCCGACGGACATGTCGCCGTTGCCATTGCCGGACGCCCAACGCTTCGCCATGGCCCGCGCGTCTTCGGCGCGGCGCGAGCGGTCGCGGCGGAACTGATCGAGCCGATGGGTGAGATCGACATCGTCGCCGCCGAGGCCGCGTTCGGTGAGGATCGCGGCGATGTTGGCCGCTTGCGCGCCGGCGCCGGCTTCGCCGGCATCGACCACCATGCGCGCCAGCCGCGGCGGCAAAGGCAACGCGCGCAGCTTGCGGCCTTCCTCGGTAATACGGCCCTGATCGTCGAGTGCGCCCAATTCGGTGAGCAGCGCGCGGGCTTCCTTCATCGCCGCCTGTGGTGGCGCATCGAGGAAGGCGAGCTTGGCGGCGTCGCTTGCGCCCCATTGCGCCAGATCGAGCACGAAGCTCGACAGATCGGCGGACAATATCTCCGGCCGCGTATAGGCGTCGAACGATCCGGTCTGCGGCTCGTCCCACAGGCGATAGCAGACTCCGGGCTCGGTGCGGCCGGCGCGGCCGCGGCGCTGATCGGCGGCGGCGCGCGATACCCGCACGGTTTCCAGCCGCGTCAGCGCCACATCGGGTTCGTAGCGCGGTACGCGGGCGAGGCCTGAATCGATGACGACGCGCACGCCTTCGATGGTCAGCGAAGTTTCGGCGATCGAGGTCGCCAGCACTACCTTGCGTTTGCCCTTCGGTGCCGGCGAGATGGCGCGGTCCTGATCGCGCGCCTCGAGCGCGCCGTAGAGCGCGACAATATCGACATCCGGATCACGCACGTCGTCCTTGAGGATGGTCTCGGTGCGGCGGATTTCGCCGGCGCCGGGCAGGAACACCAGAGCCGAGCCGGTGTCGGCCCTGAGCGCGCGCTTCACCGCATCGGCCACCTGCCGTTCGATGCGCTCCCGCGGATCGCGGCCGAGATAACGCGTCTCGACCGGAAAGGCGCGGCCTTCGCTGGTCACCACCGGCGCCTCGCGCAGCAGCGCCGCGACCCGCGCACCGTCGAGCGTCGCCGACATCACCAGCACTTTCAGATCGTCGCGCAGGCCGTCCTGGACATCGCGCGCCAAAGCAAGGCCAAGATCGGCGTCGAGCGAGCGCTCGTGGAATTCATCGAACAGCACCGCGGCGACACCGTCGAGCGACGGATCGTCGAGCACCAGCCGCGTGAACACGCCTTCGGTGACGACCTCGATGCGGGTCTTCCTGGAAATCTTGGAGCCGAAACGAACGCGCAGGCCGACGGTGTCGCCGACCTGTTCGCCGAGCGTCGCCGCCATGCGCGCGGCGGCGGCGCGCGCCGCCAGCCGGCGCGGCTCGAGCAGCAGGATCTTCCTGTCCTTGGCCCAGGGCTCGTCGAGAAGCACCAGCGGCACGCGCGTGGTTTTGCCGGCGCCAGGCGGCGCCACCAGCACGGCGGCCTCGCGGCTGCACAACGCCTCGAGAAGGCGCGGCAGCGCGTCATCGATGGGAAGGGGTGAATCGAATTTCTGCATAGACGGCGACAACCCTTCCCCTCTCCCCTTGTGGGAGAGGGTGCCCGAGCGAAGCGAGGGCGGGTGAGGGGGAATGCCTTACGGAGAGTCTGCCCCCTCACCCGGCTCGCCCTTCGGGCTCGCCACCCTCTCCCACAAGGGGAGAGGGGAAGAAAGAGGCCGGCGCTTCCTACTTCATCCCCCGCCCGACTCCCTCATAGACGAAGCCGTGGCGGGTGAGTTCATCGGGGCGGTAGATGTTGCGCAGATCGACCAGCACCGGCTTGGCCATCACGGCCTTGAGCCGGTCGAAGTCGAGCGCGCGGAACTGCTCCCATTCGGTGACGATCACCAGGGCCGAGGCGCCCTCGGCGCAGTCATAGGCGTCGCGGCAATAGGTGATGCCCGAGAGCTGCTCCTTAGCCGCCGCCATGCCGACCGGATCGTAGGCGCGGACCTGCGCGCCCATGTCTTTCAGCGCCGCGATCAGCGGGATCGACGGCGCCTCGCGCATGTCGTCGGTGTTCGGCTTGAAGGTCAGCCCCAGCACGGCGACGGTCCTGCCGCGGATGTCGCCGTGGAGCGCGTGCGATACCTTGCGCGCCATGGCCCGCTTGCGCGCATCGTTGACCGCGACCACGGCCTCGACGATGCGCAGCGGCGCGTCATGGTCCTGACCGGTCTTGAGCAGCGCCAAAGTGTCCTTGGGGAAGCACGAACCGCCATAGCCCGGACCGGCATGCAGGAACTTGGTGCCGATGCGGTTGTCGAGACCGATGCCGCGCGCGATCTCCTGCACATCCGCGCCGGCCTTCTCGGCGAGGTCGGCGATCTCGTTGATGAAGGTGATCTTGGTGGCGAGAAAGGCATTGGCCGCGTATTTGATGAGTTCGGCGGTGCGTCGGCCGGTGAACATGATCGGCGAGCGGTTGAGATAGAGCGGCCGGTACAGCTCGGTCATCACCGCCTTGGCGCGTTCGTCCTCGGTGCCGACGACGATGCGGTCCGGATGCTTGAAGTCCTGAATGGCGGCGCCTTCGCGCAGGAATTCCGGATTGGACACCACAGCCACGTCGGCATCGGGACGCGCTTCGCGGATGATGCGCTCGACCTCGTCGCCGGTGCCGACCGGCACGGTGGATTTGGTGACGACCACGGTGAAGCCGTCGAGCGCCGCCGCGATCTCCTTCGCCGCCTCGTAAACGAACGTCAGGTCGGCATGGCCGTCGCCGCGCCGCGACGGGGTGCCGACGGCGATGAACACCGCGTCGGCATCCTTAACGGCGGCGCCGAGATCGGCGGTGAACTGGAGCCGGCCGGCCTTGGCATTGACGGCGACGAGTTCGGTTAACCCGGGCTCGTAGATCGGCACGGTACCGGCATTGAGCGAAGTAATCTTACCAATATCTTTATCGACACAAATAACCTCGTGCCCGAAATCGGCGAAGCAGGCTCCAGAAACAAGCCCCACGTAACCCGAGCCGATCATCGCAACGCGCATTTTTCAAACCGTATCCAAGAGAAAGATCGTTAACCGAAGCCAGCCTTCCGGCAGCCGGGCACTCCATAGCAGAGCGCTTCGCCCGAGGCGAGCCGGGCCGATTCGGGCCAATTTTATGCAATCCCGTAAACAGGTGTGAAACGTTGACCTGTCATAAGGCTATCATGAACGGGACCGATAAAATGCAAACACAAATGCACGAAGGGCGCGTCGACTGGGTCGATTACGCCAAGGGATTCTGCATCGTATTCGTCGTCATGATGCATTCCGTGCTCGGCGTCGAAGCCGCCGCCGGCCAAAACGGCTGGATGCATCACGTGGTCGAGTTTGCGCGGCCGTTCCGCATGCCCGATTTCTTCATGATCTCGGGCCTGTTCCTCGCCAACGTCATCGACCGCGACTGGCGTGTTTATCTCGACCGCAAGGTCGTGCACTTTTTCTATTTCTATGTGCTGTGGACGGCGATCCAGTTCGCCTTCAAGGCGCCGGGCATCGCCGCCGAAGGCGGCATGGCCCAAGTCGTACACATGTATCTGTTGTCGTTCATCGATCCGTTCGGCACCTTGTGGTTCATCTACCTGCTGCCGATCTTCTTCGTCTTCATCAAGCTGACCAAGCGCGTGCCGTGGCCGGTGCTGTGGCTCATCGGCGCCGCCATGGAAATCTCGCATCTCGAGACCGGCTGGATGATCCCCGACGAATTCGCCGCGCGCTTCGTGTATGTCTATACCGGCTACATCGCCGCGCGTTACATCTTCGCCGTAACCGCTTGGGCGCAAGCCCGGCCGCAGCTCGGCATGGCCGCGCTGGTGATCTGGGGCGTCGTCAACGGCGTCATGGTCAAGGCCGGCGTCGCGGCGCTGCCGTTCTACTCGCTGGCGCTGGGCCTCGTTGGCGCCGCCGCGGTCGCGACGGTCGCCTCGCTCCTGGCAATGCACGATGTGTTCAAGCCGCTGCGCTACTGCGGTCGCAACTCGATCGTCATCTATCTCGCCTTCTTCCTGCCGATGGCGGCCTCGCGCGCCATCCTGCTCAAGACCCATGTCATCACCGACATCGGCACCATCTCGGTGCTGGTCACCGCGGCAGGCGTGATCGGCGCGCTGTTGATCTTCTGGGCGGTGCGTAACACCCCGCTCAAGTTCCTGTTCGAGCGCCCGGCTTTGTTCTGGCTCACGCCGAAGAAGGTCAAGCAGCCCGAGCCGGTGCTGACCCTGCAGCCGGCGGAATAAAAGGCGTCCACAGGCGCGCAACGGCGCATTGATTAAGCCGGCGGCACGGCCCACATTCGGGCCATGCCTACATCCAAGACTTCGAAATCCGCCCCGAAATCGGCCACGAAATCCGCCGCCAAACCGGCTGAAAAGCCGAAGGCGGCGGCCGGGGCCATGCCCGCCAACCCGGCCGCGCGCGCCCTGAAAAAGGGCGACCACGTCTTCCTGGTCGACGGTTCGGGCTACATCTTCCGCGCCTATCACGCATTGCCGCCGCTGACCCGCAAGTCGGATGGCCTGCAGGTCAACGCCGTGCTCGGCTTCTGCAACATGCTGTGGAAGCTGCTCGCCGAGATGAAGCCGGACGACAAGCCGACCCACCTCGCCGTCGTCTTCGACAAGAGCGAGAAGACCTTCCGCACCGAGTTCTACCCTGAATACAAGGCGCACCGCCCCGACGCGCCGGAAGACCTGATCCCGCAGTTCCCGCTGATCCGCGACGCGGTGCGCGCCTTCGAAATCCCCTGCCTCGAACAGGCCGGCTACGAGGCCGACGACCTGATCGCCACTTACGCGCGGCTCGCTTGCGAAGCCGGCGCGACCACGACCATCGTCTCTTCCGACAAGGACCTCATGCAGCTCGTCGGCAATGGCGTCACGATGTACGACACCATGAAAGACAAACGCATCGGCGTCGCCGAAGTGATCGAAAAATTCGGCGTGCCGCCGGACAAGGTGATCGAGGCGCAGGCACTGATCGGCGACACCTCGGACAACGTGCCCGGCGTGCCCGGCATCGGGCCGAAGACCGCGGCCGAGCTGATCGGCAAATACGGCGACCTGGAAACGCTGCTCGACCATCTCGACGAGATCAAGCAGGACAAGCGCCGGCAGACGCTGAAGGACAACGCCGACAAGGCGCGCATCTCCAAGCGCCTGGTGACGCTCGACCAGAATGTGCCGCTCGACGTCGACGTTGCCGAGCTGGCGGTGCATGAGCCGGACTACAAGAACCTGATCGCGTTCCTCAAGGCGATGGAATTCGCCACCATCACCCGGCGCATCGCCGAGAAGGCGGGCATCGATGCCAGCGCCATCAGCGCCGACGCCGCGCTAACCTCCAAAGCGACCCCTGCCCCCGCGGGCCGCACCGGTGGTCAGGGCCAGTTGGCGCTCGATTCACCGCCATCCGCCGTCGCTGCGCCGGCCAAAGCGTCCGGCGCTCTGACGCCACTGTCGCTTGCCGCCGCGCGCGCGGAGAAGGCCCGCACGTCGCCGATCGACCGAACGAAATACGAGACCGTCCGCACTCTGCCGCGCCTCAAGGAATGGATCGCAAAGGCTTTCGATCTCGGTCTCGTCGCCGTCGACACCGAAACCACCAGCCTCGATCCGATGCAGGCGGAGCTGTGCGGCTTCTCGCTGGCGGTGGCGCCCAACGAGGCCTGCTACGTGCCGATCGGTCATCGCGAAGGCGCGGCGAGCGGCGACCTGTTCGCACCGGAAGCCAAGCTGTGCCCCGGCCAGATTCCGGAAACGGAGGCGCTCGCGGTCCTCAAGCCGCTGCTCGAAAGCCGGAGCGTGCTTAAGATCGCGCAGAACATGAAGTACGACTGGCTGATCTTCGCGCAGCGCGGCATCGTCACCGAAGGCTATGACGACACCATGCTGATCTCCTACGTGCTCGACGCCGGCAAAGGCGGGCACGGCATGGACGATCTCGCCAAGCGCTGGCTGAACCACGACACCATCCACTACAACCAAGTCGCCGGCTCGGGCAAAACCGCCGTCACGTTCGATTGCGTACCGATCGACAAGGCGTCCGAATACGCCGCCGAGGACGCGGACGTCACCTTGCGTCTGTGGTACGCGCTGAAGGCGCGGCTCGCTGCCGAAGGCGTCGCCTCGGTCTATGAGACGCTCGAACGGCGGATGCCCGACGTGCTGGCGCGCATGGAGCGCCGCGGCATTTCCATCGACCGGCAAGTCTTGTCACGGCTGTCCGGCGATTTCGCGCAAACCCAGGCGCGGCTCGAGGACGAGATCAAGGAGATCGCCGGCGAGGCGGTCAATCCCGGTTCGCCGAAGCAGATCGGCGATATCCTGTTCGGCAAATTCGCTCTGCCCGGCGGCACCAAGACCAAGACCGGACAATGGTCGACCGACGCGCGCACGCTGGAAGAGCTCGCCGAACAGCACGAGTTGCCGCGCAAGATTCTCGACTGGCGTCAGGTCTCCAAGCTGCGCTCGACCTATACCGAGGCGCTGCCGAACTACGTCAATCCTACAACGCAACGCGTGCACACATCCTACGCGCTGGCCGCCACCTCGACCGGGCGCCTGTCGTCGTCCGAGCCGAATTTGCAGAACATCCCGATCCGCACCGAGGAAGGCCGAAAAATCAGAAAGGCCTTCATCGCCGCACCGGGCATGAAGCTGGTCTCGGCCGACTATTCGCAGATCGAACTGCGCCTGCTCGCCGAGGTCGCCAACGTGCCGACCTTGCGCCAGGCGTTCAAGGACGGCATCGACATCCACGCCATGACGGCGTCGGAGATGTTCGGCGTGCCGGTCAAGGATATGCCGGGCGAAGTGCGCCGCCGCGCCAAGGCGATCAACTTCGGCATCATCTACGGCATCTCGGCCTTCGGGCTGGCCAACCAGCTCGGCATCGAACGCGGCGAAGCGGGCGAATACATCAAGAAGTATTTCGAGCGCTTCCCCGGCATCCGCGACTACATGGACGAGACGCGCGACTTCTGCCGCACGCACGGCTACGTGCTTACGCTGTTCGGCCGCAAGTGCCACTACCCGGACATCAAGGCGTCGAACCCGTCGATCCGCGCCTTCAACGAACGCGCCGCCATCAACGCGCGCTTGCAGGGCTCGGCCGCCGACATCATCCGCCGCGCCATGATGCGCATGGAAGGCGAACTCGCGTCGGCCAGGCTCAACGCACAGATGCTGTTACAAGTGCACGACGAATTGATCTTCGAGGTGCCGGAAAAGGAAGTCGCCGACACCATCCCGATCATCAAGGACGTGATGGAAAGCGCGCCGCACCCGGCGATTGCCATGAATGTGCCGTTGCAGGTCGAGGCTCGCGCCGCCGACAACTGGGACGAGGCGCATTAGGCGTCGACGACAATGCCGACCACCGCCAGCCTCGTCGCCTTCGCCTCGCTCGCCGTCGCCGTCGTGCTGACGCCCGGGCCGAACATGATTTACATGATCTCGCGCGCGATCACGCAGGGCCGCGTTGCCGGCCTGATCGCTTTCTCCGGCGTGGTCGTCGGCTTCGTCGTTTACCTGCTGTGCACAGCGTTCGGCCTCACCGCCATCGTCTTCGCCGTACCTTACGCCTATGACGCGCTGCGCTTTGCCGGCGCCGCCTATATCGCCTGGCTCGCCTTCGATGCGCTGCGCCCGGGCGGCAAGTCGCCGTTCCAGATCCGGACGCTGCCGAAGGCAGCGCCGCACCGGCTGTTTCTCATCGGGCTCATGACCAGTCTGCTCAATCCGAAGATGGCAATCTTCTATCTGGCGCTGCTGCCGAACTTCATCGATCCGGCGCGTAACGTACTGACGCAATCGCTGGTGCTCGGCTCGACGCACATCGTCATCAGCATCGCCATCAACTCGGCGATCGCCTGCGCCGCCGGTTCGATTGCCGCGTTCCTGATGACGCGGCCGAAATGGCTGCTGGCGCAGCGCTGGATCATGGGCACCATGCTCGGCGGCCTCGCCTTGCGCATGGCGCTGGAAGGCCGCAAGTAGAGCGCCGCCCTCACATCTCGCTGAGGAACCGCTGAAACGCCGGGTTGGCGCTGAGCGCATCGCCGCCGGCTTTGGCCACCTCGTCGACGCTGTCGGCCGGCAGCGTGAAGCTGGTCGGCACCGCGTTGAGCAATTTTGCCCGCTCGGGCCCGAGCTGATCGAACGAAATCCGCGCCACCGTGAATTTCAGGTCGCGGCAACTCCACGGTCCGCCGCGACCACGCAGGCGGCTCACCTCGGCGCTCTTGAGCCCGCAGCGCCATTTGACGATCTGCTCACGCCAAGCCTTCATCGTCGCCTCGAAGGCGGTGTAGGTCGCTTGTGAATTGGCATCGACCAGCACATCGACCACGGCGCCGACCAGATCCTTGCCGGCCGGCCCTTCCAGCGTTCGCGACCAGTCGCCTTTCGGCCCCTGCCCCGCATCGACAACCAGGAACATCAGCCGCCGCAGGTTGACGGCCTCTTCCGGACGCAGCGGCCCGTAGGGCGTCGACTGGCCGGCGCGGATGATCGTGATGCCGGACAGGCCGAGATTGTCGGTCAGGCCGCCGTCGAACAGTTTGACGTACTTCACCCGGCCGCTGCGGATGTCGGTCATGCCGCGCGCATAGGCGCGCAACAGCGGCGGCGCGTCGACATTGTTCGCCGCGGCCGTGATCCAATTCGGCAGCGGCGTCTGGCATTGCTCGGGGAAAGTCTCGATCACCACCGGCGCGAAGGCGCCCGGCACCGCCGCCGATGCCGCCACCGCCGCGGCGATCGGATATTGCGTGATGTCGCTGCACGCCGCCGCGAAGGTCTGCGGCGAGAACAGGAACGGTGTGCGGTTGTAGATATCGCTGGCGTTGATAATCGTCACCGGCCTTTTGCCGATCAGGCTGCCGAAGGTCGCGTCGTGGAACAGATGCGCGTTGAACCAGTCGCGCAAGGCGGTGTCGGTGTTGGCGCCGCCGCCGAGCGCACGCGAAATGTTGCCGAGCGACAAACTGGTGTTGAGCTGCGACATCAGATCCTGCGTCAGGTAGCGGGCGCGGAAATCGGTCAGCGCCGCGGGCCCCTTCAGCCCGTAATAGGCGGCCATGATCGAGCCGCCGGATACGCCGGAAATGACTCCGATATGATCGAGCAACTGGCCGTGTTTCGCCGTCGGCGTCTGCGCCATGCGGTCGAGCACGCCATAGGCGAAGGCCGCGGCGCGGGTGCCGCCGCCGGAGAAGGCGAGGCCGATCACCGTGTCGCTGCGCAGGCCGGGCGCACCGGTGCCGCCAGATTCCGCAGCCTCGGCCGGACGAACGATGCCGTGAAACGGATTGGCCGACGGCGCGTTCAGCGGCTGGTTATAGACGCTGGCGCAGCCGCCCAAGCCGAGCGTCAGCGTCAACAGCGCCGTCGCAACGGCAATCCTGATTGGTCCGAAGCCGGTCGACACGGTTTCCGTCCGCCAATATTGAAAGACACGCCACGCACAGACGATCACGCAGGCTAACACGCGACGCCGGCCCGTGACATGACGGAAAAACCGCCGGGACCTGCGCCCCGGCGGTTCATATTCAGGTCAAACGGAATCGGCTCAGGCGCCCTTGAGCACCTTGTTGCAGGCGCTCCAGTAACCACCGCCCTTCTCGATCCACTTCATGCCGCCATTGGCGTTGTGCGCCTTGTTGGCATTGTACTGATCGACGCAGGTCTTCTCGCGCGCCATGCCCGGCTTTTCCTTGGCATATTTCGGATCGACCGCCTTCGGGAAGACGGCAGCCGACGCGGCTGCAGGCTTAGCGGGAGCGGCAGCCGGTTTGGCCGCCGTCGTCGTGGGCGCCGCGGCGGGAGCAGCGGCAGGCGCGGCGGCTTCGGCGCCGCACTCGGCCTTGCGGAAATCGTTCCACTTCATGCCCTTGAGCGTGCCGGCCTTCTTGGCGGCGTCGTATTTAGCGCTGCACTCTTTCATCGTCAGCGCCGAAGCCGGCGCCGCCGGCCACAACGCAACCCCGAGCACAGCCGCGATCGCGGCGATGGCCAGGCCATTTCGAGACTTCGACATTCCAACTTCCTCCATGAGAGAAACGCAAAATCACGCAGCCGGCGCGGTCAACTGACCGTTCGGGCTGAGCTTGTCGATCAGCGCCGGCAACTGCTGCGCCAGCGCCGGCAAAAGCGTATCGACCGGAATACCCATCGACCGCGCAATGTCCTGGACGTGGCTGTTGCCGAGCGCGGCCTGAAGCTGATCGGCGGTCACCGGCATGTTGGAGCCGTTGCCGAGCCAGGATGCGACTTCGGCGCCGAGCCCGCCGGTTTGCAGCTTCTGCACCAGGCCACCGAGATCGCCGAGATCGCCGAGATTGGTGTTGCCGAGCACTTGCGACAGAAGCGCGCCTTCGAGCTGGCCACCCTCCTGCTGCAGGACGCCTTTGACGACGCCGCCGAGCGCATCGAAAAGACTCATGACCGCCTCCACTTCCTTGAACGTCGCGCCCCTTGCCATTCTCCTTAGCACTTGCGACGCGTTGATGTCGCGCGCCATTGGTTGCCAATGGCAACTAATGGCCACGCACGGCGCAAAAGGCTGGCGGTCCGACGGTCGCTCAGTTCAGCAACGGCTTCATCACCGCATAGAGCGCGTTCTTGGCTTCGAAGCCAACGCCGGGAATAGACGGCATGGCGATGCGACTGTCCTTTACTTCGGTGTTGTCGGCAAAGCCGCCGAACGGCGCGAACACCTGCGGATAGCTCTCATTGCCGCCGAGGCCCAAGCCCACGGCGATGTTGAGCGCGAACTGGTGGCCGCCATGCGGCACGCAGCGGCGCGGCGACCAGCCGTGAGCGCGCAGCATGTCGAGCGTGCGCAGATATTCGACCAGTCCGTAGGACAGAGCCGGATCGAACTGCAGCCAGTCTCGATCCGACCGAAGGCCGCCGTGGCGGATGAGATTGCGCGCATCCTGCATCGAGAACAGGTTCTCACCCGTGGCGAGCGGCGGCCGATAGCGTGTCGCCAGCGCCGCGTGCCAAAGATAGTCCAGCGGGTCGAGCGGCTCCTCGTACCACTTGAGATTATACGGCGCGATGGCATCGCCACAGGCGATCGCCTCGTCGAGATCGTAGCGGCCGTTGACATCGACGCAGAGGTTCTCGCCTTTGCCGCCGAGGACCTTCAGCACCGCCTCGATGCGCTTGATGTCATCGGCAAGCGGCACGCCGCCGATCTTCATCTTCACGGTCGAATAGCCGAGATCGAGATAGCGCTTCATCTCGTCCTGCAGCGCCGAGATATCCTTGTCCGGATAATAATAGCCACCGGCGGCATAGACCCAGGCGGTGTCGTCGGCCTGGCCGCCATTGTAACGGTCGGCCAGCAGCTTCCACAGCGGCACGCCTTCCGCTTTGGCAACGGCATCCCACAGCGCCATGTCGAGCACGCCGACGGCGACCGAGCGCTCGCCGTGACCGCCCGGCTTTTCGTTCTTCATCATCGCCGACCAGGCCTTCGCCGGGTCAATGAAACCACGCGCGTCCCGGATCGTTTCCGGCTTGGCGTCGCGCAGCCGCGGAATGAAGCGCTCGCGCAGCAGGCCTTGCGGCGCGTAGCGGCCATTCGAATTGAAGCCGAAGCCCACGACCTTTTTGCCATCCCGCACGACATCGGTGTGAATGGCGACCACACTCGCCGTCATCGTCGAGAAATCGATGTAGGCATTGGCGATGGCGGACGAGATCGGGACGACGATGTCGTGAATGGCGATGATGCGCATGGTGCCTCGCGAATCTGGAACGGCCCGTTCCTTAAACCGCTGCCACCGACGCCGCCACCCCCGAGGCGCGCGGGGCTGATAACCAGGAATTTACCGCGTCGCGGTTAGCTGTCGCCCTGGCAATGGCCTGCGGGCCCGCAACCTTCGCCTCCGTGATGCGTTGTTGCGTTGGGAAACGCGCCAAACCGGCGCGATTTTACAGGCGAAGACATGGTGCGTGCCGCCCTCAAGCGTGTGGTCCAGGCGCTGGCCGTCGGAGCCGGTCTCGCCGTCGCCGTCGTGGTGACGTTGCCGGCGCCCGCGTCCGCCGGCTTCTTCGATCGCCTGTTCGGCAGTATCGGCCGCGCGATCGACGGCCCGGCTCCCGCCGCCGTGTCGGACCCCTTCACCAGCCTGCTCGACCATCTCAACGGCAGCAGCGATACCCGCGTCCATTCCGCGAACGCCGGTCCGGCGAAAGCCTTCTGCGTGCGCAGTTGCGACGGCCACTATTTTCCGGTGCTGGCGCATGCCGGCATGAGCGCGGCGGAGGCCTGTCACTCTTTCTGCCCGGCCGCAGCGACCAAACTCTATATCGGCAGCGACATCGATTATGCGACGACCAATGACGGCAGCCGCTACGCCGACCTGCCGAACGCCTATGCCTATCGGAAGAAGCTCGTGTCCGGCTGCACCTGCAACGGCCGCACGGCGTTCGGCCTGGCACACATCGACGCCACCACCGACCCGACCTTGCGCCCCGGCGACATCGTCGCCACCGAAAGCGGGCTGATGGCCTTCACCGGCAAGGGCGGCGGCGACCGCTCGAACGTCGCGGCGAATTTCACGCCGGTGCAGAACTATGCCGGCCTGTCGAAGGCCGTGCGCAGCCAGCTCGGCGCCACCAGGATCGCACGGCCGGCGCCACAACCCGGCGACGTCACCTCGTCGATCCCGCAAGCGGCGCTGAATGCGCGAGCCGAAGCGCCGCGCTGATTGCGCATGGCTCGGCATCAATCGTCATTCCTGCTCCAATCGAGGGTTAATGGCCCCCGGCCGTTCCGGTTGGCGGCAAAACCATCATTTGCACACGAATTGGCTTTAACACCGGTGGCCATGCGGCCTTGACGCCGGCCGTCATATCGGAAGATTCGGGGCCGGGACGGCCTGAACGCCAGCGGATGGGACGCATGCGATTTGCCAGACTGATTGTGACGGCCAGCCTTGTCCTGGCGACCTGCGCCATGGCCGGCGAGGCGATGGCGGCGGCGCGCTGCGTCAACACCGGCGATTTCAACCGCTGGCTGGCGCAGTTCAAGCAGGAGGCGCTGGCCAAAGGCATCTCGCAGCAGACGCTGGCCGCCGCGTCACCCGACATGTATTTCGAAGAGTCAGTGATCAAGCGCGACTCCGGCCAGGGCGTCTTCCAGCTCACCTTCCTGCAATTCGCCAACCGCCTGCTCGGCGGCAAGCGCATCCCGAACGGAATCGCCAAGCTCAAGGAGCATCGCGCGCTGTTTAACCGCATCGAGAAAGCCTATGGCGTGCCGGGCGAGGTCATCACCGCGGTGTGGGGGCTGGAGAGCGATTACGGCGCGCTGTTCGGCAAGTTCAAGATTCTGCCGGCGCTGACGACGCTCGCCTATGACTGCCGGCGCGGCGACAAATTCCGCGAAGAGTTGCTCGACGCCCTGCGCATCATCCAGCGCGGCGACAAGACGGTCGACCAGATGACCGGCAACTGGGCCGGCGAATTCGGCGGCATGCAGTTCACGCCATCGAACTACATCAAATACGGCGTCGACTTCGACGGCGACGGCCACCGCGATCTGGTCAACAGCATTCCGGATACGCTCGCCTCCGCCGCCAATTATCTGCACTCGATTGGCTGGCGCCGCGGCGAGCCGTGGCTGCAGGAAGTCAAGGTGCCCGAGCAGATGCCGTGGCAGGAGGCCGACCTCGACACCCAGCATCCGCGCTCTCAGTGGATTGCCTGGGGCGTCAAGGCCGCGCACGGCGCGCTGCCGAACGACAATATGCCGGCTTCGCTGATCCTGCCGATGGGCCGCAAAGGGCCGGCTTTCCTCGCCTACCAGAACTTCCACGTCTTCACCGACTGGAATTCGTCCTTCGTCTACGCCACCACCGTCGCTTATTTCGCGACGCGCCTCGGTGGCGCACCGGCGGTGGACGAGGCTGGCGCCAAGGACATCAAGCCGATCTCGACCGAACAGATGATGGAATTGCAGCGCCAGCTCGCCAAGCGCGGCTTCGACGTCGGCGAAGTCGATGGCCGCTTAGGGGCCGGCACCCGCAAGGCGGTGCGCACCATGCAGGTGCGTTACGGCCTGCCGGCCGATTCCTGGCCGACCGTCGAGTTGATCGCGCGGCTTGAGAACGACAAGAACCCGGGCGCGGTAGCGCCCTTGGCCAAGCAGAGCGACACCGAGGTGAAACCGGCGCAGCGCCCGGTCACCCAGCCGCCGCTCCCGATCGCGCCCCAGGCGGAACCGAAAGCGGAGCCAAGAGCCGCGCCCACCCGCGCTGCGGTCACACCGCCGCCGGCGACGTCGCGCAAGATCACCGTCCGGGTCTGGACCGTGCAGGGTTGCCTGACGCTGCGGATGTCGCCGGAAAAGGCCCGCGAATATCGCCGGTGTTGATCTCATTCTTGTCGCCCCCGCGCATAGCCGTCCGAAGGATGGCGTTCCTTTGGAACGCCTATGGCGGGACCCAGATCTTCGGGATTCCGGCTTTCGCGGATGATCGAAGTGTCTAGACTAGCCGCGATCAGCGGAGTTCCTCATGGCGCGTCACACCTTCTTCTGCATCGATGCCCACACCTGCGGCAATCCCGTGCGCGTCGTCGCCGGCGGCGGACCGCTGCTGCCGCACGTGCCTATGATCGAGAAGCGTGAAATCTTCCTGCGCGACCACGACTGGGTGCGTAAGGCGCTGATGTTCGAACCGCGCGGCCATGACGTGATGTCCGGCTCGATCCTCTATCCGTCATCGCGCGAAGACTGCGATGTCGGCGTGCTGTACATCGAGGTGTCGGGCTGCCTGCCGATGTGCGGCCATGGCACCATCGGCACCGTCACGGTGGCGATCGAGGAAGGCCTGGTGACGCCGCGCGAACCGGGCAAGCTCGCCATCGAAGCGCCAGCCGGGCGCGTCGCTATCGAATACACGCAGAACGGCCGCTTCGTCGATCAAGTGCGGCTCTACAACATCGCCAGCTACCTGCACGCCACCGACGTCGAGATCGACGTGCCGACTTTGGGCCCGATCAAATTCGATGTCGCCTACGGCGGCAACTACTACGCCATCATCGAACCGCAGGCGAACTGGCCCGGCCTCGACGGCATGCCGGTCAGCGAGATCCAGCGTCTGTCGCCCCTCATCCGCAAGCTGGCGCAGGACAAGGTCGCGCCGGTGCATCCGGAAGATAGCCGCATCCGCGGCGTCACCCATGTGCAATGGGCCGACAAGCCGCGCGCCGAACGCGCGCATGCGCGCAACGCCGTGTTCTACGGCGACAAGGCGATCGACCGCAGCCCTTGCGGCACCGGCTCATCGGCGCGCATGGCGCAGCTCGCCGGCAAGGGCCAGCTCAAGACCGGCCAGGAATTCATCCACGAGAGCATCATCGGCACGATGTTCGACTGCCGGGTCGAATCCGAGACCCATGTCGGCAATCACCGCGCCATCCGGCCGAGCGTCGCCGGCTGGGCCCAGGTCATCGGCCACAACACCATTTTCGTCGACGATCGCGATCCGCTCGCCCACGGCTTCCTCGTAGCGTGATTGGCGGCCGTCAATTCAAACCTTCGATTTCAGGATAGCTCCATGTCGACTGTGACTTCACCTGCACGTCATCGCGCCGATCTCGGCGAAATGGATGCCGATTCCCGGGCCTACATGGCGTTGCAGCCGCCGCCGCCGGCGACGCCGCCGAGCGCCGAGGCGGCCCGCGAAGGCATGCGCAAGGCGCGCCCCTTCAACCAGCCGGACCTGCCGCATGTCGCCTGCGTGCGCGAATATCAGGTGCCGGGGAAGGCCGGCACGATCCCCGTGCGCTATTATCGCGGCGTGTCGACGCTGACCGGCGAGACCTTGCCGGTGCAGGTCTACTTCCACGGCGGCGGCTGGGTGATCGGCGATCTCGACAGCCACGACTGGGTGTGCCGCGCCGTCGCCAATGCCGCCAACTGCGCCGTCGTCAGCGTCGACTACCGGCTGGCGCCGGAGCACATCTTTCCCGCCGCCTATGACGACGCACTGGCCGCGACGCAATGGGTCGCCGCCCACGCCAAGCTTCTCAACATCGACCCGGCACGCATGTCGGTCGGTGGCGACTCGGCCGGCGGCAATCTCGCCGCCGCGGTGGCGCTGGCGTTGCGCGATAACGGCAAGATCAAGCTGCGCGCGCAGATCCTGACTTATCCGATCGTCGATCTGACCTTCGACTACGACGAACGCTTCGAAAAGGGCGTCGCGCTGACCGGTGGCGGCATGCGCGACTTCATCGAAAAGTACGTGCCCGACGCAAACCAGCGCCGCGACCTGCGCTGTTCGCCGCTGTTCGCGAAGAGCCTGAAAGGTTTGCCGCCGGCGCTCGTCATCCTCGCCGGCTTCGATCCGCTCTATGACGAAGGCGAGGCCTATGCGGCGCGCCTGAAGGACGAAGGCGTCACCGTCAAGGTCGCGCGCTATCCGGGACAGATGCACGGCTTCGTGTCGCGGCCGAAGCTGCTGCCGAAGTCGCTCGACGCCATCGCCGAGATCGCCAGCTTCATGCAAGCACATCAATAGGAGCGCCGCTTGTCCGAACCCGCCGACGCCGCCCAGCGCCGCGCCAAGCCCGCGGTGGTCTGCTATCCGGTCGAGACGCTGCCGCAGCCGGACATGGCGATGCTTGCGCGGGCCCGGCAAACACTGACCAAAGTCGCCGAAGTCATCGCGCCGCCGCGCGACGCTTGCGCCTTCGAGGTGCCGGCCGGACATTTCTTTCGCATCGTTTCGATCGAGGGCCCGCAGGTCGGCGATCTCAATCTGTGGAACGCGCACGACCTCACGGAGCGCTTCTTCAGCGGCAAGACCCGGGCGCTGCACGCCACCCACGTCACCACCGGCAATAGGCTGTGGTCGACGCTGCCGAATTTGCGGCCGCTCGCCACCATCACGCACGACACTTTGTCCTGGTACGGCTTCGACGCCGACGGCGGCGGCGTCCACGACGTCATCGGCACGCGCTGCGACCCCTACACCCACCGGCTACTGTCCGGCGGCGACTATCACCATTGCTGCCACTCCAATCTGACGCGAGCGCTGGCGTCGGCGCGCAACATGGATGCGCGCGAGGCCGAGATGCATGTGCACGACGTGCTCAATGTCTTCATGTGCACCGGCTTTACGCACGACACGCACCAGTACTTCATGAAGGCGAGCCCAGTGCGGCCGGGCGATTTCATCGAATTCTTTGCCGAGATCGACTTGCTCGGCGCCTTGTCAGCCTGCCCCGGCGGCGATTGCGGCAGCGAGCATTCGAGCGATGTGGCCGCCTGCCATCCGCTCAAGGTGGAAATCTTCAAAGCGGCCGAAGGTTCGCTCAAGGGCTGGCAAAGCCCGTCGCGGAACGCCTATCCGCGCACGCACGGGCTGTGAGCGCCCGGCGCTACAGAGAATATTAACCATACCTGCGCGACACTGGCTGCCCGATCCCGATCAGGCAATCGCACATGCCCGCGCCCGAACCCAGCCATTCCGCGCCGAGCTTTGCCGAGCGCAACGTCCTCATCGAACGCGTCGAAGGCGCGGTGGCGATTGCCGCCCGGCGTCAGACCTTTCGCGCCGCGGCCGATCACGCGCTGCAGGAACTGCGCGAGGAAAGCGCGCGCACCATGGCGCTGATCCGCAGTTTGCGGACCTCGCCGCTCTACACCCGCGCCTCGGCCACTCCGCGCTACGAGGCCGGCTGGTAGGGCTGAGCGAGATACGACCAAAACAAAAAGGGCGGCCTCATCGGCCGCCCTTTTGCATTCACGCTGAGACAAAGATTACTCCGCCGCGATCTTCACCTCCGGCGCCGTTGAAACGCTACGGATCCAGAACTAGCGATTGCGGCGTTACACAACTTTGGCTAGCATTAATACGCACGGCAACCAGAGAAATGGGGGATTACATGACGACGCTAGTAACGCTCCACGTCTACTCGGGCCGGGAAAACCCGAGCTGGATTCTTCAATCTTCTCAGGAAGGGCAGTTCTTCGCTCGTATGGAACAAAAATTGGTTCCAACACTTGCGCGACCGAGTGGCACATTTGGCGGCCTCGGCTACCAAGGCTTCTCGATCACTCGCCATGCTGAATTTCCCTCGGCAGCGTCACGGTTTTTCGTCCACGAAAGCATCGTCGAACAAGGCACTTCTTCACCCAATTTGACTGGCGATCCGGAAATCGAACTCCTCTTGCTGGAATCCGGTTCGAATGCGGTCGACGGCGATCTCGCCCAATATGTGCGCGCTCAAATCGGAACCCGCACGGCATTCCAAGCAGCGGAACGACCGGAAGCCGCAGCGGGCGTTTGCCCGCCGAATAAAACGGCCGATGCGCCGGCCTACAACCCCGGCATCTGGAATACGCCAAGTGTGCAGCCCTATAACAATTGCTATAATTACGCCAACAATAACGCGACCAACACTTTCGCGCAGCCGGGAAGAGCCAGCGGGCACCCGACGTCGACGATGGCGTGTAGCCACGTTACGCCAGCGGCCGAATCGGATGGCTTGCGAAGCGTCGCAAATTTCAGCGGGACGTTGGCCGCGGGAGCAGGCTGGTATGTGGCGCTGGTGGTCTGGCCGAACCGGGACTATCATTGGTATCGGCAGGACAATGTCGGATGCTGGTCGCATAAGCCAGGTCAAACCGCAGCGCGCAACGTCGACAACTCGGGCCGCCCAATTGCGGATCCACAAAGTTGCGATCGCGGTCCTTATTCTAACTTCTGCACCTATATGGTCACGAAGCGGGGCATCAGAATTTCATAAGAACCACGTTCAGGGACCATCGCCGATTGATGAGAAGCTTTCGGAGAGAGCAGTGACCGTGAAGGTCGAAATCGATGTCTTCTCTGGCCGCTCCAACCCGTCTTGGATCCTCAGCCAGGACGAGCAACGTAGGCTTGTCGGGCTTCTCGATTTGGAAACGCATCGGCAGGTTCCCGGTGCATCGAACGATGGGCTTGGATTCCGTGGATTTATAATTCACGTCGGCGACCGCGAAATTCACGTTCGCGGGACCATCGTCCTGAAGGATGGTGCGAGTTTTCTCGACCGGTCCAAAAGCGTCGAAAAGTTTCTGCTCGAGACGATGCCGGAAGAGCTTCGTCGGGAATTCTCGGACCTAATTCACTGAATGCCCACAAGGGGTGTCCTGTGATGGAAAAACAAAAAAGGGCGGCCTCATCGGCCGCCCTTTTGCATTCACGCTGAGACGAAGATTACTCCGCCGCGATTTTCACTTCCGGCGCCGCGGCGCGGATGTCCGGCGAGACGTGTTTCTCGTACTTCTCGAAGTTCTTCTGGAACATGCCGACCAGTTCGCGCGCGGTCTTATCGAACGCGGCCTTGTCCTTCCAGGTCTTGAACGGGTTCAGGAGGTGCGGTTCGACGCCCGGCACCGAGGTCGGCACCGAGAAGCCGAAATAGGGGTCGGTGCGGAAATCGGCATCCTTGAGCGAGCCATTGAGCGCCGCCGTCACGAGGGTGCGCGTCGCCTTGATTGGCATACGCCGGCCGACGCCGTAGATGCCGCCGGTCCAGCCCGAGTTCACCAGCCAGACGTCGACATTGTGCTCGTTGATGTAGGCCTTCAAGAGGTCGGCATAGACCGACGGATGGCGCGGCAGGAACGGCGAACCGAAGCAGGTCGAGAACTCCGGCTGCACGCCGACCAGGCCCTTCTCGGTGCCGGCGACCTTCGCGGTGTAGCCCGACAGGAAGTGATACATCGCCTGCTCGGGCGTCAGCTTCGCGACCGGCGGCATGACGCCGTAAGCGTCGGCGGTGAGGAAGATGATGTTCTTGGGATGCGAGGCGCGGCCGGTGCGCGAGGCGTTCGGAATGAAATCGAGCGGATAGGCCGAGCGGGTGTTCTCGGTCTTGGAGCCGTCATCGTAATCCGGCACGCGCGTGTCCGGATCGAACACGACGTTCTCGAGCACCGAACCGAAGCGGTTGGTGGCGTCCCAGATCATCGGCTCGGCTTCCTGGCTGAGCTTGATGGTCTTGGCGTAGCAGCCGCCTTCGAAATTGAAGATGCCGTCCTCGCCCCAGCCGGTCTCGTCGTCGCCGATCAGGATGCGGTTCGGGTCGGCCGACAAGGTGGTCTTGCCGGTGCCGGACAGGCCGAAGAACAGCGCGCTCTCCTTGCCGTCCTTCGAAACGTTGGCCGAGCAGTGCATCGGCACGACGTTTTTGGCGGGCAGATAGAAGTTCAGCGTCGTGAACACCGACTTCTTCATTTCGCCGGCATAGGACGAGCCGCAGATCAGCACGATCTTGCGGGTGAAATCGATCGCCACCATCGTGTCGGAGCCTTCGCGGCCGCCGTGACGCTTGGCGTCCGGCCTGAACGACGGCAGATCGACGATCGTCATCTCCGGCACGTATTTGGCGAGCGCCGAACGCTCCGGACGAATGAGAAGCTGGCGGATGAACAGCGAGTGCCAGGCGAGTTCGGTGAAGACACGCACCTTGATCTGGTGCGTCGGATCGGCGCCGCCGATCAGATCCTGCGCGAACAAGGTCTTGCCCTTGCAGTGCGCCTGGAAGTCGGCGAGCAGGTTGTCGAAGTTCTCCTTCGACATCTTGCGATTGCCGTCCCACCACACGCTGTCGCGCGTCAGGTCGTCTTCGACCGTATGCTTGTCCTTCGGCGAGCGGCCGGTGTGATGTCCGGTTTCCGCGCACAGCGCGCCACCGGCGACGATGTTGGCCTCGCCGTTCAGCAGCGCATGTTCGTAGAGCTTGGGCTCGGTGAGGTTCCAGTTGACGCCTTTGAGCCCGCTGAAACCGAATTTGTTGGCGCCGTAAGCGGCGTTCCGTACACCCGTCTCTTGCACGCTTTGCTCTCCCACTCGGCAGCACATGGGCTGCCCGACTGAATTGCCAGATTCTGTTTTAGACTTTCGTCGGGGGCCTTCCCCAACGGCCGCGACCATAGTCATCAACAATGTGAATGCCAAGATCAAATGCCATGCATTCCCAAGGCCCCGCATTGCACTGCATCAAGGGCTTAAACACCGGCCACGCGCGCCGGGTTTCAAAAAATTTGATGAGTCATATGATGACTGATCAATGACGCGCTGCGGCACACCGTCATGCTGCGCGCGCTTGCACGGCGAGATCCTTCAGCATCGCGCGCAGCGCGCCGGCTTCCGTGATCCGTTGCGGAAACATCAGCCGCACCGACAGCGGACCATTCTGCATGTCGATGCCGTCGGGGTCGATGCCGGTGCAACGCCAGACACCGCTCGGCGCGCCGCAGAGTTTCACCGCGTACAGATTGAGCGTCTCGCCGTGATTGTCATTCATGTGATCGACCGCGCTCTCTTCCGCGTCGATCAGATCCTGCGCGCCGGCGATGTCGGTAAGCACGTCGGCGGCTTTGAGATCGGCGGCGCGGGCGAAGCCGCCATTGAGATGCGCCGCTTCCACCGCCATGCGCCAGAACGCGAAGTCGGCGAAGCCGGCATAGAGTTGCGACTTCGGATGATGCGCCAGGAAGCGCCGGCGCAGCCGCGCCTCGTCCGCCGCCTCGCGCGGCACCTGCGCGAAGCGCCCGAGCACCGTCAGGCGCGGGTGAGTCAGGGCGTCACCCTTGCCGGTCTCCGCCAGCAGGACGGAGGCCCGGCCGTCGGCCTCGAGATTGGCGGTATGGGTGGAAAGCCGCGAGGTCAGGATGACCGGCGACCCGTCGGCGTCGGTGCCAATGTTGACCAGCGAAGCAAAGGGATGCCCCGTATGGCGGTCCAGGGTCGCCAGGGTGCCGGCGCGGATCCGGCGCAGCAGTTCCTTGGCCGTGGCCCGCGGGTCGAAATCGGCGGCTTGCGGAGCGTTTTCCGGAAGGCGGTCCGGCATGGAACCCGGAAGCGGCCCCGATCGTTCGCTCATGGCTTTATTTCCCTTCAGCCCTTGAAATCAGGCTCATTTCGGCCGTTTTGCCCTTGAAACTGGCCCAGAATCACATAGTTGTTGCAAAGAGGCCACAATTCGAACCCCGTTTGCAGGCTTCAAAGCTCGCGGGACGACACGCCAGAAGGGGCTTTTATGCCAACCATCGCGCTCGTGGACGATGACCGCAATATCCTGACCTCGGTGTCCATGGCACTCGAGGCCGAAGGCTATCGGATCATGACCTATACCGACGGCGCTTCCGCCATCGACGGGTTCAAGACCTCGCCGCCGGACTTGGCCATCCTCGACATCAAGATGCCTCGCATGGACGGCATGGAGACCCTGCGCCGCCTGCGCCAGAAGTCCGACGTCCCCGTCATCTTCCTCACCTCCAAGGACGAGGAGATCGACGAACTGTTCGGCCTCAAGATGGGCGCCGACGACTTTATCCGCAAACCGTTTTCGCAGCGCCTGCTGGTCGAGCGCGTCAAGGCGGTGCTGCGCCGCGCCACGCCCAAGGACGGCTCGGCGCCGAAGGAAATCGACACCACCAAGGTTCTCGAGCGCGGTCTGCT
>JAFECJ010000049.1 GCA_018242205.1 Pseudomonadota bacterium
CGCAGTGCATGTCGGCGACATTCCTGGTCTCGATCCTGTGGGCGGTCGCCGGCTACAGCCTGACCTTCAGTGGTGACGGCGCTTTCATCGGCAACATCGATCGCATATTTCTCAACGGACTGACGCTGTCCGGGGTTTCGTCCTTTGCGCCGACGATTCCGGAGAGCCTATTCATGCTCTACCAGATGACCTTCGCCATCATCACGGTGGCGCTGGTCGCAGGCTCAGTCGCCGACCGCATGCGGTTTTCGGCGTTTCTCCTGTTCGGTGTGTTCTGGCTGTTTCTGGTCTATGTGCCGCTCGCGCACTGGATCTGGGGCAGCGGCTTTCTTGGCCGCGCCGGCGTCGTCGATTTCGCCGGCGGCCTGGTGGTGCATCTCAGCGCCGGCACTTCCGGCCTCGTTGCCGCGCTGGTCGTCGGAAAACGCCGCGGCTACGGCGAGGAAAACCTGGCACCTTACGATCTCACGCTGGCAGTGATCGGCACCGGTCTGTTATGGGTCGGCTGGATGGGCTTCAATGGGGGTTCCGCGCTCGGCGCCAATGGCCGTGCGGTGATGGCGATCACCTCGACCCATCTCGCAGCCAGCGCCGGCGCCTTCACCTGGATGGCAATCGAATGGTGGACGCGCGGCAAGCCGTCTGTGCTCGGCATGATTTCGGGCGCGGTCGCCGGCCTCGGCACCATCACGCCGGCGTCCGGCTATGTCATGCCGATGCAGGGGCTGCTGATCGGCGTGATTGCCGGCGGTGTCTGTTTCTGGGCCTGTACCTCGCTGAAGCTGCGCCTCGGTTACGACGACTCGCTCGACGTCTTCGGCGTTCACGGCATCGGCGGCCTGATCGGGACGTTGATGGCCGGCGTGCTGGCGGTCGGCGCACTATCGGCGGGGCCCGATATGCCAAACGGCGTTCGTGGCCTGCTTGAAGGCAACGCCCATCAGCTGCTGTTGCAGTTCTACGGCGTCGCCGTCACGCTGGTCTGGTCGGGCGGGCTGACCTTCGTCATCCTCAAGGCGATCGGCGGATTTGTGCCGCTGCGGGTGCGCCACGAGGACGAGATCATGGGTCTCGACGTCAGCCAGCACGGCGAGGCGCTGCAGTAGGCCGCTGAACTACAAGCAACACACCCGGCATGCCAACAGCGGGCCGGGCGTCGCCATTTGGTGCCCTCGGATACCTCTTTAGAGGACTCCAATTCACCGGTCACAAGCCTGCACTTTTTTTAGGCATTACTGCCTTTGGCTGATGCTCGATTAAGCGTCAGTTCCTCCCGGTCACAGCACCCTATCGCCCAAGAGCGACATAGCTCTTTTGAATCAGCCACATAGAGACGCCACAGCGATCTGGCACGGCGTTTGATTCTCTCCTCGTGGTCATGCCTGCGAAGCGTGCTTCGTGCGGCCCGGCTCAGTGAAACGGCCCGCACTGCGTGAAGTTAAAACGGGCTCAAGCGGGGATCGAATCCATGAAAATCGTCATGGCCATCATCAAGCCTTTCAAGCTCGACGAGGTTCGCGACGCCCTGACGTCGATCGGCGTCCAGGGGCTGACCGTCACCGAGGTTAAAGGCTACGGCCGGCAGAAGGGCCACACGGAAATCTACCGTGGGGCGGAATACGCGGTGAGCTTCCTCCCGAAAGTGAAAGTGGAGGTCGCTGTCGCCAGCAATCAGGTCGACAAAGTCATCGGCGCCATCACCGGCGCTGCCAAGACCGGACAGATCGGCGACGGAAAGATTTTCGTCTTCGGGCTGGACAGCGCCGTGCGTATTCGCACCGGCGAGACCGACGCGGCGGCTCTGTAAAGCAACCCGCACAAACATTACCGACAGGAGTTACACCATGACGTTGAAGAAAATCTCCAGTGGGGGGCTGCTTGCGCTCGCCGCACTGACCGTCGGCCTGCTTGTCGCCGACGGCGCCTTCGCGCAGACGGCGGCACCGGCCGCCGCTGCCGCGCCGGCCGCGGCCGCAGCGCCGAAGCTGGACACCGGCGACACCGCCTGGATGCTGACCTCGACCGCGCTCGTTCTGATGATGACCATCCCGGGCCTCGGCCTGTTCTACGCCGGCATGGTGCGCAAGAAGAACGTGCTCGCCACCGTGATGCAATCCTTCGCCATCACCTGCTTGGTGACGGTGCTGTGGATGATCATCGGTTACTCGCTGGCCTTCACCGATGGCAGCGCGAACGCCTATCTCGGCAGCTTCTCGAAGCTGTTCCTGCACGGCGTCGGCGCCGAAACCACGAACGCGCTCGCGGCGACGATCCCCGAGACCGTGTTCATCATGTTCCAGATGACCTTCGCCATCATCACGCCCGCCCTGATCTGCGGCGCGTTTGCCGAGCGCATGAAGTTCTCGGCGATGATGTGGTTCATGGCGCTGTGGCTGATTCTGGTGTACTGCCCGATCGCGCACTGGGTCTGGGGCGGCGGCTTCCTCGGTTCGGCTGGCGTGCTCGACTTCGCCGGCGGCACCGTGGTTCACATCAACGCCGGTGTTGCCGGTCTGATGTGCGCGCTCGTCCTCGGCAAGCGCAAGGGCTACGGCACCGTTTCGATGGCGCCCTATAACTTGGTCTACGCTTACATCGGCGCCGCACTACTGTGGGTCGGCTGGTTCGGCTTCAACGCCGGTTCGGCCGTTGCCTCCAACGCGCTGGCCGGTGCGGCCATGATCAACACCCAGGTTGCCACCGCCGCGGCGGCGCTGGCCTGGATGTTTGCTGAGTGGATCGTCACCAAGAAGCCGAGCGTGCTCGGCATCGTCTCGGGTGCGGTTGCCGGCCTCGTCGCCGTCACCCCGGCTTCGGGCTTTGTTAACCCGACCGGCGCGCTCATCGTCGGCATCGTCGCCGGCATCGGCTGCTACTTCGCCGCGGTCCACATGAAGAAGGCGCTGGGCTACGACGACTCGCTCGACGCGTTCGGCGTGCACGGCGTTGGTGGCATCATCGGCGCGCTGCTCACCGGCGTGCTTGCCGACGCGGCCGTCAACCCGGCGGGCAAGGACGGCAGCCTCATGACGCAGGTTTACGGTGTCGGCGTCACTCTGATCTACACGGCGATCATGACGCTGATCATCCTGTTCGTCGTCAAGGCGGTCATCGGCCTGCGTCCGAGCGAGCAGGGCGAAGAGGAAGGCCTCGACATCACGCTGCACGGCGAAACCGTACAGTAAGCCACACGGGATGCATGGGCTCGCGCTCATGCATCCCTGATCCAGCGGTAGGGGCGGAAACCCGGCACTGTCCCTCCCGTCGAGGCCCTCGGTTCGCAAGAGCCGGGGGCCTCACTTTTTTGAAGGGCGGTTCGGAATTCTGGTCGCCGCGGGCGGTGGGCCTTTGCTCAAGCCGACGAGCGAAGGAAGTCCGCGACGAGGCGCACGAAGGCGGCCGGCTGGTCGTCGTGAATGTAGTGGCCGGCGTCCGGAACGTCCGCCCAACGGATGTTGACGTTCCTCGCAGACATCGCGGCCGCGGTCTCGCGCTGAAGGTAGTCAGAGCGGCCGCCGCGCAGCACCAGGGTCGGGCAAGCGATCTTCTCCACCTGCGACCAGAGATCGACGGCATTCCTCGGATCTGCGCTCAGACGCGCCTCGGCAATGCCGATGTGGTCGTAACGCCAGGTCCAGCCGTCTTCGCTTTTCTTCATCATATGATGAAGCCGGTCTTCGATCGCTGCCGCCGTCACGGTCGGCCGCAGCCGCCGCATGAAGTCGACCGCCGCATCCCAAGTGGGAAAGGTCATCGGCGTGGTGGTGAGTTCGCGCCGGATGCGCTCGCCGCCGGCGCTGTCGTTGGAGGCGCCTGGACCCGCATCTTCGATGACGAGGCGCTTTACCTGCCGCGGTCGCCTCGCCGCGTAGACAATCGACACCATGCCGCCCAGTGAGTGACCGAGCAGATCGAACTGCTCAAGCCCGAGGTGCTGAACGACAGCATCGAGGTCGTCGACGTAGGAATCGACAAAATATTGGCGCTCCGGATCCCAATCGCTGCCGGCGCGACCGCGCTGATCGTAAGCGATCGTCCGGTAGGTTGGAGCCAAGGCGCCGGCGAGATTTGCGAAGGTTTCGGCATAGCCGCGAATGCCGTGCAGCATGACGATCGGCTGCCCGTTCTCGGGCCCCCACTCGATGACATTCAGCGAGAGGCCGGTGTTGCCGCGAACCGCGTAATTGCGCTTGTTCATCCGTTCCAACGCCAGTTGTCAGGGTTGCGACGCCGTCGGCCCGCCGAGCCGTGCGTGAAGACGACCGCGCGTTGCAACCGCAAAGGCAATGACGATCTCGTCCGAATTGGGTGCATCGGGGAACATGGCGCTGATCGTGTCGTAATGCGAACGGACATAGAGATTGTCCTTATGTGCGAGCGGGATGTCGATCACGGTGCCGGGCGCGCCGCGTTTGCCGGTCGACGGAATCCAGGCCGTCGCGCCGCCGATGGCCAGGCGGATCGGATCGGCAAAGACCGTCGTGAGCAGCGCGTTGCCATGCTCGTAATCGCCGGCCGTACCAACGAGGCAGGCCTTGCCCATGCTGCAGATGGGAGCGCCGCCGCTGGCTTCGACGAGCCGCCGTCCGACCTCGCTCCCCAGTTCGGCCGATGCTTTGACCAAACTTTCGAGATCCTCGACGAAACGACCGGCATAAGCGTTACGCAGCGCCACCCCCACGACAATTTTCCGTACCGGATCGCCATCGGCAGACTCGCCGCTCTCGGTGGCGAACGTGTCGTCAACCTGCAGGTACCATTTGCGGATCTGCAGACTGGGGGAATTCGTCGAGGGCATGAGAGGACTCTTGCGAAGGGCTGAGATCAGCCGAGATTGGATTTGCCAAATGGTATGGCAAATCATCTTAATTGTCCATTTCTTGTATGACAATATTTGCAAATTATCACTTTTCGTACTACTGTTTAGTTGAGCAGGAGAAAGTTTTGGTTCGAAACAGGTCGACGAGGTGATCTCAGCCGGCGAGGCAGGGGCACCAGTGACAAGGAGACGTATGCGATGACAGGATCTTCCGATTTCCGGGGCCGCGACAGGATGCCGACATTGAATCGCGTGGCGATCAGCCGACGGCACTTCAACAAAATGGCCGTGGCCCTGGCCGGTGGGCTCGTCGCGCCCACAGTCGGACAGGCGGCAGAGTCGGCGCTCCCATCGCAGATTACGTTTGTCGTCCCCTTTGCCGCAGGCGGCGGCGCCGATCAGCTTGGACGAGAATTCGCCAAGCAGGTGCAGGACAAGCTGCCGGGTACGGTTGTTGTCATCGAGAACAAGGGAGGGGCGAATGGCGCCATCGCCGCGCAGTTTGTTGCACGGCGAGCGCCAGACGGGCGGACCTTCCTGTTGGGCACGTCCAGTACGCAGGCACTCGGGCCACTACTCGAGAACGTCGCGTTCGACCCGATCAAACAGTTCAGTCCCTGCGCGGGCCTTGCGGAAAGCTCTTCGGCGCTTGCCGTTTCGGCCACATCGAAATGGCAGAGCCTCGATGAGTTTTTGGCGGCTGCGCGCAAATCGACCACTACCTTTGGAACTTTCGGAGCGCGCTCGTCCGCCCATCTTTACGGCCTTATCCTCGCGTCGGCCACAAATGCCAAGCTTGAACATGTGCCGTACAAGGGGTCGAGCAATGCGATTATCGACCTGCTCGGCGGTCATATCGATTCGGTTGTGCTAACCACCGGCGCATTGGATAGCATGGCGAAGGCTGGTAAAGTCCGCATTCTCGCCGTCACCGGCAAGAAGCGGCTGTCGTACCTTCCTAATGTGCCGACCTTCAAGGAAAGCGGCGTGGCGGGCTTGGAGTTCAATGGCTGGTTCGGGCTCTTCGGGCCGAAAGGCGTGCCGCGCCCCATGCTCGATCAACTTGCGAACGTCGCCCAGTCTCTCAATGCGAACCGGCAGTTCACGGAACATCTTGCGGCCTTGGGCTATGATTGGGCCGGTACGGGACCCGACGAGCTCGGTGAAGAACTGCAAGAAACCATAAAGATTTACAAAACGACGATCGCATCTCTGCCGGCCGGATTATTACCGAAATGAACGACGCCGAAAGCGCAGCGCCATTACGACGGCAAACCGAGGAGGATCTTCGCAAGGCCATTTTGGCGGGACGATATAACGCCGGCGAGCGCCTCAAGGAGCGCGAGCTGATGGAAGACCTCGGCGTCAGCAGGACCTTGCTGCGAGAAGCGCTGCGTCAGATCGAGTCGGAAGGCCTGGTTACGCTCGTCCCGAATCGTGGCGCGGTCGTCACCGTGCTGGATTATGATCAGGCGGAGCAAATATATGAGGTTCGCAGCCTCCTCGAAGCACAGGCGTGCGTGGATTTCGCGTTGCGGGCCACGCACGCCGATCTGCGTGAGCTGCAGGACACTTTTGCTAACCTCAAAGCCTGCGGCGACAAGGGCGACATCGAAGGATGCCTGGCGTTCAGCAGTACATTCTACGATGTCATATTGAGAGGCGGCGGCAACAAAGTGCTGAGCTCGATGTTAAAGCTGCTGCACAATCGCATTGTTCTACTACGGCGGACCTCGTTGTCGGAACCAGATCGGATGCCGGAAACGATCGCCGAATTGACCGATATCTTCACTGCCTTGATGGCGCGTGACGAAGGTGCCGCAGGCAAGGCGTCTGTTCATCACGTTCGCCAGGCTGCCCGGACAGCCCTGCGCGCCTTGCGCAAAGGCGCTGGCTCCGCTTAGCCCTCATCAACTCGCGGTATGGCGGAAGCCACCAATTCGTGGGAACCGGGGCACTCCTTTCCTGATAAGTCTCAAGACTACGCTCCGCAACGACCGACGCGCTTAGAACTCCTTCCAGTCGTCGGCATCGGCCGCGGGAGCGGCGCGCTTGACGGCGGCGCCACCGCCGGAAGCGACATGCTTGAGTTGCGGCACCGCCTTTTTCGGCTTCGCCGCGGCGGGCCTCGCAACCGCCGACGCCTTGACGGCCGGAGCCGCCGCCGGCTTCGCGCGCTGATCGCGGCTATCCATACGGAAGAACGAAATCTGCTCGTCCATGGCCTGCGCCTGGTGCTCAAGCGTCTTGGCGGTCGCCGCGTTCTCTTCGACCAGAGCAGAGTTCTGTTGAATCGCCTGATCCATCTGCGCCAGTGCGCGGTTGATTTCTTCGATGCCGGTAGCCTGTTCCGAGCTTGCCTCGGCAATTTCGGCGACTACCGTAGTCATGCCCTTGATCGACTCGACGATCTCATTGAGCGAGACGCCGGCGCGGTTGACGAGATCGACACCGTCCTTCACCTGGCCGCTCGAATTGGTGATGAGGTCGGTAATGTCCTTGGCCGCCTGCGAGGAGCGCTGCGCCAGGCTGCGGACTTCGGACGCCACCACGGCAAAGCCGCGGCCGGCCTCGCCAGCGCGCGCGGCTTCGACCGCCGCATTAAGCGCCAACAGGTTAGTCTGCCGGGCAATCTCATCGATGACGCCGATGATGTCGGAGATCTTGCGCGAGGACTCCTCGATCTTCGCCATGGCCTGAACGGCCTGCACCACGACCTGGCCGCCGCGATCTGCGACTTCGCGCGTCGTGCCGGCCGAACGATTCGCTTCCTGGGCGTTGGTGGCGTTGCGCTTCACGGTCTGCGCCAGTTCCTGCATCGCAGCGGTAGTCTGTTCGAGGCTCGCGGCCTGCTGTTCCGTGCGTTGCGACAGGTCGGTGGTGCTCGTCGAAATCTCGGCCGACGCGTTATTGACCTCACCGCTGGCTCGGGTAATTGCCGTCATGGTGTTCGAGAGGCGATCGACCATGGCGCGGATCGCCGCCGTGATCCGTCCGATTTCATCGTGCCCCTTCACCTCGGGCAGCTGAACCGCGAAATTGCCGTTCGATAGTTCTTCGATCGTGCCGCTGAGAGTCCCCAGGCGCGATACGCGGTTGTGAATGTTGCGAGCGACGAAGAAGGCGAGGCTGCCGGTGATGAGGGCGATCAGCAGGCCGACCATCACCGTCGTCGAAATCAGTCCGTCGCGCTCGGCGACGATGTCGTCGTTATAGACGCCGGTGCCGATGATCCAGCCCCACGGTGCGAACAGTTTGACGTACGAGGTCTTGCCGATCGGCTTGTCGGAGCCCGGCTTCGGCCAACCGTAGTCGACATAGCCGCCACCTTGCTCGCGCGAGATTTTGGTCATCTCGCGAACGAAGTACTTGCCGGTGGAATCCTTGAACGCGCTCATATCCTTGCCGACGATCTTCGGATTCGCCGGATTGAGAACGCTCTTGTTGTCTAGGCCCGTGACAAAGAAATAGTTGCCGTCCTGGTAGCGCATGCCGGTAAGCGTATCGCCGGCGGCTTTCTTGGCCTGCTCTTCCGATATCTTGCCGGCTTTGAAGAGATCGTACTGCGCGGCGACGGCGCCATAGGCCGAATCGACCATGTTTTTCAGTTCGACGTGACGGCGCGCATTCAGGCTTTCCGTCACCTTATAGGTGTTCACCGTCCCGAGAACCAAAAGACCGAGCAGCGCCAGAACGACGATGCCGTAGAGCCGCGCTTGTAAACCGTAGAAATTCCGCATCAAAATGCTCTCCCGCGGCGTGCTGCCGTCCCGAAAGGATGTCCCATGGCACCACGCCAAACTGCCCCCGACTTCGCGATTCTTGCGAAAGCCGAGCCTTTTTTGTGGTTCCGAAAACCGTATCGAGCTCGGTTAAATAAAGGTTTGATCAACTAACCACGCCGCTTAGACAAACTGGATTAACAATAATCCGGAATCGAATTGCCGAAGAACGACATGGCGATGCGGCCGTGTCCGGCGCCCAGCTTCCATTCGGCCACCGGCCGGCCTGCTATTTGACGGCAATATATTTGGTCGGGATGGCGGTCGTGTATTTCATCTCTTCCATCGCGATGGCCGAACTGATGCCGGAAAATTCCAGCTTGCTGATCATCCGCTGATAGACGAGGTCGTAGGTTTCGACGTCGGGAACGACGATACGCAATTGATAATCGACGTCACCGGTCAGCCGCCAAGCCTCAACGATCTCGGGGATCTCGGCGATCAGTTTGCGAAACGCCTGCAGCCACTCGACAGCGTGGCGCGGCGCCTTGACCGATACAAAGATGGTCATCGGCACGTTGGCCTTGCGCCGGCTGACCAGCGCAACGCGGCGTGTGATTACGCCATCGTCTTCCAGCTTGCGGATACGCCGCCAGCACGGCGCCGTGCTCATGCCGACCTTCTCGGCAATGGCGGCGACCGGCATCGCGGCGTCGGCCTGAAGGATGTCGAGAATCTTCTGATCGACCGAATCCACGTCCGCTCTCCATTTGGGCAAAGAATGCAAATTGTTTAGCCACCACAGAATGGGTGTTAAAATATCCCATTTTTTATAAATTATGAAAAAATATTGCCTGCTTTTGCCGTTCTTAGCAAACGGGAGATCAACGAATTGCGCTGCGGTTCGGCTAACCTGTCCGCGCTTCGATCGACCTGCGCACAAGAGACAGACAATGCGAACCATCGGACTTCTGGGCGGCATGAGCTGGGAAAGCACTGCCGTTTATTATCGCCACATCAACGAAGCGGTGCGCGACCGCCTCGGCGGATTGCACTCGGCCGAGGTGCTGATGCGCTCGGTCGATTTCGACGACATCGTCGCCCTGCAAAAGGCCGACCAGTGGGAGAAAGCCGGCGCCACGCTGTCGGCGCTGGCCCGCGGACTCGAACGCGCCGGCGCCGACTGCATCCTCATTTGCACCAATACGATGCATAAGCTCGCCGACACAATCCAGAGTGCGGTTTCCGTTCCGCTCATCCATATCGCGGACACCACGGCCGAAGCGGTCAAGGCCACGCCGGCCCGGCGGCCACTTCTGCTAGCGACCCGCTATACGATGGAACAGGACTTCTACGTTTCGCGCTTGCGAAGCATGCATGGCCTCGACCTCATGGTCCCGCACGCTGAGGATCGCGCGACCGTCCACGACATCATATTTGCTGAACTTTGCTGCGGCATGATCCAAGATGCCTCCCGTCAGCGCTATCTCGACATCATCGCGCGGGCGCGCGATGAAGGCGCCGATAGCGTTATACTCGGCTGCACCGAAATCGGACTCCTGATCCAACCTGACATGCTGGACATCCCTGCATTCGACTCAACGCTGATCCACGCCGACGCGGCTGTCGAATTCTCGATGGTCGGCCATAATGCATCACGGCAAGACGCCGCATAGCCGGCTCTGGGTGAAAACCAGATTCTCGACGGAGATTTGAAATGACCAAGAAGCTGATGACCGGTTCGTTCGTTGCGCTGATTACACCGTTCAATCGCGACGGAACCGTGGACTTTGCGGCGTTCCGTACGCTGCTCAAGTTTCACGAAGACAACGGCTCCTCGGCCGTCCTGATCATGGGTTCGACCGGCGAGACATCCATGCTGTCGCCAGACGAGAAGAAGCAGATCATCGTCGAGTGCGCTAAGATGAAAACAGCGAAGATGCCGATCTTCTTCGGCTGTACCGGCAACAACACCGAGTCGACGATTGCGAACGTCAAATTCGCCAAGGACAATGGCGCCGACGGCGCCATCCTTGCGGCGCCGGCCTATATCTGTGCGCCGGAAGCCGACATCGAAGGCTTCTTCCTCGACGTCGCCGACGCGACCGACCTGCCGCTCGGAATCTACAACAATCCGCCGCGGGTGAAGAGCGATCTGCACTGGGATCACCTGATCCGCATTTTCAAGCATCCGAACTACGTCGTGCACAAGGAGTCGACGGCGCGGGTCGGCCAGGTGGCGCAGGTACTGGCGGCCAAGACCGGCGTCGCGGTGATGTGCTGCGACAGCCCGAATCTCGGTCTCGTGGTGCCGACCATGAGCCTCGGCGGCCACGGTACGGCCAACATGACCGGAAACATTGCGCCAGGTGAACTGGCGACGATTTCGACGCCATGGAAGAGCTACGCCGAAGCCGAAGGCTTCAAGAACGCCTATCTCGGCCTGCTGCCGCTGCTGCACTACACCTATTCGGCGATCAATCCGGTAGCCGTGAAGTCTCTTATGAAGGCGCTTGGCATGCCGGCCGGCGATCTGCGCAAGCCGCTCACCAACCTGGAAGGGGAGGCGCTGGCCAAGGGCGTGCGGATCGTCCAGGAGCTCGGCCTCGACAAGAAGTACGGCTACAACATCAAGCCGCTTTCGGCCGCCGCCTGAGGCCATCGCGTGGACCTGGGGATCGCGGGGCGCAAGGCGCTGTTGTTCGGCGCGAGCCGTGGACTTGGCAAAGCATGTGCGATGACGTTGGCGCGCGAAGGCGTCGACGTCACGCTGGTATCGCGGACCCGCGAGACCGTCGAACAGACCTGCGCGGAGATCGCCACCGCGAGCGGCGTCCGCGCGACGCCAGTCGTTGGTGACATCACCACCGAGGCGGGCCGCAAAGCAGCGCTGGCGGCCTGTCCGGAGCCCGATATTCTTCTCAACAATGCCGACGGGCCGATGCCCGGCGATTTCCGGGATTGGACCCGCGACGACTGGATCGCCGCGCTCGACGCCATGATGCTGGGGCCGATCGAGACCATCCGGCTCACCGTCGACGGCATGATGGCGCGCCGCTTCGGACGCATCGTCAACATCGTATCGCGCAGCGTGAAAATCGCGCAGGCCGAGCTCGCGCTCTCGAATAGCGCTCGCTCCGGCCTGGTCGGCTTCGTCGCCGGCCTTTCCCGGCAGACGGTCGAGCACAACGTCACCATCAATAACTTACTGCCCGGCATTTTCGACAGCGACGCGCAGCGGCGACACATCAACGGCATGCTCGAGCCGGGCGGAAAATCATTCGACGACATCTGGAAAGCGCGCGCGGCGTCGAACCCAGCCAAACGTTACGGCCGACCCGATGAGTTCGGCGCCTATTGTGCCTTCCTGTGTTCGGAACATGCCGGATTCGTCACCGGCCAAAACATTCTGATCGACGGCGGAAGCTACCCGGGAACCTATTAACGCCAGAGCGGAGAATTGCAGATGAAAAGTGTTCGGATAGCACTTGCATTGGTTCTTGCGATTGCCGGCTTTTCAGCCGTACAGGCGCGTGCTGACGACTTCCCTTCGCGCACCGTCAGCCTCATCGTGCCTTATCCGCCCGGCGGTTCGGTCGATGGCGTTGCCCGCATCCTGGCGCAGAAGATGAGCGAGGCGATCGGCAAGACCTTCATCGTGGAAAACCGCGCCGGCGGCGCGGGCGGCATCGTCGGCGCCAATTACGTCGCCAAGGCCGCGCCGGACGGCTACACGCTGCTGCTCACCGCTTCGATCCATGTTGTGACGCCGTTCCTGCACAAGGCTATTCCATACAACGTCGTCAGCGACTTCACGCCGATCTCGTTGGTCGCATCCGGCCCGCTGATCGTCAGCGTACCGCCGAAGGTCGAAGCCAAGAATCTGAAGGAGTTCTTCGACCTGGTTCGCAAGAACCCGGAGAAATATACTTTTGCGACTTCGAGCTTCGGATCGGCCGGCCATATGGCGGTCGAACTGCTCAAACGCGACGCCGGCCTCAAGACACTCGTCATCGCCTACAAAGGCGCCGGTCCGATGCTCAACGACCTGATGGGCGGCCAGATCCAGATGGTCGCCGATCCGATGCTGTCGTCGCTGCCGCTGGCCAAGGCCGGCAAGATCAAGGCGCTGGCCGTCACCAGTTCGAAACGCGTCGCCATCGCGCCGGAAATTCCGACGCTCGCCGAGTCCGGAGTAAAGGGCTTCGATTTCGCGTCGTGGTATGGCCTGTGGGGTCCCAAGGACATGCCGCCTGAACTCACCAAGAAGCTTCAGGACATTGTGGTCAAGGTCGTGCAGGAGCCGGACGTCAAGGACCGCCTCGCCAAGCTCGGTTTTGAATCGATCGGCTCAACTTCCGCGAACTTTGCCGCCTATATCAAGAGCGAGATGGCGAAGTACGAAGACATCATCAAGTCAGCCGGCATTACGCCGCAATAGAATGACTTTGCACTTGCGGTCCGCCGGGTGATGTCAGGCTGCCTCCGCGACCGCGCCACTATCGGCGAGGCATTTCGCCAGGCTTTCGCCGTCCGGATCGACGAGGGCCGCCGTGCGCGCCGAAGCGATGGCATCGATGGCACGATCAACCGGCATGCGGCCGGCAATCGCCGGGCGGATCAAGCCCGCTTCGATCTTGCCGTAGTTCGACAGCCCGCGCGTGTGCGTGTCGCCATAGCCCTTGATCAGCCGCGCGCATTCGGCGATCTCGAGCGCCAGCGCCGATGAACGTTTGCTGGCCTCCGCAATCAGGGCAAGCCAGGATTCGATCTGCGCCTGCTCCTGCGCGTAGCGATAGCCGTAGGGCCTGATCGCGCGCAACTTCGCCAGCACAAGGAAGCGCAGATAGCCGCTCACCGAAGTCGAATTGATCTCCATGCCGAAATAAAGACGGCCCAGCCAGCCCTTGCGCTCGGCCAAATTCAAGATTGGTCGGGCGATGAAGGGCGGCAGCAACTGGCACAATTCCTCGATGCCGGGCTTGAGGAAATCGTGCACCGAATAGGGCTCGCCCTTGACCCGCAACTCGTCGCGGGCGATGCGGGCCATGCGCTCTGGCGAAATCTTCTCCTGCGCGACCCGCACCACGTCCTCGTAGGACATGCGCACCGCCAGGTGCCGCGCTACCTCCTTGAGCAGTGCGCCTTGCGCACCGCTTTCGCGGTCGGCGTCGGCGATCGGCTTCAGGCGATAGAGATAAAGTTGCGCGTAGGCGACGCTCTGATACGGCACCAGACGGCGGACGCCTTCGATGACGATCGGTTGTGCGATGCCTGGATAGGCCGATGCGGCCTGTTGCTCCAGCGATGCCAAGGTCGGCGCGGCGCTCTTCTTGACGGCGACGGCCTTGCCAGCTTCGGCCTGCGCCTGTGCGGTGGCGAGCCCGGCCTGGAAGCCGCGCCGATTGGCCTCGCCGGCTTTGCCGCCGCCGCCGATCGCCGTCAGGAATTGCTCGATGCTGATCGGCAGCCGGTCGGAGCCGGCAATGGCGCCGAGCATCACGGCGTTGACCATAGCACCGTTCTCACTGGCGATCCGGGTCATATCGAACAGCAACGCGTCGCGCGACTGCTCCCTTATCAACTTGGTGAGCTTGTCGTCATCATAGCGGCCGTCGCCCATGGCGGTCTTCTCGTCCATGGTGAAGAACCGGCTGAGCGAGGCAATGACATGCGTGCGGTCCGGCGTGACGAAGCCGTTGAGCACGGTCCTTCCGGCTTCCAGCAACTCGCTGGCGACAACGACATCGATGTCGCCGATGCCCGGCGTCAACGCCAGCACTGGACGCTTGCCATTCAGCGCCGTCGCGGGTTCAGGGAAGATCTCGATGTAATAGGTGGTGGCACCGGTGCGTTGCGCGACGCCGGGGATAGAAGTCGACTGCACGGGAAAACCGGCCGCTTCCGCCGCGCTCACAATCCAGCCAGTGAGCACGCCGCCGCCTTCGCCGCCGAGCGCGGCGATCAGCAAGGTAATGGGTCGCGTCGCGCTCATGCGGTCGCCGCACCGTTGTAGCCGCCAAGCCAGCCAATGACCGTCTGACGAATTCTGAACAAGGCGCGGTCCCACCAGGTGGCGTTGCGCACGATCTCGGCGCGGTAGAACGACGGGCACAGCACCGCGGCGTGGGCGACCTCGCCGCACAGGCCGCAACCGACGCAGGATTCGACGACGCTCGCCACCGGATCGGTGCGCAGCGGATCGGGCGACGGCTTCACCGTCAGCGACGGACAACCCGACAGCCGAATGCAGGAGTGATCGCCGGTGCAGATGGCGTCATCGACGCCGTAGCGCGTGCGGGTGACGCGCTCGCCGCGCTCGAGCTTCACGGCATCCTCGGCGCGCACGCGGCGCTGCCGCGCCAACTGGCATTCGCCGTCGGCGATGATCACCTTCAGCCCGCGCTCGGCGCTCTTCATCGCGTCCTTCAGCGTCATCGCCATCTTGGCCACGCTGTAAGTGCGCACCTTGCGCATCCACTTCACGCCCATCGAGCGCAAGGTCTGCTCGATGTCCATACCGGGCGGCACGCCTGAGCGGCTCGTTTTGCTCGACGGCATGTATTGCAGGCCGGTCGCCGAGGTGTAGCCGTTCTGCATGACGACGAGCACGCCATCGCCCTTGTTGAATAGGTTCGAGGCGACGCCCGTGATCAGGCCGTTATGCCAAAAGCCGCCGTCACCCATGATGGCGATCGGCCGGCGATCCATGTTGGGCCCGACGGCGGCGGCGCTCGCCAGCGACATGCCGTAACCGAGGATCGAATTGCCGAATGAAAACGGCTGGAAGGTCGCGAAGGCATGGCAGCCGATATCGGCCGAAATATGGGTCGGCCCGATCTCGCGCTGCATCAGCTTGATGGCCGAAAACACCGGACGCTCCGGGCAGCCGGTGCAGAAGGTCGGCGGCCGCACGGGCAACGCAGTGCCGATCGCCTGTGCGGTCGCTGCTTTGCGGGCGACGATGCCGCTGGCCTTCTCGGCCAACGCATCGGCGTCGACACCGTTCGGTCGCGTCGCTTGCAGGAAGCCGGCCAGCCCGCCGAGCAGCACTTCGGACGTGTATTCGCCGCCCTGCGGCAGCAGGCCCTTGCCGTAGACCTTGGTCTGGATGTCGGCGCGGCGCAGTTCGACATTGACCGCCTGCTCGACGTAATCGGGATGCCCTTCCTCGACCACCAGGACGGCGCGCTTGCTGGCGCAGAATTCGCGGATGTCCTCCGGCACCAACGGATAAGCGACATTGAGCACGTGGAGCGGAACGCGCGAGGCGCCGAACACATCGGCCAAGCCCATCCGTTCCAGCCCGCGCAGCACGCTGTTGGTCAGCCCGCCCATGGCGATGATGCCTATATCAGTCAAGTCGCCGTCTATCGTTTGGTTGAGCGTGTTCTCGCGGATGAAGGCGCGCGCCGCCGGCAGCCGCTGCTCGACCTTCAGCTTTTCCTGGGCGTAGATCACCGGCGGATGTGCCAGCCGCGCGTAATTGAAGCGTGGCGGGCCATGCAGGCGATTGAGGCCGGATACTTGGCCTTTGCGATTGTCCTTGGCGTCGAATTGCCCGGTTACGTGACAGGCGCGGATACGCAGGTCGAGCATGACCGGCGCGTGGCTCGCCTCCGACAGCTCGAAGCCCTTCTCGACCATGCGCACGATGGTCGGCAGATCGGGCCGCGGATCGAGCAGCCACATCGAGGACTTCAGAGCAAAAGCATAAGAGCGCTCCTGGATGACGCTAGCGCCCTCGCCGTAGTCCTCGCCGAGGATGATCATGGCGCCGCCGATCACGCCCGGTGACGACAGGTTGGACAGTGCATCGGCGGCAACGTTGGTGCCGACGATCGACTTCCAGGTCACCGCGCCGCGCAGTGGGTAATTGATCGACGCGCCTAGCATGGCGGCAGCGCTGGCTTCGTTCGAACAGGTTTCCAGATGCACGCCGAGCTCGGCCATAATGCCTTCGGCATCGACCAGCACATCAAGCAGGTGTGACACCGGCGCGCCCTGATAACCGCCTACGTAAGACACACCCGATTGCAGCAGCGCCTTGGTGACCGCGAGAATGCCTTCGCCATGAAAGGTCTCGCCGTTGCCCAGCTTCAGCGCCTCCACTTCCTTCTTGAATGAACGTTCCATGTGGCCTCCCGGCCGAAGTCTAACCAGCCATCGTCGCGACGGGCCTCACATATGCGAGGGTAGCCATGTCGCCAGGATCGGGAACAGGATCAGGATCACGAGCCGCAGAATGTCGGTCACGACAAAGGGCATCACGCCCTTGAAGACGGTCGACAGCTTGACGTCCTTGATCACACTCTTGATGACGAACACATTCATGCCGACCGGCGGATGGATCAGCCCCAGTTCCACGGTCATGACAATGATGACACCGAACCAAATCGGATCGAAACCGAGCGCCTTGATCACCGGGAATACGATCGGGATCGTCAGAATGATCATGGCCATCGCATCCATGATGCATCCGAGCGCAAGATACATCAGCATGATCAGGACCAGCACGCCGTAGGGTCCGAGGCCGAGGCCGGTGAGGAACTCGGTGAGCCGCTGCGGCGTCTGCGTGATGGTCAGGAAGTAGCCGAAGATCAGCGCGCCGATCAGGATCGTGAACACCGCCGCGGTCGTGCGCAGGCTTTCGACCAGACAGCGCAGGAAATCGGCGCGGGAGAGCTTGCGCCGAATGACTGCGATGATGAATGCGCCGGCCGCGCCCATGCCGGCCGCCTCCGTCGCAGTGAACATGCCGGCATAGATGCCGCCGATGATGAAGATGAAGAGTAGCGTCACTGCCCAGACGTCGCGCAAAGCCTCGAAGCGCTCGGCCCAGCTGTGACGAGGCGCTGCGGGCAAAAATCCCGGGCGGACAAGACCAATGATGTTGATGGTGAGGATGTACATGCTCACCGCGAGTAGGCCCGGCACAACGCCGGCAATGAACAGCTTGCCGATGTCCTGCTCGGTGATGAGGCCGTACACCGCGAACACCGTCGATGGCGGGATCATGATGCCGAGTGACCCGCCGGCGGCGATAACGCCGGTGGCGAAGCTCTGAGGATAGCCGTGTTGCCGCATCTCCGGATAGGCGACCTTGGAGAAGGTCGCGGCGGTCGCCACCGACGAACCGCAGATCGCGGCGAAACCGCCGCAAGCCGCGATGGTGGCGATGCCGAGGCCACCACGGAAATGTCCGAGAAACGTATTCGATGCGCGAAACAGTTCGCGGCTCATGCCGGACGCCGAAGCGAAGGCGCCCATCAGCAGGAACAACGGAATGACGGCAAATTCGGCGTCGGTCGCGGTGCGGATCGGCGACTGCGACAGCAACTTCAGCGCCGGACCGATGTCGCCGACCAGGTATCCGAAGCCCACCACGCCGACGAGACCCATGGCGATGCCGACCGGCACGCGCAGCATCATCAGGACGAACAGCGAGGCGAATCCGGTGGCGGCGACGGCATCAGTGCTCATGGGGAACGCTCACTCTGCCGTATGCGGCTCGCTGGGCGCGGCCAGACTATCGGGCCAGAACACCAGCCGTATCGTGCGCAGGATCAGGAGAAGGATCGACGAAGCCAGGCCGACCCAGGCGATGAAGTAGTAGATCCAGACCGGCTGACGCAGGTCGAAAGTGCCGACATTGTCGATGCGGGTATTCAACACCTTCTCGGCGAACATCCAGGTGAAGGCCGCCATGGCGGCCAGCGTCACCAGCGCCGAGAACACATCCATCGCGCGCTTGGCCCAGGACGGTGATGCGCTCCACAGTAGGTCGACGGAGATGTGGTCGCCGCGATAGCTCGCCACCGCCATGCCCCAGAAGATTAAGATGCCGAGCAGTAGACGCGTGAAGTCGTAGGAATCCGGGATCGCCCACGCGAAGAAATAGCGCAGGATCACCGACACGAAGGTCAGCAAGGTGACGACGGCGAGAAACACCGCCGCCGTCATCTCGACCAGGTCGATAAAGCGATCGAGGGGACCCTTGGCCCCGGTCCCCTGCGCAACGTCGCTCATCAGTAACCCGCGTTCTCTGACTTGAGCGCCGCCTTGAGCTCCTTGAGCGCCGCATCGGGATCGATACCGGCTTTCTTGGCGCCCGCCGCCCATTCGGCGGTCAGCGGCTCGGCCGCCTTCTGCCACTCGGCCAATTGCGCCGCCGAGATGTCATAGACGTCCTGACCAGGCTCGGCCTTCAGTTTGGCGATACCGTCATGCTCGAACTTGGCCCACGGCGCCGCGACCTTGGCCGCCCATTCGCTGTTGCAGTGATCGTCGATCGCCTTCTTCTGGCGCGGTGACATCGCGTCGTATTTGGCCTTGTTGAACACCAACGCGAAGGTCGTCGTGTAGAGCGGCACGTTCATGTGTTCTTTCGTCACCTTGTCGATGCCGAACAGCAAGATCGAGCCCCAGGGGAAGGTGACTGCGTCAGCGACGCCGCGCGCCAAGGTCTCGCGAACTTCCGGCGCCGCGGCCTGGACGTTGGTGCCACCGAGCTCCGTGACAAACCGCGCGATCGTGCCTTGTGCCGGACGAATCTTCATACCCTTGATGTCGCTCGGCACCAGGACCTTCTTGGACACCGAGTGAATCGCGCCCGGGTCATGCACGAAGGCGAGGCAGAACTTGACGTCCTTCATCTCCTTGGCCGCGTATTTGCGGTACCACTTGTCGAGCGCCACCGATCCGCCGACACCATTCGACATCAAGAAGGGCAGTTCGCCGGCGGCGATGATCGGAAAGCGGCCGGGCTGATAACCGGGATTGATGTAAGTGAGGTCGGCGATGCCGTCACGCGCCATATCGTAATGGTCGAAGGCCTTGCCGAGCTGCTGTGAAGGGAACACCTTGTAGTGAATGGTGCCGCCGGACTCCTTTTCGACCGAAGCGCCCCATTCCTCGAGCGACTTCTGCAGCGGATGCGATGGCGGCACCCAGTGCGAAATCTTGAGATCGAACGTCTTTTCCTGAGCCAGAGCCGCACCCGACGCGCCGATCAGGCCGGCGACGGCAAGCGCGGACACGCAAGCGGCAACACGCGATTTCATGAGAGACCTCCCTTTGGTTCTAGTTGGTTTTAGCGCCAACTTTTCCGGACATTGAACCGAATGTCGGAAGCGTTGTAAAGTGATAGTTTGATCTCAAACTAACTGCAGGCGGGCTGTAGAACTCCGTCTATCCAGGAGACGAGTGCGGTGCGGAAAAGCGATAGCAAGAAGGCGGATCGTGGCGGCGGCAGCGGCGAAGCCACCATGAAGCCGATCGATTTCGGCCCACTGGCAACCTGGGTGGGCTTCAATCTGCGCATGGCGCAGGAGGCGTCGTTTCAGGCCTTCTCGCACCATTCGGCCGCGATCGGCGAAAACCCGGGCCGCTTCGCAACGTTGATGCTGATCGCGCGCAATCCCGGCATCAGACAGACCGAGCTGAGCGCGGCCAGTGGCCGCGACAAATCGAGCCTGACGCCCGTGGTCGAGGATCTGGTGCGGCGCGGTCTGGTCGAACGCAAGCGCGTCGACAGCGACCGGCGGGCTTATCGCCTCAACCTGACCGCGGCGGGCCGGAAGACCCTGGCCCTGATGACGCGCGCCGCGCGCAAACACGAGCGCAATCTCGACCGCATCATCGGACCGCGCGACAAGAAACGGTTTGTCGACACGCTGAAGCGACTTGCGGCGGAGATTGAGTAGTCTCGGCTGTCGTCTCGGCGACGGCTCCAACCCTATAGATGGCAACCGATCAACAGGGTCCTGAAACGCCAGCTCCGCGCCCGCTCCGTCCGTGAAGCGATGCGCCCGGGCCGTCATCCGCCGAAGCTCCCGGTCTGGCCCGGCACGTGGACATAGTTCCGATCGAAATAGAGCAGCGCGTGCCCATCCGGCCGGCTGCGGACATGGACCACGTCCGCAATGAAGATGTTGTGCGTGCCCACCATCCGCACGTCGGCCAGGCGGCAATCGAACGAGACGATGGCGTCGGCCAGCGCCTGATTGCCGGACGGCAGATCGACCCAGGCGGCGGCGGCGTAGCGGGCGTCCATGTCGCTCAGCCCGCCGGCGAACGAGGCCGCCAGTTCCTTGTGCTCCTGGGTCAGCACGTTGACGCAAAACCGCTTGTTGGCGATGAACAGATCGGTCTGGGCCGAGCGGCTGTTCATGCAGACCAGCAAAGTCGGAGGCGCATCGGTGACGGCGCACATCGCCGTCGCGGTGAAGCCGCCACGGCCGGCCTCGCCCTTGGTCGTGATGACGTTGACCGGCGCGCAGACGCGCGCCATGGCGTTGCGGAACTCTGTCTGTGTTACGTTTGGCGTCATGAGGCTGCCCTCACTCGGCCGCGGCGCTGACAGATCCGGGACGATCGAGCGGCGGCAGCCAGGTGTCCCCGGTCCAGCCGTTTTCGTCGTAGTCGGCCATGCAGCGATCGACCAGTGCCTCCATCTCTTTCAGCCGCCCGCCGCGCTCGGCGCCCTTGAGCACCTGCAGCCGCACTTCCTCCGGCGCGCCGGCATAGTTCAGTTCGTACAGGGCGTGCCGGCCGGCGAATTCAGTGCCGGTCGCATCCCACAGCAGTTTCATGATCTTGATGCGCTCGACATGGCCCATGTCGTTCGAGCCGCGCACATATTGCGCCAGATAGCGGTCGATCTCCGGATTGCCGAAATCCTTGGCCGACGACGGCAGATAAATGAGGCCCGAGGCGATGACGCGACGCACGATGTCGATGACCTTTGGATAGGCCTCCGACATGAAGGTGCGGTAGCACAAGGCCGCTTCGAGATTGGGCAGCACGGCACCGCTTGCCCACGGCACCGGGTTATAGGCCATGGCGTTGGAGAAGGCCCAGAACTGGTGACGGATGGCGATCACCTCGCCGAGCATCGCCTGATTGCCGCGGAAGGCATCGCCGCCGGTGGCGCGCAGCGCCTTGGCCAGCAGGCCGGTGATGAAGTCCATCTTCACCGCCAGACGCGTGCAGCCCTGGAAACAGTAGCCGTGCATGAAGCCGGACGCCGGGTGGAACGACATGATCTTGCCGGCGTCGCGCAAGACAAGCACGTCCTCCCAGGGCACGAATACATTGTCGAGCACCAGGATGGCGTCGTTCTCGTCGAAGCGCGACGATAGCGGATAATCGAACGGGAGACCGACGGTGTTGGCCATCTGCTCGTAGGACACACGGCAGAACATCTTCAGGTTCGGCGCGTTCATCGGCACGATGAACATCACCGACATCGACGGATCGTCGGTGACGACCGCCGAGCCCTGGGCCAGGAAATTGTAATGCGTCAGCGCCGACGAGGTCGCCACCACCTTGGCGCCGGACACGTAGATGCCGGCGTCGGTTTCCTTGGTGATGTGCACGAACACGTCCTTCACCGCTTCGGCCGGCTTGTGGCGGTCGATCGGCGGATTGACGATGGCGTGGTTCATGAACAGCACAGATTCCTGCGCGCGCTTGTGCCAGGCCCGCGCATTGTCCTTGAAGGGCCCGTACCATTCGGCATTGGCGCCGAGCGTGTTCATCAGCGCGGCCTTGTAGTCCGCGGTGCGGCCCATCCAGCCATAGGTCATGCGCGCCCAGTCGGCGATGGCGCCCTGCTGCGCCACCAGGTCCGCCGACGAGTGGGCGACGCGGAAATATTTGTGGGTGTAACCGCCGGAGCCGGTGTCAGTCGGCGAGGTCAGCCGGTCCTTGGTCTTCTCGTCATGCAGCGCATCGTAAAGGCGCGCCAGCGAGCGCACCGAATTGCGCATCGCCGGATGCGTGGTGACATCCTTGATGCGCTCGCCGTTGATGTAGACCTCGCGGCCATCGCGCAGCGATTCGAGATACTCGGCGCCGGTGAACGGCCTCTTCTTGTCGGCGCGGAAGTCTTCGGCTCGCATGGTCAGTCCTCCTTATCCCGGAATCACACCCGATTTACGCGAAGTGACAACTGACATTTCCATAAGGTCCGTAGTCGGCAACGATGGTGTCGCCGTGCCGCGCCTCGATCGGGCGGATGAACGAGCCGGCGAGCACGATCTGGCCGGCTTCAATGCCGCCGCCATAGGCGGCCAGCCTGTTGGCCAGCCAGACGATGCCGCGCGCCGGATGGTTGAGAACCCCAGCGCCGAGCCCGGTTTCTTCGACGACGGCGTTGCGCGAGACGATGGCGCCCATCCAGCGCAGATCGACATCGTCGGGCCGCAGCGCGCGGCCACCGGTGACGATGCCGGCATTGGCGGCGTTGTCGGAGATGGTATCGACGATGGTGCGCGCCTTGCCGGTCGCCTTGTCGACGCGATGAATGCGGGTGTCGAGAATTTCCAGCGCCGGCGTCACGTAATCGGTGGCTTTGAGCACGTCGATGATGGTCAGGTCCGGGCCGCGCAACGCCGTCTTCATGACGAAGGCGATCTCCGCCTCGACGCGCGGCTGGATGAAACGGTCCGGCACAATGGTGGCGCCGTCGTCGAAGGCCATGTCGTCGAACAGCGCGCCCGAGTCCGGCGTGTCGATGTTGAGCGCCGATTGCATGGCCCGCGATGTGAGGCCGATTTTCCAACCAATGATGCGGCGGCCGCCCGCAAGCTTGCGCTTCACCCAGGCAGTCTGAATGGCATAGGCGTCCTCGATCGTCGCTTCGGGATGTATGAGCGAAATGAGCCCGGTCTGCACGCGCGTGCGCTCCGCTGTGTCCAACTGCTCCACCGCCGCCTCGATCTTGTCCGCTGCTAGCATGGTCCTATCCCTCGTCCGCGATGCCGTTGCGCAGCAGGCCGATGCCTTGCGCCTCGACCTCGACGATGTCGCCGGGCTTGAGCCAGACCGGCGGGTCGAAACGCGCGCCGGCGCCGGTCGGTGTACCCGTGACGAGAATGTCGCCCGGCACCAACGTCGTGAAGGTCGAGACGTAATTGATGATCTTGCGGAACGAGAAGATCATGCGGCTGGTGCGGTCGTGCTGGCGCACCTCGCCGTTGACGCGCGTTTCCAACGCGATGTCGGCAATCTGGCTTTCATCCGTGTAGGGGATGAGCCAGGGGCCGATCGAGCCGGTGCGGTCGAAGTTCTTGCCTTGCGTGACGTTGAATTTGGCGTGGCGCACCCAGTCGCGGATCGTGCCTTCGTTGCACAGGGTCAGCGCGGCGATGTGGCCGAGCGCGGCGGCCTCGGCAATGCGGCGGCCGGCTTTGCCGATGACGACGACAATCTCGCCTTCGTAATCGAGCTGCTGCGATTCGCGCGGCCGGATCAGCGGACTGTGGTGACCGACGAAGGAGCGCGGAAAGCGCACGAACAGCGACGGATTAACCTGCGCCGCCTGCCCGTCCTTGTATTCGGCATTGCGGTCGGGAAAGTTGACGCCGACGCAGACGATCTTTTCCGGCGCCGGGATCGGGATGTCGTAGCGGATGGCGTCGAGCGGCAGATCGACGGCAAGCTTGTCGCCCGCTTCGGCGAGACGCGTCAGCGCGCCAGCCTCGATGACCTCACGCAAGCTCGGCCAGCGGGCGCCATGCCGCGCCGACAGATGAACGACGCCGTCGTCCCGGATGATGCCGTATCCGGGCTTGCCGCCGCTGGTGAAGCTTGCAATCCGCGTCATCGCTTATTCCTTGCCGGTCGCAATCACGGCGCCACGATCGGCTGCGCTTTCAATTCGGCGTCGCGCACCTCGACGCCGGCGAAGAAGCTACCCTCCTCGAACCACGAGCGCGGCGCCGGCGCGCCCCACAAGGTCTGGCGCTGCGGATCCTTGAGGTCCCACCGGATCGGCTCGAGATCCGGATCGACAGTCTGATAGTCCGAGCAATAGAGTTCGATACGATGGCCGTCCGGATCGCGGATGTAGAGGAAGAACGCGTTGGAAATGCCGTGGCGGCCGGGGCCGCGCTCGATATTGCTGAGGTAGCCGGTGGTTGCCATCAGATCGAGCAGTTCGATGATATTGAGCGGCGACGGCACCCAGAACGCGGTGTGATGCAGCCGCGGCCCGCGGCCGTTGGTGAAGGCCATGTCGTGCACGCCACCCTTGCGGTGCATCCACGCCGCCCACAGCCGGCCGGATTCGGGATCGTCGGTGTATTCGGTAACGCGGAAACCGATCGAATTGTAGAACGCGACGCTGTCATCGACATTGGTCGAGAAGCAGTTGAAGTGGTCGATGCGCAGCGGGCTGACGCCGTGATAGAGCTTGTACTTCTGATGGATCGGCGGCAGCCGGTCCATGCGGCAATAGAATTCGAGCGGAATGCCGATCTGATCGCGCGTCCGCAACGTGCGTCCTTGCCATGGCCGTTCGACCCACTCGACCGGAAGGCGCTGCGCCTTGAACCAGTCATACGCCCTGTCGAGATCGGCCTCGTCGTAAACCTTGAACGACAGGCTGTTGGCGACCGGCTTCTCGCCACGCCGCAGCACGATGCAATGATGGCCGCGCTCTTCCAGGCCGCGCAGCGTGATCGCCTGATCATCCTCGTGGGTCACCTGCAGGCCAAGCGTGTCAACGTAAAACGTCCGCGACACCGCGAGATCGGTGACGACGAATTCGACATGCGACAGCCGCACGATATTGAAGGGCGGGTAGAGGTTCGGTTTCGGCAGCGACATTTTCCCCTCCTTGATCAAACCACGGGCGTTCAACCGCCGAGTTTCGCGATGGCGTGGTTCGTGGTGGCGAAGGCGACGTTCTTGGTTTCCATATAGAAGTCGAACGACCAGTCACCGCCGTCCCGGCCAATGCCGGAGCTTTTGACGCCGCCGAACGGTGTCGGCAGGTGGCGGACGTTTTCCGAGTTCACCCAGATCATACCGGCTTCGAGCGCATCGGTGAAACGCAAGGCGCGCGTCACGTCGGCGGTCCAAAGATAGGCGGTCAGGCCGTATGAGACGTCGTTGGCGAGCGCCAGGGCGTCGGCTTCGTCCTTGAAAGGCATCGCCGTCAGTACCGGACCGAAAATTTCTTCTTGGGCAATGCGCATGCCGTTATTGGCGCCGGCAAATAAGGTCGGCGCAACGTAGCACCCGCCGCCCGGACCTTCGACTTTGCCACCGCCGGCGACGATGGTCGCGCCTTCGCGACGGCCGATGTCGAGATAGTCGAGCACTTTGCGTTCGTGGTCAGGATGGATCAGCGGCCCGATCACGGTGTCCGGATCGAGGGGATGGCCGACCTTGATGCGCTTGGCCTTCTCGGCGACGACACGCGTGAATTTGCCGTAGATGCTGTGCTCGACCAACAGCCGCGACGACGAGGTACAGCGCTCGCCATTGAGCGAGTAGATCATGAACACCGCGGCATCGGCGGCGCGCTCGAGGTCGGCGTCGGCGAACACGATCACCGGGTTCTTGCCGCCGAGTTCGAAATGCACGCGCTTCAGCGTCGCCGCGCCTTGGGCCATGATCAGCGAACCGGTGCGGCTTTCGCCGACAAAGCCGATGGCCTTGATGTCGCGATGCTCGGTCAGCGCCTTGCCAGCGTCCTCGCCGAAGCCATTGACTGTGTTCCACACGCCTTTCGGCAGACCAGCCTCTTCCGCGATTTCGACCAGCAGTCGCGCCGTGAGCGGCGACAGTTCGGCCGGCTTGTGCACCACGGTGCAACCGGCCGCCAGCGCCGGCGCGATCTTCCACGTCGACAGCATGAATGGCGTGTTCCACGGCGTGATGATGCCGACCGGGCCGATCGGCACGCGACTCGTCACATTGAGCTGGCCGTCCATACGCAGCGCTTTGCCGTCGCGCGCTTCCGGCGCGCGGTCGGCGTAAAAGCGGAAATTCTCGGCGCCGCGCAGCGCCGCCTTTGCCATGAATTTCAGCGCCTGGCCGGTATCCACGCATTCGACGAAAGCGATCTCCTCCGCGCGCGCGACGATGGCGTCGGCGATCTTGTGCAGCAGCGCCTTGCGTTTGTCGCCGCTGAGCGCCGCCCAGGCCGGAAACGCCTGCTTCGCCGCCTTCGCGGCGCGGTCGATATCGGCGGCCTTGCCATGTGCGACCTTTGCCAGGGGCTTCAGATCGATCGGCGAGATGGAGTCGAAGGTTGCGCCGTCGGCCGCCGCCACGGCCTCGCCACCAATCTGGTTGAGCACGCCGGCCTCGCGGAAACGAGCGAGGTAGCTGTTGGCCTTGGAAAGGTTGGCGTCGAGCTTGCTCATGATCGCGCTGGCTTCGTCACTTGCCGCGCAGCCGCGGATGGATGGCGTTCCTCTTCCAACTCAGTTCGGAATCGATTTCGCGAATTTCAAGCGACAGCGCGAAGTGCGGCTCGGCGAGCAGTATCGCGCAGTGCGCGGTTGCAGCGGCGAAAATCTTGTCGCCGGCTGCCTTCTTCTCGTCGGCGCTGCGGCCCTGGCCGATGCGGAACGACATGTCGATGAAGGAATTGCGCGGATCGAGATCGGCAACGGCGAAATGCTGCGCGGCGAAGGCGCGCACGCGCACGGCGCCGAGTTCGAACAGCCCGGACGCCATTACGGCGGCATGCAGTTCGCGGCACAGGCCCGCGATGTCGGCCCTATCCTCGAGATTGGCCGAATACTCGAGCGAGAGATGCGGCATGACGTTTCCTCGCCGGCTTTTTCGTTACTTAACATGTTAAGTTAATCGAAAGCGGCCGCGAGTCAACCGGGTCGGCGCCGGCCCGCCGAAGTCCTTCAGATACCGAAGTTTTCGTGCTTACAGCGCCTGCTTTCCGTTCGCCGCCTTGCGACGGCCGACCGCCTTGCCGCCTTTCTTGCCGTTTCGCTCGGGAAACGCGCCGGTTTCGATCGGCGCCGCCAGCGCCACCTCGAGATCGCGCAGCATGTCTTGCAGGCGCGCGAGCTGATCGGCGCCAAAGCGTTCGGTGATCTGCAAATAGATCGCCTCCGAATGCACGCCGGCCTTGGCGATGAGATCGCGGCCGCGCGCGCTGATCGACACCAGACCGCGCCGCAGGTCAGTTTCCGAGGTGCGGCGCACAATGAGGCCGCGCTCGTCGAGGTCGCGAAGAATGCGTGACAGCGATGGCGGCAGCAGGAAGGTCCGTTCCGCCAGCGCCATGATCTCGATGGTTTCGACTGCACTGAGCGCCCGCAACACCCGCCATTGCTGTTCGGTGATGCCGAAATGATTGAGGCTGGGGCGGAAGTGACTCATCACCGCCTCACGCGCCTTGAGCAGCGACATCGGCAAGGACCGCGAGAAGTCGCGCAAGCGCGTCTGGGTCTGGGTCTGTGTCTTCGCCATCCTTGACGCCCGCTTCATTCGTTGCCGGCCTCTTACGGCGGCGCCCACATCCATCGTCGTTCCACCCATTATGCCCGGATACGAAGTCGCGCAAACGGACCCGCCGACAGCAAGTGGCAGCGCAGCCTGTTTTTCCGCGATTTGCGCACCCTCCGCCGACAGCGACGCATCGCGCCGTACCGAGAAAAGAAAAGCCCGGACAACGATTTAATCGGTATTTTCGGCGCCATATGAGCGTCGGGGATAACCCCGGGCGCCCTCGATGGTTAATCGGGTCTTAACCCTGTCTCTTCGCTAACCTATTGAATTTGTGTATCTTCTTGGAGCGTAGTCGCGAAAGAACTAACTCTGAGCTAACTGCGAATAGACGCGACCCAGGCTGACGGGCTCCCATTCAGGCGGCGGCGTTTTGCAGGGATCGATCAAGCAGGCAGGCGGAGCGAGCACTCCGCCTGGTCGCTCGGTTCGGATATTTGGTTCAAGTCAGAACTCTTCCCAGTCCTGGCCGACCGCGGTCGCGAGCGACGCCTGCATCTCGCGCGCGTCGGCTGCAGGCCGGGCTGCGGACTTCGCCGCCGCTTTGAGCGGCTTGGCAGCGGCAGATTTGACGGCGGCCGGCTTGACCATGGCAGACTTCGTTTCAACCGGCGCCACGTGGCCGTGGTGACCGCCGATCTGGAACACCGAGACCTGCTCGTCCATGGACTTCGCCTGATGCTCGAGCGTCTTGGCGGTGGCCGCATTCTCCTCGACCAGCGCCGAGTTTTGCTGCGTCACCTCGTCCATCTGCGTCAGCGCCTTGTTGATCTGGTCGATGCCGGTGGCCTGCTCGGACGAGGCATTGGCGATCTCGGAGACGACGACCGCCACCTTCTTGATCGACTCGACGATCTCGACGAGCGACTGACCGGCCTTGTTGACCAGATCGACACCGTCCTTCACTTGGCCGTTCGAGTTGGTGATCAGGTCCTTGATGTCCTTGGCGGCTTGCGACGAGCGCTGCGCCAGGCTGCGGACTTCGGACGCCA
>JAFECJ010000004.1 GCA_018242205.1 Pseudomonadota bacterium
CTCACCGTCGCCCAGATGCAGCAGCTGCGCAGGCAGATGCGGCAGGCTGGCGGCAGCGTGAAGGTCGCGAAAAACCGTCTCGCCCAAATCGCTCTCAAGGACACCGACGTCGCTTCGATCGCGCCCCTGCTGAAGGGGCCGACGGTTCTTGCTTACTCCAAGGACCCGATCGCCGCGCCGAAGGTTGCAACCGATTTCGCCAAGGCGAACGAACAGTTCGTCATTCTCGGCGGATCGATGGGCAAGACTGCCCTGGACCAGAACGGCGTGAAGGCGCTCGCCTCGCTGCCGTCGCTGGACGAACTGCGTGCCAAGATCCTCGGCCTCCTCGTGGCGCCGGCGACCAAGATCGCGCAGCTCACCAACGCTCCCGCGGCCAAGGTCGCGCGCGTTGTCCAGGCTTATGCCTCCAAGGGCGAAGCGGCCTGACGGCCTACTCCAACAACCCAACTGGTTCGAACCTAATAGGAATTGAAAAATGGCTGACCTGCAGAAGATCGTCGACGACCTGTCGAGCCTGACCGTCCTCGAAGCGGCGGATCTGGCGACGATGCTGGAAGCGCAGTGGGGCGTCTCCGCTGCTGCCGCTGTTGCGGTTGCCGGCCCGGCCGCTGGTGGCGGTGGCGCCGCCGCCGCTGAAGAGAAGACCGAGTTCACGGTCGTTCTCGCCTCGTCCGGCGACAAGAAGATCGAAGTGATCAAGGAAGTGCGTGCGCTCACCGGCCTGGGCCTCAAGGAAGCCAAGGATCTGGTCGAAGGCGCGCCGAAGACCGTCAAGGAAGGCGTTGCCAAGGACGAGGCCGAGAAGATCAAGGCCACGCTCGAGAAGGCCGGCGCCAAGGTTGAGCTCAAGTAACCGCAGGTTACTTGAGCGAAATCCCCGGGCGAGCACTTCGCGAGACCCGGGGATCGCCAACCGCTCTGACTTAAGACGTGGATGGCCGGGACAAGCCCGGCCATGACGAGGAGAGAAAGAGCGAAATCCCCGGGCGAACACTTCGCGAAACCCGGGGATCGTCAAAGGCTTGAGACTACCGGGGTGGGGCGTTCGCGCCACCCCGGGGGTCGCAAAAGTCCGAAAGCTGCTTATCTACCGGGAGTGCCGGGTTCCCTGAAGCCCGCCGTTTCCGACAAAACAGGTGACTTTCCCGGTACTTAAGGTCCCGGGGCGTCACAGGACCCGGTGAAACCAGCCTTCATTGATTGAGGCGGGTGCCGGCAACAGCGCGAACCGCCCCCAAGAGCGGACACGGCCTGACTTAAGAATTCGACGGTTCGGTAACCGGGCTTCGGCCCTCAGGTTCCGAATCGCATAGAAGAACCGGGTAGCCCCCGACGCCTGTCCTGATTGCCGCGATGGAATGCGGCTTTTCGGAGAGGCGCCCGCGCTTACCCCCGAAAACATTGAGAGAAAGAAACGATGGCGCAGACGTTCACCGGTCGCAAGCGCGTACGCAAATTTTTCGGGTCCATCAAAGAAGTCGCGGAGATGCCGAACCTCATCGAGGTTCAGAAGGCGTCCTACGACCAGTTCCTGATGGTCAACGAGCCCGAAGGCGGCCGTCTCGACGAAGGGCTTCAGGCCGTATTCCGCTCGGTGTTTCCGATTTCGGATTTCTCCGGCGCGTCGATGCTCGAATTCGTCAAGTATGAGTTCGAAGCTCCGAAGTATGACGTCGACGAGTGCCGCCAGCGCGGCATGACCTTCGCTGCGCCGCTCAAGGTGACGTTGCGCCTGATCGTGTTCGATATCGACGAAGAGACGGGCGCCAAGTCGGTCAAGGACATCAAGGAGCAGGACGTCTACATGGGCGACATTCCGCTCATGACGTCGAACGGCACCTTCATCGTCAACGGCACCGAGCGCGTCATCGTTTCGCAGATGCACCGTTCGCCGGGCGTGTTCTTCGACCACGACAAGGGCAAGACGCACTCGTCGGGCAAGCTGCTGTTCGCCGCCCGCATCATTCCGTATCGCGGTTCCTGGCTCGACATCGAGTTCGACGCCAAGGACATCGTCTATGCGCGTATCGACCGCCGCCGCAAGATTCCGGTGACGTCGCTGCTCTATGCGCTCGGCCTCGACGGCGAGGAAATCCTGCGCACGTTCTACAAGCACGTCACTTACAAGCGCACCAAGGACGGCTGGCGCGTGCCCTTCGATGCCAACCGCATGAAGGGTTACAAGGCGGTCAATGACCTCGTTGACGCCGACACCGGCAAGGTCGTCGTCGAAGCCGGTAAGAAGCTCTCGGTGCGTCAGGCCCGTCAGCTCGCCGAAAAGGGCCTCAAGGCCCTGCGCATGACCGACGAAGAGCTCATCGGCGGCTACGTCGCCGAGGATCTCGTCAACGTGAAGACCGGCGAGATCTATCTCGAAGCCGGCTCCGAGCTTGACGAGAAGAACCTCAAGGTTCTGACCGAAGCGGGCTACAAGGAACTGCCGCTGCTCGACATCGACCACGTCAATGTCGGCGCCTACATCCGCAACACGCTGGCCGTCGACAAGAACATGACGCGCGAAGACGCGCTGTTCGACATCTACCGCGTCATGCGCCCGGGCGAGCCGCCGACGGTCGACACCGCGGAAGCGATGTTCCGCTCGCTGTTCTTCGATGCCGAGCGCTACGACCTCTCGGCCGTCGGTCGCGTCAAGATGAACATGCGCCTCGAACTCGATGCGCCGGACACCATGCGCGTGCTGCGCAAGGAAGACATCCTGTCCGTGATCAAGACTCTGGTCGACCTGCGCGACGGGCGCGGCGAGATCGACGACATCGACAATCTCGGCAATCGCCGTGTGCGTTCGGTCGGCGAGCTCATGGAGAACCAGTATCGCATCGGCCTCCTGCGTATGGAGCGCGCGATCAAGGAGCGTATGTCGTCGGTCGATATCGACACCGTCATGCCGCAGGACCTGATCAACGCCAAGCCGGCGGCTGCCGCGGTGCGCGAGTTCTTCGGCTCGTCGCAGCTCTCGCAGTTCATGGACCAGACGAATCCGCTCAGCGAGATCACCCACAAGCGCCGTCTGTCGGCGCTTGGCCCGGGCGGTCTGACCCGCGAGCGCGCCGGCTTCGAAGTGCGCGACGTGCACCCGACGCATTACGGCCGCATCTGCCCGATCGAGACGCCGGAAGGTCCGAACATCGGTCTGATCAACTCGCTCGCCACCTTTGCGCGCGTCAACAAGTACGGCTTCGTCGAGACGCCGTACCGCAAGGTCAAGGACGGCCGCGTCACCGACGAGGTCGTGTACCTGTCGGCGGTGGAAGAGGGCCGTTACTCGGTCGCCCAGGCGAATGCCTCGGTCGATGCCAAGGGCCGCTTCACCGAAGAGATGATCATCTGCCGCGACGGTTCGAACCGCGACGTTCATCCCGTGCCGCGCGACAAGGTCGACTACATGGACGTGTCGCCGAAGCAGCTCGTTTCGGTCGCCGCGGCGCTCATCCCGTTCCTCGAGAACGACGACGCCAACCGCGCTCTGATGGGCTCGAACATGCAGCGCCAGGCGGTGCCGCTGGTTCGTGCCGAGGCGCCATTCGTCGGCACCGGCATGGAAGGCGTGGTTGCCCGTGACTCGGGCGCTTCGATCGCCGCGCGCCGCGCCGGTATCATCGACCAGGTCGACGCTACCCGTATCGTCGTGCGCGCCACGGGCGAGACCGACCCGACCAAGCCGGGCGTCGATATCTACCGGCTGATGAAGTACCAGCGCTCGAACCAGTCGACCTGCATCAACCAGCGTCCGCTGGTGAAGGTGGGCGACCGCGTCGAGAAGGGCGATATCATCGCGGACGGTCCGTCGACCGACCTCGGCGAACTCGCGCTCGGCCGCAACGTGCTGGTCGCGTTCATGCCGTGGAACGGCTACAACTTCGAGGACTCGATCCTTCTTTCCGAGCGTATCGTGAAGGAAGACGTGTTCACCTCCATCCACATCGAAGAGTTCGAGGTGATGGCGCGTGACACCAAGCTGGGTCCGGAAGAAATCACTCGCGACATTCCCAACGTCTCGGAAGAGGCGCTGAAGAATCTCGACGAAGCCGGCATTGTCTATATCGGCGCCGAAGTGCACGCCGGTGACATTCTCTGCGGCAAGATCACGCCGAAGGGCGAAAGCCCGATGACGCCGGAAGAAAAGCTGCTGCGCGCCATCTTCGGCGAGAAGGCCTCGGACGTTCGCGACACCTCGCTCCGCGTGCCGCCGGGCGTGCAGGGCACCGTCGTCGAAGTCCGCGTCTTCAACCGCCACGGCGTCGAGAAGGACGAGCGCGCGCTCGCCATCGAGCGTGAGGAAATCGAACGCCTCGCCAAGGACCGCGACGACGAGCAGGCGATCCTCGACCGTAACGTTTACGGCCGTCTCGCCGAGCTGCTCGAAGGCCGCCAGGGCATTGCCGGCCCGAAGGGCTTCAAGAAGGACTCCAAGATCACCCGCGCGGTGCTCGACGAGTACCCGCGGTCGCAGTGGTGGCAGTTCGCCTCGCCGAACGACAAGCTGATGGCCGAGATCGAAGCGATCCGGAAGCAGTACGACGAGTCGAAGAAGCTCCTGGAACAGCGCTTCCTCGACAAGGTCGAGAAGCTGCAGCGCGGCGACGAGTTGCCGCCGGGCGTGATGAAGATGGTCAAGGTCTTCGTCGCGGTGAAGCGCAAGATCCAGCCGGGCGACAAGATGGCCGGCCGTCACGGCAACAAGGGCGTGGTGTCGCGCATCGTTCCGATCGAGGACATGCCGTTCCTCGCCGACGGCACGCATGTCGATATCGTGCTCAACCCGCTCGGCGTGCCGTCGCGTATGAACGTCGGTCAGATCCTCGAGACGCATCTGGGCTGGGCTTGCGCCGGCCTCGGTCTCAAGATCGGTCAGGCGGTCGATGCTTACAACCTCAAGCACGACGCCAAGCCGCTCAAGGAGATGCTCAAGAAGGTCTATGGCGACGACGAGACCATCAAGTCGCTCGACGAGGACGGTCTGATCGAACTCGGCACCAACCTCAAGCACGGCGTGCCGATTGCGACGCCGGTGTTCGACGGCGCCAAGGAGGCGGACATCGAATCGATGCTCGATCTCGCCGGCCAGAACCCGTCGGGCCAGTCGACCGTCTTCGACGGCCGCACCGGTGAGGCGTTCGATCGTAACGTCACGGTCGGCTACATCTACATGCTGAAGCTGCACCATCTGGTGGACGACAAGATCCACGCCCGTTCGATCGGTCCGTACTCGCTGGTCACCCAGCAACCGCTCGGCGGCAAGGCGCAGTTCGGCGGTCAGCGTTTCGGCGAAATGGAGGTCTGGGCGCTCGAGGCTTACGGCGCCGCCTACACGCTGCAGGAAATGCTGACGGTGAAGTCGGACGACGTGGCCGGCCGTACCAAGGTGTACGAGGCGATCGTGCGCGGCGACGACACGTTCGAAGCGGGTATCCCCGAGTCGTTCAACGTGTTGGTCAAGGAAATGCGCTCGCTCGGCCTCAATGTCGACCTGCACAACTCCAAGGCCCCGAGCCACGGCGCGGGACCGACGGCGGAAGCCGCCGAATAACAAGTGCGATAGCCGGGCCCGTCACGGACGCGGCCCGGCCTTCACGCCTTTGTTTTGAATTTGCGGCCGGCGGCATGCCGGCATAGCGGAGAAGAATATGAACCAAGAGATCATGAATCTTTTCAGCCCGACGACTCCGGCTCAGGTCTTCGACCAGATCCGGATCTCGATCGCGAGCCCTGAGAAGATTTTGTCGTGGTCCTACGGCGAAATCAAAAAGCCCGAGACGATCAACTACCGTACCTTCAAGCCCGAGCGCGACGGCCTGTTCTGCGCCCGCATCTTCGGGCCGATCAAGGACTACGAGTGCTTGTGCGGCAAGTACAAGCGCATGAAGTACAAGGGCATCATCTGCGAGAAGTGCTCGGTCGAAGTCACGCTCAGCCGCGTGCGCCGCGAGCGCATGGGCCACATCGAGCTGGCCGCGCCGGTCGCGCACATCTGGTTCCTGAAGTCGCTGCCGAGCCGTATCGGCATGCTGCTCGACATGACGCTCAAGGATCTCGAGCGCATCCTGTATTTCGAATATTACGTCGTGCTGGAGCCGGGCCTGACGCCGCTCAAGGATCGTCAGCTGCTGTCCGAGGACGAATACCTCAAGGCGCAGGACGAGTACGGCCCGGATTCGTTCACCGCCGCGATCGGCGCCGAAGCGATCCGCGAAATGCTCAAGGGCATGGACCTGGAGAAGCTGCAGGCCGAGCTGCGCGTCGAGCTGACCGAGACCGACTCGGACATCAAGAAGAAGAAGCTCGCCAAGCGGCTCAAGCTGATCGAGGCCTTCGTCGCCTCGGGCAACAAGCCGGAGTGGATGATCCTGACCGTGGTGCCGGTGATCCCGCCGGACCTGCGCCCGCTGGTGCCGCTCGACGGCGGCCGCTTCGCCACGTCCGATCTCAACGATCTCTATCGCCGTGTCATCAACCGCAACAACCGTCTGAAGCGGCTGATCGAGCTGCGCGCGCCGGACATCATCATCCGCAACGAAAAGCGCATGCTGCAGGAGGCGGTCGATGCGCTGTTCGACAACGGCCGCCGCGGCCGCGTCATCACCGGCGCCAACAAGCGTCCGCTGAAGTCGCTCGCCGACATGCTCAAGGGCAAGCAGGGCCGGTTCCGCCAGAACCTGCTCGGCAAGCGCGTCGACTATTCGGGCCGTTCGGTGATCGTGGTCGGTCCCGAGCTGAAGCTGCATCAGTGCGGCCTGCCGAAGAAGATGGCGCTCGAATTGTTCAAGCCGTTCATCTATTCGCGGCTCGACGCCAAGGGTCTGTCCACCACGGTGAAGCAGGCCAAGAAGCTGGTCGAAAAGGAGAAGCCGGAAGTCTGGGATATCCTCGACGAGGTGATCCGCGAACATCCGGTGCTGCTGAACCGCGCGCCGACCTTGCACCGCCTCGGCATCCAGGCCTTCGAGCCGGTGCTGATCGAGGGCAAGGCGATCCAGCTGCATCCGCTGGTCTGCGCCGCGTTCAATGCCGACTTCGACGGCGACCAGATGGCCGTGCACGTTCCGCTGTCGCTCGAAGCGCAGCTCGAAGCGCGCGTCCTGATGATGTCGACCAACAACATCCTGCACCCGGCCAACGGTCAGCCGATCATCGTGCCGTCGCAGGACATCGTGCTCGGCCTCTATTACCTGTCGCTGATCCGCGAAGGCTCGCCCGGCGAGGGCAAGATCTTCGGCGACATGGCCGACATCGAGCACGCGCTCAACGTCAAGGCGATCACGCTGCACTCCAAGATCAAGTATCGCTGGGAAGGCGTCGACGCCGAAGGCAACACGATCCGCAAGTGGTACGACACCACGCCGGGTCGCGTGCTGCTCGGCGCCGTGCTGCCGAAGAACGTCAAGGCGCCGTTCGACATCGTCAACAAGCTCATGACCAAGCGTGAGATCTCGGCGATGATCGATACCGTCTACCGCCACTGCGGTCAGAAGGAGACGGTGATCTTCTGCGATCGCATCATGGCGCTCGGCTTCTATCACGCGTTCAAGGCCGGCATCTCGTTCGGCAAGGACGACATGGTGGTGCCGAACACCAAGTGGGGCATCGTCGACAAGACGCGCGAACTCGCCAAGGAGTTCGAGCAGCAGTACAACGACGGTCTCATCACCCAGGGCGAGAAGTACAACAAGGTCGTCGACGCCTGGTCGAAGTCCACCGACGCCATTGCCGACGCGATGATGAAGGAGATTTCGGCGGTCCGTAAGGACAAGGAAGGCCGCGACATGCAGATCAACTCGATCTACATGATGGCCCACTCGGGCGCCCGCGGGTCGCCGGCCCAGATGCGTCAGCTCGCCGGTATGCGCGGCCTCATGGCCAAGCCGTCGGGCGAGATCATCGAGACGCCGATCATCTCGAACTTCAAGGAAGGCCTGTCGGTTCTCGAGTACTTCAACTCGACCCACGGCGCCCGCAAGGGTCTGGCCGACACCGCCTTGAAGACCGCGAACTCGGGTTATCTCACCCGTCGTCTGGTCGACGTGGCGCAGGACTGCATCATCACCGAGCCGGATTGCGGCTCGACCAACGGCATCGCCGTCCGCGCCATCATCGATGCGGGCACCGTTGTCGCGCCCCTGGCGATCCGTATTCTCGGCCGCACGACGGCCGAGGACGTCAAGGATCCGACCTCGGGCAACGTGGTGATCAAGGCCAACACGCTGCTCACCGAGCCGGAAGTCGATCGCGTGGTGAAGGCGGGTGTGCAGGAGGTGAAGATCCGCTCCGTGCTCACCTGCGAAACCAAGATCGGCGTTTGCGGCGCGTGCTACGGGCGCGATCTGGCGCGCGGTACTCCGGTCAACATGGGCGAGGCGGTGGGCGTCATCGCCGCCCAGTCGATCGGCGAGCCGGGCACCCAGCTCACCATGCGTACGTTCCACATCGGCGGCGCCGCTCAGATCAACGAGCAGTCGTTCATCGAGTCGAACTTCGACGGCAAGATCGTCATCAAGAACAAGAACATTGCCCGTAACTCCGAAGGTCATTCGGTGGGCATGGTTCGCAATATGGTGGTGGCGGTGGTCGATCCCGACGGGACCGAGCGTGCGCATCACCGTATTCCTTACGGCGCGCGCATGCGCGTCGACGAGGGCGACCAGATCAAGCGCGGCCAGCGTATCGCCGAGTGGGATCCGTACACCCGTCCGATCCTCACCGAAGTCGACGGCGTCGTCGATTTCGAGGACATGGTTGACGGCCTGTCGATGTCGGAGCAGCTCGACGAATCGACCGGCATCGCCAAGCGTGTGGTCATCGACTGGCGCACGGGCTCGTCCCGTAACCAAGCCGACCTGCGTCCGGCGATGGTCGTCAAGAGCAAGGATGGCAGCATCCTTAAGCTCGCCCGTGGCGGCGAGGCGCGTTACCTGCTCGCGGTCGATGCGATTATCTCGGTCGATCCGGGCTCGAGCGTGAAGGCGGGCGACGTCATCGCGCGTATCCCGACCGAGAGCGCCAAGACGCGCGACATCACCGGCGGTCTGCCGCGGGTGGCGGAGCTGTTCGAAGCGCGCAAGCCGAAGGATGCGGCGATCATCGCCGAAATCGGCGGTACGGTGCGTTTCGGCAAGGACTACAAGAACAAGCGCCGCATCACCATCGAGCCGACCGACAAGTCGCTCGAGCCGAAGGAGTACCTGATCCCGAAGGGCAAGCACATCCACCTGCAGGATGGCGACGTGCTCGAGAAGGGCGACTATATCGTCGAAGGCAATCCCGCCCCGCACGACATTCTCGCCATCAAGGGCGTCGAGGAGCTGGCGGCTTACCTGGTCAACGAAATCCAGGAGGTCTATCGGTTGCAGGGCGTTATGATCAACGACAAGCACATCGAGGTGATCGTTCGCCAGATGCTGCAGAAGGTCGAGATCACCGACGCCGGCGAAACCGATCTGCTGGCGAGCGAGCAGGTCGATCGCAGCGAGTTCGATGCGATCAACGCCAAGGCGCTCGACGAGGGCAAGAAGCCCGCCGTCGGTCACCCGGTGCTGCTCGGCATCACCAAGGCCTCGCTGCAGACCCGGTCGTTCATCTCGGCCGCGTCGTTCCAGGAGACCACGCGCGTCCTTACCGAAGCCGCGGTCAACGGCAAGGCGGACACGCTCGACGGCCTCAAGGAGAACGTCATCGTCGGCCGTCTGATCCCGGCGGGTACCGGCGCCATGATGAACCAGCTGCGCGAGGTCGCCATGAAGCGCGACGCGCTCATCCTGGAAGAGCGCGAGAAGGACGCCGCCAAGCAGGCGGCGGTCCCGATCGAAGCCCCGGCGCTGCCGCCGGCGGAATAAGTCGCCGCTCAGCCGGCGTTTGCCGGTTCGGACAAGATCAAAGGCCGCCCTCCGGGGCGGCCTTTTTGCGTGCGATGCGGCAAGGCGCGCATCCCGGCGCCGGCAAACCGCCTTTCAGAAAGATTTCAGAATGGCTGCACCGGAATTCAGGTCCGTTCTCAGGACTTTTGCCGGCGCCCGGTCGAGGATAGCGGTCCCGATCAGGAGAGAGTCGATGAGACACGCCATTCTTGCCCTCGCTGCCGTGGCCACCTTTGCCGCCGTTCTGAGCAGCGGGCCCGCCCGCGCCGATTCCGACGACATCAAGTGGATCGGCCAATGCGTCACGGACAACAAGGACGAAGGTCAGACCGCACAAGTGATCATGTCGTACTGCACTTGCATGAATAACAAAATGTCGTCGAGCGAAACACGCACCATCACGCAGTGGGAGAAGACCCATAAGCGCGAGATGGAAGCCTGCGCGACTCAGGCTGGATGGAAGGGGCGCTGACCGGCGCCGCCGCTCCGCTGTCACACGGCGGTCATGCATGAGCCGCAAGAGCGGCTCATGCACTGGTGGCAAACCGGCATTCTCTACCAGGTCTATCCGCGCTCGTTCCAGGACACGAACGGCGACGGCGTCGGCGATCTCGCCGGCGTGACGCAACGGCTGCCTTATCTCGCCGAACTCGGCGTCGATGCGGTCTGGCTGTCGCCGGTGTTCGTCTCACCGATGGCGGATTTCGGCTACGACATCGCCGATTACACCGCGATCGATCCGCTGTTCGGCCGGCTTGCCGATTTCGACGCGCTGGTGGCGCGGGCGCATGACCTCGGGCTGAAGGTGCTGCTCGATCTGGTGCCGAACCACACCTCGATCGAGCACCCATGGTTCAAGGAAAGCCGGACGTCGCGCGAGAGCGCCAGGCGCGACTGGTATCTGTGGCGCGACCCGGCGCCGGGCGGCGGTCCGCCGAACAACTGGCTGTCGGAATTCGGCGGTTCGGCGTGGCAGTACGAGGCGGCGACCGGGCAGTATTACTATCATGCCTTCCTGCGCGAGCAGCCGGACCTGAACTGGCGCAACGCCGACGTCCGCCGCGCCATGCACAACGTCATGCGGTTCTGGCTCGGCCGTGGTGTCGACGGCTTTCGCGTCGATGTGATGTGGCATCTCATCAAGGACGCAGCCTTCCGCGACAACCCGCCCAATCCGGCGTGGCGCGAAGGCGAGGCGGACTATGGCCGGCTGCTGCCGGTCTATTCGACCGATCGGCCGGAGGTGCAAGAGGTGGTCTGCGAACTGCGGGCGGTGATCGACGAATTTCCGGACCGGGTCCTGATCGGCGAAATCTACCTGCCGGTGGACAAGCTCGTGGCTTATTACGGCGACGAACTGCTCGGGGCGCATCTGCCGTTCAATTTCTCGCTGATCGGCGTGCCGTGGCGGGCCGACGCCATTGCCGCGCTGGTCGATCGCTATGAGGCGGCGCTGCCGCCCGGCGCCTGGCCGAACTGGGTGCTCGGCAACCATGACCGGCCGCGGATCGTCAGCCGGGTGGGTGAGGCGCAGGCGAAGGTGGCGGCGATGCTGCTCCTGACCCTGCGCGGTACCCCAAGCCTCTATTACGGCGACGAACTCGGTCTGCCGCAGGTCGCGATCGCCCCCGATCGGGTCCGGGATCCCTGGGAGCGCAATCTGCCGGGGCAGGGGCTCGGCCGCGATGGCTGCCGCACGCCGATGCCGTGGGACAGTGGGCCGCTGGCCGGGTTCTCGACCGTCGAGCCGTGGCTGCCCCTCAATGCCGATGCCGGGATTCGCAACGTCGCCGCCGAGTCGGCCAAATCGACGTCGACCCTGACCTTTTACCGTCGTCTGATCGCCTTGCGGCGGGCGCATCCCGCCCTCAGTGCCGGCGTCTATCGGCCACTGGCCCAGTCCGGTAGCGGGTTCGCCTATGAACGGACCGCGGGCGGCGAGATCTTGGCCGTGGCGCTGAATTTCGCCAGTGTTTCAGTCGAATTATCTTTGGAATCAATGCCCTATGGCAGCCGGGTGCTGTTCGGCACGAGGCCGGGGAGGGATGGCGAGGCCGTCGGTACGCGGCTCGTCTTGCATCCGGACGAGGGCGTGATCATATCATGCGAGAGCTAACCATGCCGCGATGCAAAGCTGCGCCAGAGCCGCTGTTTTCAAGGCTTTTTCGCCTTGACTTCATCTGACCCTACCGATACACACGCCCCACTTTTCGACAGGCGGTGAGCTTCGTCTGATCGGAACGGCCGCCCGGGCATTCCTTTGAAATCCCATCTGGTTTTTCACGGAATCCTGGCGCCTTCGCCTCGATCAAAGAAGCTCAAACGCTGTCGCTGACAGCCACTGTCAGTTCATGGTGCGGTGCTGATCGCTCACGCGATCTGGCTGCCGTCAGAACGGGAAAAGCGCCCCCGCTGATTTATAGCGGATGGCGCGATTTCGTTTTGCGTGCGGCGAACGCACGGAAGAAGAACGCGCGGCCTCGGCCGCGTGATGAGACTGATGCCGGGCCTCACGGCTCACTTAATTCCGGACCTGTTGGTCCATCACGTAACGAAGGCGAACGATGCCGACGATCAACCAGTTGATTGCGAACCCGCGCCACCCGCTCAAGGCGCGCAACAAGGTGCCGGCGCTGCAGGCGTCCCCGCAGAAGCGTGGCGTTTGCACCCGCGTCTATACGACCACTCCGAAGAAGCCGAACTCGGCGCTTCGCAAGGTCGCCAAGGTTCGCCTGACCAACGGTTTCGAGGTGATCGGCTACATCCCGGGTGAAGGCCATAACCTTCAGGAGCACTCGGTGGTCATGATCCGCGGCGGCCGCGTCAAGGACTTGCCGGGCGTCCGCTATCACATCCTGCGCGGCGTGCTCGACACGCAGGGCGTCAAGAACCGCAAGCAGCGCCGTTCGAAGTACGGCGCCAAGCGTCCGAAATAAGGGTCTGATCCATGTCTCGTCGTCACGCCGCGGAAAAGCGCGAAATCATGACCGACCCGAAGTACGGGTCGGCCGTCGTTTCCAAGTTCATGAACGCCGTCATGTACGACGGCAAGAAGTCGGTCGCCGAGTCGATCGTCTATGGCGCGCTCTCGACCATCGAGGCCAAGACCAAGGCCAACCCGCTCACCGTCTTCCAGCAGGCGCTCGACAACGTGATGCCCTCGATCGAGGTGCGGTCGCGTCGTGTCGGCGGCGCCACCTATCAGGTTCCGGTCGAAGTGCGCACGACCCGTCGTCAGGCTCTCGGCATCCGTTGGATCATCAACGCCGCCCGCGACCGCAACGAGCGCACCATGACCGAGCGTCTGTCGGCTGAGCTGCTCGATGCCTCGAACAACCGCGGCAACGCGGTGAAGAAGCGCGAAGACACCCACAAGATGGCGGAGGCGAACCGCGCCTTCTCCCATTATCGCTGGTAACGGCGTCGAACCGCATTCAGGACGAGATTACTTATGCCACGCAGTCACGCCATCGAGGACTATCGTAACTTCGGCATCATGGCCCACATCGATGCCGGCAAGACGACCACGACCGAGCGTATCCTCTATTACACCGGCAAGTCCCACAAGATCGGCGAGGTGCACGAAGGCGCCGCGACGATGGACTGGATGGAGCAGGAGCAGGAGCGCGGCATCACGATCACGTCGGCCGCGACCACCGCGCTGTGGAACGGCAAGCGTCTGAACATCATCGACACCCCCGGCCACGTCGACTTCACCATCGAAGTCGAGCGTTCGCTGCGCGTGCTCGACGGCGCCGTGTGCGTGCTCGATTCGAACCAGGGCGTTGAGCCGCAGACCGAGACCGTGTGGCGCCAGGGCGACAAGTACCGCGTGCCGCGCATCGTCTTCGCCAACAAGATGGACAAGATCGGCGCCGACTTCTTCAAGTGCCTCGACGACATCGTCGACCGCCTCGGCGCCAAGCCGATCGCCATTCAGCTGCCGATCGGCGCCGAATCGAACTTCAAGGGTCTGGTCGACCTGGTGAAGATGAAGGGCATCATCTGGAACGATGAATCGCTCGGCGCCAAGTTCGACTACGTCGACATCCCGGAAGATCTGGTCGAGAAGGCCAAGGAATATCGCGAGAAGATGGTGGAAGCCGCCGTCGAACTCGACGACGACGCGCTGACCGCCTTCCTCGACGGCAAGGAGCCGGACGAGGCGACGCTGAAGAAGCTCATCCGCAAGGCGGTGCTGACCGGCGCCTTCTTCCCGGTGCTGTGCGGCTCGGCGTTCAAGAACAAGGGCGTGCAGCCGCTGCTCGACGCCGTCGTCGATTACCTGCCGTCGCCGGTCGACGTGCCGGCGATCAAGGGCGTCAACCCGGACAACGGCGAGGAAGTCACGCGCAAATCGGACGACTCCGAGCCGCTCGCGCTGCTCGCGTTCAAGATCATGGACGACCCCTTCGTCGGTACCATCACCTTCGCGCGCATCTATTCGGGCGTTCTCACCAGCGGCACCGGCGTCATCAACTCGACGAAGGAGCGCAAGGAACGTATCGGCCGCATGCTGCTGATGCATGCCAACAACCGCGAAGACATCAAGGAAGCCTATGCCGGCGACATCGTCGCGCTGGCGGGCCTGAAGGAAACCCGCACCGGCGATACGCTGTGCGATCCGAAGGCGCCGGTGATCCTTGAAAAGATGGAATTCCCCGAGCCGGTCATCGAAATCGCCATCGAGCCGAAGTCGAAGGCCGACCAGGAAAAGCTCGGCGTCGCGCTGGCGAAGCTGGCGGCGGAAGATCCGTCGTTCCGCGTGTCGACCGACCAGGAAAGCGGCCAGACCATCCTCAAGGGCATGGGCGAACTGCATCTCGACATCAAGGTCGACATCCTCAAGCGTACCTACAAGGTCGACGCCAATATCGGCGCGCCGCAGGTCGCGTATCGCGAAAAGATCACCAAGCCGGCCGAAGTGGATTACACCCACAAGAAGCAGACCGGCGGTTCGGGCCAGTTCGCCCGCGTCAAGATCGTCGCCGAGCCGACCGAGCCGGGCACGCCTTTCGTGTTCGAGAACGAGATCGTCGGCGGCGCGGTGCCGAAGGAGTTCATCCCGGGCGTCGAGAAGGGCCTCGAGTCGGTTCTCAACGCCGGCGTGCTCGCAGGCTTCCCGGTGGTCGACCTCAAGGTCCGCCTCGTGGACGGCAACTATCACGACGTCGACTCGTCGGCGCTCGCCTTCGAAATCGCCTCGCGCGCCGCTTTGCGCGAAGCCATGCAGAAGGCCAAGCCGGCGCTGCTCGAGCCGATCATGAAGGTCGAGGTCGTGACCCCGGAGGACTACACCGGTTCGGTCATCGGCGACCTGAACTCGCGGCGCGGTCAAATCCAGGGTCAGGACATGCGCGGCAACGCCAACGTCATCAACGCGATGGTGCCGCTCGCCAACATGTTCGGCTACGTCAACACGCTGCGCTCGATGTCGCAGGGTCGCGCGACGTTCACCATGCAATTCGATCACTACGCGGAAACGCCGGCCAATGTGTCGGCGGAAGTCCAGAAGAAATTCGCCTAACGGCGACAGAGAAACCTGAAAGTTCTGAACGGAGAGCTCCATGGCCAAAGAGAAATTCAACCGCAATAAGCCGCACTGCAACATTGGCACCATCGGTCACGTCGACCATGGCAAGACGTCGCTGACGGCGGCGATCACCAAGGTGCTGGCTGAAACCGGCGGCGCGACGTTCACCGCCTACGACCAGATCGACAAGGCGCCGGAAGAGAAGGCGCGCGGCATCACCATTTCGACCGCGCACGTCGAATACGAGACGACGAACCGCCACTACGCGCACGTCGATTGCCCCGGCCACGCTGACTACGTGAAGAACATGATCACCGGCGCCGCGCAGATGGACGGCGCGATCCTGGTCGTGTCGGCCGCCGACGGCCCGATGCCGCAGACCCGTGAGCACATCCTGCTCGCCCGCCAGGTCGGCGTGCCGGCGATCGTCGTGTTCATGAACAAGTGCGACATGGTCGACGATCCGGAACTGCTCGAACTGGTCGAGCTCGAAGTTCGCGAACTGCTGTCGAAGTACCAGTTCCCGGGCGACAAGATCCCGATCATCAAGGGCTCGGCCCTGATGGCGCTCGAAGGCAAGGAACCGAAGCTCGGCCACGATGCCATTCTCGAGCTGATGAAGAACGTCGACGAATACATCCCGCAGCCGGAGCGTCCGGTTGACCTGCCGTTCCTGATGCCGGTCGAAGACGTGTTCTCGATCTCGGGCCGCGGCACCGTCTGCACCGGCCGTGTCGAGCGCGGCATCGTCAAGGTCGGCGAGGAAGTCGAAATCGTCGGCATCAAGCCGACCCAGAAGACCACCGTCACCGGCGTGGAAATGTTCCGCAAGCTGCTCGATCAGGGCCAGGCGGGCGACAACATCGGCGCGCTGCTGCGCGGCACCAAGCGCGAGGAAGTCGAGCGCGGCCAGGTGCTCTGCAAGCCGGGTTCGGTCAAGCCGCACACCAAGTTCAAGGCTGAGGCTTACATCCTGACCAAGGAAGAGGGTGGCCGTCACACCCCGTTCTTCACCAACTATCGTCCGCAGTTCTACTTCCGCACCACCGACGTGACCGGTGTCGTGCACCTGCCGGCCGGCACCGAAATGGTGATGCCGGGCGACAACGTGGCGATGGAAGTGCACCTGATCGTGCCGATCGCCATGGAAGAGAAACTGCGCTTCGCCATCCGCGAAGGCGGCCGCACCGTCGGCGCCGGCGTCGTGGCGTCGATCATCGAGTAACAACTTCGCTGGGGCCCCCGTCCGAACAGGGCGGGGGCTCGGCACTCCTGGATTGGCGCGGGTGAGTTGCTTCCCGGGTCCGGACAGGACAACGAGCAGGTAGCGAATACTGGATCATCCGTTTGAACGGATGATGACAGTCAGAGAGACAAACAAATGAACGGCCAGAATATTCGGATCCGGCTCAAGGCGTTCGATCATCGTGTGCTCGATGCTTCGACGCGCGAGATCGTCAATACCGCCAAGCGCACCGGCGCGCAGGTGCGTGGGCCGATTCCGCTGCCGACGCGTATCGAGAAGTTCACCGTGAACCGCTCGCCTCACGTCGACAAGAAGAGCCGCGAACAGTTCGAGATGCGCACGCACAAGCGTCTCTTGGACATCGTCGACCCGACGCCTCAGACCGTGGACGCGCTGATGAAGCTCGACCTCGCTGCGGGTGTCGACGTCGAGATCAAGCTGTAAGGCCGGGTGAGGTATTAAAGATGCGCACGGGTGTCGTCGCACAGAAAATGGGTATGACCCGGCTGTTCACCGATGGAGGTGAACATGTGCCGGTGACGGTGCTGCGCCTGGCGCAGTGCCAGGTCGTGGCCCATCGCGTTAAGGACAAGGACGGTTACGTCGCGCTGCAGCTCGGCGCGGGTCCGCGCCGTGCCGGCAACATGAGCAAGGCCGACCGCGGATACTTCGCCAAAGCGAAGGTGGAGCCGAAGCGCAAGCTCGCGGAGTTCCGCGTCACCGACGACGCGATGATCCCGGTGGGCGCGGAAATTACCGCCGACCACTTCGTCGAGGGCCAGTTCGTCGACGTTGCCGGCATCACCATCGGTAAAGGCTTTGCCGGCGGCATGAAGCGCTGGAATTTCGGCGGTCTGCGCGCCTCGCACGGCGTGTCGATCTCGCACCGTTCGATCGGTTCGACCGGCGGCCGTCAGGATCCGGGAAAGACCTTCAAGAACAAGAAGATGCCGGGCCATATGGGTGTCGAGCGTGTCACCACGCTCAACCTCAAGGTCGCCAAGATCGATGTCGAACGCGGCCTGATCATGGTTCACGGCGCGGTGCCGGGTGCCAAGGGCGGCTGGATCACCGTGCGCGACGCCATCAAGAAGCCGCTGCCGAAGGACGCCGCCAAGCCGGGCAAGTTCCGTCTGGCCGAAGCTGCTGCCGAAGCGCCGGCCGCTGAAGCCCCCGCCGCGAAGGAGGGCGCATAACATGGACATGAAGATCACCACTTTCGAAGGCAAGGATGCCGGTTCGGTGAAGCTGTCGGACGAGATCTTCGGTCTCGAGCCGCGCGCCGACATCATCCAGCGCTGCGTCAACTGGCAGCTGGCGCGCCGTCAGCGCGGCACGCACAAGACCAAGGACCGCTCGGAAGTCTGGCGGACCGGCAAGAAGATGTACGCGCAGAAGGGCACCGGTGGCGCTCGTCACGGCTCGGCGCGCGTGCCGCAGTTCCGCGGCGGCGGTCGTGCTTTCGGTCCGGTCGTGCGCAGCCATGCCATCGACCTGCCGAAGAAGGTGCGGGCGCTGGCGCTCAAGCACGCCCTGTCGTCGAAGGCCAAGGACGGCGCCATCGTCGTCGTCGACAAGGCGTCGGTGAAGGAAGCCAAAACCAAGGCGCTTGCCACCCAGTTCGGCAAGATGTCGCTGGCCAATGCGCTGATCATCGACGGCGCCGAGCTCGAGGCGAACTTCGCCATCGCGGCGCGCAACATTCCGAACATCGACGTGCTGCCGATCCAGGGCATCAACGTTTACGACATCATGCGGCGTAAGACCCTTGTCCTGACCAAGGCGGCGGTCGACGCGCTGGAGGCGCGGTTCAAATGAGCACCAGCGATCCCCGTCATTACGACGTCATCGTCTCTCCCGTGATCACGGAAAAGGCGACCATGGCGTCGGAGTTCAACAAGGTGACCTTCAAGGTCCGTCGCAACGCCACGAAGCCGCAGATCAAGGAAGCGGTCGAGAAGCTGTTCGACGTCAAGGTCAAGAGCGTCAACACGCTTGTCCGTCAGGGCAAGATCAAGGCGTTCAAGAACAAGCTCGGACAGCAGTCCGACGTGAAGCGCGCGGTCGTGACCCTCGAAGAGGGCCACCGCATCGACGTGACCACGGGTCTGTAAGAGGTCGGCGATGGCACTCAAGACATACAATCCGACGACCCCGAGCCAGCGGCACCTGATCAGCGTCGATCGCTCGACGTTGTACAAGGGCGCGCCGGTGAAGGCGCTGACCGAAGGTCAGCACTCGACCGGTGGCCGCAACAATTCGGGCCGCATCACCTCGCGTTTCCGCGGTGGCGGCCACAAGCAGGCGTATCGCAAGATCGACTTCCGCCGTGCCAAGAAGGACATGGTGGCGACGGTCGAGCGTCTGGAATATGACCCGAACCGCACCGCGTTCATCGCGCTGATCAAGTACGAGGACGGCGAGCTCGCCTACATCCTGGCGCCGCAGCGTCTGGCCGCCGGCGACAAGGTGATCTCGGCCGACCAGGCCGACGTCAAGCCGGGCAACGCGATGCCGCTGTCGGCGATCCCGGTCGGCACCATCGTGCACAATGTCGAACTGAAGATCGGCAAGGGCGGCCAACTCGCGCGTTCGGCCGGCACCTACGTGCAGATCGTCGGCCGCGATGGCGAATACGTCATCATCCGACTGTCGACGTCTGAGCAGCGTCTCATTCACGGACGCTGCATGGCGACCATCGGCGCGGTGTCGAACCCCGACAACATGAACACGACGATCGCCAAGGCGGGCCGTCAGCGTTGGCGCGGTCGCATGCCGCACAACCGCGGCATCGTCATGAACCCGGTCGATCATCCGCACGGCGGTCGTACCAAGGGCGGCAAGCACTGGGTCACTCCGTGGGGCAAGCCGACCAAGGGCGCCAAGACGCGCAAGAACAAGCGCACCAACAAGTTCATTATGGTCAGCCGTCACGACCGTAAGAAGCAGCAGCAGTAGGATTTGCAGCGATGACCCGTTCAGCCTGGAAAGGCCCGTTCGTTGACGGCTTTCTGCTCAAGAAAGCGGAAGCCGCGCGCACGTCCGGCCGCCACGACATGATCAAGATCTGGAGCCGTCGCTCGACGATCCTGCCGCAGTTCGTCGGTCTGCACTTCACCGTCTACAACGGCCAGAAGCACGTGCCGGTGATGGTCACGGAAGAAATGGTCGGCCACAAGTTCGGCGAGTTCTCGCCGAGCCGGACGTTCCACGGCCACAGCGCCGACCGCAAGGCGAAGAAGGCCTGAGGATAGAGAAATGGGCAAGCGTTCACGCGATCGGGATCTCCCGAACAACGAAGCCAAGGCAGTCACCCGGAACATCCGGATCTCGCCGCAGAAGCTCAATCTCGTCGCGCAGATGATCCGCGGCAAGAAGGTCGCCGGCGCGCTCGCCGACCTCGAATTCTCGCGCAAGCGCATCGCCAAGGATGTGCGCAAGTGCCTGGAATCGGCGATCGCCAACGCCGAGAATAATCACGACCTCGACGTCGACGATCTCATCGTCGCCGAGGCTCACGTCGGAAAGTCGCTCGTAATGAAGCGCTTTTCCCCGCGCGGCCGCGGCCGTGTCGGTCAAATCCTGAAGCCGTTTTCGCATCTGACGATCGTCGTTCGTCAGGTCGAAGCCGCGGCCGAAGCCTGAGGAGGCTTTCAGTGGGTCAAAAAATCAATCCGATCGGTCTGCGCCTCGGCATCAACCGCACCTGGGATTCGCGCTGGTTCGCCAATAAGACCGAGTACGGCACGCTGCTGCACGAGGACATCAAGATCCGCGAGGCTCTGATGAAGGAGCTGAAGCAGGCCGCCGTTTCGAAGATCATCATCGAGCGCCCGCACAAGAAGTGCCGCGTCACCGTTCACTCGGCCCGTCCGGGCGTCGTGATCGGCAAGAAGGGCGCCGACATCGAGAAGCTGCGCAAGACGGTGTCGAAGCTGACCGACAGCGATGTCGTCATCAACATCGTCGAAATCCGCAAGCCTGAACTCGACGCGCAGCTAGTCGCCGAATCGATCGCGCAGCAGCTGGAACGCCGCGTTGCGTTCCGCCGCGCCATGAAGCGCGCCGTGCAGTCGGCGATGCGTCTCGGTGCCGAAGGCATCCGCATCAACTGCTCGGGCCGTCTCGGCGGTTCGGAAATCGCGCGTATGGAGTGGTACCGCGAAGGTCGCGTGCCGCTGCACACCTTGCGCGCCGACGTCGACTACGGCGTCGCCACCGCGTTCACCACGTTCGGCACCTGCGGCGTCAAGGTCTGGATCTTCAAGGGCGAAATCCTGGAGCACGATCCGATGGCGCAGGACAAGAAGCTCGCCGAGGGCGATTCGGGCCGTCCGCGCCGCGATAATGCGGCCTAACAGGACGACAGAGTTCAATCATGCTGCAGCCAAAGAAAACCAAGTTCCGCAAGGCCTTCAAGGGCCGTATCCACGGCGTCGCCTCGTCGGGAGCGACGCTGGCCTACGGCCAGTACGGCCTGAAGGCTCTCGAGCCGGAGCGCGTCACCGCGCGCCAGATCGAGGCCGCCCGCCGTGCCCTCACGCGCTTCATGAAGCGCGCCGGCCGCGTCTGGATCCGCGTGTTCCCCGACGTGCCGGTGTCGAAGAAGCCGATCGAAGTCCGCATGGGTAAAGGCAAGGGCTCGCCCGAACTCTGGGTCGTGCGCGTCAAGCCGGGCAAGATTCTTTTCGAGGTCGATGGCATCAGCCAGGCCGTCGCCAAGGAAGCCCTGACGCTCGCCGCCGCGAAGCTGCCGGTCAAGACCCGTTTCATCGAACGCATCGTTGAGTGACGCCATGAAATCCGCCGACGCACGAGCGATGACGCTCGACCAGATCGATGACGAGGTCCTCAAGCTCAAGAAGGAGCAGTTCAATCTGCGCTTTCAACGGGCCACCGGGCAGCTCGAGAACACCGCGCGCGTGCGCGTCATCCGCCGCGATATCGCGCGGCTGAAGACCATCGCCGCGCAGAAGCGGGCAGGCGAAGCTCCGGCCGTCAAGGCCGAGGCGCCGAAGTCCGCCAAGCCCGCCGCGAAATCGCGCCGCCTGAAGGCGTCGCGTCCGTCGCCGGCGCGTGAACCGGCTCGTGCGATCGCGCACAAGTCGAACAAGACCAAGAAGAAGTAAGGGGTCAAAGATGCCGAAGCGTACCCTTCAGGGTGTCGTCGTCAGCGACAAGCAGGCCAAGACCATTGTCGTTCAGGTCGACCGGCGCTTTGCCCATCCCACCATGGGCAAGGTCGTGCGCCGTTCGAAGAAGTACCACGCCCACGACGAGAAGAACGAGTTCAAGGTCGGCGACAAGGTGTGGATCGAAGAGCGCCGCCCGCTGTCCAAGCTCAAGTGCTGGGAAGTGATCCGCGGCGAGAAGCGCGCCAAAGTTTGAAGCGAAGCGCCGCCGGCGCTTCGTCGATGAGAGACGAACAAGTTTAACGGCGTCCGCGGCACGAGAGCCGCCCGCCCGCAAGGAATGAGAGCCGCATCATGATTCAGATGCAAACCAACCTGGACGTTGCCGACAATTCCGGCGCGCGCCGCGTCATGTGCATCAAGGTGCTCGGCGGATCGAAGCGTAAGTACGCCACCATCGGCGACGTCATCGTCGTCTCGGTGAAGGAAGCGATCCCGCGCGGGCGCGTGAAGAAGGGCGAGGTCATGAAGGCCGTCGTCGTGCGCATCCGCAAGGACATCAAGCGCGCCGACGGTTCGGTGATCCGCTTCGACCGCAACGCCGCGGTGCTGATCAACGCTCAGTCGGAGCCGGTCGGCACCCGTATCTTCGGGCCGGTGCCGCGCGAGTTGCGCGCCAAGAACCACATGAAGATTCTCTCGCTCGCCCCGGAGGTGCTGTGATGGCTGCCAAGATCCGTAAAGGCGACAAGGTGATCGTGCTCACCGGCCGCGACAAGGGTCGCACCGGAGAGGTGATCGAGGTTCGTCCCGGCGACAACCGCGCTCTGGTGCGCGGCATCGCGATGGTCAAGCGCCACCAGCGCCAGACCGCGCAGAGCCAGGGCGGCATCATCTCCAAGGAAAGCGCGGTCGACCTGTCGAACCTGGCGATCGCGGACCCGAAGGACGGCAAGCCGACCCGGGTTGGTTTCAAATTCATCGGCGAGGGTGCTGACCGCAAGAAAGTGCGTGTCGCCAAGCGCTCGGGAGCGGAAATCGATGGCTGATACTCAGACTGAACAGAAGAAGCCGAAGGCCGCGAAGCCGGCCGGCGACGAAGCGCCGAAGGCCAAGAAGGCCAAGGTGGCGTCGGACTATACCGCGCGTCTGCGCACGCACTACGACAAGGTCGTGCGTGAGAAGATGTCGAAGGAGTTCGGCTACGCGAACCCGATGCAGATCCCGCAGATCACCAAGGTCGTGCTCAATATGGGCATCGGCGAGGGTGTCGCGGATCGCAAGAAGGTCGAGAACGCGGCCGCCGATCTGGCGCTGATCGCCGGTCAGAAGCCGGTCGTCACCCGCTCGCGCAAGTCGATCGCGAACTACAAGCTGCGCGACGGCCAGGCGATCGGCTGTAAGGTCACGCTGCGCAAGGCCCGCATGTACGATTTCATCGATCGTCTGGTGAACATCGCGCTGCCGCGTATCCGCGACTTCCGCGGCCTCAACCCGAAGAGCTTCGATGGCATGGGCAACTACAGCCTTGGCATCAAAGAATACACCGTGTTCCCGGAAATCGACTTCGACAAGGTCACCGATACCTGGGGCATGGACATCACCGTGTGCACCACAGCGCGTAACGACGACGAAGCGCGCGCGTTGCTCGCGGCATTCAACTTCCCGTTCCGGCAGTGAGGGACGATTAACGTCCTCTCATACGCGGAACCGCAAGGAGCAGACCTAGATGGCTAAGACGAGTTCGGTCGAGAAGAACAAGCGCCGGCGCAGAATGGCGAAGAAATTCGGGCCGCGTCGCGCGCGCCTGAAGGCGATCGTGCAGAACAAGGAGCTGCCGATGGAGGAGCGCTTTGCCGCGACCCTCAAGCTCGCTGAGCTGCCGCGCAATTCGGCGAAGGTGCGTATCCATAACCGTTGCGAGCTGACGGGTCGTCCGCACGCGTTCTATCGCAAGCACAAACTGAGCCGTATCGCGCTCCGCGACCTCGGCAACAAGGGCCTGATCCCGGGCCTTGTGAAGTCGAGCTGGTAAGGGGGCCGAGATGGTGAACGATCCGATCGGCGATATGATCACGCGCATCCGCAATGCGCAGATGCGCGCCAAGTCCAAGGTTTCGATGCCGGGCTCCAAGCAGCGCGAGCGCGTTGCCGAAGTGCTCAAGGCGGAAGGCTATGTCCGCGGCTATGCCGTGGTCGCCCACGCTAACGGCCGCAGCGAGCTCGAAATCGAACTCAAGTATTTCGACGGCGCCCCGGTGATCCGCGAAATCGAACGCGTCTCGAAGCCTGGCCGCCGCGTCTATGCGTCGGTCAAGAATCTGCCGCGCATCAACAACGGTCTCGGCGTGGCCATCGTCTCGACGCCGAAGGGCGTCATGGCCGACCACGCCGCTCGCGATGCCAATGTCGGCGGCGAAATTCTCTGCACGGTGTTCTGATGTCTCGTATTGGCAAAAAACCGGTCGCTGTTCCGTCTGGCGTCACCGCCAGCGTCGAAGGTCAGACCGTCAAGGTGAAGGGCGCCAAGGGCGCGCTCCAGGTCGCCTTGCCGGACGATATCGTCGTCACGATGGACAAGGGCGCCATCAAGGTGGCGCCGCGTTCCGAGACCAAGCGGGCGCGGTCGATGTACGGCACGGCGCGCACGCTGGTGTCGAACCTGATGACGGGCGTTTCGAAGGGCTTCGAAGAGAAGCTCGAGATCAACGGCGTCGGTTACCGCGCCGCGGTGCAGGGCAAGAACCTGCAGCTGCAGCTCGGCTACTCGCATGACGTCGTATTCCCGATCCCGGCCGGCATCGCCATCGCGACGCCGAAGCCGACGGAAATCGTGATCACCGGCATCGACAAGCAGGCCGTCGGCCAGGTCGCCGCCGAGATCCGCGGCTTCCGCGGTCCGGAACCGTACAAGGGCAAGGGCGTCAAGTACGCCGATGAATTCATCTTCCGCAAGGAAGGCAAGAAGAAGTAAAGGGCTCGAGCCATGTCGAAAGCTAATGTCCGGACCGCGCGGCGGACGGCGTCGGTTCGGCGCAAGATCAAGCAGGTCGCCAGCGGGCGCGCGCGCCTCTCAGTGTTCCGCTCGTCGAAGCACATGCACGTGCAGCTCATCGATGACGAGAAGGGCGTGACCGTCGCGTCCGCCTCGACGCTCGAGAAGGATGTGCGCGGCAACCTGAAGACCGGTGCCAATATCGAGGCCGCCAAGACGATCGGCAAGCTGATCGCCGAGCGCGCCAAGAAGCAGGGCATCAAGGACGTCGTGTTCGATCGCGGCGGCTACATCTATCACGGCCGTATCAAGGCCCTGGCTGAGGCTGCCCGCGAGGGCGGGCTCAACTTCTAAACGCATTCGTACAGACGAACGGATTTATTAGATGGCACAAGAACCCCGCAGAGACCGCGAGCGTGGCCACGGTCGTGAAGAGCGCGATAGCGAGTTCACCGACAAGCTGGTGCACATCAATCGCGTCGCCAAGGTCGTCAAGGGCGGCAAGCGCTTCGGGTTCGCGGCGCTGGTCGTCGTCGGCGACCAGAAGGGCCGCGTCGGTTTCGGGCACGGCAAGGCGCGCGAAGTGCCGGAAGCGATCCGCAAGGCGACCGATGCCGCCAAGCGCGGTCTGACCCGCGTCGCGCTGCGCGAAGGCCGCACGCTGCATCATGACGTGTTCGGCCGCCACGGCGCCGGCAAGGTCTACCTGCGCGCGGCGCCTCCCGGCACCGGCATCATCGCCGGCGGCCCGATGCGCGCCGTGTTCGAAACGCTCGGCATGCAGGATATCGTAGCGAAGTCGATCGGTTCGTCGAACCCGTACAACGTCGTGCGCGCGACCTTCGATGCACTCAAGCATCAGGACTCGCCGCGTTCCGTCGCCGGGCGCCGCAACCTCAAGGTCTCGACCTTGCAGGCCCGCCGCCGCGAAGGCGCCGACGAAGCTGTCGCCGATTAATTTGGCCGACTGATCAGGTAAGGAATTAGGCCATGGCCACCGCGAAGAAGACCATCAAGGTGCAGCAGATCGCCAGCCCGCTGCGCTGCCATTTCGACCAGCGCCAGACCCTGATCGGTCTCGGCCTCAACAAGGTCGGCCGCGTCAAGGAGCTTCCGGATACGCCGCAAACGCACGGCATGATCCGCAAGCTGCCGCACCTGGTGCGGATCGTCGAAGAGGCGAAGTAATTTCATTCGTCGTCGCGACAGGCGGCGAGGGACGATCGAAGGACTAGAACGATGAAACTCAACCAGATCGCCGACAATCCCGGCGCCCGCAAGAAGCGCATGCGCATCGGCCGCGGTATCGGCTCGGGCATGGGCAAGACCGGCGGCCGCGGCGGCAAGGGCCAGACCGCGCGTTCAGGCGTGCGCATCAAGGGCTTCGAAGGCGGCCAGATGCCGCTGCATCGCCGCCTGCCGAAGCGCGGCTTCCGCAACACCGCCTTCCAGGCCAAGCTGAACGAGATCAGCATCGGCAAGCTGCAGGCCGCGATCGACGCCGGCAAGCTCGACGCCAAGTCGGCGATCGACGTCGACGCGATGGTCAAGGCCGGCCTGATGCGCCGCGCCAAGGCCGGCGTGAAGGTGCTCGGTAACGGCGAACTGAAGGCCAAGATCGAACTCGCCGTCTACGGCGCCACCAAGTCGGCGGTCGAGGCGATCGAGAAGGCCGGTGGTTCGGTGAAGATCCTGAAGCCGGCCGTCACCGAAGACGCCGAGCCGCGCGGCAAGAACAAGCGCAAGGCCGCCAAGGAAGCGCAGAAATAAGAGGCTCTGGCCTCGTCCGCCACCGGCGGACGGGGCCGTCGCCTGACTACCGGTTTCGCCGTCAGCGCCTATCTAAAGGCTCAGGGGCGGGACCTACGTAAAAAACGCCGCGCCGCTCCTCTTGCGACCCGGGGAGTGGATCGCAGCGGCGGCAGGAGCGAGCGAATGGTTTCGGCAGCGGAACAACTGGCAGCCAATCTCAATTTCGGCGCGCTCGCCAAAGCCGACGAGCTGAAAAAGCGTATCTGGTTCACCGTCGGTGCGCTGCTCGTCTACCGTCTGGGCACCTACATCCCGCTGCCCGGCATCGATCCCAATGCCTGGGCGCAGCTCTTCAACACCCAGTCGGGTGGCATTCTCGGCATGTTCAACATGTTCTCCGGTGGCGGTATCCACCGGATGGCAATCTTCGCCCTGAACATCATGCCGTACATCTCGGCTTCGATCATCATTCAGCTGATGACGACGGTGTCGCCGCAGCTCGAAGCGCTGAAGAAGGAAGGCGAGGCCGGCCGCAAGATCATGAACCAGTACACGCGGTATCTCACCGTGGTGCTGGCGGCGTTCCAGTCCTACGGCATCGCCGTGGGTCTGCAGGGCACCGGCAATGTCGTCAGCCAACCCGGCTTCTTCTTCCTGATCTCGACCACGATCACGCTGACCGGCGGCACCATGTTCCTGATGTGGCTCGGCGAGCAGATCACCGCGCGCGGCATCGGTAACGGCATTTCGCTGATCATCCTGTCGGGCATCGTTGCGGAGTTGCCGGCGGCGATCGCCAACACCCTCGAGCTCGGCCGTCAGGGCGCGATCTCGACCGGTCTCATCCTGGTGGTGCTCGTGATGGCGGTCGCTGTGATCGCCTTCATCGTGTTTATGGAGCGTGCGCAGCGCCGTCTGCTGATCCAGTATCCCAAGCGCCAGGTCGGCAACCGCATGTTCGAGGGCCAATCCTCGCATCTGCCGCTCAAGCTCAACACCTCGGGCGTCATCCCGCCGATCTTCGCGTCGTCGCTGCTGCTGCTGCCGACGACGGTCGCCAATTTCAACGCCGGCTCCGGCCCCGGATGGCTGACCACGGTGACGACGCTGCTCGGCCACGGCCGGCCGCTGTTCCTGGTGCTGTATCTGGCGCTGATCCTGTTCTTCTCGTTCTTCTATACGGCGGTGGTGTTCAACCCGACCGAAACCGCCGACAATCTGAAGAAGCACGGCGGCTTCATTCCCGGCATCCGTCCGGGCGAGCGCACGGCCGAGTACATCGACTATGTGCTGTCTCGCATCACGGTGGTCGGCGCCATCTATCTCGCCATCGTCTGTCTGATTCCGGAAATCCTGATCTCCTACGCCGCGGTGCCGTTCTATTTCGGCGGCACCTCGCTGCTGATCGTCGTCTCCGTGACCATGGACACGGTGGCGCAGATCCAGGGCTACCTGCTGGCGCATCAATACGAAGGCCTGATCAAGAAATCGAAATTGCGGGGGCGCAATAGATGAGACTGATCCTGCTCGGCCCGCCGGGGGCGGGGAAGGGCACGCAGGCGCAGCGGCTGGTCGACAAGCACGGCATCGTGCAGCTCTCGACCGGCGACATGCTGCGCGCCGCTGTCGCGGCCGGCACGCCGGTCGGTTTGAAGGCAAAGAGCATCATGGAGGCCGGGCAGCTGGTGCCGGATGAGGTGGTGGTGGCGATCATCGCCGACCGCATCGACCAGCCCGACGCGCGGAAGGGCTTCGTGCTTGACGGCTTCCCGCGGACGGTTCCGCAGGCCGAGGCGCTGGACAAGCTGCTGGCCGAGCGGGGCCTCAAGCTCGACGCCGTGATCGAGTTGAAGGTCGACGAGGGAATCCTGATCAAGCGGATCGAGACCCGCGTCGCCGAGATGACCGCCCGTGGCGAGAAGGTGCGGTCGGACGACAACCCGGAGGTCCTGAAGGGCCGCCTGGCCGCCTACCGCGCCCAAACGGCGCCGCTGGCGGGGTATTACGATGCCAGGGGCGCCCTGAGGGGCGTTGACGGCATGGCCCCGGTGGACGCGGTGACCGCGGCCATCGACGGTATCCTAAAACCATCCGGTTCGACCGCTGCGGCGGCCGGGCGGGGCGTCTAGCAGAGGTTGACGAAGCCCTCATGAATCCCTTAATAGAATGCGTATCCAAGAGTTTGGCGCGATGCCGGTTCCCCGGAGGGCGGGGGACGGGTGTCGTCTTACGCTTTGCCTAACCCTTTCTATGGAAACAAGAATTCGCTGCCGTGAGGCGGCTGGCCGGTAACAGGAGAGAGCATCCGTGGCTCGTATCGCGGGCGTCAATTTGCCCACCAATAAGCGCGTCGTCATCGCGCTCCAGTACATTCATGGCATCGGTCAGAAGATCGCCAAGGATATCGTCACCAAGCTGAACCTGCCGGCCGAGCGCCGCGTGTCGCAGCTGACCGACGCCGAGGTGCTTCAGATCCGCGAACTCATCGACCAGGAATATCTGGTCGAGGGCGATCTGCGTCGCGAGACGGCGATGAACATCAAGCGTTTGATGGATCTCGGCTGCTACCGCGGCCTGCGTCACCGCAAGGGCCTGCCGGTCCGCGGTCAGCGCACGCACACCAATGCGCGCACGCGCAAAGGCCCGGCGAAGACCATCGCCGGCAAGAAGAAGACCGCCTAACCGAGCTGAACGCGCCCGCGCCGCGTAACGGCTGGCGGGCTTCAACGGGCCAACAGGCCACAAAAGGACTGACTGACTATGGCGAAAGAAGCCACCGCCCGCGTCCGCCGACGCGAACGCAAGAACATCGCGTCGGGCGTCGCGCACGTCAACGCGTCGTTCAACAACACCATGATCACCATCACCGACGCGCAGGGCAACGCGATTGCCTGGTCGTCGGCCGGCACCATGGGTTTCAAGGGTTCGCGCAAGTCGACGCCCTACGCCGCGCAGATGGCGGCGGAAGATGCCTCGAAGAAAGCGCAGGAACATGGCATGCGCACTCTCGAGGTCGAAGTGTCCGGTCCGGGTTCGGGCCGTGAGTCGGCGTTGCGTGCGTTGCAGGCTTCGGGCTTCACCATCACCTCGATCCGCGATGTGACGTCGATCCCGCACAATGGTTGCCGGCCGCGCAAGCGCCGCCGGGTGTAATTGATTTTGTCAGGCGGACGCGCGCGAGGCGTGCGCGTTCGTTGCCGCCGGTAATTTCCCCCACGCGGCGGGTGGGGTTGCGCTGGGCAGGCTCAGCGACGCTCTCAACGGGTGAACACGTGATCCAGAAAAATTGGCAGGAATTGATCAGGCCGAACAAGCTCCAGGTGACCGCAGGGTCCGACCCGGCGCGGTTCGCCACCGTGGTGGCCGAACCGCTCGAGCGCGGCTTCGGCGTGACTTTGGGCAACGCCCTGCGCCGCATCTTGCTGTCGTCGCTGCAAGGCGCGGCGGTGCAGTCGGTGCACATCGACGGCGTGCTGCATGAATTCTCCTCGATCGCCGGCGTGCGCGAGGACGTCACCGACATGGTCCTCAATATCAAGGACATCGCCATCAAGATGCAGGGCGAAGGCCCCAAGCGCATGGTGGTGAAGAAACAGGGTCCTGGCACCGTCACCGCCGGCGACATCCAGACCGTCGGCGACATCACCGTGCTCAATCCCGAGCTGATCCTGTGCACCCTCGACGAGGGCGCCGAGATCCGCATGGAGTTCACGGTCAACACCGGCAAGGGTTATGTCGCCGCCGAGCGTAACCGCCCGGAAGATGCGCCGATCGGCCTGATCCCGGTCGACTCGCTGTACTCGCCGGTGCGCAAGGTCTCGTACAAGGTCGAGAACACCCGCGAGGGCCAGATTCTCGATTACGACAAGCTGACCATGACCATCGAGACCAACGGCGCGGTGACGCCCGAGGATTCGCTCGCTTACGCCGCGCGCATCCTGCAGGACCAGCTCAACGTGTTCGTGAACTTCGAAGAACCCCGCAAGGAGCAGGCTGCGGAGACGATCCCGGACCTCGCCTTCAACCCGGCGTTCCTCAAGAAGGTCGACGAGCTCGAACTTTCGGTGCGTTCGGCCAACTGTCTCAAGAACGACAACATCGTCTATATCGGCGATCTCGTTCAGAAGACCGAAGCCGAGATGCTGCGTACGCCGAACTTCGGCCGCAAGTCGCTCAACGAGATCAAGGAAGTGTTGGCGCAGATGGGCCTCCACCTCGGCATGGAAGTGCCGGGCTGGCCGCCGGAAAACATCGAAGAGCTCGCCAAGCGCTTCGAAGATCACTACTAGGTTCAACGGTTAGCCGGAGCGGGCCATCGAGCTCGCTCCGGTTTTTTATGCCGCCTTCCGCGGCGTGCCGGAATGGTCCGGTGCAAACAGGATAGAGGCAGGGAGTTACGCGATGCGTCACGGTAAAGTTTATCGCAAGTTGGGAAGGCACTCTTCGCATCGCATGGCGATGCTGGCGAACATGGCCGCCTCCCTGATCAAGCACGAGCAGATCGTCACGACTCTGCCGAAGGCCAAGGAACTGCGCCCGATCGTCGAGAAGCTGATCACGCTCGGCAAGAAGGGCGATCTCGCCGCCCGCCGCCAGGCCATCTCCGAGCTGCGCGACGTCGACATGGTCAAGAAGCTCTTCGACACGCTGGCGCCGCGCTACAAGGATCGCCAGGGCGGCTATTGCCGTATCATGAAGGCCGGCTTCCGCTACGGCGACAACGCCGCGCAGGCGGTGATCGAATTCGTCGATCGCGACGTCGATGCCAAGGGCCTCGATTCGGGTCCCGTGCAGGCGACCGCGAACGAAGAAGCCAACGCCTCGGCGTAATGGCGGCCGCGCTGACGACGGTTATGAGGGCGGTGCTGAGCACCGCCCTTTTTCTTTGCGCCCTGGGTGTCGCGATGGCCGATCCGAAAGCCGACCAGGCGTTGATCGACGCGGCCGGCCGGGGCGATGCCGCGGCAGTGCAGCGGCTGCTGGGTGAGGGCGCCAGCGTGGCGGCGCGGGACGGGCAGGGCCGCACGGCGTTGCTCGCCGCTACCCATGCCCCGCCCGGCGTCGGCACCGAAGCGGCGCGGCTGCTGATCGCGGCGGGCGCCGACGTCAACGCCAAGGACCGGATCGAGGACAGCCCTTACCTTTACGCCGCCGCCGAGGGCCGCAACGACATCCTCAAACTGACGCTCGCCAATGGCGCCGACCTTGCGAGCACCAATCGCTATGGCGGCACCGGGCTGATCCCGGCCGCCCACCATGGACACCTTGAGACGGTGCGCATCCTGCTCGGCACGAAAATCGACAAGGACCACGTCAATAAGCTGGGCTGGACGGCGCTGCTCGAGGCCGTCGTCCTCGGCGACGGCGGTCCGGTTCACACCGAGATCGTCCGCGAACTGGTGAGGGCCGGTGCGGATTTAACCATCGCCGACCGCGACGGCGTGACCCCGCTCGTCCATGCGCGCCGGCGCGGCTACGCCGCCATGGCCACGGTTCTCGCGGCCGCCGGCGCCCGCTGAACCGCCGGCCGCATCTTGTTTGTTAATGCCGTCGCCCTGTGATGGCGATCACATCAGCAACCCGGTAGTATGGTATCCGACGCGCACGCAAGAAGGCGTTTGATTCACTTCGGGGGATACCAATGACTGTCATCAAGGCGCGGCGCGCGATCGGCGCGGCCGCCGTGTTTGTTCTATCCGCATTGACGGCTTCGACGCTGCGGGCGCAGGCGAACGATGACCTCGTCGCGCGCGGCGGTTATCTCGTCAACACGATCATGACCTGCCAGAACTGTCATACGCCGATCGGACCGAAAGGGCCGGATTTCTCCAAGGCGTTCTCCGGCGGCCTGTCGTGGGACGAGCCGCCGTTCAAGGTGACGGCCGCCAACATCACGCAGGACAAGGAGACCGGCATCGGCTCCTGGACCGATGCGCAGATCAAACATCTGCTGCGCACCGGCGAACGGCCGAACGGCGTGCACATCGCCGCGGTGATGCCGACCGGCTTCTACAAGATCATGACCGAGCGCGACATGGACGCGGTCGTCGCCTATCTGCGCACCATCAAGCCGATCAAGAACAAGGTGCCGGACCCGGTCTACAAATTCCCGGCGCAGCCGCAGACGCCGCCGGGTGCAGAGAAGCCTTTCACAGAAGACATGCTCAAGGACAAGGTGAAGAGCGGCTTCTATCTCGCCACCATCGGCCACTGCTTCGAGTGCCACACGCCGATGGGGCCGAAGGGCCACGACTGGGCGACCTACGGCATGGGCGGGATGGAATTCCCCGGGCCGTGGGGCAAGTCGGTGTCGCGCAACATCACCTCGAGCAAAGCCAAGGGCCTCGGCGACTGGACTGACGCGCAGATCAAGACCGCGATCACCAAGGGCATCGCCAAGGACGGCTCACATCTCAAGCCGCCGATGGGCTTTCCCTATTACGATCACATGAAAGGCGAAGACGTCGACGCCGTGGTCGCATATCTGCGTACGGTGCCGGCGAAGGAATAGCGGTCTTCACCTCTCCCCGCATTGCGGGGAGAGGTCGGATCGCCGTCCACGTCAATTTGGAAATTCTGCCTGAAATGGCGATCCGGGTGAAGGGCGTCCATTGCCCCTCACCCGGCTCGGACCGACCGGTCCTCGCCACCCTCTCCCCGTAAACGGGAGAGGGGAAGAAGCGTTCAGCGCCGCCTATCTTTATTCAAATCCCGCACCAGTTTCCTGATCTTGTCGGCGTCCTTCGGCGTCGCCGGGCTGTAAACGACGAGGCCGAGATCGGGTCGGCAATCGACCGTGAAGGATGAGAATTCCAGGCCGACCGTGCCGCCGCGCGGCAGCGTCAAACGTTTGGTACCTTCGCCGAAACTGCGCACGTCGTTCTCGCGCCACATTGCCGCGAACTCGTCGCTTGAAGCACTCAGTTCGGCGACCAGCGTTTTGACCCGTTCGGAAGCACCGTGGCGTGTCGCGTCGGCGCGGAACGCCGCGACGACGAAACGCGCCACGTCCTCCCAACTCGACTGCCGGGCGCGGCTCTTTGGATCGCCGAAGATGATGCGCAAAATGTTGCGCCTGTCGGGCGGCAGTTTGCTGTAGTCGGTCAGCACCGCGGCCGCGGCCGCATTCCAGGCGACGACATCCCAGGTCGCGGTCCTGACGATGGCCGGGTTCAATTCGAGCGCGTCGAGCACTTTTTGTAGGCGCGGTGAAACGCCTTCGCTCGCCTGGTATTGCACCTCGGGCGGCCGGCCGAGGCCGATGAGAAACAGGTGTTCACGTTCGACCTCTGTCAGCATCAGCGCGCCGGCGATGCGGTCGAGCACGTCGGCCGACGGCGCGCCGCCACGGCCTTGCTCCAGCCAGGTGTACCAGGTGGCGCTGACATGGGCGCGCTGCGCCACTTCCTCGCGGCGCAGGCCCGGTGTGCGGCGGCGATTGAGCGGCAGGCCGAAGGCGGCCGGATCGAGCCTGGCACGCCGGTCCTTCAGGTAGTTGCCCAGGCGATTATCGGTGTCTGCGATTGTCATCCTGTTAGCCATTATACCTGTATAAGGTCACGTATTTACCCCGATATTGATACGCCCATATTGCTCTTCGGACAAATCTGGAGAGCTTCCCATGCGTGTTTTCGTCACTGGCGCCACCGGCTTCGTCGGCGCCGCCGTCGTCAATGAACTGATCGCCAACGGCCATCAGGTGCTCGGCCTCGCCCGCTCGGAGACCGGCGCCGCGGCGCTCAAGGCCGCGGGCGCCGAGGTGCAGCAGGGCTCGCTGGAAGATCTCGGCAGCCTCCAGCGCGGCGCCAAAGCTGCCGATGCCGTGATCCACACGGCATTCAATCACGACTTTTCGCGCTTCGTTCAAAGCTGCGAGGACGACCGCCGCGTCGTCGAGGCTATGGGCGAGGCCTTGGCTGGCACCAATAAGCCGTTGATCGTCACCTCAGCCACCGGTGTCGTTCATGGGTTCGCCACCGAAGACAGCGAGCCGGGACAGCATCCGCGCGCGACGTCGGAGCACGCAGCTGCTGCCGCGAAGTCGCGCGGCGTGCGCGCGATGATTATACGCCTGCCGCAGGTGCATGGCGACGGCGATCACGCTTTCGTGCCGCTGCTGATCAACTTGGCACGCGAGAAGGGCGTCGTCGCCTATGTTGGCGACGGCGCCAACCGCTGGCCGGGCGTGCACCGTTTCGATGCGGCGCGGCTCTATCGTCTGGCGCTGGAGAAGGGCCGTGCGTTCCGCTACCACGCCGTCGCGGACGAAGGCGTGCCGATGCGCGACATCGCCGAGGTCATCAGCCGCCGCCTAAATCTGCCGACGGCGAGTCTGTCGGCGGAGCAGGCGGCGGCGCATTTCGGCTGGTTCGCGCATTTCGCTGCCGCCGACATGCCGGCGTCAGCTACGAAAACGCGGGCCGAGCTCGGCTGGCAGCCGAGCGGGCCCGCGTTGCTGCCGGATATCGACCGGCCGATCTATTTCCGGACCTGAGGCCCGGAGGGATCTCTTACCAATCCTTGAGCACGATCTTGCCGATCGTCGTGCCGCTTTCGATCTGGGCGTGTGCCTTGATCAAATTGGCGGCATTGATCGGCGAGATTTCCTGCCCCGCGGTCGTGACGATGAGGCCGCCGTCGATCATCGCCGACACCTCATTGAGCAGCTTGTGCTGGCCGATCATGTCCGGCGTCTGGAAGACGGCGCGCGTGAACATCAACTCCCAGTGCACCGAAGCCGACTTGCGCTTGAACGGCGTGACCTCGAGCGGGCCCGGATCGTCGATCAGACAAAGCTTGCCGAATGGCGCGATGAAGTCGGGCATCTGCGGCACGCTCTTGGCCGAGCCGGTGACGCCGGCGATCAGCGCCACCTCGGCATGGCCGATGGCTTTGAGTTGTTCGGCCAGCGGCTTGGAATGATCGATGACGTGGTCGGCCCCGAGCTTGAGGCACCAGTCGCGCGTCTCCGGTCGAGAGGCGGTGGCGATGATGGTCAGCGCCGTCAGCTTGCGGGCGAGCTGGATCAGGATCGAGCCGACGCCGCCGGCGCCGCCGATGACCAGGAGCGCGCGGCCATCCGGCGTCTTGCCCGGCACCACGCCGAAGCGGTCGAACAGCATTTCCCAGGCGGTGATACTGGTCAGCGGTAGCGCCGCCGCCCGGGCAAAAGACAGTGACTTCGGCTTCCTGCCGACGATGCGCTCATCGACCAGGTGGAATTCCGAGTTGGTGCCGGGGCGGGCGATCGAGCCGGCATAGAACACCTCGTCGCCCGGTCGGAACAAGGTGACCTCGGCACCGACCGCCTCGACGACGCCGGCGGCGTCATAGCCCAGCACCTTGGGCGGCTCACCGGGGCCGGGCTGGCCGCGCATCCGCACCTTGGTGTCGACCGGGTTGACCGAAATCGCCTTCACTGCGACCAGGAGGTCGCGCGGGCCGGGCACCGGCTTGTCGGTGGTGAAATCGATCAGGCAATCGGGGGCGCTGACGGGGAGGGATTTCTGGTAGCCGACGGCTTTCATGGGGGAGGCTCCGGGGCGGTGCTGATACCTACCCAATGGGCCATCGGGCGCTCCGGCGCAAGGTTGGGCTGAAGGGGCAGCACTCGCAAAATCGGCCTATTTCACAACGATATCTTCATTAGGGGCGCGGGGCGGCCTATATCGGGGATGGTCCCCGCCGGAGAGATTCGCCGATGATTTCAAGTCCGTCCGTTCGTGCCCTGATGACGCTTTGCCTCGGAGCCCTGGCGCTGGCCATGGCCCATCCGGCGGCCGCCCAGACCCCGCAGCGGCGCGTCCCGATGGCCAGCGATCTGCGGCTGTCCTACGCGCCGGTGGTCAAGCACGTCTCGCCGGCGGTGGTGAACGTCTATGCCGCGCGCGTCGTCCGCAACCGCAACCCGTTCTTCGACGATCCGGTGTTCCGCCGCTTCTTCGGCGTGCCGGACGGCGCCGGCGGCAGCCAGGTGCAGCGCGCGCTCGGCTCCGGCGTCATCGTCGACCCCGAAGGCCTCATCGTTACCAATGTGCACGTCATCGACGGCGCCGACGAGATCAAGGTCGCGCTTGCCGACAAGCGCGAGTTCGAAGCCAAGGTCGTGCTCAAGGATCCGCGCACCGATCTCGCGGTGCTGCGCATCAAGCACAACAATGATCGCTTTCCGTTTCTCGAACTCGGCAATTCCGACGCGCTCGAAGTCGGCGACGTCGTGCTCGCCGTCGGCAATCCGTTCGGCGTCGGCCAGACGGTGACGCACGGCATCGTCTCGGCGCTGGCGCGCACCGACGTCGGCTCGAGCAACTACCAGTTCTTCATCCAAACCGATGCCGCCATCAATCCCGGCAATTCCGGCGGTGCGCTGGTCGATCTCGACGGCAAGCTGATCGGCATCAACAACATGATCCTGTCGCGCTCCGGCGGTTCGCAGGGGATCGGCTTCGCGATCCCGTCCAACATGGTTCGCGTCGTCGTCGCTTCGGCCAAGAATGGCGGCGGTGCGGTGCGCCGGCCGTGGCTCGGCGCGACCTTGCAACCGGTGACGCCTGATATCGCCGACAGCATGAGCCTCAAACGCCCGAGCGGCGCGCTGGTCTCCAGCGTCATGCGCGACGGGCCGGCTGCGCGCGCCGGCCTGAAGGCCGGCGACGTGATCGTCTCGATCGACGGTCTGCCGGTCGACGACAGCAACGCCTTCGACTATCGCTTTGCCACCAAGCCGCTCGGCGGCAGCGCCAAGCTCGGCGTCATTCGTGGCGGACGCGACATGATGGCGACCGTGGCACTTGAAACCGCGCCGGATTATCCGCGCGATGAGATCACCATCCAGTCACGTTCGCCATTGTCGGGCGCGCGGGTGGCGAACTTGTCGCCGGCCTTGGCTGACGAACTGCAGTTGCAGAACATCGACCAGGGCGTCGTCATCCTCGATACCGACAACGGCTCCTACGCCAGCAATCTCGGCTTCCAGCGCGGCGACGTCATCGCCGAGGTCAACGGCACGCATATCGCCAAGACGCGCGATCTGGAGAGCGCCACCAAGTCACCGAACCGATCGTGGCGCATCGTCATCGTGCGCCGCGGGCAGAAGATTTCCGCGGTGTTCGGCGGCTAGCATGACGAGGAAGGACCTAACCTAGGTGCCCACGCGCTCCAAAAACACCGGGCAATCGCTGTTCGCTGCGGCCGGCCTCGACAAGGAAGCGCCGCGGCCGCTGGCCGATCGTCTGCGTCCGCAAATGCTCGACGAGGTGGTGGGTCAGGATCATCTGCTCGGGCCCGACGGCGTGCTCACCCGCATGCTCGGCACCCGCTCGCTCGGCTCGCTGATCTTCTGGGGCCCGCCCGGCACCGGCAAGACCACGGTGGCGCGACTGCTGGCGCAGGCGACCGACCTGCATTTCGAACAGATCTCGGCGATCTTTACCGGCGTCGCCGATCTCAAGAAAGTATTCGAGGAAGCGCGCCGCCGCCGCGAACTGGGGCAGGGCACGCTGCTGTTCGTCGACGAGGTGCACCGCTTCAACCGCGCCCAGCAGGACAGTTTCCTGCCGGTGATGGAAGACGGCACCATCATCCTGGTCGGTGCCACCACCGAGAACCCTTCCTTCGAGCTCAACGCCGCGTTGTTGTCGCGCGCGCGGGTGCTGGTGTTCAAATCGCTCGGGCCCGACGCCGTCGAGAAACTCCTCGAACGCGCCGAACACATCGAAGGCAGGCCGCTGCCGCTCGACGAGAATGCGCGGCTGATGCTCGCCGGCATGGCTGACGGCGATGGCCGCGCGTCGCTGACGTTGGCCGAGGAAGTCTGGCGCGCCGCGCGGCGGGGCGAAATCTTCGACAGCGTCAAGCTGCAGGAGATCGTGCAGCGGCGCGCGCCGATCTACGACAAGTCGCAGGACGGCCATTATAATCTGATCTCGGCGCTGCATAAGTCGGTGCGCGGCTCCGATCCGGACGCGGCGCTCTATTATCTGGCGCGCATGTTGGACGCCGGCGAACCGCCGCTCTACATTGCGCGCCGCGTCGTGCGCATGGCGATCGAAGATATCGGGCTGGCCGATCCGCAAGCGCTGATCATTGCCAATGCCGCCAAGGACGCCTTCGACTTCTTAGGGTCACCCGAGGGCGAACTGGCGATCGCGCAGGCGGTGATCTATTGCGCCACCGCGCCGAAATCGAACGCCGGCTACAAGGCCTACGGCGCCGCCAAGGCGGTCGCCAAGTCGGCGGGCTCGCTGGTGCCGCCCAAGCACATCCTCAATGCCCCGACTAACCTGATGAAGAACGAGGGCTACGGTCGCGGCTATGCCTACGACCACGACACCGAGGACGCTTTCTCGGGGCAGAACTACTTTCCCGATGCGCTGCCGCGCCAGCAGTTCTACAACCCGCCGGAACGCGGATTCGAGCGCGAGATCAGGAAGCGGCTGGACTATTGGGCGAAGCTTCGCTGGGACAAATCTGGGGAATGATTGGGCGGGAAATGAGGTTGTTCGGGGGGCTCATGATCGCGGCGCTTGTGCTGGCGTCGGCGCCGGCCGTCGCGGCTGAAACCATCACCGGGCGCTGGGGCGATGACGCTTCCTGCGGTGCGCTGTTCTTTTCCGCCAACGCCCCTCTGACTGTGACCGATTATGCCGTGCGCTGGCAGGGCGACTCCTGCCGAGTCGGGCGCATGTACAAGACCGGCGATACGGTGCACATCCAAGCTCTGTGCTGGGATCTGGCCGGCGAACGCTCGGTGCCGGTGTCGCTGCGGCCACATGGCGGCCGGATCGCGGTGACCTGGGATCGGGTGCGCCGCGCCGACCTGAAACGCTGTCCGTGAGGAACTGATGAGCGCGCCTGCGATCGACCTCGACGCTTATTTCAAACGCGTCGGCTATGACGGCCCGCGCGACAAATCGCTTGCGACCTTGCGCCGGCTGCACGAGCTGCATCCGCAGACGATCCCCTTCGAGAATCTCGATCCGCTGCTCGGCCGGCCGGTTCGGCTGGATCTTGCTTCGCTCCAGGACAAATTGGTTCAGAGTGGCCGTGGTGGCTATTGCTTCGAACATAATACGCTGCTCGCGGCGGTGCTGCGCGCGCTCGGCTACGCAGTTAAGGAAGCGACCGGGCGCGTGCGCTGGGGCATAGCGCCGGAGGTGCGCATGCCGCGGACGCATTGTCTGCTGATCGTCGAGGCCGAGGGCGAGCGCTATCTGGCCGATGTCGGCTTCGGCGGGAACACGCTGACCGGGCCGCTCAAACTCGAGGCGCGCGAGGCGCAGGCGACGCCGCACGAGGAGTTCCGCCTGGTCGATGAGGATAATGGCATCGTCGCCCAGGAAGCACTGGTCGGCGGGCAGTGGCTGGCTACGTATGCCTTCGATTTCACCGAGACGTATCCGGCGGATTTCGAACTCGGCAACTGGTACACCTCGGCGCATCCGAATTCGCTGTTCGTCAACGGCATCCTCGGCGCGCGCGCCGACCGGGGCCGGCGCTATGGATTGCGCGACAACCAGCTTTCGGTGCACACGCTGGGCGGCAAGACCGAGAAGACCACGTTGGCGAGCGCGCGCGAGTTGCGCGATGCGCTCACCGATCTGTTGAAACTGAGGCTCGATGGCCTCACCGGGCTCGATGACAAGCTGGCCCGCCTTGCGGAGAGAACGCCATGAAACGCGGCGGTAAAGGCGGTCCCCGACAGCCGGGTGGCGGCAAGCAGACGGCGGGCCCGCGCAAAGGCGGCCGTCCGCCACAAGGCCGCGGCGGACGCAAGGATCGCTTCGGCGGCCGCAACGAGAATGCGCGGTTCGTGGATGACGAGCGCGGGCCGCGCGGCAAGTTTGGCGGTGAGCGCAGCGGGCGTCCGCGCGCGAAATACGGTAAGCGCGATGAGCAGCACTCGGCCCGCCACCCCGAGGTTCGCACGCCGCGCAGCAGCGGAGCGAAGCGCGCTCCCTCTTCCCGCGCGCGGGGAGAGGGTTGGGGTGAGGGGGCGTCTCGTCACGTTGAGCCGAATCGTTATTCTCCTATCCTCGACCAGGCGGAAAGGTCTGAGAAGGAGGCAATCTCGCCGGCTTTGCTCGCCGCCACCAAGGTGCAGACCGTCACGGTCACGCCCGACGAGAACGGCATGCGCGTCGATCGCTTCTTCGAGGCGCGCTTTCCCGGGTTGTCGTTCAGTCACATACAGCGCATCGTCCGCAAGGGCGAGGTGCGGGTGAACGGCAAGCGCATCGAAACAAAATCCCGCCTCGAGGCCGGCCAGCAAGTCCGCATTCCACCGCTGCAACTCGCCGCGCCGCGGGTGCGCGAGGATTCACCGCAGGTGCTCAAGGATCGTGACTACCTGCACTCGATCACCTTGGCGGAGGACGACGATGTGCTCATCCTCAACAAGCCGATGGGGCTCGCAGTGCAGGGCGGCTCCGGTACGACGCGCCATGTCGACGGTCTGCTCGAAGCGCTGCGCGGGCCTGGAAGGGACGCGCAAAAGCCGCGGCTGGTGCACCGCCTCGACAAGGACACCGCCGGCTGCCTGCTGATCGCCAAGACGCGCTTTGCCGCCGCGGCGCTCGCCAAGACCTTCCGCACCCGTTCGGCGCGCAAGATCTACTGGGCGCTGGTCGCCGGCGTGCCGAAGCCTAAGCAGGGCCGCATCTCGACCTATCTCGCCAAGCAGGAGATGGAGGAGGATTCCTTCATGCGCGTCGCCAAGCACGGCGAGAAGGATGCCGTGCACGCGGTGACCTATTACGCGGTGGTCGAGACCTCGGCGCAGAAGCTCGCCTGGATTTCGCTGAAGCCGGTGACCGGCCGCACGCATCAGCTCCGCGCCCATATGGCGCATATCGGGCACCCCATCGTCGGTGATCCGAAATACTTCAATATCGAGAATTGGGAATTGCCCGGCGGCATCCAGAACAAGCTGCATCTCTTGGCGCGGCGCATCGTCGTGCCGCATCCGCGCGGCGGCACCATCGACGTCTCGGCGCCATTGCCCCCGCACATGCAGCAATCGTGGAATCTGCTCGGCCTCGACGCCGAACGGTTCGATCCGATCGTCGATGCGCCGGACGAGGACTGACACGACACGGTGAGGCACCTTCCGTGGAGGCCCGCGCGTGCTTAAGTATCCGTTATGCGACGCCAGACGATCGCCACGGTTTTGCTGTTGTCCGCGCTGCTTGCCGCATTGCCGCTGGCGGCGCGCGCGCAGACCATCGACAATCCATACAACATCCTGAAGCCCGAACCAGGTGCGACGCCGCGCCACAAGGCGCAGCCGCGGCCGGAGCCCTGGCTGCCGCCGAAATACCAGTCGCCGCGTAGTTCACGGCTTCACCCGACGCCGCCGGCCGTCGTGCCGCCGGCGCCGCGCGGCGGTGTTCCGCCGGCGATCGCGGTTCCTGAAACCGGCCGCGTGCTGCCGAATATGCCGACGCTGTCGCCGTCCGGCCCGAACGGCAGCGAAACCGGTCAGGACCGCGCGGTGCGCTGCGCCAACCAGCTCGGCACCTACGGCGCGCAGGCCGGAAATCCGTCGGCCTATCTCGGCTCCTGCGTGACGCAGTAAACACTAAATCTCGTCCTTGACCTGCGCGTAAGACAGCACCGCGAACAGCGCCGTGCCGCCGACCACATTGCCGGCCAGCACCGGCATCAGGAATTGGACAATGGCCTGCCACCATATCCAGTCGCCGGCGACGACCAGCAGATAGGCTTCGAACGACCCGGCGATGACGTGGGTGAATCCGCCGGCGGCGATGAGATAGGTCATCAGCGTGATGACGATGAACTTGGCGCTTTCCGCGCTCGGGATCATCCACACCATTGCGGCGATCAGAAAGCCCGAGGCGATGCCGGCGAAGAACATGCGCGGCACGTCGATGTCGAGCAGGCTGCGGCTGACAGCGATCATGCCGCCATAGAGTTCGGGCGTAAGCACCGGCGTGAAGCTGCAGAACAGCGCCGCGAACAAGGTGCCGACGAGATTGGCCGCGAGCACGATCGCCCACAGCCGGCCCATGCGCCACAACATTGCCGGCGACAGATCCTTGAGCACCGGGAGCACCACCGTAATCGTACTTTCGGTGAACAGTTGCTGGCGCGCCATGATCACCATGAGGAAGCCGACGCTATAGCCGAGGTCGGCGACCAGCGGTCGCCAGGGGGCGTCGGGCAGGCGGGTCAGCAGGATGGCCTCGGCCAGCACCGAGAAGCTGATCGACAGCCCGGCGGCGACGCCCGACCACCACAGCGACGAGGCCGGCCGCCGCATCTCTTCGTCGCCGAGGCGGCGTACCACCTCGTAGATCACCGGCGTGCGTGGTGCCGACAGTTCTTCGATGTCGTGGACTTCGCTGTCGCTGATGCCACGGCTGGTCTTCGCAGCCGGGCTCTTCCGCTTCGCCATGATCGACCTGGGTTGGAGGACGTCGGACAACGCGGCGGGGGAGCCTCGAGTTCCGGGCGGGGAACCCCACTGCGTGCCTTGACAGGCAACCAAAAGGTTGCATATTGTCGTCATGGATCTGGTGTTCAAAGCGCTAGCGGATGCGAGCCGACGGGATCTGCTCGACCGGCTGCGTGCCGATAACGGCCAGACCTTGAACCAGCTCTGCGCCGGCCTGTCCGGCATGAGCCGCCAGGCGGTGAGCAAACATCTCGCCATACTGGAGGAGGCGAACCTGATCGCGACCGTCAAGCGCGGCCGCGAGAAGCTGCATTATCTCAATCCGGTGCCGATCCACGAGATCGCCGAGCGCTGGATCGGCAAATTCGAGCGAACGCGGCTCGACGCGTTGAGTGACCTCAAGAAGGCGTTGGAGAGTTCGGATGAGTAAACCGACATTTGTCTACGTCACCTATATCCGCACCACGCCCGATCGATTGTGGGCGGCGCTGACCGATCCGAAGACCGTCGAGCGATTCTGGTTCGGCATGACGGTCGAATGCGAATTCGAGACCGGTTCGTCCTGGGCGCTCAAATTCAAGGATGGCCGCACGGCCGACACCGGAGAAATTCTCGAAGCCATTCCGCCAAAACGGCTCGTCATTCATTGGCGCAACGAGTTCAAGCCGGAGCTCAAAGCCGCCGGTTTCACGCGCTGCACGATGGAGATCGAACTGGCCGACTATTACCCGGACTTCGGCGGTAGGGCGGTGAAGCTGACGATCACCCACGAAGCCAATGCGGACACGGGCGCGCCGATGATCGACGCCGTATCCGGCGGCTGGCCGAAAGTCGTCGCCAATCTCAAGTCTCTGCTTGAGACCGGCGACATCGCGTTTGCATGAAAGGTTTAGTCATGAGCCGATCAGCAAACCCAATGCCGACCTTCGTCTATGTCACCTATATCGCCGCCAGCCCGGAGAAAGTCTGGGAGGCGCTGACCAAGCCCGAGCTGAGCGAGCAATACTGGTTCGGCTATCGCGTTCAGGCCGATGGCGGCAAGGGTGGGCGCATGACGGCGCACAATTCCGCCGGAAAGCTCGCCCATGACGATCCGATCATCGAAAGCGATCCGCCGAAGAGGCTCGTCTATGGCTGGAAGCCGCTTTACAGGGATCTGTTGGACGAGCGGCCGTCGCGGGTCACGTTCACGCTCGAGCCGTTCAAAGGCCAGACCAAGCTCACCGTTATGCACGACGAATTCGACGAGGGCTCCAGGATGTTCGAGATGATCTCGGCTGGCTGGCCGGCGGTGCTGTCTTCGCTGAAGAGCTATCTGGAGACCGGCAGGGGACTCAAGTCGTCCTGGAACGACGAAGCCCAGAAGCGCGCCGCGGCGGAGGTCTGAATCATGGTGGATGTTGCCCGGTTCAAGCCCAAGACAGTTTACGTCATCTACATTGCCGCCACGCCGGAGAAGGTGTGGCAGGCGCTGGTCGATCCAGCATTTTCGAAGCGTTATTTCTTCGGCTTCGCCGTCTCGGTAGAGCCGCGCACCGGCGGCGCCTTTCGCATTCTCTATCCCGACGGCCGCGTCCACGGCCGCGGCGAAGTGCTCGACTGGTCGCCGCCACGCCGCCTGTCCTGTACCTGGCTGATCGAGGGTATGCCGCCCTTCGACCAGATGCCGGAATGTATCGTTACCTACGATATCGAGCCGGCCGGCGAGGCGGTGCGCCTGACCATGACCGAGGCCCATTCCTGGGACGTGCCGGACGCCATTCTGGCCGGCGGCCGTTCGGGCTGGCCGGCGGTGCTGTCCAATCTGAAATCGCTGTTGGAAACCGGGGCCACGCTGACCCTGGATAAACAGGGTCCGCCGCCGGGCATGATCGAGGCGGTCGAGAAAGCCGTCGCCGAAAAGCCTTGGCGTAAGGAATAGAGTACCTTCAAGGGCTCGCCGCCGCCGAACGCCGCTAGGACTTTGTCAACGGCTCACTCCTATACCGTGCGGAGGGACCGGCTGGGGATTCATGGACGCAGCAGCAAGCCGCACGATCGACGATATCGCCGCCGCGATGGCGGCGCCGCGACCCGTCGCCGTGACCCGCTGGACCGCGCGGCTGGCCGATCCCGACCACGAACGCGCCTTTCGCCTGCAACGCTTTGCCGATGATCGCAGACGGCTGTTCATCGTCATGTCGCTGGCCTCGGCCACCGGCGCGCTGATCTTCCTCGGCCGGCTCTACGCGCTTGTTATGCAGGGCGACCCGACCGAGGCTCTCTATCCGCCACTGGTCTCCGCCATCATGCCGCTGATTTCGATGGCGATCTTCTATCGCATGCGCACGCCAGAGAAACTCGAGATCACGGTGCTCTGCGTCTGCACCTGCGGGATCATGATTCGCCTCATGCTGCTGACGCTGCAGCCCGGGACGCTGGCGATGTGGCTGCCGCTGATGGTCACGATCATCTTCATCATTTATCTCTACCTGCCGGTGCGGTTTGTCCTGGCGGTGGTACTGGCCAGTCTGTTCTCGATCGTGGCGCCGGTGTGGTGGGGACTACTGGCGCAGACGGCGGTACCGGGCGTCGAAATCTATCGCGGCATTCTGTGGATGCTGCTGGCCAACGCGCTCGGTCTCACAGCCGCCAACACGCTGCACCGCAGCCAGCGCTCCGAATTCGCGCAGAGGATTGTCCTGCATAAGCTCCTGTCGACCGATGCCATGACCGGCATTGCCAACCGGCGCCGCTTCGACGAGACGCTGGCCGACGAATGGCGTCGTTGCCAGCGCGGCGGCGTGCCGCTGTCGTTGCTGATGATCGATGTCGACCACTTCAAGGCCTACAACGATCAGTGCGGCCATCCGCAGGGCGATGCCTGTCTGCGGCAAGTCGCACGATTGCTGACCGCCGTGGTCGGTCCCCCCGGTGATCTCGTCGCCCGCTACGGCGGCGAGGAGTTCGTATGTCTGTTGCCGGAGATCGGATCGGCCGGTGCGCTGGCGCTCGCCACCAAGATCGCCACGGCGCTCAAGGACGCCTCAATCGATCACCCGCGTTCGCCGGCGGGGCCGCGGCTCACTCTGAGCATCGGCGTGGCGACGGCCCGGCAATTCTCGGGCGTGCCGGAAAACCTCGTCGCCTTCGCCGACAAGCTGCTCTACGCCGCCAAGGCGGCCGGCCGTAATCAGATCAAGGTCGGACAACTGGAGCCCCGACCGGCCATCGCCCGCGCGGCTTAAATCGTCACATGTCGATCACGCGGAAGCGCTTGCCGCGTCGAGCGTGGCGATCTCGTTCTTCGACAGGTTGAGCTTGGCAGCGCCGAGGATGTCGGTGAGCTGTTCGAGCTTGGTCGCCGAAGCGATCGGCGCCGTGATCGTCGGCCGCCCCATCAGCCAGGCGAGCGCGACCTGGGCGGACGTCGCCGATTTCGCTCGAGCGACGTTGGCGAGCGCCATGAGGATGGCGGCGCCGCGGGCGTCGAAATAGTTCTTCACCGTGCCGCCGCGCGTCTTGCTCTTCTCGGCATCGTCTTTTGAGCGATACTTGCCGGTGAGGAAGCCGGCCGCCAGCCCGTAATAGGGAATGACGCCGATCTTTTCCGCCGCAACGATCGGCGCGTAATCGCGTTCGTAGACGCCGCGGTCGTGCAGATTGTATTTCGGCTGGAGGCTTTCGTAGCGCGGCACGCCGTGCTTGCGGCTGGCGTCGAACGAGGCGGTGAGCCGCGCCGGCGACAGGTTCGAGGCGCCGATGGCGCGGACCTTGCCGGCCTTGATGAGCTGGCCATAGGCCTCCAGCGTTTCCTCGACCGGCGTCGTCTCGTCGTCGAAATGGCTCTGATAGAGATCGATGGTCTCGATGCCGAGCCGCTTCAGCGAAGCGTCGGCGGATTTGAGGATGTAGTCCTTCTTCAGGCATTTGCCCTGTCCCATATCGGAGCCAACCTTGGTGGCGATGACGACCTTGCCGCGCTTGCCGGATGTCTTCAGCCAACGGCCGATCACGGTCTCGGATTCGCCGCCGCTATGGCCCGGCACCCAGCGCGAATAGCTGTCGGCGGTGTCGATGGCGTTGAAGCCGGCATCGACGAAGGCATCGAGCAGGCGGAACGAGGTCGCCTCGTCGGCGCTCCAGCCGAACACATTGCCGCCGAGCATCAGCGGCGCGATGGCAAGGCCGGATCGGCCGAGGGGACGATGTTGCATGGGGAGTCCTTCTTCCGCCTCATCCTGAGGAGGCCGCGAAGTGGCCGTCTCGAAGGATGGGCCTGCCCGATATCGGCATTTGATATTAGGAAGTCGGCTTAGCCGACTTCCGGTGGTTCGAGGCGCGCTCCTACGGAGCGCTCCTCACCATGAGGCAGATAAGGTGCCGAAAACAAGCCCGGCCATAACAGAGGAGAGTTGTCGTATCAACGCAATCCGGCGTTGATCTGATCGAGCACCGCGGAGCCCGGGCACAGTTCCTTCACCTCGAGCTTATTCAGCGGCGCTTCGACGGTGCCGAGATGGGCGTGCAGATCCTGCGCTTCCTTCTCGACAAACAGGAGGCCGGTGACGATCTGGCCCTTGGCGGCGTGATGCTGCAGGAAGCCGAGCGCGGCGGCGCGGTCGTGCACCTCGTAGTCGGCGTCGAGCTTGCGCAGCGCCAGCTTCGAGCCGTCGTGCTGCTCCACGATCTCGACCGTGCCGGGCTCCTGTTGCAGGCCGATCGGCATTCGCGTCGAGATGAAATCGAGCCGGTTGACCGCCTCGTTGTGCTCGCGGACGAAATCGAAGCTCTTGGTCGAGCCGAGATGGTTGTTGAAGGCGACGCATGGCGAGATCACGTCGATGAAGGCCGCGCCCTGATGCGCGATGGCCGCCTTGATAATCGGTACGAGCTGCTCCTTATCACCGGAGAATGAGCGGGCGACGAAGGTGGCCCCTAACTGCAGCGCCATCGCCACCATGTCGATCGAGTTGTCGGTGTTGGTGACGCCGCGCTTCGACTTCGAGCCGCGGTCGGCGGTGGCCGAGAACTGGCCCTTGGTGAGGCCGTAGACGCCGTTGTTCTCGACGATATAGGTCATGTTGACGCCGCGCCGCAGACAATGCGCGAACTGGCCGAGCCCGATCGATGCTGAATCTCCGTCGCCGGAAACGCCGAGATAGATCAGGTCGCGGTTGGCGAGATTGGCGCCGGTCAGCACCGACGGCATGCGGCCGTGCACCGAATTGAAGCCGTGCGAATTGCCGAGAAAATAGGTCGGCGTCTTCGACGAGCAGCCGATGCCGGAGATCTTGGCGACGCGGTGCGGCTCGATGGCGAGTTCGAAACAGGCCTGGATGATGGCGCCGGTGATCGAGTCATGCCCGCAGCCGGCGCACAAAGTCGACACCGTGCCTTCGTAATCGCGGTGCGTATAGCCGAGCTCGTTCTTCGGCAGGCCCGGATGGTGGAATTTCGGTTTGGCGAGATAGGTCATGAGGCCACCTTTGCGGGCTTCATCGTCATCTGGTCGAGGTGGTCGCCGATCGCCTTGGCGATGAAGCGGGCGGTGATAGGCGTGCCGTCGAAATGCAGGATCGGCACCAGCCGCACCGGGTCGATGCCGCATTCGTTGACGATCAGCGAGCGCATCTGCGCATCGCGGTTCTGCTCGACGACGAAGATGAAATCGTGGTCGGCGACGAAGGAATTGACCGAGGAGTGGAACGGGAAGCCGCGCAGCCGCATGCGGTCGATGGTGTGGCCGCGGCCCTCGATCATGTGGATGGCTTCGTCCATCGCCGGCGCGGTCGAACCGAAATAGAGAACGCCATATTTGGTCGGCTTGGCCGCGTTGGCGATCAGCGGCTTTGGCACGATGTCCTTGGCCGTCTCGAACTTGCGCAGCAGGCGCTGCATGTTGTCGACGTAAGGCGCGCCTTCCTCGGTGTATTTGGCGTAGCGGTCGCGCGAGGTACCGCGGGTGAAGAACGATCCCTTGGTCGGATGCGTGCCGGGATAGGTGCGATAGGGGATGCCATCGCCGTCGACGTCGAGATAACGGCCGAAGTCCTTGCCGGCTTCCAGATCCTCGTAGGTCATCACCTTGCCGCGGTCATAGACCTTGGTGTCGTCCCAGGTGAAGGGCCGGGTCAGGTGGTGGTTCATACCGATCTCGAGATCGAGCATGACGAAAACCGGTGTCTGCAAGCGGTCGGCGAGGTCGAAGGCCTGAGCGCCCATCTCGAAGGCTTCCGCCGGGTTCTCGGGAAACACCATGATGTGCTTGGTGTCGCCATGCGAGGCATAGGCGCAGGAGATGAGATCGCATTGCTGCGTGCGCGTTGGCATGCCGGTTGACGGCCCGGCGCGCTGCACGTTGAAGATAACCGCCGGAATCTCGGCGAAGTAGGCGAGCCCGATGAACTCCTGCATCAGCGAGATGCCGGGACCGGAGGTCGCGGTGAATGAGCGGGCGCCGTTCCACGCCGCGCCAATCACCATACCGATGGAGGCGAGTTCGTCCTCGGCCTGGACGATGGCGTATTTGGCTTTCTTCGTGACCGGATCGACGCGCAGTTTGGCGCAGTGCTTGGTGAAGGCATCGGCCAGTGACGACGACGGCGTGATCGGATACCAGGCGCACACCGTGGCGCCGCCATAGACCGCGCCTAGCGCCGCTGCAGAATTGCCCTCGACGAAGATCTTGTCGCCGACCTTGTCTGCCTGGTGCAGCTTCAACCCGATCGGATGCGCCAGGTTGAGGATGGCGTAGTCGCGGCCGATATGCAGCGCCTTGACGTTCGGCGCGATCAGCTTGTCCTTCCCCTTGTACTGCTCGGCGATCAGCGTCTCGACGACAGCGACGTCCATGTCGATCAGCGCGGTCAGCACGCCGATATAGATGATGTTCTTGAATAGCTGGCGCTGCCGCGGGTCGGTGTATTCGCGATTGCAGATCGCGGTCAGCGGCACGCCGATGACGGTGATGTCGTCGCGGAATTTCGAGGCGGGGTAGGGCTTGGTGGAATCGTAGAGCAGGTAGCCGCCGGGTTCGATCGTGGCGATGTCCTTGTCGAAGGTCTGCGGGTTCATCGCCACCATCAAATCGGTGCCGCCGCGGGCGCCGAGATGGCCGTCCTCGGATACGCGGACTTCGTACCAGGTCGGCAAGCCCTGAATGTTCGAGGGGAAGATGTTGCGCGGCGCCACGGGAATGCCCATGCGCATGATGGCGCGTGCGAACATCTCGTTGGCGCTGGCCGATCCCGAGCCGTTGACGTTGGCGAAGCGGACGACGAAGTCGTTTATGCGGCTGAGCGGCGCGGCGGTCGGCATGACGATCCTGCGTGAGTCATTTCCAGCAAATACTTCTGCATATCCCAGGCGCCGGTCGGACACCGCTCGGCGCACAGGCCGCAGTGCAGGCAGACGTCTTCATCCTTGACCATGACGCGGCCTGTCTTGAGCCCGTCCTGGACGTAGAGATCCTGCGTGAGGTTGAGCGCCGGCGCCTTGAGGTGCTGGCGCAGTTCCTTCTCGTCGGCGTTCGGCGTGAAGGTGATGCAGTCCATCGGGCAGATATCGACGCAGGCATCGCACTCGATGCAGAGCTGGGCCGAAAATACCGTCTGCACGTCACAGTTCAGGCAGCGGCCGGCTTCCTTCAGCGCCAGATTGACGTCGAAGCCGAGCTCGACCTCGGCCTTGATGTCCTTGAGCGCGATCACCTTGTCGCGCAGCGGCACCTTGTAGCGGTGGTCGTTCTCGATGGCGTTGTCATAGGACCATTCATGGATGCCCATCTTCTGGCTGACCACCTCGACGGCGGGTAGGGGCCGGTCGGCGATGTCCTCGCCGTTGAGCATCTTGTCGATCGACACCGCGGCCTCGTGGCCATGCGCCACCGCCCAGATGATGTTCTTCGGCCCGAAGGCGGCGTCGCCGCCGAAGAACACCTTGGGGTGCGTCGAACGGAAGGTCTTCTCGTCGACCTTCGGCATGTCCCAGTCGCCGAATTCGATGCCGACGTCGCGTTCGATCCAGGGGAACGCATTTTCCTGGCCGACCGCGACCAGCACGTCATCGCACAGGAAATGCTGGTCCGGTTCGCCGGCATGCACCAGCTTGCGGCGGCCCTTGGCATCGTACTCGGCCTTCACCTTCTCGAAGGTGATGCCGGTCAGCTTGCCGTTGTCGTGCGTGAAGCTCTTCGGCACGAGGTAATTGTGGATCGGGATGCCCTCGTGCATGGCGTCTTCCTTTTCCCAGGGCGACGCCTTCATCTCCTCGAAGCCGGAGCGCACGACGACCTGCACGTCCTCGCCGCCGAGGCGGCGCGCCGAGCGGCAGCAGTCCATCGCCGTGTTGCCGCCGCCGAGCACGATCACGCGCTTGCCGATCTTGCTGATGTGCCCGAACGACACCGACGACAGCCAGTCGATGCCGATATGGACGTTGGCGGCGGCTTCCTTGCGACCGGTAATGTCGAGATCGCGGCCGCGCGGCGCGCCGGTGCCGACGAAGATGGCGTCCCAGCTTTCTGCCAGCAGCGTCTTCATCGACGAGATGGTGGTGCCGCCGCGGAACTCGACGCCGAGACCCAGGATATAACCGGTCTCTTCGTCGATGACGCTGTCGGGCAGGCGGAATTTCGGGATCTGTGTGCGGATCATGCCGCCGGCTTTGGGATCGCCGTCGAACACCACGCATTCATAGCCAAGCGGGGCAAGGTCGCGCGCCACGGTGAGCGACGCGGGGCCGCCGCCGACCAGCGCGATGCGTTTGCCGTTCTTTCTCTGCGCGGGCTTCGGCAGCCGCGCCGTGATGTCGTCCTTGAAGTCGGCGGCGACGCGCTTCAAGCGGCAGATCGCGACCGGATCGTTCTCGACGCGGCCGCGCCGGCAGGCCGGTTCGCAAGGGCGGTCGCAGGTGCGCCCGAGCACGCCGGGAAATACGTTCGACTGCCAATTGATCATGTAGGCGTCGGAATAACGCCCGTGTGCGATCAACCGGATGTATTCGGGAACGGGCGTGTGCGCCGGGCAGGCATACTGGCAATCCACGACCTTGTGGAAGTACTGCGGATCGGAAATGTCCGTGCTCTTCATTGCGTCCTCGATACGCGCTTCACGCGACGTCACCCTGGCGCCGCACCCACGCGCAGCCGCTCGCTGCGGCCGTCTCCCCCGGGCCGGTCTCGTTAGCTTGGCCAGTGGCCGGGACCGACTCCGTAAAGTCATCATATGACTTAGAATAAATTTAGGCTACGGGTTCCGGCGCGGTGTCTGGGGGCAACGTAAAGCATGGCGGGCGTTTCGCTGCGAAACGGCCGACCGGCAGGGGATCAGCCCTGTATTTGCCGTGGCAAATGCCTATTTATGCAGTGCGAGAGCGCTGTTTTTCTTGGCCTGGCTGGGTTAAGGGGAGCCTTCCGTTGCGTTGCACAAATATGGCGCCCGATCTCACAATCTTGTTAGACCGACGATGAAGCTGATCCTGTTCGATGTCGATGGAACGCTGGTCGATAGCCAGCACATTATCGTCGCCGCCATGACGCATGCCTATGCGGCGCACGGCCTCGCTGGTCCGCCGCCGGAAGCGGTGCGGGCCATCATCGGTCTGTCGCTGCCGCACGCCATCGGGAAACTCTCGGCCGGGCAGGATCACCCGATCGACGCGCTGGTCGCGGCCTACAAGGAAGCCTTCTCGGTCATGCGCGCCGCCGGTGAGTGGACCCCGGCGCTGTATCCCGGCGCCCGCGCGGCGATCGACGCCTTGCGCCAGCGCGACGACGTTGTGCTCGGCGTCGCCACCGGCAAGTCGCGTCGCGGCGTTGCGGCGATGATCGAGCAGCACGGTCTGGAGAATGTGTTCTTCACCATCCAGACCGCCGATACGTCGCCGTCAAAGCCGCACCCCGGCATGGTGCTGACGGCGATGAGCGAGACCGGCATCGCGCCCGAAGACACCGTGGTCGTCGGCGACACCGTGTTCGACATGTCGATGGCGCGCGCCGCCGGCGCCCATGCCATTGGTGTCGCCTGGGGCTATCACCCGGTCGCCGACCTGCACGAGGCCGGTGCGCATCACGTGGTCGACGATTTCGCCGCGCTCGATCCGGCGCTGACCGCATTGTGGCCGGACGCAGCTCTCTTATCGGTGCCTGTCGCCAAGACGAGTACCAGTCATGCGTGATCTGCTCGAGGACATTTTCGAGAACCAGCCGAAGGATCCGATGCTGTCGGCGCGGCAGGGCGCGAAGGTGTCGCTGCGCAAGCGCTTCTATCGGCAAGCCAGCCGCGGCGAGGCGACAGACGAGGGCCACCCGTTGTTGCTTGACGGCAAACCGGTGAAGACGCCGGCGCGGCGTACGCTGGTCGCGCCGTCGGCGGCGCTAGCCGATGCGCTGGCGCACGAATGGGAGGCGCAGGCGAGTGAGATCGATCCGGCGCGCATGCCGCTGACCCGGCTCGCCAATGTCGTGATCGACGGCATCGCCGGCGAACCGCAACCAGTGATCGACGAGATTGCCAGATATCTCGGCTCCGATCTGCTCTGCTATCGCGCCGACGAGCCGCAAGGCCTGATCGCGCAGCAGAACGAGTTGTGGAATCCGGTGCTCGACTGGGCGCGCGATGAGCTCGGCGCGCGTTTCGTATTGGTCGAGGGCATCATGTTTGCCGAGCAGCCGACCGGAGCCATCGCTGTCGCGCGCGCGGCGATCCCGAGCGAACCGTGGCGGCTGGGCGCAGCCGCATCGATCACCAGCATCACCGGTTCGGCGCTCATCGCGCTGGCGCTTAACGCTGGTGCCTTCGAGGCTGACAAATTATGGGCCGCCGCGCATGTCGACGAGGATTGGCAGGCGTCGCAATGGGGCCATGATGCGATGGCGGTTGAACGCCGCGCCGCGCGCTTTGCCGAATACGAAGCCGCGGCGAGCGTGTTGCGCCTCGCGCCGTAGTGGCTTGTTTCGCTGCGGGCCTCGGATACCGTACGAACGTTATTGATTTTACAAATATCGCTTATTGAGCAATCCAATTTGTCGTGTCGGCTTGGCGATTTTGCCGCAGGAAGTTTCAGCTCATCTCATATTTCGCGGACCGGTCGTTATAGACAGCTCCGTCCAAACACAATCCAATTTAGTGGTGTAATTAAACCGCTTTTAAGATGACGGGTGATACACGGCTTTTCGCGTCGAGGTCGACGTGGTCGCGATGGGGGGCGATGGCGGGGCGGCGCGGTGCGGTGCGGCACGGGCGCGTGCTGGAAGTTGGAGTTCAATATGCCCTTATTGGCCAACTCGCTTCTCGGAGACCTTGAGGACGCCTTGACGACCGGGACGCCGGAACGACGGACCGAAACTCTGCGACGTGTCACCGATCTGTTTCTTGGCCAAGCCGATCGACTCAATGACGAGCAGGTTCGCGTCTTCGACGACGTTCTGGTGCACCTGATCAACCGCGTCGAGACCAGAGCATTGGTCCGCCTCGGTGGCCAGATGGCGCATATAGAGAATGCGCCACTGGAGATGGTCCGCAATCTGGCCCGCCATGACGAAATCGCGGTCGCCGGACCGGTACTGACTCATTCGCCGCGCCTCGACGACGCCGATCTGATCGACGTCGCCAGATCGCGTGGCCAGGACCATCTGCTCGCCATCTCTCACCGGACCGCGCTTTCGGCGAATCTCACCGACGTGCTGCTGGAGCGCGGGCAGGTCGCGGTGGCCCATGCGCTGGCGCAGAACCGTGGCGCGCGCTTCTCGGAGGAGGGCATTGCCGATCTCGTCAAGCGTTCGGAAGGTGATGACTCGCTCGCCGAATGGGTCGGCAAACGACTCGATATTCCGCTCAATCTGCTGCGCCGTTTGTTGGCGCAGGCCACCGCGATCGTGCGCTCCAAACTTCTCGCCGCCGCGCCGCCGGAACGACGCGCCGACATTCAGGAGGCGCTGGACGGGATCGCCAGCCACATTGCGCGCGAAGCCGAGAAGCCGCGCGATTACACCGTGGCAAATAGCACGGTGTTCGAGCTCAATCGCCAGGGGCAATTGACCGAAGCCGCCTTGCTTGGTTTTGCCGGCAACGGGCATCACGAAGAAGTGGTCGCGACCCTTGCATTGTTCTGCGGAGTGTCGGCGCAGATCATCGAAAAGCTCATGCAGGGCGTCAGCGCCGAAGGTCTCATTGTCGCCTGCAAGGCGGCCAAGCTGGGTTGGCCGACCGTGGCGGCCATTCTAAGAACGCGCTTCAGCCATCATGCGCTGACCGACGAAGAACTGGCCGAAGCCAAGACCTCGTTCTTGCGCGTTTCGCAAAGCGCGGCGCAGCGAACGATCCGTTTCATGAAGGTGCGTGACGTTGCCGGCGCGACGCCGAGCGCCGCAGCAAGCTAAAAAATAGGGCGGATGCTCGTCGCATCCGCCCTTTGTCATTCTCAAGTTTACTCAGCGCTTAGAACTCGCGGGCGATCGCCGCATCGACCGAGTAGCGGCCGCCGCCGCGCAGCACAAACGACAGCGCGACGATGCCCCACAGCAGCGGGTATTCGTAGCCGCCATTGGTCCAGAAGTAGCCGGCCGGAATGTGGACCGCGACCACGGCGACCGCCATCAGGCCGGTCACCAGAGCCGCCACCGGGCGGGTCAGGAAGCCGACGGCCAGCAGAATGCCGCCGACGAATTCGATCAGGCCGGCGATGAGCGCCAGCGAAGCGGGCAGGCCGAGCTTGGCGGCAAAGAACTGCCCGGTCGCCTCGACGCCGTAGCCGCCGAAAGCGCCGAACAGCTTCTGCGCGCCATGCGGCACCAGAGCGAGGCCGGCGGCGACGCGCACCAGGGGCTCACCGAGCGGCGCCAGCGCGTTGGTCAGGGGCGCCAGCGCCGGGATGATCGGGCGGGCGGACGAGGGAGCGTTCGAATAGGTCGCGGTGGTCATAGTTGCCTCCAGGGTCTGAATTCGGGGACCGGGGCCGGAGTGGCCCGGTTCGTGAGCCGAGATTTAGGGCTTCTTCCGAAATGCAACAATCAGTGTTATAAGAACAATACTGTTGCGTAATACGGGACAATCATGGATCGGCTCGCCACCCTCGATACCTTCGCCAAGGTCGCGGAAACACAGTCTTTTTCCGAGGCCGCCCGGCGGCTGCGGTCGTCCAAATCGGCCGTCAGCCGCCATGTCGCGGCGCTGGAGGCCGAACTCGGCGCCCGGCTGTTCCACCGCACCACGCGGTCGCTGACGCTGACGGAAGCCGGCCGCGGCTATTACGAGCGCGCCAGCCGCATCCTTGCCGACCTTGCCGACGCCGATGCCTCGGTCAGCCAGTTGCAGGCCGCGCCGCGCGGCCGGCTGCGCGTCAACGCGCCGATGAGCTTCGGCTTCCTGCATCTCGCCCCGGCGCTCGGCGACTTCCTTGCGCTTTATCCGGAAATCGAACTCGACGTCACGCTGACCGACCGTTTCGTCGATCTGATCGACGAGGGCGTCGACGTCGCGGTGCGCATCGGCAGCCTGACCGATTCAAGCCTGGTGGCGCGGCGGCTCGCCGTCATCCGCCGCGTGCTCTGTGCCAGTCCGGATTATCTCAAAGCGCGCGGCGTGCCGGCGACGCCCGACGCCCTCAAGGCGCACGACTGCCTGAGCAACACCAACATCACCGTTACGCGGGAATGGCGTTTCATCCATCCGGACGGCACGCCTTCTGCCGGCGCCGCTTGGCCGGTCGAGGTTAAGGGCCGCATGAGCGCCAATAATGGCGACATGCTGCGCGTCGCGGCGTTGCGCGGCCACGGCTTCGTGCATCTCCCGACCTTCATCGTCGGCGAGGATCTCAGGGCCGGGACGCTCGTCAGCGTACTGGACCCCTATATCGCGCAGGACCTGACTTTGAATGCGGTCTATCCGACGGCGCGGCATCTGTCGCCCAAGGTGCGCGCCTTCGTCGACTTCCTCGCCGGACGCTTCGGCGGACCGAAGCCGTACTGGGACGCGTCGGCCTAAGCTTAAGGCTGCGGCCGTTTCAGCATGGGCTTGGCGAAGATACCGAGCGTGATGGCGCGCGCCACGTATTGCGCCAGGCAATTATAGCCGGCCTCGCTACGCTCGAATTCGTCGGTGACCGGCAGCGGCGCGCCGCTCTGCGCCTGTTCGATGATCTGCATCGCCTCGAAGAAGCGAATGACCATGACATTTTCCGAGGCCGCGACCTCGCGCAAGGTGTCGCGGATTTTCTTGTAGTGATCGTCGCGAAGCATTTGCGGCGCGAACTGCAGGCCGACCAGAACGACATCGATCTTGTGCGCCTTCAGCCAGACGATCTGCCGTGTGACGATCTCGGCGAAGTCCTGCGGGTCGACATAAGCCAGCGCGTCGTTGGTGCCGACCTGCCAGAGTACGAGATCGGGCGTTTCGAGTGCGACCTCGTTCTTCATGCGGACCACGGCGCCCGCCGCCAGTTCGCCGGAAACGCCGCGATTGATCATGACGACATCGACACCCTTCAGGGCGCTTTCGAGAATATTCTCGATCAGGTCGGTATAGCCGCCGCGCCGCGTGGCGACGCGGCCGGGTGCGGCGCCCATGGCGAGTATGCGCAATGTCTTGCGCTGCGCCAGATCGGCGGCGAGGTTCGGCAGCGGCGATTCCGCGCCGATCGCCGCCGCGCCGCCTTCGCAGCTCTTCGACAGCGGTGACGGCGGCGCGGCCGCGTTCTGCGCGCGCGCCGGCGTGGCGAATGCCCCAGCCACGAGTGCAGCGGCGATGAGCGCGCTTATGCCTGACGCGACGCCGCCGCCGCGGGGGCGGGGCGCCAGCGCTCTCTGATTTCGGCAAGCCATGCGGTGAATGCCATGATGATGATACCAAGGATGACCACGGCCGTGTCGATGGTGACAGAGCCCCGGTAGTAGAAGCGAAAGATCTGGCCCATGAGGCTGAGCAGCGAGCCGACGCAGAACACGTACAGCGAATTGCGCCCGAGCATGGCCAGCATGCCGATCAGACGTCCGATCGCCGCGCCGATATAAGGCAGGTCGGCTGCCTTGCGGATAGTGGGAAAGGCCAGCGAGAACACGGCCACCAGCGACAAGAACTGGATCAGCCGGATCGGCGTCACATAGGTCTTGTCGGCGATGAAGAACAGCTTCGGCTCCGGCATGTTGGTCGGATCGGGCCACCAGTCGAACACCGCAACCAGCACGCCGAGGATGACGATGGGCACTGCAACGATACGTAGCGTGCGGATGTGGCGACGCGCGAGAGCTCCAATGCCGTCGTCAGGCCGGGCCATCGTGAATCCCAACACCAGGAGAACCTGCCAGGCGAGCGGATTGAAGAACCAGGTGCCGGCCACCGGCCAGGTCGGCAGCGTCAGCCGGAACGCCAGCACCACGACGTAGAGCGCGAGCGACACCGGCAGGGTCCAGGCCGGTGCGGTGCGGTCGATGAGGGCGAAGAACGGCGCCATCAGCATCAAGACGACATAGAGCGGCAGGATGTCGAAATAGCCGAGCTGATGCGTCAGCACCGCGAGCCCGATATGGGTCGGCACCGGGTCGTCGAAAATGGCGGCGGCGTTGTGCCACTGCAGCAGCAGCGGATTGGCGAGTTCGATCGCGGTGAAGGCGAGCACGGCGATGGCCAGCATGGTGATCAGCACCTGTGCGGCATAGAGTTCGAGTGCGCGGGCGAACAGCCGCATCATGATATCGCGTGTCGCCATGTGCTGCCGGCCGCTGTCCGCCATCAGGCGGATCGACCAGCCGGCGAGGAACACGAACAGGTCGGCGGCATCGGCGATGGAGAAATTGATCAGTGTGTAGCGGGAGTAGAGCAGGCCCGGAATGTGGTCGATGAAGATGGTGATCAGCGCGAAGCCGCGCCAGAAATCGACGGCGTTCGGCGCCCTTGGCATGGCTACCTGCGAACCGCCGCGCGCGTTCGGCGCGGCCACGTAAGTGTGATAGTGGCTGTCACGCGGCATTCTCCCGACGTGGGAGCGTAGTGAAGTTCGGGCGGGCTGCCAAGGCGCGGCGCCGGCAACAGGCTGTGGCCGCCGGCTGGATGGGGTGGCGTGCCGTCGTCGGGCACGGCGTGCCACGATTGACGAGGGGCGAATATGAAAATCACACTCGATCTGTCCAAGCTGGTCGAAGACGGCAAGCTGACGGCCGAGGAGGCCGCGCGGCTCAAGGAACTGGCCTCGCACGAAACCGGCTCGCTCGCGGTCAACATTCTCATTGGCTTCGGCGTCATTTCCATCGCCGCCGGCGCGGTGGCACTGCTGCCGTCGGCGCCGACCGTGATCGCTGTCGGTCTCGTCGTGTTCGCGCTCGGCCTGGCGGTGGTGCTTAACAAGGTGGCGCAGTGGGCGGTGTTCGGCCAGATCTGTCTCGTCACCGGCGCGCTGATGTTTGCCGGCGGCGTCATCGGCCAGGCGGAAGGTTCGGTGGCGTCGATGCTGATCGTCACCGCGGCGCTGGCGCTGGCGTCGATTGCTGCGCGATCGAGTCTGCTCGCAGCGCTCGCCGTCATGGCGCTGTCGGCGACGCTCGGCGCGCGCACCGGCTATGAGCACGCGACCTATTCGCTGGCCATCTTCGAGCCGACGCTGACCGTCGTTCTCTTCGCCGCGCTGGCGCTGGTCGCCTATTGGGGCTCGCTGCGGCTCAAGGCGGATTACGAGCGGCTCGCCATCATGGTGGCGCGCACCTCGATCCTGCTCGTCAATTTTGGCTTCTGGGTCGGCTCGCTGTGGGGCGATCCGTTGTTCCTGCTGCGCGGCTTCAAGGAGCACAACACGGTCGAGATGATGCGCAGCATCGTCATTCCGCCTTATGTCTTCAGCATCGGCTGGGCCATAGTGCTGATCGGCGCTGCGATCTGGGCGGTGACGGTCAACCGGCGCTGGCTCGTCAACATCGCCGCCGCCTTCGGCGCCATCTACTTCTATACGCAGTGGTTCGAGCGCCTTGGCGCGACGCCTTTGTCTGTGCTGCTCGGCGGCGTGCTGATGCTGGCCATCGCCTTCTTCCTGTGGTTGTTCAACAAGAAGATGGCGGCGGCGAAAGCGTAGGTTTTCACCTCTCCCCGCCGGGGCGGGGAGAGGGAAGCAGGTTCAATGCCCGTCGGGCGAACCCTTGCGGCCGATCTCGTAGAGGAACCAGACGCGCTTTTCGGCGGCGTCGATGTAGTTCTCCAGCAAGCTAGCGGTGGCGACGTCGTTATGCTCGTCGCACAGGTCGTGCGCCTCGCGCATCGCCGTGACCACGCGCTGGGTGTCGTCGCGCAGTTCGGCGATCATGTCTTCCGGCGACACGTAGGCGGCGTCGTTGTCGGCGATGCGGCTCTTCTTCGCGATGTCGCCGATCGAGCGGATGGTGTTGCCGCCGATCTTGCGCACGCGCTCGGCGAGCTCATCGGTGGTGGCGAAGATTTCGGCTGCCTGCTCGTCGAGCAACAGATGATAGTCGCGGAAGTGCGGGCCGCTGACGTGCCAGTGGAAATTCTTGGTCTTCACATAGAGCGCGAAACTGTCGGCGAGCAGAGCATTGAGGGCGCCGGCAATGTCCTTGCGGGCGTTGTCACCAAGATCGCTCGGGGTTCTCAGGCGCGGGGTGGTCGGAGGAGCCATGGCGTCGATCCTTATCGATTTGGGGCAGGAACCACGGCGATAATGGTCGGGAACCGGGAAAGTTCCATTCCGACGGTTGGACGGGAGAATTACACGCCGCCTAGCTGCGTAATTCCGCCGCCGACGCCGCGACCCTTGTCATCAGCTTGGCCCAGTCGCCACTGGCGTCCTGCCGAAACACGCGCATGGCTTCGTACCACGGCGTGTCGTCGCGCGAGGTCATCCAGCGCCAGTCCGAAATCACCGGCAACACCGTAAACACCGGCACCGCCAGCGCGCCGGCGAGATGTACGATCGAGGTGTCGCAGCCGATCACCAGATCGAGGTTCTTAATGATCGCCGCGGTGTCGAGAAACAGCGGCGCCTTGGCGTCATTGTCGGCGTCGACCTGGCGGATCTGGTCGCGGAACGCGACGCCGCGGATCTCACCGAGCGGCGCGCCTTTCTGCAGCGCGATCAATTCGACGCCGGGAATGTCGGCGATCGCCTTGAAGGCGGCGAGCGGGATATCGCGGCGCGACGTCATGGTGCGGTCGGCGTGGCCCGGCGCCCAGTTGATGCCGATGCGCAAACCTTTCTTCGGCCCCAGCGTCTCGCGCCACTGCGCGACCCGCGCCGGCTCGGCGGAAAGATAAGGCGTCTCGCCCGGCATGGTGTCCGGCGTGATCTTCATCAGGCCCGGCACGCTCATCAGCGGCGCCCAGCGGATCGGCTTATCGCCGGTGCGCAGTTCGTCCTCGCTGGTCGCGATGCTGACGCCCTTCAAGGTCGACAGCAGCGCCTTGAGGCCCGGCCGCACCAAGAGCGTCACGTCATGGCCTTGGGCAGCCAGCCACGGCGCCAGCCGCGCGAACTGGATGGCGTCGCCGAGGCCTTGTTCCGTGATCAGCACGATGCGCTCGCCGTCGCGCTTCTCGCCGTGCCAGCGCGGATCGGGTAGGGCCTGGTAGGTCGGCTTCGCCAACTGGCCGCGATGGTCGTAATCGGCAAAGCCGCCCGCCCAGTCGCCAATCATCATCTTGATCTGGCCGCGCGCGGCATAGGCCTCGTGCATGCGCGCCGCGTATTTGAGCGCCTTGTCGTAGGAGGCGATGGCCTCGGCGAAGCGGCGGCTCTCGGCGGCGCCTTCGGCGAGTTCGATGAGGCCGAGATCCTTCAGCACCTGGCCGCGGTTCATGTAGATGCTCGGCTCGCCCGGCGCGCAGACGATGGCCTTGTCGTAGTCCTTGAGCGCGTCGGCCGGACGGCCGAGCGCCTCGTAGAGCGCGCCGCGGTTGATGAGGTCGGCGGCCGAGGCCGGGTCGAGCGCGAGCGCGCGGTCGAAGCTCTTCAGAGCCTCCATCGGCAGCCCGGCATCGACCAGGATATTGGCGCGGTTGCCGTGGGCGGCGGCGAGGTTGGGGTCGAGCGCGATGGCCTGGTCGATCGCCTTGATGGCCTCGAGCGGCTCGCCCATGCGGTCCAGCGCCTGGCCGAGCGCGTTGTACATCTTGGCGGTGGCCGGGCCGAACTTGATGGCGCGGCGCAGGACGTCGACGCCTTCCTTGAACTGGCCCTCGGCGCAGGCGATCACGGCGCAGTAATACAGCGTCTCGGCGTGCTCGGGATTGATCCGCAGCACCTCCATATACCGCTCCATCGCCGGGCGGAATTCGCCCTGGCGGTGGTGAAACAGGCCCTGTTGCAGGATCTGGGCGATGGTCTGCGGGGAGGTCTTCGGCTCGGTCATGGGCGCGCTTCTAGGGGGGATTGGCGGGGATGTGAAGGCTTCCTTTCTTCCCCTCTCCCCATAGGCGAACGAACGCTCGCCGTCCGGCGAGCTATGTGGGAGAGGGTGCCTGAGTGCAGCGAAGCCGCGCGAAGGCGGGTGAGGGGGCGGATTTAGACGCTGCGTTGACCCCTCACCCGGCTCAGCCCTTCGGGCTTCGCCACCCTCTCCCACATAAGGGCGTTCACGCCCGTCTTCGACGGGCTATGGGGAGAGGGAAAGAAGAGCCCTTTTGCAGCGCACCCAAGGCTGTGACATTCTGCGGCCGAGACAAGAACCGGGCAGGGGCCGAGACGACCACCATGAAAGACATCCTCGACAAACTCGACGAGCGGCGCGCCGAGGCCCGCCTGGGCGGCGGCGACAAGCGCATCGAGGCGCAGCACAAGCGCGGCAAGCTGACCGCCCGCGAGCGCATCGAACTCCTGCTCGACAAGGGCTCGTTCGAGGAAATCGATATGTTCGTCGAGCACCGCTCGGCCGACTTCGGCATGGAGAAGACCAAGATCCCCGGCGACGGCGTGGTCACCGGCTGGGGCACCATCAACGGCCGCACCGTCTACCTGTTCTCTAAGGACTTCACCGTGTTCGGAGGAAGCCTCAGCGAGGCGCATGCGCAGAAGATCATGAAGGTGCAGGACATGGCGATGAAGGCGCGCTGCCCGATCATCGGCGTGTTCGACGCCGGCGGCGCGCGCATCCAGGAGGGCGTCGCCGCGCTCGGCGGCTATGGCGAGGTGTTCAAGCGCAACGTCATGGCCTCCGGCGTCATCCCGCAGATCTCGGTGATCATGGGCCCGTGCGCCGGCGGCGACGTCTATTCGCCGGCCATGACCGACTTCATCTTCATGGTGCGCGACACCTCCTACATGTTCGTCACCGGGCCTGACGTCGTAAAGACCGTGACCAACGAGGTCGTCACCGCCGAAGAACTCGGCGGCGCCAGCGTGCACACCGCCAAGTCCGGCGTCGCCGACGGTTCGTTCGAGAACGACGTGGACTGCCTTCTTCAAATGCGCCGGCTGATGGATTTCCTGCCGTCGAACTTCGAGGCCGGCCCGCCGGCCTGGCCGACCTTCGACGACATCGAGAGCATCGATGAATCGCTCGACACCTTGGTGCCGGACAATCCGAACAAGCCCTATGACATCAAGGAGCTCATTACGAAGGTTGTCGATGAGGGCGACTTCTTCGAACTGTCGGCGGCCTATGCCAAGAACATCGTCATCGGCTTCGGCCGCGTGGCGGGCTCGACGGTCGGCTTCGTCGCCAACCAGCCGATGGTGCTGGCCGGCGTGCTCGACAGTGACGCCTCACGCAAGGCGGCGCGCTTCGTGCGCTTCTGTGATGCCTTCAACATCCCGATCGTCACCTTCGTCGATGTGCCCGGCTTCCTGCCCGGCACCGACCAGGAATATGGCGGCCTGATCAAGCACGGCGCCAAATTGTTGTTCGCCTACTCGCAGTGCACCGTGCCGCTGGTCACCGTCATCACGCGCAAGGCCTTCGGCGGCGCCTATGACGTGATGGCGTCGAAGCATGTCGGCGGCGATTTGAACTATGCCTGGCCGACGGCGCAGATCGCGGTGATGGGCGCCAAGGGCGCGGTCGAGATCATCTTCCGCGGCGGCACGCCCGAGCAGATCGCGGCGCAGACCAAACAATACGAAGACCGCTTCCTGTCACCCTTCGTCGCCGCCGAGCGCGGCTATATCGACGACGTGATCATGCCGCACTCGACGCGCAAGCGCATCGCCCGGGCGCTGGCGATGCTGAAGAACAAGACGGCGGAGATGCCGCGGCGGAAGCACGATAATCTGCCGGTGTAGTTTCTGGCTGCCACAGAACGCGCGCTTTCCCCTCTCCCCTTGGGGGAGAGGGTGGCGCGTAGCGCCGGGAGAGGGGGGCCGCATGCCAACAGTCTTGCGCTGGGGGCCGTATCGCGCCTTTTTCTATTCCAACGAAGGCGCCGAACCGGCCCATATCCATGTCCGGTCTGGCCATTTCGAAGCCAAATTCTGGCTGCATGACCTGTCCGTGGCCGTGAACGCCGGGTATCCGGCGCATGAAATCGGCGATATCATCCGTCACCTGAAGCTGAATCGCGAAGCCCTGCTGCGCGCCTGGAACGAGCACTTTGGCTCATGAGCACTTTGGAAATTAACGTCGGCGATCTGCGCGCCCGGTCGGTCGAGTTCACGGCGACCGAACTGGTGGTGACGTTGGCGGACGGCCGCAAGATCGTGACGCCGCTTGATTGGTATCCGCGCCTCAAGAGCGCGTCGGCGGACGCACGCCAGAATTACGAAATCATGCCGATGGGCATTCACTGGCCGGACATCGACGAAGACCTCAGCATTGCCGGGATGCTGAAGGGGCAGCAGGCAAAATAGCCGCGAGTTTCGCTTTAAGAGATTGTTTTTAGTATTTTGTCTGTTCCATCGATCAGGTCGGAAACTTGCTCCGGCTTCGGTTCTTTTTCTTTATTGTGAACGCAAAGGTTTCTAATGTCGGCCAGCATTGATATATGCCGCCAAGTTGGCGTGTCGATAACCGAATTGTTTTTTAGAAGTTCGTTCAGATCGCTAATTGCCGGGTGCTTCTTTGTGATATTGATATCATGATCATTGCAAACTTGTCGTAAGTGCTTTTCTAGTACGACTCCGGCGAGCGCGCCGGCTGCGCGGAAAAATTTGTTTTTCAATAGTTCTTTTGATGCGGCGACTTCGCTATCTAGCACGTCGGCTTGCACAATCTGTCTAATGTCGAAAAGCGAGCTCTCAAATCGGGATTTTGTGGCCGCCAATATTGCTTGCTGTTGTCGATACAAGGGCAGGGCTGCCGACGATTCAACTACGGTCCTGCCGCCCAATGTAACCGTCAGGCCCTGCATGTAATCCTGTACGGTGTAATTTTCGTACGTGATTTCTTTTCTGTTTTTTGGCTTCTCATAAAGGGCAATAAAATTACTAACCCGATCGGGAAGGATCTGCCTTAGTAGGCTGATTGATTCGGAATACCATGCTTGATAGGCGGTCTTGAAGTTTGGGAGGCCTTTCAGAAAATCATCGACTTTGTTAGCAGGAAGCTGTTCTCGCGCCTGCTTTTCGAAGCCTTTTTGATCAATCTCATGTAACATAGCGTATTCAAGTTGGTGACTTTTATCGATCAGCTTGTCCAAATCACTTTTAAATCTGTCGAGGTTTTTCGCCATGGTGTGGTCTCTTAAGAATGTAAGGTGTTCATACAGTCAGATAATTGTCGCATTCTTTAGAAGAAACCGTCGAGCGGCATCTCCTAGAGTGCCATGATCCGATACCTGTCCGGGACTTTCAATCAGGTCTCTGCCCTGGAGTTACCAAATGACCGTACGCCACGCCTCCTGTAGTTGCGGCCAGCTTCATCTGACCGTCGACGGCGAGCCGGCGCGGGTGTCGATGTGTCATTGCCTGGAGTGCCAGCGCCGCACCGGCGCCGTGATCAGCAATCAGGCGCGCTTCAAGACCGAGCAGGTCACGGTTAGCGGCAAGGCCACGACCTGGCAGCGCACCGCCGAGAGCGGTAGCGTCATCACCTTCCACTTCTGTCCGGTCTGCGGCTCGACCGTCTATTGGGAGAACGATGCCTTTCCCGGCGTCATCGTCGTCGCCGTCGGCGCTTTCGCCGATCCCACATTTCCCGCGCCGGGCATCGCGGTGTGGGAACAGACGCGCCATTCCTGGCTCGAACTGCCGGCCGACACGCCGCCGACGCATATGGCGAAGCAGGGCTGAGGGGCGGGCTTTCGCTCATCCGCCTTGCCGTCATTCGCGTCGCTCGGCGCAACGGCCATCACGCCGCGATATCGACGCTCGAAGTCGTGCCTTGCATCTGCTTGAGCTCGGCCAGCGTGTTCTGCCAGTTCTGATAGCCCGACTTCGGATCGGAGGCGTAACCGGTTTCTTTCAGGTTATCGATGATGCCCTGAATGCCTTTCAGGTAATCGAAGGGCTGGCTCATGAAGCTGGCGCGTTCGGCGTCGCTGAGCGGAACGGGCGTGCCGTTCGGCCCCACTTTGGCGACGGGAACGGCCATCAACTGCAGCTGCAGGAGCTGCGTGCTGTTGATCTTGCCGGATGCGTAGAGATTGGAAGCGACGCCTTTCATGTCGTTCGGCGTCATGTGCGTGAAGTCGTAGGTCGTGACCTTGTTGGCGCTATTTGTCCCGCTCGTCGCCGTGGAATTATCTGCCGGCGTGATGGTCGCATCGGAATTTTTTGCCGCGCCGTTGACGCCTTGCTGCGCCAGGAGCGCGTAGATCGAGTTGCTGTTGGCCGTGCCGGTCGAGGAAATCATGGCGTGACTCCATCACTGTCAGTTCGCGCGATCCGCGCATGCCATCGACTTTGCAAGTGGCATGCCAATGGGGGATGAGCGGCCGGCGCGAGCGCAGCGGCCTTCCGACTGCCACGCGGCGCTGTCGCGCCGCATGTCCCCGCATTAACATGGACGTCAGGTGTTTTTGGAAGCTGCCATGCATCGTCTGTTTGCCGCCATTCTCGTTGTCGTCGCATCGACGACGCTGGCCATCGCCTTCGAGGGCGAGAATCTTCTGGTGTCGCTGCCGGACGGCTACAAGGTCGGCTTCCAGAAGCGCCAGGGCAACATGCAGATCACCGAGATGGTGCCCAAGGCGGAGAGCGTCGAGGGCTGGAGCGAGATGGTGACGGTGCAAGTGTTTCACGGCCTCAAGACGACGCCGGAGCAGTTCCGCGATCGCATTGCCGCGGCCTGGAGCAAGGCCTGCGCCGGCGCCGATAGCGCGCCGATCATGAGCGCAGTCGAAGCCGGCTATCCGGTGACGATGTGGGTGTCGTCCTGTCCGCTCAACAAGGCGACCGGCAAGCCGGAACTCACCTTCATGAAGGCGATCGCCGGCAAGGACAGCTTCTACGTCGTGCAGAAGGCCTTCAAGTTCGCGCCGTCGAAGGAGCAGACCGCGACCTGGACGCAGTTTCTGAACAAGGTCGCCGTCTGCGACACGCGCGCAGCGGAGCGCGCTTGTCCGCCTGGCATGAAGTGATATTGGCGCGGCTAGCCGACGTAGCTCACGCCGCGCGTCTTCAACCACAATTGAATGCCGCCCATCAGCGCCCGCGACATCAGCGCGATATCGGCCGGCATGTCCTTGCGCCAGACGTCGAGCAGCAGCGCGATGCGTACCTCTCCGCTGCGGTTCCAGACTTCATGCGTATAGGTGTCGTCCCACAACAGGCATTCGCCGTCTTTGAGGCGATAGGGCACGCCGTCGATGTTGAGTTCGCAGGACGGCACGCCGCCATCGTCGCAGGGCATCGACAGCATCAGGTGATAGCGCAGGATGGCGCGGAACGGGCCGCGATGCGCCGGAATGTGCTTGCCGGGCGCGAGGAAGGCGAAGATCGCGGAGACCGCTTCCGGCGTCTGCCTGAGGATGCTGGCGGTGAGCGGCGCGCGGGCAAGGTTGCCCGGCACCTCGATGCCGTAGGCCTTCATGATGAAGACGCGCCAGTCGCGGCCGTCGGCGCCGGCAATTTCGTCCTGCTGCGGCATCAGGTCCTGGAAGCGCGGCACCTGGGGCAGCATGCCGGCGATGGTCATCGCCTCGCGGCGGATGTCCTGCCAGGCGCCGGTGAATTTGTCGCTGCCCGGAAAGAAGTGCTCGCGGTCGAGCACGGCAGGCGTGTGGATGCGCCGATCGTAGACGCCGCGCATCGTGTCGACCAGCTGCTCGTAGAATGCCACGACAGCTCCCCAGCCAATCCCGGTCGCCCGCAGACAAGCCTAGCGGCATCCGTGCGGGCCGGGAATAGCGCGGCGGTAAAAAAGCGGGCCGTGGTCCGGACGGAGCGAAGCGTCACCCGGGACGTCGGTGCCGGGTTTCGCGAACGCCCATCCAGCCTGCATCAGGCCGTTTTCAGCCGCGGCACGAGCTTCAACGCATTGTCGTGCTCGATCATCTTCACTTCGTCGGGTTTGAAGAAGCCCCCGATCGGTTTGATGTACTCGGCGGCGCGGCGATAGGGATAGTCGGTGCCGAACACGATCTGCGAGGCCGGCACCATCTTCGCCAGCGCCGACAGCGTCACGTCGTTCGGGATCGCCGCGGTGTCGTAGTAGAAGCGGTTGAGCTGCTTCTCGATCTGCGCGCGGGTCACCTTGCCGGCAAACGGCGGCCGCGCGATCGACTGCACGGTGAAGCGCTCGTAGAACGCGGTCACCGAACCGCCGCCATGCGACCAGATCCAGTTGATGTCGGGATACTTCTCGCCGAAACCGGAGAAGATCACGGTGAAGATCGAGCGTGTCGTATCGGTGCCGAACTCGATCAGTGCCGGATCGATGTCGCGTACCAGATTGACGCAGCAATTGGCCGTGGTCGGGTGGGTGTAGACGGTCGCCTTGCGGCGGTTGAGTTCGGCCCACACCGGCTCGAATTCCTTGTAGCCGAGCCATTTGTCGCCATAGCTGGTCATCACGCCGACGCCGTCCACTTTCAGCGTGTCGAAGGCGTGTTCGATCTCTTTGAGACTCTCGTCGACATGCGGCAGCGGCAGCATCGCCCAGGTGCCGAAGCGGCCGGGATGGTCGCTCTCCAGTTTCTTGGCGAACTCGTTCGACTCGCGCGCGACCCGCACCGCCGTCGCCGCATCGAAATGCGAGGCCTGCGGCGTGGTCGGCGAGGTGATGGCGACGCCGACGCCGCCTTTGTCCATGTCGTCGAGCGACTTCTGCACCGACCAGTTGTTCACCGGCGGCGAGTCCTGCTTGATGCTCTTGAGTGCGCTCACCCATGTCGGCGGCGAGATGTGATGGTGCACGTCGATGATGTGGCCCTTGGCCTGGGCGTAGGCCTTCGGCAGGAAGCCGGCGATCGGCGTCGCGGTGCAGGCAAAGGCGGCGGCGCCGCCGACCAGCAGGGTGCGGCGGTTGAGGCGTGGACCGTGGCTCACACCGCACGAACAAGACGACGACAGGCGCGGAAACGCAGGCATGACGGCACCTCCCTGATGCGGCCGGATGGCCGCTTATGTTTTTACGGCGTGAGATTAGCGGTTCCGCGTGGTGCTGGAAACGGTGGGCAGCGTGGGCCACGCGGTCGAACGGGGTATGGAACCGCGCCGGTTCGGCTACACTGCGTCGATTCCATTCGCCGACCGCGGTGTTTCATGACAAAGGCCGGAACGTTCCGCCAACCGCCTCTGCGCAAGCTCGGCGCGGCTCTGCGCGCCGAGTTGCCGACGATCTGTGGCCTGGTCATGACCGCCGTCGTCTACGGCTTCGGCCAGCGCTGGATGCACGACTTTTCCAATCTCGTTTTCACCGCGGCCGTCTTCGCCGTGCTGTTCGCGATGATGATCTGGTGCGCGTTCGGCGTCGTCCGCCATGCCGAGGTGCTCGCGCAGTATTGTGGCGAGCCCTACGGCACGTTGATCCTCACCATGTCGGTGGTGGTGATCGAAGTCACGATCATGGCGACCGTGATGCTCACCGGCGATCCCAACCCGACCTTGCCGCGCGACACCGTCTATGCCGTGACGATGATAGTGCTCAACGGCATGGTCGGTGCGTCCGTCATTGCCGGCGCGCTGCGCCACCGGCAGCAGCAATATTCGCTGCAGGGCGCGGTGGCCTTTCTCGCCGTGATTACCAGCCTGTCGGTGATTTCGCTGATCATCCCGACCTTCACCAGATCGACGCCGGACAGTTCGGTGACGCCGGTGCAGGCGGTTACTTTCGCGCTGCTGACGACGCTGCTCTACGGCGGCTTCCTGCTGATCCAGACCATGCGGCACCGCACCTTCTTTATCGAGGCCGGTGCGGATGCGCACGGCGAGCACAAGGCGCGCGGGCCGGTCTATCCGGCCTGGGCGCACGCGGCTCTGCTGTTGCTGACGTTGCTGCCGGTGGTGCTGCTCGCCGAGCCCTTGGCGCTGATCGTCGACTTCGGCCTGGAGAAACTGCACGCACCGCCGACGCTTGGCGGCATTGTGATCGCCATCCTGGTGCTGTCGCCGGAAGGCATGGCCTCGCTCAAGGCGGCGTCGCAAAACCACCTGCAGCGATCGGTCAACCTGTCGCTGGGCTCGGCGCTGTCCACCATCGGGCTGACAATTCCGGCCATGCTGGTCATCAGCCTGATCAGCGGCACGCCGCTGCAACTCGGGCTGGCGCCGGCCGATGCGATCTTGCTCGGCGTCACCTTGATGATCGCGCAGATGACGTTTTCCGGCGCGCCGACCAATATCCTGCTCGGCGGCGTGCACCTCGTCCTGTTCGCGACTTTCGTCGTGCTGATCTTCAATCCGTGACCGACGGGCGCTTTAGCGAAAACCGCCGCCGCCATTCACATAGACTGTGTCGGCGGTCATGTATTCGCAGGCATCCGAACACATGAACAGCACGAGTTCACCGATCTCTTCCGGATGGGCGAAGCGCTTCATCGGCACGTCGGCGAGCATCTGCGCCTTCAATTCCGGCGAGGTCTGGGACGCGGTCTGGAAGTTCGTGTCGACCGGCCCGGGCGAGATCGACAGCGCGCGGATGCCCTGGCTGGCGAATTCGCGCGCCACGCCCATGGTCATGGTGACGACCGCGCCCTTGGCGGAGGCGTAGTGTACGCTTGAGCCGCCGCCGCCGCGCCGATGCGCCATGCTGCCGACATTGACGATGACGCCGAAGCGGCTGGCAAGCATATGCGGCAGAACGGCCTGCATCGCGTAAAAGGTGCCCTTGACGTTGAGGTCGTAGGTTGCCTCGAAGAGTTCATCGTCGATGTCGAGGAATTTGGCGCGGCGCATCGCCGAGCCGGCGGAGTTGAACAGGAACTGCACGCTGCCGAAATCGCCGATCGCCAGCTCGATCATGTTGTTGACAGCGGCGCGATCGGTGACGTCGATGCCCAGCGCCAGCGATTGGCCGTCATAGGCGGCATCGATCATCTCGACGGTTTGCGCCACCGCGGCCTCGTCGATGTCGGCGCAAACCACGTTGGCGCCTTCGCGGGCGAAGATGAGCGCGGTCGCGCGGCCGATCCCGCTGCCGGCGCCGGTGATGACGATGGTCTTGCCCTTGAAGTAATCCGGCGATTTCGGCATGGGATGGCGTGCTCCGCTGGTGCGATTCCGGCGGCCATTGTCGGCAATGCGCTCGGCTGGAACAAGCCTGTGCGGGCGCGCCGTCTATGCTAGACTGCGTGAGAAGCGAGGGGGCGGCGCATGGATCGTTCGATGGTCAGCAAACTGATCTGCGTTCTTCTGATCGCTGCCGTATTGATGCCGGTGGGACGCTGGATTTATCCGCATATCAGCGATGCGCTGAGCGGCACCCAGTTCGAGGCGCTCGAGGCTGTGGTCGGCGCCAGCCTCGGCTTCGGGCTGTCGTCATTCTTTGGATGAGGGGGCATACAGCAGGGTGAGCTCGGGAAAGGCATCCCCGAGCCCATCCTTCGACGCAGCAGCCCGGTGCGTTACTGGCTGTTCTGCGGCGCCGCCGGACGCGCGGGCGCCGGCGCCGGGGACGTAACGGCTGATCCGGTCGTGCTCGGCGGCGTCGCCGGGGTGGTGGTGGCCGGAACATTGGCGGTCACCGGCGCGCCGGTGTCGTTGCCGCTGTGCCAGTTGCCGAGCACGAGAACGGCAATCAGGATGACTGCGGCAATGCCGCCGATCCAGGCCCAGGTGGTGCTGGATGACGCAGCGGCCCGGTTGCGCTGCAACACCGGATCATTGAGCCGCGGTTCGAAACGCGGATCGTCAAGGCGCGGATCGCTCATGGCTGTCTCCTTGGTTCCTGCGGCGAGATAAGTCGCCCGACCTCAGAACGTCGGCTGGTGGCGAAAGTTTCAACCGGCGAGGGAACTCGCAGGTGCCATGCACGGCTGAAGGTGCTATAGCGCGGTCGGCCACTTCGGCTGCTTGCCCCGGGTTCAATCAGACGAAATCAAGACAAAAATGCGCCTGACCAATGTGGCGATTGCGGCCGCGCCGATCCTGTTCGTGCTGTTGTGGAGCACCGGTTTCATCGGCGCGCGTTATGGCTTGCCCTATATCGAGCCGATGACGTTTCTCGCCGTGCGCATGAGCTTCGTCGTCGTCGTCATGCTGCCGATCGCGTTGTTGAGCGGCGCGCGCTGGCCGAACGCGGCGGAAAGCGGGCACAGCCTCGCCATCGGCATCCTGGTGCATGGCATCTATCTCGGCGGCGTCTTCATCGCCATTTCGTACGGCGTTCCGGCCGGCATCTCCGCGCTCATTCCCGGCCTGCAGCCGATCCTGACGTCGACCATCGCCAACCGCTTCATGGGCGAGAAGGTGACGCCGCTGCAATGGCTCGGACTCGTGCTCGGCCTTGGCGGCGTGGCGCTGGTGCTGCACGACCGGCAGATGATCGCCGATGCGAGCGTGCTCGGCTGGGCGGGAAGCGTCGTGTCGCTGATCGGCATCACCCTCGGCACGCTGTATCAGAAGCGCCACAGCGGCAACATCGACTGGCGCACCGGCAACCTCATTCAGTACTTCGGCGTCGCGACGTTTTTCTGGATTCTCAGCTTCGCCTTCGAGACCCGTGTAATCCATTGGAACGGCGAACTGATCTTCGCCATGTCATGGCTCGTTTTGGTGCTGTCGGTCGCGACCGTGGCGCTGATGTACTGGCTGATCCGCCGCTCGCCGGCGACCGGCTTCGCCAGCCTGTTCTATCTGGTGCCGGCGACCACGGCGCTGTTCGCCTTCGTCCTGTTCGGCGAGAAGCTCGATCTGATTTCAGTCGTCGGCATGGTGATCTGCGCGGCCGGCGTGCTGATCGTCAATCGCGCCGGCCGTGCGAAGCCGGCGGCCGCCAATGTCGCCGCGACGCTCAACGACTGAGCTACTTCTTCTCCAGCACCATCTGGGTCTGCGTTACCAGCGCGCAGAGCCGGCCGTCGCCGCGGGTAATCCGGGTCTGCCAGACCATGGTCGAGCGGCCGCGGTGCAGAGGTGTGCATTCGGCGTAAGCGGTGTCGCCGACCGGAATGGCAGCGAAGAAGTTGGTCTTGCTCTCGATCGTGGTGGTGGACTGGCCCGGCTTGAGATTGGCCGAGGTGGCGGTGCCGCCGAGATTGTCGGCGAGCGCCATGATGGCGCCGCCATGCATGATGTTGAAGCGGTTGTTGAGCTCTTCGCGCATCGGCAGCTCGGCGGTGACCTTCTCGGCCGAGACGTGCGTGATCTTGAGGCCGAGGAAGTCGGCGAAAGGCGGCTGGCTGAAGGCGACTTCGTTGACGGTTGACATGCGCGGAGCTCCGGACGGTCCGAAAGAATAGGGCGCGGAGCAAAAGGCCCCGCGCCCCTGTCTATAGCCAAACGGGCTTTGCCCTGTCGCCGCTTATTTCGGCTGCGGCGCGATGCGGATATAGGGGCGGGGCTGCTTGTAGCCGCCGGGCCAGAGCTTCTTGGCTTCCTCGTCCGACACCGCACCGGTGATGATGATGTCGTCGCCCTGTTTCCAGTTGGCCGGGGTGGCGACGCGGTGCTTGGCGTTGAGCTGCAGACTGTCGAGCACGCGCAGGATCTCGTCGAAGTTGCGGCCGGTGGTCATCGGATAGACCAGGATCAGCTTGATCTTCTTGTCCGGGCCGACGATGAACACGTTGCGCACCGTCTGGTTGTCGGCCGGGGTGCGGCCTTCCGAGGTGCCCGAGGTCGAGGCCGGCAGCATGCCGTAGAGCTTGGCGACCTTGAGGTCGGTGTCGCCGATCATCGGATAGTTCGGGGCGAAGCCGACGATCTCCTTGATGTCTTCGGACCAGGTCTTGTGGTTGTCGACCGGATCGACCGACAGGCCGATGATCTTGGTGTTGCGCTTGTCGAACTCCGGCTTCAGGCGCGCCATGGTGCCGAGCTCGGTGGTGCAGACCGGGGTGAAATCCTTCGGGTGCGAGAACAGCACGGCCCAGGAATCGCCGAGCCAGTCGTGAAAGCGGATTTTGCCTTCGGTAGTGTCTGCTTCGAAATCCGGCGCGATATCGCCAATCGCCAACGTCATGGTGAGCCTCCAAATCGACGGGGTCTAGTTCGCGCTTGTAATATAGGGCCACAGCCGACGGGGAAAGGGGCGACGCCGGAAATAGCATGCGCGACCCCTGACCGCAGGTTCAGGGAGCATAAAGCGGTGGCCGGCCGGCTGCGGCTCGCAACAAATTTTTCAGGGCGCGTCGGGCCTGTAGCCGTCAGTCAACGTCTTGAGGAACGCCACGATATCGTCGATTTCGCGGTCGGTCAGGGCCGGCTTGTCGCCAGGCTTTCGATCGAACGGCGGCTCGTTGTTGATGTTGCCCCAGTAGCGTTGCGGCAGATCGTCGAACTTCGCGACGGTACCGTCTGCGCGACGCGGATACCAGCGCCCCGGATCGGTGTCGCGCGTGGCGTAGAAGGCGACGGCGTCGCGCAGGCTCTTGATCGCGCCGTTATGGAAGAAGGTCTTGCGCAAGGCGACATTGCGCAGCGACGGCGTGCGGAACAGGCCGCAATAATTGTCGTGGCTCTTCAGGTCGGTGCGCAGCGGCCCGCACAGGCCGAGATCGAAGAGGTTGGGGTCGCTATTGACGGCGAGGGCGCGGTTGCGCGGCACACCGACCGCGATCATGCCGAAATCGGAAAACTGCGGCGCACTGCCGTCGTCGGCGCGTGCGCTGCGGTGGCAGTTGCCGCAATTGCCTTTGTCCTCGTCGTTGAACAGCCTAAGGCCGCGCGCCTCCTGGTTGGTGAGCCTGGCGCGGCCGGCGAGATAGAAATCGTATTTGCTGGAATAGGGATAGAACTCGGCCGGGCTTTGCTCGTAGACCGACAGCGCCTTGGTCGCCGCATCGAACGCCTTGTGCGGATCGGCAAACACGTCGGCGCCGAACAGTGTCTTGATGTCGCCGGCATAGGGCGCGGCGGCGAGTTTCAGGGCGACGCTTTGCTCGTCCGGATTGGCCATTTCGAACGGTGCCAGCAGCGGGATGCGGGCCTGATCGTTGCCGCGATCGGCGCGACCGTCCCAGGTCAGGCCGCCGGTCGGACCGTTGTCGATGCTGGCATCGCCCTCGTCGTCGGATTCATAATAGTGCTCGGTGAACTGCGGCACGGCCTGCAGATATTTCAGTGACGGCGCGGCGCGGAAGCCGGTCTGTTCGCCATCCTTACCGCCGGGCTGGACGGCCAGGCCGTTGTTGGGCGCGAAGGCATTGTGCGGATCGTGGCAGGTGGCGCAGGCCAGGGTGCCGGACGCCGACAGCGAGGCATCGTTGAAGATCTGGCGTCCGAGCGCCTCGAGCGCGGCGGCGCGGGCATAAGCCTGCTCGCGGGTCAGGCCGGCGTTGTCCTGGGCGAGGGCGGCGCCGCAGGCGGTTACCACGCAGGCGACAAGTAGACGGTGAAGGCAGTTTCTGGGGAGCCTCACGATGCACCTTGCACGTAAATCCCGGGCACATTGCCGGCGGCTGATGACAGATTTCTGACGGATAAGGTCATTCCGGCCGTCGGGCTTCATGCAACTGCCACGGAACGTCCCTTATGATCGGCCGGGGACGACCTTCAGGAATCATTGCCATGCCGCCGTTCAAGCCTGCCCGGACTCTGTCGCTTGCCATCGCTCTGTCGCTGCCGGCAGTCGCCGGGCCGGCCCTCGCTCAGGCACCGGGGATCAACGCCATCGACACCGTGGTCGTGATCTATGCCGAGAACCGCTCCTTCGACAATCTCTATGGCCATTTCCCCGGCGCCAACGGTTTGCAGAATGTCACGCCGGAGAATTCGCGGCAGCTCGATCGCGACGGCAGCGTGCTCAAGGAACTGCCGCCGGTCTGGAACAACCTGACCGCCAAGGGCGTGACGCCGGTGGTGACCCAGGCGCAGACCGAGCATCTGCCCAATGCGCCTTTCGCCATCGACGATCCCAAGGGCTTCAACACCCAGCTTGGCACCGTGACGCACGACCTGTGGCACCTGTTCTACCAGAACCAGATGCAGATCGACGGCGGCAAGAACGACAAGTTCGTGGCTTACGCCGATTCCGGCGCGCTGGTGATGGGCCACTATGATGGCTCCAAGCTGCCTTTGTGGAAGGTCGCCGAGGACTACGTGCTGGCCGATAATTTCTTTCAAGGCGCCTTCGGTGGCTCGTTCCTCAACCACTTCCAACTGATTTGCGCCTGCACGCCGCGCTATCCCGACGCCGACAAGAGCCCGGCCAAGGGCATTATCGCCGCGGTCGAGGCGGACGGCGTGACGCTGAAGCTCGCCGACAACTCGCCGAAATCGGCCATGGATGGCATTCCGAAATTCGTCAACAACGGCCAGATCACGCCGGACTTCTACGCCGTCAACACGATGCAGCCGCCGTATCAGCCGAGCGCCAACAAACCGGCGCCGGAAGGCGACAAGCGCTTCGCCGATCCGGAGAAGCCGAACACGCTGCCGCCGCAGCGCGATGTCACCATCGGCGATCTGCTAACCCTGAAGGGCATCACCTGGGCCTGGTACGCCGGCGCCTGGCAGGCCGCGCTCGACGGCAAGAATGAAAAGCCGGTGCCGAACTTCCAGTTTCATCACCAGCCGTTCAATTACTTCGTTCAATACGCCCCCGGCACCGAAGCGCGCGCCGAGCATCTCAAGGATGCTGGCATGAACGGCGTCGACTTCATCAAGGCGATCGACGAGGGCAAGCTGCCGCAGGTGACGTTCTACAAGCCGCAGGGCAACCTCAATTCGCACGCCGGCTACACCGATGTGATGTCCGGCGACGAACATATGGCCGACGTCATCGCCCATCTGCAGAAGAGCCCGCAGTGGGGGCACATGCTGATCGTGCTGACCTATGACGAGAACGGCGGTTTCTGGGATCACGTCGCGCCACCAAAGGCCGATCGCTGGGGCCCGGGTTCGCGCATTCCGGCGATCATCGTGTCGCCTTACGCCAAAAAGGGTACGGTCGACCATACCTTGTCCGACACGACCTCGATCCTGCGCTTCATCACCCGTCGCTACGACTTGCCAGTCCTGCCCGGCATCGTGGCGCGCGACGCGGCGCTCAAAGCGGGCGGCCATCCGCCGATGGGCGACCTGACCGAGGCGCTCGACCTGCCGCACTAAGACGCCGTATCGCGTTAACAGACCGGCGCGGCTTCCGGTTTGCCGCATCCAAGCCCCGGGCCTAGATTGCCGTCAGCAATCACGGCCCGGGCGCGTTTCATGAACGTCGATCAGCTTCTCTACCGGCTCGCGTTGGCGCTCGGTATCGGCCTCTTGGTCGGTCTCGAGCGCGGCTGGAAAACGCGCGGCATGCAGCCGGGCAAACGCGCTGCCGGCGTGCGCACCTTCACCCTGTGTGGCCTGCTCGGCGGCATCGTCGCCGCCTTGGCGCAGGCATTGGCCTCGCCGGTCGCCGCCGGGCTGGTGTTCGGCTTCAGCTTCGCCGTCTATGCCGCGATCTTCGCGGTGATGGAGCGCGACGCCGACCGCGCGGCTGGCAGCTTCTCGGCGACCACCATCATCGCCGGGCTTTTGACCTTCATGCTCGGTGCTTACGCCGTCATCGGCGACATGCGCATGGCTGCCGCGGTGGCGGTGGCCGCGACCGCCATCCTGGCGCTGCGTGCCGAGATCCATGGCTGGATCGATCACATCACCTGGCCGGAATTGCGCTCGGCGCTGGTGCTGTTGGCGATGACGTTCATCGTGCTGCCGGTGGTGCCGGATATGACTATCGGCGGCGCCAATCCGCGCGAAGTCTGGCTGATCGCCATCGTGCTCGCCGGTGTTTCTTTCTTGGGTTATGTCGCGGTCAAGGTGTTCGGCTCCGAGCGCGGCGTGCTGTTCGCCGCCGCTGCGGGTGGACTTGTGTCATCGACGGCGGTGACGCTGACCAGCGCGCGGCGGGCCGCAACCGGCGAGGCGGCGCCGTTGGTTCTGGCAGCCGGCGTCGCCATCGCCACCGCGATCTCGTTCCTGCGCGTCATGGCCATTGCCATGGCCTTGCAGCCAAGCCTGCTGCCGCTGATCGCGCCTGGCCTTGTGGCCGCGGCGCTGGCGGCGGCGGGATATGCGGGCGTGACCATGCGCTGGCGGGACGGATCGGCCGGCGGGCAGGGCGCGGCCGGCGAATTCAGCAATCCGCTCAGCTTCTGGCCGGTGGTCGGCTACGCCTTGCTGCTGGGCGTGGTCATCGTTCTGGGGCGCTATATCGGCGAGACCTTCGGCACCAACGGCGCACTCGCCGGCGCGGCGGCTTTGGGCTTTGCCGACCAGGATACGGTCGCCGCCGCCATGAGCCGGCTGGTGCCGGCGATCCTCGACAGCGGCGCCGCCAGCGAAGCCATCCTCATCGCGGTGGTGAGCAACATGGTCAGCAAGCTGGGTCTGGCAATCGTGCTCGGGCGCGGACGCTTTGCCGGCGAGGTGGCGGTGATGACGGTGCTGTGCTGGTTGGCCGGTGCTGCCGGCCTGTGGGCGGCGGTCGGCCTGGGCTTTCCGGTCCCGCATTGACATTTTATTGCAGTGCCGCAGAGTGCGCGGATCGGCCTGCCGGGGGAAATTCGGGTACATGTTCAAGCGCATACTGATCGCCAATCGCGGCGAAATCGCCTGCCGGATCATCAAGACCGCGCGGAAGATGGGGATCGAGACGGTCGCCGTTTATTCCGAGGCCGACAAGGACGCGCTGCATGTCGAGATGGCCGACACTGCGGTGTTGATCGGCCCGCCGCCGGCGGCGCAGAGCTATCTGATCATCGACAAGATCATCGCCGCCTGTCAGTCGACCGGCGCCGAGGCCGTGCATCCCGGTTACGGCTTCCTGTCCGAGCGCGAGGCCTTCCCCAAGGCGCTGGCCGAGAAAGGCATCGTCTTCATCGGCCCGAACCCCAAGGCCATCGCCGCCATGGGCGACAAGATCGAGTCCAAGAAGGCGGCGGCCGCCGCCAAGGTCTCGACCGTGCCCGGTTATCTCGGCGTCATCGAGGACGAGAAAGAGGCGGTCAATATCGCCAACGAGATCGGCTATCCCGTCATGATCAAGGCCTCCGCCGGCGGCGGCGGCAAGGGCATGCGCATCGCCTGGTCGGAGAAGGAAGTCGCGGAAGGCTTCACCCGGTCGCGCTCGGAAGCCAAGTCGTCGTTCGGCGACGACCGCATGTTCATCGAGAAGTTCATCACCGACCCGCGCCACATCGAAATCCAGGTGCTCGGCGACAAGCACGGCAATGTCATCTATCTCGGCGAGCGCGAATGCTCGATCCAGCGCCGCAATCAAAAAGTCATCGAGGAGGCGCCATCGCCGCTGCTCGATGAAGCGACGCGCAAGAAGATGGGTGAGCAGGCCGTCGCGCTGGCCAAGGCCGTCGGTTACGACTCCGCCGGCACCGTCGAGTTCGTCGCCGGCCAGGACAAGAGCTTCTTCTTCCTGGAAATGAACACGCGCCTGCAGGTCGAACATCCGGTGACCGAACTGATCACCGGTATCGATCTGGTCGAGCAGATGATCCGCGTCGCCGCCGGCGAGAAACTCGCGATCAAGCAGGACGACGTGAAGCTCAAGGGCTGGGCGGTCGAGAGCCGCGTCTATGCCGAAGACCCGTATCGCAACTTCCTGCCGTCGACCGGGCGTCTGACGCGCTACCGGCCGCCGGCCGAACGCGTCTCGGACGGCATCACCGTGCGCAACGACACCGGCGTCTATGAGGGTGGCGAGATCTCGCTGTTCTACGATCCGATGATCGCCAAATTGGTGACGCACGGTCCGACCCGCGCCGAGGCCATCGCGGCGCAGGGCAATGCGCTCGATGCCTTCGTCGTCGACGGCATCCGCCACAACATTCCGTTCCTGTCGGCGCTGATGGCGCATCCGCGCTGGAAGTCGGGCAATCTGTCGACCGGCTTCATCGCCGAAGAGTTTCCCGAAGGCTTCCACCCGCAAACGCCCGAGGGCGAGCGCGCCGACGTGCTGGCCGCGGTCGCCGCCGCGATCGATCTCGTCTACGGCGAGCGCAAGCGGCAGATCTCCGGGCAGATGAACGGCCGTGCCGTGACGCGCGAGAGCAAACGCGCGGTGTGGCTTGACGACAAGGAAATGCGTCTTGAGGTCAGGCGCGAGAACGGCACCGTTGGCGTCAAGCTCGCTGACAAATCCGGCGTCATCCATCTGGAATCGGACTGGAGGCCGGGCGAAGCCTTGTGGGGCGGCACCATCGATTCCAAGCCGGTCGCCGTGCAGGTGCGCAATATCGCCAACGGTTTCGCGCTGTCCTATCAGGGCGTCGAGACCAAGGCCTATGTCTACACCGAGAGCGAAGCCGCTTATGCGCGGCTGATGCCGGTGAAGCAGGCGGCCGACACCGGCAAACTGGTGCTGTGCCCGATGCCGGGGCTGGTCGTCTCCATCGCGGTCAAGGAGGGCCAGGAGGTCAAGGCCGGCGAGACCGTCGCGGTGGTCGAGGCGATGAAGATGGAGAACGTGCTGCGCGCCGAGATCGACGGCACGGTGAAGAAGATCAACGCCAAGCCCGGCGACAGCCTGGCGGTCGACGCGGTCATTCTGGAGTTTGCGTAAGCCCGCGCATGATCCCGAAAAGTGGAAGCCGGTTTTCGGATCAGATCATGCGCTGGAAAAAAGTCCGGCCTTATCGCTTCACCGGCTTGTGGCCGTGCAGGAAGCCCTTGGCCAGCGCGTGATAGATGCCCTCCGGGCAGACGACACGCGAACAGGCATAGGCGATGATCGACGCCGCCATCACCGGCACCACCATGGCGTGGTTGTCGGTCATTTCCGTCACGATGACGAAGGCGGTGATCGGCGCCTGCACGACGCCGGCGAAATAGGCGACCATGCCGAGAATGATGATCGGCCCGATCGGCGCGCCGTGGAAGAACGGCGCGATGTTGCTGCCGATGCCGGCGCCGACGGCGAGTGATGGCGCGAAGATGCCGCCGGGAATGCCGCTGACCGCGGTCAGCGAGGTGGCGAGGAATTTCAGGATGCCGAAGCTTTCCGGCAAAGCGGTGCCGTGCTCGAGCGCGGTTTTAACCTGTTCGTATCCGGTGCCGTAGACGAGGTCGCCGGAAGCGAGGCCGCACAGCGCGACGCCGAGGCCGCACAGGCCAGCGAGCAGCAGCGGATATTTCTTGAACGACGAGCCGACGAGGCCGGGCAGGCCGCGCGCCATGGCGATGACGAAACGGCTGAACAAGCCGCCGGCGATGCCGCCGACCACGCCGCAGATCGGCACGGCCAGCCAGTCGGTACCCTTCTGCAGCATCATCGGCGTGCTGCCGAAATAGGTGTAGTCGCCGACCAGCGCCAGCGTGGTGAGGCCGCCGGCGATCACCGCCGAGATAATGAGGCCGCTGGCGCGCGTCTCGAACGAGCGGCTCATCTCCTCGATGCCGAAGACGATGCCGGCGAGCGGCGTGTTGAACGCGGCGGCGACGCCGGCGGCGGCGCCGGCGAGCACCAGGCCGGGCTGCCGGCGCGTCGACACGCCGCCGGCGGTGAACATGATCGAGGCGCCGATCTGCACGGTCGGGCCCTCGCGGCCGGCGGAGGCGCCGCACAACAGGCCGAGCAGCGTCAGCAGGATCTTGCCGATCGCCACCCGCATCGACACCAGGCGCTTGCGCGCGGCGTGGTCGGTGAGCTGTCGCGCGGCGATGGCCTGCGGAATGCCGCTGCCCTGCGAATTGGGGAAATAGCGGTTGGTCAGATACACCGCGATGATGAAGCCCAGCGGCGTCACCGCCAGCGACGCGTAGCGCCAGTGTCCGATCAGAAGCGAGAAATAGTGCTGCACCTGATCGGCGAGAAAGGCGAGCAGCACGGCCGCGGCGCCGACCATGATGCCGCCGGCGAGAAACAGGAGGCGTCGCTGCCAGCGCGCCGAGAAGACCCTCATGAGGCGAAGGTGGCGGCCAGTGAGGGGCAATTGCATCGTGGAAATCTGGTTTAGGCGGGAAGAACAGGCCGCTTGGGTGGGCCCGGCGTCGTCAAAGTGTCGTAGGTCAGCGGCCGGTTCGAGGCAATAGCGAATTACCGGGCCGCGGGGCAGGAACTACCGTTGGCGCGGCGGCGTTGGTCGCAGAACGCCGGAACGAGGGAAACCGCCCATGACAGCGAAAGACCAGACGGGCCTGGCCCCGGAGCTTCTCGACGACGACCGCCGTCGCGACCAGCCGCAGACGCGACCGGAAACCCTGGACGAGCGCGCCGCGCGCGGCGAGGAAATCCCGGCCGGCGGCGGCTTCTCGCCGACGGAGGACGGAGGCAATCCGCAGCACCCGCTCCACGACGAGGACGAGGAGGACAGGATGCCGGAGGATTACGAACGCGAGATTGATCGCCTCGACGGCGCCGTCGACAAGCGGATTCCGTGAGCGGGGTCTTTCGGCGCGTCGGTGCCGTTCTGCTATGCTGAGGGCGTGACGCTCTATTTCGCTTATGGCTCGAACATGCACCGCGCCGCCATGCAGGCGCGCTGCCCGGGCGCCGTCGCCGTAGGGCCGGCGCGGCTCGACGGCCATGAATTCTTTATCGGCGTTGAGGGCTGGGCCTCGATACGGCGCGCGCCCGGGCAGGTGGTGCATGGCGTCTTGTGGCGGTTGACGCCGCGCGACCGCGCCGTGCTCGATGCCTATGAACTCACGCACAAGGGCATCTACCACATCCGCATGTTGCCCGTGCGCACCGGCAACGGCACCGCGCGGGCCATGGTCTATGTATTGCGCCGCGCCGTGATCGGACGACCGAAACCGGGCTACGCCGAGATGTGCGCCAGCGCCGCGCGGGATTGGGGTTTGCCGGAACGTCACGTGCGTGACATCGCTCGGTGGTCCAACTCGCGCTGGACCGGCAGCCGCATGATGGCGGGAAGCGCATAATCGCGCAAAATGGGAACCGGTATTCGGACAAGATCATGCGCAAAAGACACAAAGAGCATGCTCTGATTGAATCAAGTCGGATCGTTCTCCAAGGCGAGGCTTGGCGCGCATGACCGCGGAAGTCTTTGTCCATCTCGTCATTCGCGGCCGCGTGCAGGGTGTCGGCTATCGCGCCTTCGTTCAGCACGAGGCGCAGCGGCGCGCTTTGCAGGGCTGGGTGCGCAACTGTGCCGACGGCACGGTGGAGACGCTGCTCCTCGGCGATGCCGCTTTGGTCGAGGACATGATCGCGGCCTGTCGGCGCGGTCCTGTTGCGGCGCGCGTCGATGCGATCGATCGCGCGCCGGGCCATGCGTCCGGTTTGAAGGAGCGCGTGCCGGGTCAGGCGTTTTCCGTTCTTCCGACCATCTGAACCCGCGCCGGGCGCGGCTGGCGCTTGCGCAATTGCCGGCGGCCCCACAGCCATAGCCCGGTGGTGAGCAGGATCACCAGCGCGGCGGAGGTGACGACGTTCAGCATCGGCGCGATGATGCCGCTCCAATTGCCCTCATGAATGAGGCGCGGCCAGTTGCGGCCGAACGGCACCAGGCCGTCGCGCGTGACCGAGAAGACGCGCATTTCGCCGTTATCGTTGATGCGCGCGGCGAGCGCTGGCCCGAGCGGGCGGATCCAACTGATCTTCGACAGGTCGTATTGCGCGCCGACGATCGTTAGCGCGTCGCTGACGGTGACGGCCGGCCCCGCGGCGCGCGGCACCGGCGTCGAGAAGGTGACGCCAAAGGCGAGCGCCAGTCCGGTGAGCGGCGAGAGAATGACGAGCGGCAGCACGAACCAGCCGGCCGCCTTGTGCCAGCCCGACACGGTGTTGCGGATGCGCGGCCAGCCCATCAGCACGCCGAGCAGGATCATCAAGAGCATGCCGATCGTCGAGACCGTCACCACCCAGCGCAGATCGTAGATGAAGTTCTCGTGCATGCGCCGCGCGGAGCCGAATAGGGTTGCGAGCGCGCCGGGCGCGGCGACGCGCTCGTTGGACGCCAGATCGATCGTGTTTTGCTGTCCGCGTTGCGCCCCGCCGATCGACAGTGTGCCGTCGTAACCGCGGATCGAGATCGAGCGCGCCTTGCCATCGGGATCGAATTTGGTGAGCGCGGCGCCAATCGCCGCCGGCGTGACGGCGGCGTTGTTGGCCCCCATGACCATCGGTTCGAAGGACAGGATCAGCCCGGTGACGATGACGACCGTAAATGGGATCGACAGGATCACTGCGATCCAGCGGTGCAGGCGTAACAACCATTGTTTGAACACGGCACGGGCTCCGGCAACGTGAATGTCTGTTATTTGATAAACGGACATTGCCGGGATTTCCTGCCGTGGTTGGGCAGGCCGCATGGAAGTCATGCGGGGAGCTAGCGGGATACCATGGGTGCGGCGGTATCGGTCTCCGCTTGCACAGTCGCGCCGAACAGCTCTTCGAACGCTTGCCGGAATTCGCTGTCGAATTCCGGCAGGCTCACCATCTGTCCGAGATCGGCGAGGCTGGTGACGCCATAGCGCTGCACCGAGACGCCGCAGGGCACGATGCCGCCGAAGTGCGAGAGGTTGGGTTCGACATTGACGGCGACGCCGTGCAGCGTCACCCAGCGCGACACGCGGATGCCGAGCGCGGCGATCTTGTCCTCGAAGCCGTCGCCTTTATCGGGCCGTTTCACCCAGACGCCGATGCGGTCCTCGCGGCGCTCGCCGCGCACGTTGAAGGCGGCCAGCGTGCGGATGATCCATTCCTCGAGCGTGGCGACGAAGCGGCGCACGTCCGGTCCGCGCCGACGCAGGTCGATCATGACGTAGCCGACGCGCTGGCCGGGGCCGTGATAGGTCATCTGGCCGCCGCGGCCCGAATCGAACACCGGAAAGCGGGCCTCGAGCACGTCGGCACGGTCGGCCGAGGTGCCGGCGGTATAGAGCGGCGGGTGCTCGACCAGCCAGACCAGCTCCGGGGCTTCGCCGCGCGCGATCGCGGCGGCGCGGGCCTCCATGAAGGCCACGGCCTCCGGATAGGGCGTCAAACCCTCGGCAATCCGCCATTCCACTGGGGCCGATCCGGCTGGGGGCGGCATCCCGGTTTTGAGTTCGTCGCGCGCGTTAATCACCGATTAACCATACCATGGTGACCTGAGTGTGCCCGGCCACGGGGGAGCGGGCCAACAATCGACATACAGGAATTTGGGAACTTGGCCACATTCGACAAGGTTTCGGTCGACATCACCGTCGTGCTGGGCACGACCTCCATGCCGATCCACCAGGTGCTCCGGCTCGGTCGCGGCGCCATCATCGAGCTCGACGCCACCGAGGACGACGCCGTCAAGGTGCTGGCCAACAATATGCCGGTGGCGCAGGGCACCGTGGTCGTCAACGGCAACCGCATCGCCGTCGAAGTCGGCGAATTGCTGCCGCGCGCGCCGGATATGCGCTAAATCCGCCAGTCTCCCTAACGGCTTGAGAGCCTGAGGAAAATCCGGCCCTGTGGGGCCGGAAAAGGCGCCGTGGCCCTTGTATGGGCATTTCCTATTTGATACAGGGTCCGCCGTCTGGCAACGGTTCATGACCGTCGCTCGGGTTTGCGGCCGTGGCGGAATTGGTAGACGCACTGCCTTGAGGTGGCAGCGGGTAAAACCGTGGAAGTTCGAGTCTTCTCGGCCGCACCAATCTAAACGCCGGTTTTTCGCAACCGGTGTCCTTCAGAAAAGCACCATCGCTGGAGCCGCCGGCTCAGCCGCGCGCCGCCGGCCGGCCGGGCTTGAGTCGCTCATAGCCGGCCCGGATCTGCTGGCGCAGCCAGTTCTGCCGCGCGTCGCGATCGTTGCGGGCGTGCCAGACCATGTAGGTCGAAATCGTCCCGACATTGATTGGCACCGGGCGCTTCACGAGCTTGTAGGATGAGGTGAAGGCGTCCGCCGCGAGCTGGGTGAAGACGCCGATCATGTCGCTCGTCGCCAGCAACTGCGGCACCGCGGAAAAACTCGAGACGATGGTCTGGGCGCGCCGTTTCTTGCCGTGTCGCTGCAACAGGTCGTCGAAAATCGCCGACGTGCGGCCGCGGCCGGTGACGACGAGATGCGGATAGGCGAGCACGGCATCGATCGTGAATTTGGACTGCGTCACCGGATGGTCGCGGCGAAACACACAGAACAGCTGCTCGTCGCGCAGCACCTCGTGGCGGCAGTGACGCGGAATCTCGTCGAACCAGCCAAGGCCCACGTCGACTTCCTCGTTCTCGAGCAGGCGAATGGCCTCCGACCGCGCCGCGGTGATGATCTGCACATCCATCGCCGGCGCCGATCTGCGGATGCGTTCGAGCAGAGGCGGCAGGATTGCAAGATTAAGGCGGTCGGGCATGCTGATCCGGAACATGCCGCGGTCGACCATCGGATCGAAGCCGTCCTGGTGAAACAGCGACTTTGCGGTAAGCGCCAGCACCTCCTGGACCGAAGCGCGCAGCATCTCCGCCCGCGGCGTCGGCGTCATGCCCTTGCCGGTCGGCACCAGGAGGTCGTCGCCGAGCAGTTTGCGTAGGCGCGCCAGCGAATTGCTGACTGCCGGTTGCGTGCGGCCGAGTCGTTTGGCGGCGCGTGTGACGCTGCGCTCGTCGATCAACACTTCAAGAACGCGCAGCAGATTGAGATCGAAAGTTTGCAGCGACACGGGGCCTCCGGTATTCATTGAATTTATGCATTATATTTACACTATCGATTAGGAAAATGGCTAGTCCTCGGCTTAGTGAAGGCAGGGCGCGGCTCCGCCGGCAGCTTTGGCGACCGCGTGAAGCGATTGCGCCGGTAAAGAGTCACGCAAGCATTCGCCAAAAGGCGACATCGCCGGGCACGCGGCAAAAGTGTAGTGTGGGACGAGACGCAAAATTCGTCGGGCTTGAATACGCGGTCTGCGCCGCGTAGGCGAAGGCACCGCAAAAGACACCAAGAGTAAATGAGGAGGAGGCGTATGAGGCAATTTCTGAAACTCGCAGTCGGTACGGCGATCGCGGGCCTGTTGGCCGGCGGCGCTTATGCGCAGGATACCGTCAAGGTCGGTCTCGTGATCTCGATGACCGGCTCGCAGGCCTCCACGGGCAAGCAGATCAAGGCCGCCGTGGACCTCTACATGAAGGAACACGGCGACACCGTCGCCGGCAAGAAGGTGCAGGTCATCCTGCGCGACACCGGCAGCGTTCCGGACAACGCCAAGCGTTTGGCCCAGGAACTGATCGTCAACGACAAGGTTAGCGTGGTCGCGGGCTTCGAAGTGACGCCGGCGGCGCTCGCCGTGGCGCCGCTGTCGGCCGAGGCCAAGGTCGTGGAAGTCGTCATGGCCGCCGGCACCTCGATCATTACCGAGAAGTCGCCGTACATCGTGCGCACCAGCTTCACGCTGCCGCAGTCGTCGGTGATCGTCGCCAACTGGGCCGCGAAGAACAAGATCAAGAAGGTCGTGACCATCGTGTCCGACTACGCGCCGGGCGCCGACGCCCAGAAGTGGTTCGTCGACACCTTCAAGAAGGATGGTGGCGAGGTGGTCGAGACCATCAAGGCGCCGCTCGCCAATCCGGACTTCGCGCCGTTCCTGCAGCGTGCCGCCGACGCCAAGCCCGACGCCATCTTCGTCTTCGTGCCGTCGGGGCAGGGCGCAACGTTCATGAAGCAGTTTGCCGAGCGCGGCCTCGACAAGGCCGGCATCAAGGTCATCGGGCCGGGCGACGTCACCGACGACGACCTGCTGCCGCAGATGGGCGACGCCGTGCTCGGCGCCGTGACCGCGCACATGTACTCGGCCGACCACGATTCGGCGATGAACAAGAAGTACGTCGCCGAGTTCACCAAGGCCAACGGCTTCCGTCCGAACTTCATGTCGGTCGGCGGTTATGACGGCATGCACCTGATCTACGCCGCGCTGCAGAAGACCGGCGGCAAGGCCGACGGCGACAGCCTCATCGCGGCGATGAAGGGCATGAAGTGGGAAAGCCCCCGCGGCCCGATCTCGATCGATCCGGAAACCCGCGACATCGTGCAGAACATCTACATGCGCAAGGTCGAGAAGAAGAACGGCCAGCTCTACAATGTCGAATTCGAGACGTTCAAGGACGTCAAGGATCCGGCGAAGCTGAAGAAGTAGACGGCGCTCTCTATGGGGCGCGCGGACAACCTCCGTGCGCCCCATTCTTCTGCGCGCGCTGCGGCGTCAGGGAACGCGGAAATCGAATGCTGACCATCCTGTTCGACGGAATTGCCTACGGCATGCTGCTGTTCGTGCTGGCATGCGGCCTTTCCGTGACTCTCGGCCTGATGAATCTCGTCAATCTGGCGCATGGCGCTTTCGCCATGGCCGGCGGTTATGTACTCGTCATTCTCGTCAACAATCTCGGCGTACCGTTCTGGGTTTCGATCATCTGCGCCTTCTTCGTCAGCGCGGCCATCGGCTTCGTCATGGAGAAGGCGTTCTACGTGCACGTCTACCGCAAACCACATCTCGACCAGGTGCTGTTCACCATCGGTTTGGTTTTCATGTCGGTGGCGGCGGCTGATTTTGCCATGGGCTCGTCGCAGGTGTTCGCCCGCATCCCGCAGGCCTTGCAGGGCCAGATCCATGTGTTCGGCATCGGTATGGGCCGCTACCGCCTGCTGATCATCGCGATCTGCGGCGCGCTGGCGCTCGGCCTGCAATATGTCCTGGTCTACACCCGCTTCGGCAGCCGTCTGCGCGCCGCGGTCGACGATCAGCGCGTGGCGCGGGGTCTCGGCATCAATGTCGGCAATATCTTCGCGCTCACTTTTGCCTTCGGTTCGGGGTTGGCCGGGCTCGGCGGCGCACTCGGCACCGAGATCCTCGGCCTCGATCCGACCTTTCCGCTGAAATACATGATCTACTTCCTCATTGTCGTCACCGTTGGCGGCACGTCGAGCATCACCGGGCCGTTCCTGGCTTCGCTCTTGCTCGGCATCGCCGACGTCGCCGGCAAATATTACGTTCCCAAACTGGGCGCCTTCGTCATCTACACCATCATGATCGTGGTTCTGATCTGGCGTCCGCAGGGCCTCTTCGCGCGGGCGGCCAACAAATGACCGAACCAACGCCGACCGCCAAACTCGCCGCCCAGGGCATTCTCGCCCGCGCACGCTGGCATCCGCTCGAATTCGTATTCTGGATCGCCGCCTTCAGCGCCATCTGGCTGTTGCCGAACAAGCATCTGATCCTGACCGAGATCGCGTGGCTCGCCTTGTTCGCGCTGTCGCTCGATTTGATCCTCGGTTACGCCGGCATTTTGTCGCTGGGCCACGCCGCGTTCTTCGGCGTCGGCTCCTATGCGGCGGCGCTGCTCGCCAAGCACGGCATCATCACAGAGCCGGTGCTGGCGCTTGTCGCCGCGGGCCTGATCGCTGCCGTGGTCGGCTTCGCCACCAGCTTCCTGATGCTGCGCGGCGCCGACCTGACGCGGCTGATGGTGTCGCTCGGTGTCGCCTTGGTGTTGCGCGAACTCGCCAACAAGTTCTCCGATCTGACCGGCGGCGCCGATGGCCTGCAGGGCGTGACCATGGAGCCTATCCTCGGCCGCTTCCGCTTCGACATGTTCGGTCACAACGGCTTTGCCTATTGCCTGATCGTGCTGTTCGTCCTGTTCCTCGCGGCGCGGCGGCTGATGGCGTCGCCCTTCGGCCTGGCGCTCTTGTCGGTCAAGGGCAACCCGCTGCGCGCCCGCGCCATCGGCATCAACGTCGATGCCCGGTTGGTGACGATCTATACGATCGCGGCGTTCTACGCCGGCGTCGCCGGCGGTCTTCTGGCGCAGACCACGGCATTCTCGTCGCTCGACGTCTTTTCGTTCGACCGCTCGGCCGATCTCTTGCTGGTGCTGATCATCGGCGGCACCGGCTATCTCTATGGCGGACTGATCGGCGCCGTGATCTTCAAGGTCATGCAGGACTACCTCGCGGTGCTGACGCCGCAATACTGGCCGTTCTGGATCGGCCTGGTACTGGTCGTGCTGGTGATGGTCGGCCGCGACCGCATGCTGCGCTGGACCGAGCCGGTGCGGACGCTGGCCAACCGGCTCGACTGGCGCGCCAAAGGGCAGGGGCAGGCGTCATGACGGTCGCCCTCGAGACCACCAATCTCGTCAAGCAGTTCGGCGGCCTGACCGCCACCGACAATGTATCGATTCAATTCGAGGCCGGCGCGCGCCATGCGCTGATCGGTCCGAACGGCGCCGGTAAGACGACCTTGATCAATCTCCTGACCGGCATGCTCAAGCCGACCTCGGGACGCATCATCTTGAACGGCGTCGACATCACCGATGCCTCGCCGCAGAGGCGGGTGCGGCTCGGCATGGTGCGCACCTTCCAGATCAACCAGTTGTTTCCCGATCTGACGCCGCTCGAGACCGTCGGCCTCGCCATTTCCGAGCGTCGCGGTGACGGCGCCGATTTCTGGCGCGTCGCCGGCACCAAGCCGGGCTTGAACCAGGAAATCGCCGACATCCTCGATCGCTTTCGTCTCGCCGACGTCATGAACGCAAAGACGTCGATCCTGCCTTACGGCAAGCAGCGGCTGCTGGAGATCGCGGTGGCCATTGCCTGCAAGCCCAAGGTGCTGCTGCTCGACGAGCCGGCCGCCGGCGTGCCGGACGAGGAGCGCCACGAAATTCTCAGCAGCATCGCGGCGTTGCCGAAAGACGTCACCGTCGTGCTGATCGAGCACGACATGGACATCGTATTCGCGTTCTCGGAGAGGATTTCGGTGTTGGTGAATGGCGGGGTTTTCACCGAAGGTCCGGCCGCCGAGGTGGCGCGCGATCCTCGCGTCAAGGCCGTCTATCTCGGGGAGAGCCTCGATGCCTGACGTTCTCAAGGTCGACAATCTTTCGGCCGGCTACGATCAGGCCATCGTGCTGCGTGGCGTCTCGTTCAGCATTCCCGAAGGCCAGTCGATGGCGCTGCTCGGCCGCAACGGCGCCGGCAAGACCACGCTCATCAACTCGATCGTCGGCGTTACGCGCTATCGCGGCGGCACGATCGCGCTCGACGGTCGCGACGTCACCAGGCTGCGGCCGGACCAGCGCGCGCTGGCCGGCATCGGCTGGGTGCCGCAGGAGCGCAACATCTTCAAGTCGCTCACCGTCGAGGAAAACCTCACCGCAATCGCCAAGGCCGGGCCGTGGACGCTGGAGAGCATCTACGCGATGTTCCCGCGGCTCAAGGAACGCCGCACCAATATGGGCGGCCAGTTGTCTGGCGGCGAGCAGCAGATGCTGGCGATCGGCCGCGCGCTGATCCTCAATCCGCGCATCGTCCTGCTCGACGAGCCGATGGAAGGCCTGGCGCCGATCCTGGTCGAGGAATTGCTGGCGGCGTTGCAGCGGATCATCCGCGAAGAGAAGATCTCGGCCATTCTGGTCGAGCAGAACGCCAAGAAGATTCTCGGCATCGTCGATCACGCCGTGATCCTCGAACGCGGCCAGATCGTCCACGCCAGCACCAGCGAAGCCTTGCGCAACGATCCGGCGACGTTGGAAGCCCATCTCGGCGTCGCCAAGGGTGAAGCGGTCGTGTCGTAGCGGCCGCGCCGTCAGGCGATCACAGCGCCTCGATGCGGATCGGCTTGGCGCCTTCGTACAGCACGGCGCGGCCGAACTCGTAGAGCTTGTCGAGGTTCGACGTCAGCGTGATGAAGTGGTTGCCGGCGAGCTGGCCGAGCTTCGAGGCGAAGTGCACGGCGCCATAGGCGAGCAGGATCTCGGTTTCGCTGATGCCGCCGGGATAGACGATCATCTGGCCCGGGTGCGGATAGCTGGTGTGGTTTTCGTAGGTGAGGCCCAGATCGGTCTCGCCGAGCGGCACCCAGACGCCTTCGCCGCTCCAGCGCACATGGATGACCTTCTGCTCGTAAGGCAGGAGTCTCTTGAACACCGCGACGGTCTTGGGCGCCAGTTCGGTCTCGAACTTGGCGTCGAACACATAGGAACCGGCGGTAATGCGAAGCTTGTCCATCACGAACTCCTGGTCTCGTCAGCCTGCGCCCAGCGCTGACCGGAATGCTGCCTTGATCAGGCGGCCGTGACAATCATCGGCGTCGCGCGATCAACGGTTGAAAAATCCGCTTTCACTGTCGGCCGCCGCGACGGCATGCCGCTTCTTGGCGGCCAGTTTGGCCAGGAAGGAGTCTTCGTCCCCAGTCGCGGCGATGTGCTTGCGCTCGCGGGCATGATGGCCCTTCAAGCTGGCCTTGACCACCCGCGGCCAGCCCTGATGGCGCGCCGCCGCGATTTCCGCCGGCGTGCGCTCGGGCACCGAAGCGGGACGATAGCCGGCCGGGACCGCCTGGACGATCTTGTAGCCCTTGGCCTTGAGCTCCTGGAGCAGCACCGGTAGCGCCATCGCGGTCGCCGGATGGATGTCGTGCAGCAGCAATACGCCGCGATGGCCCTTGGCCTCGATGCGCCGCATGGCGCGCTCGACGATCTGCGCCGGCTTGATGCCGTGGAACCAGTCGTCCGCCACTTCGTCGGCGCTCCACACGGCGAGCGACTGCGAGGCGGCGAAGTTCTCGAGCGTCCGTGAGCGCGCCAGCCCCGGCACGCGGAAGAACGGCGCCACGGCGCGACCGTCGCCGATCGCGGCCTTCACCGCGGCGATGCCGCCATCGATCTCGCTGGTGAGCTGCGCAGCGTCCATGCGATCCATCGAGAATGGGTGGTGCATGCTGTGGGTACCGATGACATGGCCGTCGTTGTAGATGCGGCGCAATGTGTCGGGATAAGCGCGCGCCATCTGGCCGACAATGAAATAAGTGACCTTGACGCATTCGGCGTCGAGCGCGTCGAGCACGCGGTCGGTGTAGGGCGGCAACGGGCCGTCGTCGAAGGTGATGACGACTTCGTGGTCGTTCAGCGGCAGGGATTGGCGGTACTGCATGGTGCCGATGCGCGGAAACGCGTCGGCCGAGACGGTGATGGTGCGGCTGGTGCCGAGCGCGCCCGGATGATTACAGGCCAGCGCCTTCGCCGGCTCAGGCGCCTTGGGCTGCGCGGGGGCGACTTGGGAAGGGGCCTTTTGCTCTTGAGGCTGCAGCTCCGGAGCCGGCGCGACGATGGCCGCCGGCTGCACCGACGTCATGGCCTGCTTCAATTCCAGGGTTGGCTCTTCAGCCCGCGCCGGCGACGCAACATGCGCCAGCCCGAGGGCCAGCGCCAACGCAACAACAGTCCGGACCATGAAAACCCCGCCTCAAACCCCTGAGGTTCGCCCGCGCGCCCTTGGCTGCGGCGCGTCTGTCGCGAACCGTGTCATCGTACGCTAGCGGTCGGCGTCTTAACCGAAAATTAACCGAGACGTCTGTCCACAGGCTTGTTTTGCCGAGGATTTTCCGGGGGGTGCGGCAAAAAGGAAACAGTGCGCTGCGGCGGCTGTCTCAGTTTGTGACGGCGAGCGCGGGCGGCACGACGTGGACGATCGAGTAGCCGCGCGCCTTCAACTCCCGCAGCAGCTTCGGCAGCATTCTGGCGGTCTGCGCCTTGGTGTCGTGCAGTAGGACGATACCGCGGCCGACTCGATCGATGCGCTCGAGCAGAAGCTGAAGCTCGGCATCCGGCGTCATCGGATTCCAGTCGCTGGCCCAGACGTCGGCGCCGAACACGACGATGCCGCGGTCCTGCAGCCGGTCGAGGAGCGGCTGGCTCGATAGAAATCCGGGGAAACGGAAGAACGGCGTCGACGGCACTTTCCGGGCAACCCCATTGAGCGCCAGTTCGTCGCGGGCGATGCCGCGATCAATCTCGGCCTCCGCCTTGGCAAGCGACATGTGCGGCAGAAGCGGATGCGAATAAGTGTGATGGCCGATGGAGTGACCCTCGGCGTATTCGCGGCGCACGATCTGCGGGTGGGCGTCGGTGTTGCGGCCGACCAGGAAGAAGGTGGCGCGCACGCATTCGGCTTTCAGCGCGTCGAGCACCTTCGGTGTGGTCGTCGGCCACGGCCCGTCGTCGAAGGTGAGCACGAGTTCCTTGTCGGCGAGCGGCAAAGTGTCGGGGAACTGCTTGCGGCCGACACGCGGCGTGGTCGCGGCGCTGACCACCAGGGTGCGCGCCGTGCCGAGTGCGTCCGGCCGGCCGGGGCAGGATGTCGCCGCGGCGGTCGATGGCGATGCGAGAAGGCTCAGCCCCGCGGCGGTAGCCATGAGCAGGGCGACGATACGTGACATGGCCGGGACCTGTTGAACCTGCGACGGGTCATTTGTGCGGCGGCTTTTACGCCTTTGCGATTGCGCTCGCCAGCGGGCCGAGCGTACAAGCCTCGGCGTGGGTGCCGCATCCGATTTCGGGTTACGACACACAACATTTGCCAAAATCGCCGATGGTCGCAGTCTCAGGTGCCGGTGCCGGCAAGCGGGAGCCTCATGACTGAGCAAGCGCTCGAACTTCCCGAACTGCGCGACCCGGACGGCTCGATCCGTCCGGAATACGTCGCCGAGGCCGCGCGCGCCGTCGATGACGGCGATGTCGAGACGTTGCGGCGTCTGGTCGGCGACCTCCATGAGTCCGACCTCGGCGCCCTGGTCGAAGCCCTTGATCCGCAGCAGCGCCCCCGGCTGGTGGAACTGCTCGGCATCGACTTCGACTTCACGGCGCTGACCGAACTCGACGCCGCCGTTCGCGAGGAGATTCTCGACGAACTCGATCCGGAGACGGTCGCGGAAGGCGTGCGCGAGATCGAGTCGGACGATGCCGTCACCATTCTCGCCGACCTGCCGCGCGAGGAACGCAGCGAGATCCTCGAGCACCTGCCGCTGGACGAGCGGCTCGCGCTCACCCGCAGCCTCGATTATCCGGAATTCTCCGCCGGACGGCGGATGCAGACCGAGTTCATCGCCGTCACGCCCGATTGGAATGTCGGGCGGGCGATCGACTACATGCGCGAGACCGAGGATCTGCCGGACCAGTTCTACGAGCTCTACGTGGTCGACAAGGCCGGGCGCTTCCTCGGAGCGGTGCCGCTCAATCGGCTGTTGCGGGCCAAGCGGCCGGTGCCGGTGTCCGAACTGATGGACGAGGAGCGTCGGCGCGTGCTGCCGGCCGAAACCCAGGAAAATGTCGCGCGTCTGTTTCAACGCTACGACATGGTTTCGGTGCCGGTGGTCGATGAGGGCGACAGGCTGGTCGGCGTCGTCACCTTCGACGATGTGGCCGACGTCATCCAGGAAGAGGCCGACGAGGACATCAAGGCGCTCGGCGGCGTGCCCGCCGACGAAGAGCTGTCGGATTCGGTCTGGACCATTGCGCGCTACCGCTTCAGCTGGCTCCTGGTCAATCTCGCCACCGCGTTTGTCGCATCCTCCGTGCTCGGCCTGTTCGAAGGCCAGTTGCAGAAGATGGTGGCACTGGCGGTGCTGGCGCCGATCGTGGCGAGCCAGGGCGGCAACGCCACGACCCAGACCATGACCGTCGCGGTGCGGGCGCTCGCCACTCAGCAACTCAGCGAAGCCAATGCCCGCTGGGTGATCTTGCGCGAACTCATGGTCGGGCTGTTGAACGGGGTCGCCTTCGCCGTGATCACCGGCGTTGCTGCCTATGCCTGGTTCGACGTTCCAGGCCTCGGCGTCGTCATCGGCCTGGCGATGATCTGCAACCTCCTGGCGGCCGCCGCCGGCGGCATTCTCATCCCACTTGCCTTGCATCGCATGAGGATCGATCCGGCCGTGGCATCGAGCCCCTTCGTCACCACGGTGACCGATGTGGTCGGCTTCTTCTCGTTCCTGTCGATCGCCACGCTGTGGTTTGGCCTGCGCTAGGCCGCCCGCCGGCCCGGTTACGTTTCATTCACCCTGTTTGCTGACCCGCCATTAAGGCTGCCTGTTTATTGGTGGTGCGGGGATGCCGCGAAGTCGCGCGGGGAGTATTGCGTTTTGGGCGACGTCGATTTGGGAGCGTCGGGCTTGGGCCCGGCAGAAGGCCGGAAATTTGGCTGGTGGCGACCGCGCGGACCGCGGGCGGGCCGCGATGCTTCCGCGCTGCGACGTCGGCTCGCGGCGCCGGGTGTCGTCGTCGTGCTGGCGCTGCTGACGCTCGGCGCGGTGCTGGTCAGCGTCGGCGTCGGCTACGAAATCGCCCGCCACAGCGATGAAAAGCTCGTCGCCGAGCAGCGCCAGGCCTTGCGCAACGCCACCAGCGAAATCCGCACGATGTTCGCGCATGGCCGGGACATCGATCCGCGTTTCGTGCGCATGATCGAACAGAGCGCACGGCTGAAAGGCCTGACATTCGAGATAACGCCGCCGGACGATGACCGCGAATTCCAGCCGGTGATCGATGGCGACGGCCGCATCGCCGGGTTCTTCACGTGGGAACGGACCGCACCGACCACGGCGGCGATGAGCGCGCTGACGCCCTATCTCGCGGCGCTGATCGTTGCTCTGATCGCCTTCGCCGCTTTCTCGCTGTGGCATCTGCGGCGGGCGGCCCGCAAGGTCTGTGACAGCGAGGCGCTGGCGCGCCGCGCCGCCGATCAGGACAAGCTGACCGGGCTGCCCAACCACGCCAAAATCGTCGAGTTGCTCGACCTGGCGCTAGCCGAACGCGCGCCCGGCGAGACCACGACCTTCGTGGTCTTCGAGCTCGACGGCATGGCCGATGTCTCGTCCAATTTCGGCGTGCTCGGCAGTGACGAACTCATCGTCGCGGTGGCCGACCGTATCCGCGAGGCCGCGCCGGCCGGAGCCATCTGCGGCCGCATCGGCAGCGATGAATTCGCTCTGCTGCTGACCGCGGATGACGGTGCCGATGTCGACGCCATAGTGGCCGCGGTGATCGAAAGCATTGCGCGGCCGCACTGGTTCGACACCGTGGTCCGTGTCAGCGCCCATGCCGGCTTCGCCCAGGCGCCTCACCATGCGGCGACCCGCGGCGAACTCACGCGCCGGGCCGAACTGGCGCTGCGCGCCGCCGCCAAGAAAGGCCCGGGCAGCCGCGTCTCCTTCGACGCGCAACTCGACACGGTCTCGGCCGACCAGAAATTCATTCAGCGCGAATTGCCGCGCGCGGTCAGCGCCCACGAGCTCGAACTGCATTATCAGCCGATCATCTCCGCCCATGGCGGCCGTATCGTCGGCGTCGAGGCGCTGCTGCGCTGGACGCACGCCGTTCGCGGCCCGATCGGCCCGGCGGTTTTCATCCCGATCGCCGAGCAGATGGGCCTGATGGACACGATCGGCGCCTTCGTGCTGCGCCGCGCCTTGCAGGAAACCAAGCGATGGCCCGATCTCTATGTCGCGGTCAATCTGTCGCCGCTGCAGGTGCGCGACGGCTCGATCGTCGAGATGGTGCGCTCCGCGCTCGAAGATACCGGCGTGTCGCCGTCGCGGCTGATGCTGGAAATCACCGAAGGCGTGCTGATCGACAACCCCGACGAGATGGTGCGCCGCATCGAGGATCTGCATGCGCTCGGCGTGCGTGTCGCGCTCGACGACTTCGGCTCCGGCTATTCGAACCTCGGTTATTTGCAGCGCTTTCCGCTCGACAAGCTCAAGATCGACCGCAGCTTCGTTACCGCGCTCGGCAACACCGCCAATGGCGGCGTCATCATCCAGGCCATCGTCGCGCTCGGCCGCGCGCTCGGCCTGTCGATCCTGGTCGAGGGCGTCGAGACCGAACAGCAGCGCGTGCTGCTGCGGCTGGCCGGCTGCGACGAGATGCAGGGCTTCCTGTTCGCCAGGCCCGCGCCGGCGGCGACGATTGACCGGCTGCTCGAACAGCAGAAGCAGGGCGGCGGCAAGGTGCTACCGGGGACGGACGTCGAGGCGGCCACCGCCGGCAAACTGTCGGCGTGATTTTCTGTCGCGTCCGCCGCTCCCGGCGAAATGAATACCGACGCATCATCGGGGCCGGCGACGTAAAAAGTCCGGTTTCATTCTCCGTTTCGCCGGCACGGCGAATGTGTCTAGAGTTGTCGCCACAATAAATTGCCGGAGGCAACCCCCATGATTCCCAATGCCTGGTCGGGCTTCGATTTCGCGCTCGGCGACGATGTCGATATGCTGCGCCAGTCGGTCGGCGACTTCGCGCGCGACCGCATCGCCCCGCGGGCCGACGAGATCGATCGCACCAACACCTTCCCGCGCGACCTGTGGCCGGAGATGGGTGCGCTCGGCCTGCATGGCATCACCGTCAGCGAGGAGTATGGCGGCTCCGCGCTCGGCTACCTGGCGCATTGCGTGGCGATGGAGGAGGTGTCGCGGGCCTCCGCCGCGGTCGGCTTGTCCTACGGCGCGCATTCCAATCTCTGCGTCAACCAGATCAACCGCAACGGCAGCGACGCGCAGAAGCGCAAATATCTGCCCAAGCTGATTTCCGGCGAGCATGTCGGCGCGCTGGCGATGTCGGAGCCGGGCGCCGGCTCCGACGTGGTGTCGATGAAGACCCGCGCCGACAAGGTCGGCGACCGCTATGTGCTCAACGGCTCGAAGATGTGGATCACCAACGGTCCGGTCGCCGACACGTTCGTGATCTACGCCAAGACCGACCGCACCGCCGGCGCTCGCGGCATCACCGCCTTTCTGGTCGAGAAGGGCTTTAAAGGTTTCGCGCCGGCGCAGAAGCTCGACAAGCTCGGCATGCGCGGCTCCGATACCTCGGAGCTCGTGTTCACCGATTGCGAGGTGCCGGAAGAGAACGTGCTCGGCGTCGAGGGCAACGGCGTCAACGTGCTGATGTCGGGCCTCGATTACGAACGCGTCGTGCTGGCCGCCGGTCCGCTCGGCATCATGCAGGCCTGCATGGATGTCGTGATCCCATACGTGCACGACCGCCACCAATTCGGCCAGTCGATTGGCCGCTTCCAGTTGATCCAGGCCAAGCTCGCCGACATGTATGTGACGATGAATGCCGCCAAGGCTTATGTCTATGCGGTGGCGAAGGCCTGCGATGATGGTCGTACCACCCGCGAGGATGCCGCCGGTGCTATCCTGTATGCTGCCGAGCGCGCCACCTGGATGGCACTGGAGGCGATCCAGTGCCTGGGCGGCAATGGCTACATCAACGACTTTTCGACAGGCCGCCTGCTGCGCGACGCCAAGCTGTATGAGATCGGAGCCGGCACGTCGGAAATCCGCCGCATGCTGATCGGCCGGGAGATTTTCGAAAAGACGCGCTGACCCGACGGACGGAGGTCGCCATGCAGATATCGGTCCAGCCTTTCCTGATGTTCGAGGGCAAGGCCGAGGAGGCGATGAACTTCTATGTCTCGCTGTTCCCCGAGGGATGGATCACCGACATCAGCCGCTACGGCCCCGGCGAGCAGGGCAAGGAAGGCTCGGTCAAACTGGCGAGGTTCACGCTCGCCGGGCAGAGCGTGATGTGCATCGACAGCCCGGTGAAGCATGCCTTCACCTTCACGCCGGCGTTCTCGTTCTTCGTCGATGTGCCGTCCGAAGCCGAGTTGCGGCGGCTGGCGACGGTGCTGGGCGAGGGCGGCGGCGTCATGATGCCGCTCGCCAATTACGGCTTCAGCAAGCTCTTCACCTGGGTCAACGATCGCTTCGGCGTATCCTGGCAACTCAACTGGCCCTGAGGCAGCGCCGCGTCTAACGATGCACCGACACCGCCTGGGCGCGCTGATGGCGCGCCAGCGCGTGCTCGATCAACACGTCCATCAGCTTGCCTTGCGGCAGGCCGCTCGCCTCCCACAGCTTCGGATACATGCTGATATTGGTGAAGCCGGGCAGGGTGTTGGCCTCGTTGACCAGAATGCGGTCGCCGCTGAGGAAGAAGTCGATCCGCGCCATGCCGTCGCAGCACAAGGTGTTGAAAGTCTTGATCGCCAGCGCCTTGAAGGTGTCGCTCTGTTCCTTCGATAGCCGCGCCGGTATGACCAGCGCGGCGCCGGCAGCGTCGGTGTATTTGGCGGTGTACGAGTAAAAGCCGTGCCTGCTGTCGGGCACGATCTCGCCGAGTTCGGAGGCGTGGGTGTCGCCCTTGCCGTCCTCGAGCACCGAGCATTCGATCTCGCGCGCGTTCGGGACGCTCTCCTCGATCAGGATCTTGCGGTCGTAGCGGAAGGCCAGTTCGCAGGCAGCCTTGAATTCCTGCGCATTGCTCGCCTTGGAGACGCCGACCGACGAACCCATATTGGCTGGCTTGACGAACACTTCCGCCGTGCCGACGGCGCGTACGGCCTCGTCGTAGGACAGCGGCGCGGCCGCCGTGAATGAAACGAAGCGCGACGTCGGCAGGCCGGCGTCGCGGATCAGCCGCTTGGCGACGTCCTTGTCCATCGAAACCGCCGAACCGACGACACCGGAGCCCACATAAGGCACGTCGGCGAGTTCAAGCGCGCCCTGCACCGTGCCGTCCTCGCCATGCGGGCCATGCAGCACGGGAAAAACAGCGTCGATGGCGGGCAGTTCGCGCATCGCCTGATCGCCTTGCGCCAGCACGACGCGGCCGTGGCCGCCGGGCAGGAATGAGAGCTGTGGACCGGCTTCCGGCACGACGAGTTCACTCGCGCCGGTGCCAGCGCCATTGCCGGCATCGGCCGGCAGCCAGCGGCCATCGCGCGTGATACCGACCAGCATCGTCTCGTAGCGCTCGGGATCGAGCGAGCGCAGCACGTTCGCCGCCGAAGCCCGCGACACGTCATGCTCGGCCGACCGGCCGCCGAACAGGATGGCCACTCTGAGCTTTTTGCCTTGCATATCAACGCGCCTCCGGTTGCCCGGACCTAAAGCCAACCGCCCCGAAAGCGCAAGGCCGGCGGCCGCGGGAGCGGGCGTTAACTATTCGCTTTGCCGAATCGGGTCATCCATTGGCCGACCAAGACGCTCAGCCCATGGAGGCCCGCATGATGCGCGTGCGACTGAAAGCCGACGGCCGGATCGTCGAAATCGCCCCGGACGGCCGCGAGATCACGCTGGAGCACAAGGACCCCGCCGCTTTCGTGCGGCAGGTGCGGGCGCGTTGCGGGCTCACCCAGGGGGCATTCGCTGAAAAGATCGAGGTGCCGATCGAGACGGTGCGCAACTGGGAGCAGGGCAAGCGTAATCCGCGCGGGCCGGCGCGGGCGCTATTGAAGCTGATCGACAAGGCGCCGGAAGCGGCCTTCGCCGCGCTCGGCGGACGGCGCTAGCGCCCGAACCCGAAAAGCGGGAACCGGGTTTCGGGCAAGATCATGCGCAGAGTTTACGCCCGGACCGGGCGCGCTTCGGGCCGATAGCGGGCAACCCGCATCAGCACGTACATCGCAACCAGCGTGCCGACATAGGCGAGGAGCTGCAACCCGGTCGGCTGCGACACGTAACCGATCAGCGTGTGCATGAGCTGGCCGAACAGGCTCTTCTCGCTCAGCACCCAGGACGTATCCCACACCGTCTCGCCCATCCGGTTGATGACGCCGGCGTTGTAGAGGAACTGCGCCGACTGCGCCGCCATGCCGGCGGCGAGCAGCGCGATCAGCCAGCTCGTCACGGCGAAGATGTAGCGCTGCGGAATGGCCAGCAGGCCGGCATAGGTCAGCCCGGTGAAGGCCGCGCCGGCGAGAATGCCGAGCACGCCGCCGGTCAGTAGCGACAGGCCGGAGGTGCCCTGCGCGAAGATGCCGTAGAGGAACAGCACCACTTCCGAGCCTTCGCGCAGCACCGCAAGGCCGACGACCACGGCGAGGGCGGTGAGCGGCTTGGCGCCTTCGCTGACTTCATGACCGATGGTCCGCATTTCGGCGGCGATCTCGCGGCCGTGCCGCGCCATCCAGGCGTTGTGCCACATCAGCATGACGACGGCGATGCCGAGCACGGTCGCGTTGAACAGTTCCTGGCCGATGCCCTCGAAGGCCTGCGAGATGGCGCCGGCGAAGATCGCCACGACCGCTGCGCCAAGAATGCCGGCGGCGACGCCGATTGTGATCCAGCGGCCGCGGCTGGTTACGCCGCGCGTGGCCGCCATGACAATGCCGATGATGAGGCCGGCCTCGATGACTTCACGAAAGACGATGATCAGGGCGCCGAGCATGGGGTGTTCTTCAGCTGTTCAAGACGCGAGTGCAACCTATTCCGAACTGCGGCGTGGACCGCAACTCCGGTATCTCCCGCAGTACCAGTCTATTCCGCGACGATCACGCCCTTGGCGGTATCCTCGTGAAATTCGCCGACGAAGTCGTAGCGACCGGGCTTGAGCGGCCCGATGCGCACGGTGGCCTTCGAGCCGCCCGGGATCACCTTCTCGACCTTAAGGGCGTTGCTCTCGAATTCTTCCGGCGTGGCGTCGCTGTTGATCACGGTGATGGCGACGCGCTTGTTGGCCGGAACCTTGAGCTCGCTCGGCGTGAACTTGTGATCCTTGATGGTCAGCGTGAAGTCGTCGGCCGCCCGCGCACCGGCAGGGGCGAGGACGACGAAGGCGGCGAAGGCGGCAACGGTGAAAAAGGAGCGCATGATGATCCCGGATTTTGCTCTGTCCGCCTCACAAAACCATTAAAGCGTGCCGGCGCAAGTCCTTATTTTCACTCTTGAATTATTCCAATGTGAGAAGGCCGACCAATCGCTTGGCGGGGCGAGCAATGTCGCTGCAGGGCCCGAACATTAAAAATCGTGCAGGTCTCGGTATCCTGGCCGCCGGTCCGCCTTGCACGCCCTGCGGTTGGCAGGCGGCGCGACAGGGGGCATTCTGCCGGCCCGAGGCCATTCAGCTCCGCCGGAGATATCGTTCATGCAGTACGTCGACGCCCATGGTGCCCATATCCCGCAGATCGGCCTTGGCACCATGCAACTGACTGGCGAGGCCGGCGCCCAGGCCATCCGGACCGCGCTCGATGTCGGCTACCGGCATCTCGATACCGCAGCCTTCTATGGCAATGAGAAGGAAAACGGCGCGGCGCTGCAGGCCTCCGGGGTCAGGCGCGACGACGTCTTTATCACCACCAAGGTCCGCGAGAGCGATGCCCGGCCGGACGCCTTCGCCCGCAAGGTCGATGAGTGTCTCGCCAACCTGCAACTGCCTTACGTCGATCTGCTGCTTATCCACTGGCCGAGCAAGGAGGTTCCGATCGCCGATACGATCGGCGCGCTGTGCAAGGCCAAGAAGGACGGCAAGACGCGGCATATCGGCGTTTCCAACTTCACCGTGGCGCTGCTCGACGAAGCCTGGAAGGCGGCCAGCGAGCCCTTGGTCTGCAACCAGATCGAGGTTCATCCCTTCATCAACCAGGACAAGGTGATCGCCGCCTGCGCGCGTCATGGCATGGCGGTGGTGGCTTACGTTCCGATCGCGCGCGGCAAGGTGCCGGGCGCGGAGGCGCTGGAGCGCATCGGCAAGGCGCACGGCAAGAGCGCGGCGCAGGTGTCGCTGCGCTATCTGGTCGAACGCGGCATGGTTTCCATTCCGCGCTCGTCCAATCGCGAGCACCTCAAGGCCAATCTCGACGTGTTCGACTTCAAGCTCAGCGACGCCGAGATGACGGAACTGAAGAAGCTCAACGACACCAATATGCGCGTCGTCAGTCCGCCGCACGCGCCGCAATGGGATACGCCGTGACATCGGAGGTGAGCATGCACTCGGTCGAGGCCAAGGGTTTCAAGATTCCGATTATCGGATTGGGCACCTGGGAATTGCGTGGCCGCGATTGCGCGCGTCTCACCGAGCAGGCAATCCGGCTCGGCTATCGCCACATCGATACCGCGCAGATGTACGGCAACGAGGCCGAAGTCGGCGAGGGCGTGCGCGCCTCTGGCAAGCGTGCCGAGGTCATGGTGACGACAAAGATCGCGCGCACCAACCTGGCGCCGCAGGACGTCGAGCGTTCGACCAAGGAGAGCTTGAGCAAGCTGCGCATCGACGAGATTGACCTGCTGCTCATCCATTGGCCGAACGATCGCATCCCGCTGGCGGAAACATTGGGGGCGATGGCGAAGCTGAAGCAGGCCGGCTACGTCAGACAGCTCGGCGTTTCGAACTTCACCGTCGCGCTGCTCGACGAGGCGAGCAAGGTGAGCCCCGAACCGCTGGTCTGCAATCAGATCGAATATCACCCGTTCCTCGACCAATCGAAGGTGATCGCCGCCTGCAAGAGCCACGACATCGCGGTGGTGGCCTATAGTCCGATCGCGCGCGGCTCGGCCATGGGCAACGACGTGCTCGAACGCATCGGCCGGGCGTACGGCAAGACGGGCGCGCAGGTTTCGCTGCGCTGGCTGATCCAGCAGAACATCGTCGTCATCCCGCGCACCAGCAAGCTGGCGCGGCTCGACGAGAACTTCGCTATTTTCGACTTCACCTTGTCGGACGCCGAGATAACGGAAATCGCTCGGCTGTCGCAGGCCGGCAAACGCATCGTCAATCTGGCCTGGGCGCCGCAGTGGGATTGATCAGACCGTCACGACATGACCATCGGCAATGACACCGCGCTCGTCCTGTTCTCGGGCGGGCAGGATTCCACCACCTGTCTCGGCTGGGCGCTGGAGCGCTTCGCGCGCGTCGAGACCGTCGGCTTCCATTACGGCCAGCGCCATGCCGTCGAGCTCGACGTGCGGCCGCGGCTGCGCGAGGGGATCGCCGCCCTCAAGCCGGCGTGGCGCGACCGGCTGGGCGAGGATCACATGATCGCGCTCGATGCGCTCGCCGCTCTGTCCGAGACGGCGCTGACGCGGGACACCGCCATCGTCTTCGCCGAAAACGGACTGCCGAACACCTTCGTGCCGGCGCGCAATCTGATCTTCTTCACCTTCGCCGGCGCGCTGGCCTTCCGCCGCGGCGCCCGTCACATCGTCGCCGGTATGTGCGAGACCGACTATTCCGGCTACCCCGATTGCCGCGACGACACGGTGAAGGCGATGCAGGTAGCGCTCAGCCTCGGCCTCGACCGGCGCCTCACGATCCATACGCCCCTGATGTGGGTCGACAAGGCCGGAACCTTCGCCATGGCGCGCGACATTGCGGGGCAGGCATTCCTCGACCTCATTGTCGAACAAACACATACCTGCTACTTGGGCGACCGCTCGCACCGTCACCCTTGGGGGTACGGCTGCGGCGCCTGTCCGGCGTGCGAATTACGTGCGCAAGGCTATGCCAAATTCCGTGCCGACAGCCCCGCCTGATCGGCTTTCAACTGACCTCACGAGCTGACCCCGCAATGTCGATTGAAATGCGCAAGAACATGGAAGGCGCGCTCTTCCTTGTGCTGTTCTGCCTCACCATTCCCGCCGCCAACTGGATGATCGGCCATGTCGGCACGGTCTGCGCCGCGAACAGTCCGTGTCTGGTGCCGGTGGCGCCGGGCTTGATGGCGCCGTCGGGCGTGCTGATGATCGGTGCGGCGCTGGTGCTGCGCGATCTGGTACAGCGCCGGCTCGGCGTCGAATTCGGCATCGGTGCCATCATCGCCGGCGCGCTGATCTCGGCGGCGATCGCGCCGGCCGCGCTGGTCACCGCCTCTGCGGCGGCCTTCCTGCTGTCGGAGGGCGCCGATTTCGCGATCTATACGCCGCTCGCCAAACGGCGCCTGGTGTTCGCGGTGATCGCCTCCGGCATGGCCGGACTGGTCATCGACTCCATCGTATTCCTCTATCTCGCCTTCGGCTCGCTCGACTTCCTCGCCGGGCAGGTCGTCGGCAAGGCCTGGATGGTGCTACTGTCGATCCCGCTGGTAGCTTATCTGCGTCGCCGCGACGCGCGCCTCGGCCTGATGCCGGCCTGATATCTGACACGAGAAAGTCCATGACCGTATCACCGATGACCATGACCGCGTCGCCCGTCGCGGCCAATCCGAAGACTCTTGAGGTGCTGCGCACCGTCACCACCGGAACCGTCACGACGATGCTGCTGAAGAAGGGCATCCGCCATTCCTGGATGAAGGGTGCGATGCCGTTCGGCTTCAGCGGCAAGCGCATCGTCGGCGCGGCCTTCACCTTGCGCTTCGTCCCGGTGCGCGAGGATCTGGCGACGCCGGCGAGCTGGCTAAACCCGATCTCGACGCGCTCGGCCATCGAGGCCATGCCGGAGGGCTGCATCTGCGTCGCCGACGCCATGGGCGTCACCGGCGCCGGCATCTTCGGCGACATCCTGTGCATGCGCATGGTCAAGCGCAACGTGCAGGCGCTGATCACCGACGGCGTGATGCGCGACAAGCACGGCGTGCTGGCGACCGGCCTGCCGGTCTGGTGTCAGGGCGTGGCGGCGCCGGCCTCGGTCAACCAGCTCACCTTCGTCGGCTGGAACGAGCCGATCGGCTGCGGCGGCTCGGCCATCTTCCCGGGCGACATCATCGTCGCCGATGACGATGGCGCGGTGGTGATCCCGAGCGACTTGGTCGAATTCGTCACCCACGAAGGCGCCGAGCACGAGCTGATGGAAAGTTGGCTGGTGCAGGAAGTGGAGAAGGGCGCCAAGCTCCCCGGTCTCTATCCGCCCAACGACGAGAACAAGGCGCGCTACGAAGCCTGGAAGAAGTCGCGCTAGATCGCGTTCGTTTCGGATGTGATACGGTCCCCGTCGCTTGCCGCGGCGGGGGCCGTCATGTTTTTTGTGCTGTCCAAGACCGTCACCGTCCTCTTCGTGCCGTCGAACGTCATCCTGTTCGTCGGCCTGGCCGGGCTCGTCATGATGGTGACGCGCTGGCGCCGCGCCGGCACAAGGCTTACGGTCGCGAGCGTCATTCTGTTGCTGATCGTCGGCACGACGCCGCTGGGCATCTGGCTGACGCAGAGCTTGGAGACGCGGTTTACGCCGTGGGAGAAATCCGGCGGCCCGTCGCGCGGCGCGCCGGATGGCATCATCATTCTCGGCGGCGGCATCTCGTCGGGCCTGTCGCGGAAGGTCGGCACCTCGACGGTCAGCGCTGATGGTGGCCGCCTCATCGCGCTGGCGCATCTGGCGCGTCTCTATCCCAAGGCCCGCATCATTTATTCCGGCGGCGATGCCAGCCTCGGCGGCAACAAGCCGCCCGAGACCGATTATGTCGGCTCGCTGCTCGACGATTTCGGCATCGCGCGTTCGCGCGTCGAGCTGGAAACACGGTCGCGCAATACCGCGGAGAACGCCGCCTTTACCAGGGCTATCGCCAAACCGAGGCCGGGCGAACGTTGGCTTCTGGTGACGTCGGCGCAGCACATGCCACGCGCGGTCGGCTGCTTCCGCAAGGTGGGCTTCCCGGTCGAAGCTTATCCGGCGGTCTGGCGCACCGATCCCGAACCGCAATACTGGCCGGACCTCGCGGTCGGCCACAATCTCGATCGCTTCGACAACGCGTCGCGCGAATGGCTCGGCCTTGTCGTCTACCGGCTCACCGGCAAGACCCCGGCGTTGTTTCCGGCGCCTTGACGTGGCCATCTTCGATTGTGGGGATAACGCGCCAGCTATAACATTTCCGTCACTGGGCGATTCGTGCGCCCGAGGTCGCGTCAGCGTTCTCGCGCACCATCCGCGTCGTTGCATTCACGCGTGATGCCTTTTCTCGGAAAAAGGGGATCAAGCCATGGCTTCCAACAATCCGCCCGTCCGTCGGCCATCCGAGGCCGACGCGACGGACTTCAACGCCGATTTCGGCTTGAGCGAATATTGGGGCGAGCGCGTCATCACCGTGGTCGCCGCTGTGCTGGCGATTACCGTCGTCGGTGCCGTCGCCCTGCTGATGGGCATGACCTGAGGCAAATGCCTCAGGAGGCGTCGCCGACCTCGGTATCGAAGGCGCGGCGCGAGGCCGAGGCGAATTGCCGCCGCCACATGACGATCAGCACCGCGATGGTGCTGAACGCGAAAACGAATGGCCCGAGGAACCAGCCGAGATAGCCGAGCGCGAAGAAGAAAGCGCGCTGGCCGCGGTTGAAATGCAGGCCGGCTTCCTCGCACAGCCGCGCGGCGCGATAGATGAAGCGCCGCGCCGCCGGCGTTTGTCGCTCTGCGGGCGGGGGGGCCGCGCCGATCATGATGGCGAGATAATTGAACAGCCGGTACGACCAGGCGAACTTGAAGAAGGCATAGACCAGGATCACGGCCAGCCCGACGATCTTGGCCTCCCACATTTGCTGCGTGTTCGGCACGCTGAACGGCAGCAGTCCCATCACCTGCAGAATCTGGTCGCCGGCGCGCAGCATCGACAGCGCGCCGCCGATGGCGATCAGGGTGGTGGACGCGAAGAAGGCGGTGCCGTTCTGCAGCGCGGCGGTGACCTGGGAATCGACGATGCGCACCTCGCGGCCGATCATCTGGTCGAACCACTGTTCGCGGTAGGCGTGCATCAGCGCGTTCAGGCTCTTCTTGCCCCGCGCGGTCTTTTCAAGAAGCACCGAATAGCCGAGCCAGGCGCCGATGAACAAGGCGAGGGCGAGGGCATCCGGCGGGCTGAAGGCAAGCATGGCGGGACGATCCTTGAGCAGGGCAGGTCCTTGGACAGAGCAAGTCCTCGAGCAGGGCGGCGGTTGTCACGTTGCCGGCGGTCTGCCACACCGGCTAGTCTAAAGCTTCACACCGGATAACGCGCGAGGAAAGTCGAGCAATGCCGCAGAATATCACCGTCACCTACAAGGAAATGTGCGCGGCCGCCGAGCGCGAGATTGAGACGTTGGAGACTGCCGACGCCATCAAGCTGGCCGGCCGCGACGACGTCGTCCTGGTCGATATCCGCGACGTCCGCGAATTGCAGCGCGAGGGCAAGATCCCCGGCGCCTTCCATTGCCCGCGCGGCATGCTCGAATTCTGGATCGATCCGACCGGCTCCTACCACAAGCCGATTTTCGCCGAGGACAAGAAGTTCGTATTCTTCTGCGCTGGCGGCATGCGCTCGGCGCTGGCGGCGCAGACCGCGCAGCGCATGGGCCTCAAGCCGGTCGCCCATATCCGTGGCGGCTTCGGCGCCTGGAAGAAGGCCGGCGGCCCGGTCGAGCCACCGGAGCCCAAGGCCTGAGGTCCGCGACCGATCAACATTACTGCTGGGCCGCATTGCCAAAATTCATTTGTCGGCGCTCGGGCGCTCGCCCACTCTGGCCCGATCCTTGAGGGGCGGGCGATGGCGTTGAAGCTGATCATCGGCAACAAGAACTATTCGAGCTGGTCGCTGCGGCCGTGGATGGCGCTGAAAGTCGCCGGCATTCCGTTCGAGGAGCAGCTGATCCCGTTCGAGACCGAAGATTTCAAGCGCATCGCGTTGAGCCTGTCGGGTACGGCGAAGGTACCGATCCTGATCGACGGCGACGTGGTGCTGTGGGAGTCGCTCGCCATCCTTGAATATCTCGCCGAAAAATTTCCCGCTGCCGGGCTGTGGCCGAAGGACAAGGCGGCGCGCGCGCAGGCCCGCGTCGTCGCCAACGAGATGCATGCCGGCTTCCAGGCGATGCGCAACGAATTGCCGGTGAACTTCGCCCGCCGCGTCATCAAGCGCGACCTGTCTCCCGCGGTCACCGCCAATGTCCGCCGCATCGAGGCCCTGTGGGTCGATTGCCGCACGCGCTTCGGCGCCAAGGCCGAGCGGGGCGGGCCGTTCCTGTTCGGCGCCTTCGGCAATGCCGACGCGATGTATGTGCCGGTGGTGTCGCGCTTCCACACTTATGGCGTTGATGTGAATCCCGCGGCCCGCGCCTATATGGATGCGGTCATGGCGCTGCCGGCCTTCAAGGCCTGGGAGGCTGCCGGAATCGCCGAACCCTGGCTGTTCGCGGAAGACGAAGTCGATTGGCCGGTGGTGCACCGCGCCGACGCGAAGTGATCGAACACAAAGACAAGCGAGCGAAGGAGCCCCATGTCTCTCACTCTGGTCATCGGCAACAAGAACTATTCGTCGTGGTCGATGCGGCCCTGGATCGCGATGAAGGCCGCCGGCATTCCGTTCAAGGAAGTACTCATTCCGCTGTACCGCGAGGGCAGCGCCGAAGCGATCCTGAAATATTCGCCGGCCGGCAAGGTGCCGATCCTGCATGACGGTGATCTCAAGATCTGGGATTCGCTGTCGATCCTGGAATATCTCGCCGAGAAATTCCCCGACGCCGGGCTGTGGCCGAAGGACGCCGCCGCGCGCGCGCTGGCGCGTTCGGTATCGGCGGAGATGCATTCCGGTTTCCAGGCGCTGCGCCAGCACTGCACCATGAATCTCTGGCTGCCGCCGAAACCGCGGCCGATGCCCGATGACGTCTACGCCAACATGAAACGCATCGAGACGATCTGGGCCGATTGCCGCGCGCAATACGGCCAAGGCGGACCGTTCCTGTTTGGCGCGCGCTTCGGCAATGCCGACGCCATGTATGCGCCGGTGGTCGGCCGCTTCCACAATTACGGCCTGCCGGTTTCGTCCGCGACCAAGGCTTATATGGATGCGGTGATGGCGACGCCGGCGTGGAAGGAATGGCGAGAGGCCGGCGACAAGGAAACCTGGATCCTGCAGCACAACGAGGTCGACTGGCCGCTGGTGCGCGGCGTCAAGGTCGAATAGCCCAGCGCAACCAAAGTTCCATTCGTGCGTTGATCCTTCGACAGAGGCGGGAACCGGTGCGAACCGGCAGCCTGCCTTCGCGGGCGGATCGAATGCATGCTTCTGAAACCGGATCACAACGTCTGGCGCATTGCGCGCGCCGAGCGCGCCGCCATGCTGATCGACGGCGCGAATTATTTCGCCGCCGTGCGCAGCGCCATGATCAAGGCCGAGCGCTCGATCCTGGTGGCCGGCTGGGACATCCATAGCCGGACCCGACTGGTCGGCCCGTCCGGTCGCGCCGATGACGGTTATCCCGAAACCTTCGCCGAATTCCTGGTCGCGCTGGTGACGCAGAGGCCCCAGCTCATAGTCCGGTTGCTGCTATGGGATTTCTCGGTGCTTTACGCCGCCGAGCGCGACCCGTTCCCCACGGCAACGCTGCAATGGGCGACGCCGCCCAATATCCGCTTCTGCCTGGACGATTGTGTACCGGTCGGCTCGTCGCAACACCAGAAACTCGTAGCGATCGACGACAAGGTCGCGTTCTCCGGCGGCCTCGATCTGACGGTGCGGCGCTGGGACACCAACGCCCACGCTGTCGCCGACCCGTACCGCGTCGATCCGGCCGGCAAGCCCTACGGCCCTTTTCACGACGTGCAGATGGTGGTCGATGGTGAGGCCGCCGAGACGATCGGCGACCTGCTGCGCAATCGCTGGGCTTGCGCCGCGCTGGAGAAAGTGCCGGTGCTCAAGGGCGAGGGCGATCCTTGGCCGGACGGCGTGACGCCCGATTTCATCGACACCGACATCGGCATCGCCCGCACCGAGCCGCGCTTCGACGGCCGCGACGAGGCCCGCGAGGTCGAGCGGCTCTTCTTCGACGCCATCGATGCGGCCGAACGCACGATCTACATCGAGAACCAGTTCCTTACCGCGCTGCCAGTGGCCGAGCGCATCGCCAAACGCTTGCGCGACAAGCCCGAACTTGAAGTGCTGATCGTGTCGCCGCAGACCCACGTGTCGTGGCTCGAGGCGCAGAGCATGCGCGTCGGCCGCTCCCGCTTTGCCGCGGTACTCAACGAATTCATGGGCGAGCGCGTAGCGCTCATGCATCCCGAGGTCGAGGCTGGCGGTCAATCCGCCAACACCATGGTGCATGCCAAGGTGATGATCGTTGACGACAAGATCCTGCGCGTCGGCTCGGCCAATCTCAACAACCGCTCGATGGGCACCGACACCGAATGCGATCTCGTCATCGTCGCCGGCACCGACCAGCAGCGCCGGGCCATTCGCCGGCTGCGCGATACGCTGGTTGGCGATCACTGCGGCGCCCGCGCAGCCGAGGTCGCCGAAGCGCTCGAGGCGCATGACGGTTCGCTGGTCGCCGTCGCGCAAGGTCTGTCGCGCAACGGACATCGCCTGGCGCCGATCGTCGACGATCCGACCTTGCCGCCCGAGGCGTTTGCCTTGATCCAGAACGTCGCCGATCCGGAACAGCCGATCGGCGCCGAGGAATTCGTCAGCAACATTTTTGGAGGTTATGTGCCGGCCCGAAATTTCTCCACCGTCGTCAAGGCCGTTGCCGCCGGTCTTGTCATCGTCGCCTTGGGGCTGATGTGGCATTTCCTGCCGCTCGCCGATCCGCAATCAGTGAAGGCGGCATTCGCCGGCCTGGCCGGCAGCCGCTGGGCGCCGCTGGTGGTGCTCGGTGTTTTTGTCGTGGCCGGTTCGCTGATGTTTCCGGTGACCGTACTGATCGCGGCGACCGCCGCCGCCTTCGGGCCGTGGCTCGGTTTCGCCTATGCCGCGGTCGGCGCGCTGGCGAGCGCGCTGGTCAGCTACGGCGTCGGCGCCGCGGTGGGCAAGAAGACGATGCACGATCTGCTCGGGCCCCGGCTCAACCGCGTGCGCGAACGGATTGCGCGGCGCGGCGTCATCGCCGTGGCGGCGATCCGTCTGGTGCCGGTGGCGCCGTTCACCGTGATCAATCTCGCCGCCGGTGCCAGCGCCATTCCGGTGTTCGACTATATGGCCGGGACGGCACTCGGCATGCTGCCGGGCCTGGTCATGATCGCGGCGGTCGGCAATCAGTTCGCGCGCATCCTGACGTCGCCGACGCCCTACGACATCGCCGTCCTGGCGGCGGCGGTGATGGCCTGGGTCGGCCTGTCGATCGGTGTGCAGGCGGCGGTGTCACGATTCTGGAGCGGCAGCCGGTGAGGGGCGCCGAGAAGCCGGCGGATTGCGTGCGGGTGATGACGTGGAACATCCACGGCACCTTCGGTCGCAATCCGCGCTTCGATTTGGTGCGCGTCGCCGATCTGATCCGTCGCTGGGATCCGGACATCGTCGCGCTGCAGGAAGTCGATTCCCGGCGCGCTTTGGCCGACGCCGCCAATCCGTTCGAATATCTGGCCGGCGCGGTCGGCGTCTACGGCATCGGCGCGATCTCGCTGGCCGGTGCCGATGGCGACTACGGGCAGATGCTGATCTCGCGTTTCCCGGTCAGCCATCATGAAATCCGCGACATCTCGTTCGGCGAACGCGAGCCGCGCCGCGCCATCCGCGCCGAGATCGCGACGCCGCTCGGACCGCTCACGGTGGTGGCCACGCATCTGGGGCTGAGCATCAACGAGCGCCGGGAGCAGGCGGCGGTGCTGATCGAACTGGCCGCCGGCGACGCGCCTGCCGTGGTGGCCGGCGACTTCAACGACTGGTTCTGGCCGGGATCGGTGCGCGCGGTGCTGTCGCGCATTCTCGCCGGGCGCACCCGCTTTCGCACCTTTCCGTCGGCATTTCCGTTGCTGCGCCTCGACCGTATCTATTGCCGGCCGCGGGTGGCGCTGATCCGCAGTTTTGTCGACCGCAGCGCCCGCGCGCTGTCCGATCATCTGCCCGTCATCGCCGACCTGCGCCTCGATCTCCGCTGACGCGACACAAAAACAAAGGCCCGGCGGGGGAGACGCCGGACCTCTGTCAGTCTTGGAGGTTCTTGTCGCTCGTTATTGGTCGAGCGCTTCCTTGATCTTGTCCTTGGCGCCGCCGACGGCGTTCTGCACCTTGCCTTCCACCTGGTCGGCCTTGCCTTCGCCCTGCAGCTTGGCGTCGCCGGTCACTTCACCGGCGGCTTCCTTCACCTTGCCCTTGGCCTGTTTGAAGCTGCCTTCGATACGGTCCTTGTTCATCGGATGTCCTCGTGTGCTAGCGTGAACTCGGTAAGACAACGCGCGACGTGACGATCCAGTTCCGCGCATAGGCGATCGGAAACCGAAGGCGGCGCCGCGCAGCGCGAGAAACTGCCGCGCGGCTCGCGCGCTTCGACGTGACGCGATACGCCGTTACTTTAGATCCTTGGCTTTGACCTTGCCGTTCGGCGTCGACTTGTCGTTCGGCATGACGGAGCTCGAGCCGCTGCCGGTGGTCTGCGCCCTGGTCTTCACGCCGCTCTTGAGGCCGCCCTTGGCATCGGCCGCGGCCTTGGATTCCATGCCGCTCGCTGGCGCCGAACCGCTCTGCGTCGGCTTTTCATTGATGCTCGCCGGATTTTCCGACTGTGCCTGCTTGTCGGTCTTCACCTTGGCGGCGCCCTTCATATGGGTCGGATTCTGCGTCTGCATTCCGCTCTTGCCCTTGCCGCCTTCCGCGATCGGTGCGGCGTTGAGCTTGCCCGGGTTGGTCGTGGCGCCCGACGTTGCCGTCTGCGCCTGCGCCAACGACATGCCGGCGATCAGCGCGGCGGCGGCGGTCAGCGTGGTAAGCGTCTTCATCGTCATCCTCCTGGTTTGATTCATCGTAGTGCCGTTCGCGGCACGCGTCGGGACAACGGACGACGGAACGGCCCTGTTCCGGGAACCGTGCCGATTCTGCGCAGCGCATGCCGTGAAAATCGTCGCAGCGCGGAATGTGGGCCCGCGCTGCGATCGTGTTCTGAATGTCGATGTGTCTTTTGACACAGATCGTCAGGTCTCGATGACCGCGACGATTTCACGCGTGCCGGGATCGATGACGACGATGGTGTCGCCGACCAGGATGTAATCGAAGCCGCGCCATTCCGGATAAATGGTCACGACTTCCGTCGGCAGCGGATAATAGCGCACGTGTTGGGGAATGCGCGTGCCGACCTTTACCGTGACATTCAAATGCACGGGCTTCACCTTCTGCTGCTTGATCACGGTGGTGATCTTGCTGCGCTGCTCGGTGGTGAGGCTGGCATGAGCGCCGGCGGCGCCTTGGCCGGTGGTGGTTGCCGAATTCTTGCTCGATGATTTCGTCGACGACTGCGCGTCCTTGGTCGACTCGTTGGCGGCATTCGACGCACGAGAGTGGGTGTCTTTGCCGCTGGTGTCGGTGGCGTTGTCCTGCAACGCTTCGCTGCCCTTGCTGGCCTGCGGCGCCTGGCCGGTGGGGGCGCCAACACCCGAACCATGAGGCGTGACATTTTCGTTACGGCCCGGCTTGAGGCTCGACGGCGCCTGACCGGTCGTCTCCGGCTTGGCCGTGGGGCCGTGCTGGCCGGCATTCATCGGCGGCGCGATCTTGGCAGGCGGGACGTTCTGCTGGGTGGCGGGCGCGGGCTCGGGGTTGGCCTGCTGGGCGAACGCGCTGCCGATACCGAAGGCGACGACGGCGGCGGCACCGCATAACAATCGGGTTTTGATCATGGACGGTTCCTCTCTGATCACCCCCCGAAGTCTCGAGCGACGCCCTAGGAACGCCGGATGGGCCATCCCGTTCCGCTTGGGCTCGCCATTGTCAGCGGGTCCGAATGGCCGTTGTTGCGTTGCCGGTTCCGCCGGGGCACCTTGCAGGCCAATCGTTTGCGGCGGCGATTCCGCCGCCCGGGAGGCCTGACCTTGACTATCCTGTCGTCGTCGATCGACGCGTCATCGGCGGATTTCGTAAGCAACGCCCAGCGCATGCGCGGGCTCATCGAGGAACTGCGTCAGCGCCGCGCCGAGGCCGCGCTCGGCGGTAACGAGAAGGCGAGGGCGCGCCACGTCGGGCGCGGCAAATTGCTGCCGCGTGACCGCGTCATGAATTTGATCGATCCCGGCTCGCCGTTTCTCGAGATCGGCGCACTCGCGGCCTACGGCATGTATGACGACGCCATTCACGGCGCCGGCATGATCGCCGGCATCGGCCGCGTCGAAGGCCGCGAAGTGATGGTGGTGTGCAACGACTCGACCATCAAGGGCGGCACTTATTATCCGATGACGGTGAAGAAGCATCTGCGCGCCCAGGAGATCGCGCGCGAGAACCGTCTGCCGTGCATCTATCTGGTCGACAGTGGCGGCGCCAATCTGCCGCATCAGACCGACGTGTTTCCCGACCGCGAGCATTTCGGCCGCATCTTCTACAATCAGGCGACGCTTTCGTCCTTGCGCATTCCTCAGATCGCCGTGGTGATGGGCTCCTGTACCGCTGGCGGCGCCTATGTGCCGGCGATGTCGGACGAGACCATCATCGTCAAGAACCAGGGCACCATCTTCTTGGGCGGCCCGCCTTTGGTGAAGGCGGCGACCGGCGAGGTGGTGAGCGCCGAGGATCTCGGCGGCGGCGACTTGCACGCGCGCAAGTCCGGCGTCGCCGATCATCTGGCGCAGGACGATCATCATGCGCTCAGTCTGGCGCGCCGCATCGTCGCCAATCTCAACCGGCCGAAGCAACCCGACATCGAGATCGTGCCGGCGCGCGATCCGCTGTTCGACGCCGCCGAGCTCGACGGCCTGGTGCCGGTCGATCTCAAGAAGCAATACGACATCCGCGACGTCATCGCGCGGCTGGTCGACGGCTCCGAGTTCGACGAGTTCAAGCAGCTCTACGGCACGACCTTGGTCTGCGGCTTCGCCCGCATCCACGGCATGCCGGTCGGCATTCTCGGCAATAACGGCATCCTGTTCTCGGAGAGCGCACTCAAGGGCGCGCATTTCATCGAGCTGTGCTGCCAGCGCCGCATTCCGCTGTTGTTCCTGCAGAACATCGTCGGCTTCATGGTCGGCCGCGATTACGAGGCCGGCGGCATCGCCAAGGACGGCGCCAAGCTCGTGACGGCGGTCGCCTGCGCCCAGGTGCCGAAGATCACGGTGATCGTCGGCGGCTCCTATGGCGCCGGCAATTACGGGATGTGCGGGCGGGCTTATTCGCCGCGCTTCCTATTCACCTGGCCGAATGCGCGCATCTCGGTGATGGGCGGCGAGCAGGCGTCATCCGTGCTCGCCACCGTCAAGCGCGACAATATCGAGGCCGGCGGCGGCAAGTGGTCGCAGATCGAGGAAGAAGAATTCAAACAGCCGATCCGCGAGCAATACGAGGAAGAGGGCAATCCCTATTACGCCACGGCGCGGCTATGGGACGACGGCATCATCGCGCCGTCGGAAACCCGCCGTGTTTTGGCTTTGGCTTTCTCGGCGGCGCTCAATGCGCCTGTGCCGGAGACGAGGTTCGGGGTGTTCAGGATGTGAGGGGGGCGCGTACCATCATTTCTCACGGGATAGTTCCGTAGGTGCCAATTTGACTTTAGCTTTTGACATTGCCGCAAAATTGGTTGCGCTGATCAGCTTCGGCGGTCTCATGCTGTCTGTTATTTACGAGTGGGCCTATTTTTCGATTATCGGTCGCGAGTATCAACGTCTCGCGGTTGCAGGCGATTATCTCGCTAATGCGGTTGAGTGGCTTCCTGCGGTATTGGGCGGCTATTTTATCATGTGGATCGTGCACTTAGTGCTGCGCCGTACCGAACATTGGCTCAGCGAAGAGGAAATTGTCCAGTCCACGTCATCCCCAGAGGGAACCAGAAAATTGCGGCGTCGGCCATTTGTCTTGATGGCCTACTTGTTTCCAGCTACGGCGATTTTCTCGGTAATGTTCTTTCCGCCAATGGTATGGCCCTATTTCTTTTCGATAGGCCTCAGCGCCTTGTGGCCGTTTTTGGTAATTTACATTTTCAATCATGAAAATGCGCGTGCATGGGGAACGCAATTGCGGCCGCTCATTGTCATTGTGCCTCTAGTAATTTTCGCTGTTTATTTTTCTGGCCGTGCTCGAGCTTACGCCGATCTTGTCAGCAAAGAACAGGGGCATTCGCTTCTGCGATCGAGCGGGCAGCAGGAGCCAGTGCTGTTGCTAAGAAGCTTTAGTAAGGGGTTGCTAGTCAAAAATGCGCAAAGTGGCCAGTTGGAATTCGTTAAATGGGAGGACGTAAGGGTCTTGGCGAGTGATTATTTTGCTGGGATAGGTGAGTCTCTCTTTTGTAAATGGTCTGGCATTCTGTGCGCGGCCAGCAAGTCTGGTGTTGAGCCCAAATAACCCGCCAAAGCCTGCGGTCAGAGCGCCCTAAGACCGCGATCCGCCCCATGCCCTCCACGAAACCCAAAAAACCACCCGGCCACACCTGGGACGTCTTCATCCGCTATCTCGAAGACGGCGAGGACGACAGCCTCGAGGTCGAAGGCTGCTGGACGCCGGAGGAGGCGATCGAGAAGGCGCGCGATGAACTCACCGCCTTTGCCAAAACCGACGACGACAAGGACCAGTTCGAGATCGTCGCGGTGGTGCGTTCGGACGCGGTGATTTAGGCAGCTCTCGGCCTCATGGTGAGGAGCGCTCCGACGGGAGCGCGTCTCGAACCATGGGATCGGGCAGATGGCCGCCCATCCTTCGAGGCGCGCCTTCGGCGCTCTTCAGGATGAGGGCGGGGCGGCCATGACGACGGCGCTACGTGGGTCTAAGCTTGGGTAGTCCCGAAAAGGTGCCAGCCAGGGCAATCATCATGAAATCCCTCATAACCGTTGCCGCCGCCAGTCTTATCCTGCTGACCTCACCCGCCTTCGCCGCGACCCAGCTTCAGCCCGGCGAGTGGCAGACCACCGAGACCGGCACCGAGAACGGCAAGCCGGTGCCGCCGAAGGTCGACAAGGAATGCATGAAGGCGGAGGAGGCGCGCGACGCCACCAGCCTGGTCAATGAAATGAAGAAGGAGATGACCGGGCAGGGTGCGCAGTGCCAGACCGCCGACATCCAGCAGAACGGCGACACCGTCACCTACACGCTGAAATGCGCGATGCAGCAGCAGTTCGTCTTCAACATCAGCGGCACCTACACGCTGCAATCGCCGACGCGTTACGCCGGACGGATGAAGTCCGAGATCGCGATGATGGGGCAGAAGTCGTCGTCCGATAAGGCGATCGAGGCCGTGCGCATTGGCGATTGCAAGAAATGACATGGCTCACGGGCCGTCATTTGCGCTAGATAAGGGCCCATGAAGCACACTTCCGCCCTCATCGTCGGCGCCGGCTCCGGCCTGTCCGCCTCGCTCGCCAGACTCATGCTCAAGGACGGCATGCAGGTGGCGCTGGCCGCGCGCTCGGCGGAGAAGCTCAAGGAATTCACTGAGGCGACCGGCGCGCGCACCTTCAATTGCGACGCGGCCAAGCGCGTCGAGATCGAAAAGCTGTTCGCCGATCTCGACGCCGCCAGGCTGACGCCGGATGTCGTCGTCTATAATCCGGGCTACCGCGTGCGCGGACCGCTGATCGAGCTCGACCCGGTCGAGGTCGAGAAGACCATAGCGATTACCGCCTTCGGCGGCTTCCTGGTGGCGCAGCAGGCGGCCAAACGCATGCTGCCGAAGGGTGAGGGCGCGTTGCTGTTCACCGGCGCCTCGGCCTCGGTGAAGGGCTATGCGCAGTCGGCGCCTTTCGCCATGGGCAAGTTCGCCTTGCGCGGGCTGGCGCAAAGCCTCGCCCGCGAACTCGGGCCGCAGGGCATCCACGTCGCGCATTTCGTGATCGATGGCGGCATCGCCAGCGCGCGGCGGCCGGCCGATCCCGCCAAGCCCGACGCGCTGCTCGATCCGGACGCCATTGCGCAGACCTATATGCAGACACTGAAGCAGCCGCGCAGCGCCTGGAGCTTCGAGGTCGAGCTGCGCCCCTGGGTCGAGAAATTTTAAAAGGCCGCCGATGCGTCGTTCGTTGTTCGCTGCCGTCGTCATGGGCGTGCTGGTGCCGCTCGTCGCGCTGGCGCAAACGCCGGCGCCTCCGGCCGCCGTCGAGCCAAAGCCGGCCGTGCCGAAGGCTTACGTCCCTGGCCTCGAGCAGTTCATGAACGTCATCCTCATCGAGCATAACAAGCTGTGGTTCGCCGGCCGCGCGGGCAACTGGCCGCTGGCGGCCTATGAGCTCGGCGAGATCAAGGAAGTGATGAGCGACGTGCAGGACCTCGTGCCGGTGTTCAAGAGCCTGCCGCTCGCCGACATGATGGATGCCGTCATCGTCAAGGAGATCGCCGATCTGGAGAAAGCGATCGAGGTCAGGGACGCGAAGAAATTCGCCGCCGGCTTCGACCGCTTGAGCGCGGCCTGCAACGCCTGCCATCGGGCGACCGAGAACGGCTTCATCGTCATCAAGCGGCCGACGCGGCCGGTCTTCACCAACCAGGACTACCGGCCGCATCGCTAGCGGTCGCGTCCGTCACGCAAGCGTGATCCGTGCATTCACCCCTGGTTTACCGGGGCGGCGGCATGGTCGTCGCGCGGGTGTGGGGTGCGTATGTCGGTCGAAATCGTCAACGGTTATGTCTGCCGCAACTGCGAAGAGGCCGCCAAGGCCAAGCAGGGCAAGGACCCGCATGCCAAGCCCGGCGATAGCGAAAAGGATGCGCAGAAGGACAAGCTCGGCGGCTATGCCGATCAGCCCGCGACCGTGCTCGACGGCGCGCTCAAGGGGCTGCTAAGCGCCAATCCGGTCACGGCGACGCAGTCTTCGGCCGGCGCACAAGTCACGGCCAGCGCGACCACGCCGCCGGCGGTCGACCGGCTCGCCTAGGTGTCTGTGAGCGGCGCAGCGGTGGCCGATTTTGGCCCTGCGTGCTAGAGGCGGCCTGACGGCGAAGGAGGCCGCATGATCGAACAGGACGATCTCAAGGAACTCGCGCCGACGGGAACGCTGCGCGGCGGCGTCGTGATCGCGCCGGCGAAATCGGTGTCGTTCGCGATCAAGGACGACGACGGCGTTGCGCAAGGCGTGCCGGTCGATCTGCTGCTGGGCTTCGGCGCGATCCTGAACATCCCCGTCGCGCTCACCGAGTTCGCCAATTCCGGGCAATTGACCGATGCCATCGCCGAGGGCCGCTGCGATATCGGTTTCATGCCGCGTGACGCGGCGCGCGAAGCCCGCGTCGCTTTCGGTCCGAGCTTCTATCTGATGGGGTCGACCTATCTGGTGCCGGCCGGTTCCGCCATTCACACCATCGATGAGGTCAATCGCGAAGGCGTGCGCATCATCGCCATCGCCAACACCACGACGGCGCGCAGCGCCCGGCGCACCGCGCCGCTCGCCAGCGTCGAGGAAGTCGCCGGCGTCGACATCATGACGGCGAGGGCGCAGCGCGGCGACGGCGATGCCTTCGCGCTGTCGCATGACTCGTTTCTCGGCCTGCTGCCGCGCCTGCCAGGCGCGCGCATTCTGCCCGGCCAGTTCCAGGAGACCGGGATCGCCGTCGCCGTGCCGCCGGGGCTGCCGCGCGCGCTGGCGCTCGCGGCGCGCCTGATCGAAGAGGCGAAAGAGTCGGGTCTGATCCGCCGCGCCTTCGACGCCGCGGGCTTTACGGACGCGGCGGTAGCGCCGCGCTCCTGAGCGGATCACAAGTCGGCCGCCTCTATGGTTACAGTTCGGATGCCAGCGTGCACTTGTCCGTGGAACAGCCCATCCACCGGCCAATGACGTTATCCAGGCTATAGGTCCCGGCGCCGCGGCTGAGCAGGATCAGCAGCATGGCGGCCCACTGAATATGGGTCGGCCAGGCCTGCGGATAGACGAAGATCTCGATGACGGCGACCATGCCGAGCAGCACGAGCGAGGCCGCCCGCGTCATCAGCCCGGCGACGAGCAGAACCGGTGTCGTGAGTTCGATCGCCGTGGCGAAATGGGCCGCGGTCTCCGGAGCGAGCAGGGGCACTTTGTATTCATCGGTGAACAGCGACAGCGTCGTGTCCCAATTCGCCAGCTTGGTCATGGCCGAATTCCAGAAGACCGTGGCGACGGCGAGCCGCAGCGGGATCGCCAGGATCGCGTAAGGCAGGCGGCTGGCGGTGCGGAAAATGAATGAAAACGATCCGGCGGTCGCGGTGCAAATCGGACAGCCGATCGGTGCGGTGGCAGGGGCGTTGCTCATGGGGTGTCCTCGGTCGTCGATGATTGGTCTGGCGCGCGCAATGTGAAGGACGCGATGCGCCCGGCCGCCAGATGGCGGGCGATTTCCTCGGGCAGGTCGATCTGATCCGGCGTGTTGAGGGCGCTGAGAGCGACCCCGGACAGAATTTGACGTGCCACTGTCCATTCATCGCGTTCCATGCGCGCGATGGTCACGCCAGCGTCGCCACGCTCGATAAGCAACCATACCGGCCCGGAGTCGATGTCGACGCCGGCGAGCGCGTCGTCGTCGCGGTCGACCACCGCCCGCCACAAGGCGTCGGCGGGATAGCTAAGCGCGATCGTGGATACTGAAGGGTTCGCGGCAAAACTCACCCGCGCTTGTTCCTCCAGCGCTAGGTCTTCGAGCTTGCGGAGATCGAGCGGCGCGTCGTCCGGCGCGTGAAGCGCGACGTTGATGGCCCATTCCAGGCGGGCGACATCGGCCAGATAGGGCACGCTCGAAGCCGGCGCGAAGTCGCGCAGAAACGCGTCGAAGCCGTCGCCATAGCGATCGAGATAGGCGAGCAGCGGCGGTTGCACTCTGGCAAATTCCTCGGCCGCCGCTGCGAAGAAGTCAGCGCCCACGAGCCGCTCGACGACGGGGTATGACAATTGCAGCGTCTTAACGAGGCCGAAGAGGACCGTGTTGCGATAGATGTCGACGCAGGACGCATGGTCGCTGCCCGACAACAAGGCTTCCAGGCGCCGACTGTCGTTGTCGAGCAAGCTCACGCGCGCGGCGCGTTGTGTTTCAAGCAGCGTCGGCATTCCCATCCTCCGCGGCTTCATCGAGAATGGCCTGCGCGCGCGTGGCCTCCGCCAAGAGGACGTCGAGCGGCGGTACGTCATTGTCCCATTCGATCAAGGTCGGTACGGCGCCAAATCGCTGGATCGCCGCGCGATAGAGCGACCAGACCTCGTCGCAGACCTTGGAGCCATGATCGTCAATGCGGATCGTGCGGCCATTCGGCAAATTGCGAACGGAATGCCCGGCGAGGTGGATTTCGCCGATGGCTTCCGCAGGCAGCGCGGCCAGATAGCGGACCGCATCCCAGCCGTGGTTCTGCGCGCTCACATAGATGTTGTTGACGTCGCACAAAATGCCGCAGCCGGTGCGCGCGGCGACAGCAGCGATGAATTCCCATTCCGGAATGGTCGAGTGCTTGAACTGAACATAGGTGGACGGGTTCTCGATGAAGAACCGGCGCTTGAGAAAAGATTGTGTTTGATCGACATGCCGGCAGACGACGTCGAGGGCTTCCTCGGTCATCGGCAGAGGCAGAAGGTCGGGCAGGTAGGCGCCGTCAACCACGTTCCACGCCAGATGTTCCGACATCATGCCGGGCGCGATGCGTTCCGCGACCATCTGAATTCTTTTGAGATGCTCGACGTCGAGGCCTTCGGCGCTACCGAGCGACAGGCCGACGCCGTGCAACGAAATCGGCCGCTCTTGCCGGATCAAGTCCAAATACCGGAGCGGCGATCCGCCACCCATGTAGTTTTCGGTGTGGACCTCCATCCACGACACTGCCGGATGGGTGTCCAGCACTGCTTGATGATGCTGAAAGCGCAACCCGATCCCGGCTTTCACCGGGATCAAGCTGCCTTCCTTGGCGGTCGTCGGGGACACGAGCCGCCTCGTCATCACGCGGGCTTCAACTTGCCGCCCTGGATCTTCGAGCAGTCGCCGGCGGGAAGCAGTACGAACGACTTGCCGTCGCGGGCCTGCGTCGCCTGGCCGGCGCAGGAATGCGCGCCTTCGGCGCAGTCGTTCTTGGCGACGGCGTTGATGCCGTAGCATTTCTCCAGCTTGCTCTGCTGCATGCGTGCCATGTTGTCTTTGACGACTTGCGGCGGGTTCTTCATGCCTTGGGCCTGGGCCGCCGGCGCCTGCATGGCCAACGCGAGGCCGAGCGCAGTGGTTAACGTGGATGCGGCAAACAAACGACGATTCATGACGATTTCCTCTCCTGGGTCTCGATCTCAGAGGTGAGACTGACACGACGAGGTTCGTCCGATGGCGGACAGAGGTTACAGGTCGGTGAAAAAATATTGTTCTACCGAGGTGCGGCAGACGTGGCGCCGCGCGACTAGGCCGGACGGCTGCCGCTAATCCGCCCGCACAAGCACGGGCGCGGCTGCGATGCGCTTGTACAGCCGGATACGCCGGCGGATCGGCAGCCAGTCGTACAGGTAGATTTCGATGGGCCGCCAGTTCGCCACCCAGCCGACGATGATCAGGCTTTCTTCCAGCACGCGGGCGGCGACCTTGTTGGGGATGAGCGTCGCCGCGATCTGGCTGGCGACCAGGCAGGCGATCAGCACCAGAACGCCGATACCGAGAAAGCGCCGGCCGACGCGAAACAACTCGCGCAGGTCGTGCTCGCCGATTTCGGCGCGGTAGGCGAAATAGTGCGCGAAGCTTTCGGCGATGCGCGCGGCTTCGGGCTTTGCCGCCTCGTCGGGCGGTAGGTGAACGGCAATCTCGATCGGCGCGGAGGCTGGCAACTCGCGAACCCAACCGGTAATGAATTCCTCGACCCCGCTGTCGAGATCCTTTTGCCGGAAGGGCGACGGGTCGATCGAATTGAACAGATGCGCGATCGTTGTCGTGCGCACGGCGATCGTCGTGATTCCGGAATCGTCTTGCATAATCTGCTGGGTCATGGTGCCGGGGCGGCTGGCTGCGATCGTCGCCGCGATCATAGCACGGGTCCTGACGCGCATCAGCGTTGCGGAACTACCGCGCCCGCCACAGCATTGATCTGCTAAAATGAGCCAACAGACCGGGGGCGAAACCGTTGCATGAAGCGCAAGGAGGTAGCCATGACCTATCGAGTCTACAGCGGCCCAAAGGGCGCCGCCGATCCTTCGCCGATCGAGAAGCAGAAGATGCTCTACAAGGAGTTCATCTCGCTCGATGAGGCCTTGTGGTGGGCCGGTCATCTGGCGCGGCGCGATCGCGTGGCCTTGTCGATTGAAGGCGATGACGGCACGCAGCTTGATCGCCGCGCCATCGGCGAGGCGCTTGGCGTCAGCGCGCAACCCAGGATCGCCTGACACGAGTATTGGCGAGTATTGGAATGCGAAAGGCCCCGCCGGTACCGGCGAGGCCTTTGCCAGATCGCGCTGCCGCTAGATAAGCTCGGTGTTAGCCGCGCGGCTCGTTCGCCCGCACGGCGCGCTCGGCCTGCACATTGGCGGTCACGCGGTTCCACTGGTGGCGCGCGCCCTCGGTGAGTTCGTGCCATTTCAGATTGACGACATCCCAGTTCACCATCGGCCGCGATGCCGTCGTGACCGCGCTTCCCGTCGTCGCGTCGCCGGCGGCGGTGTTGCTCCGGCCATTGTCGTAGAGATAGGCGCCGCCGATCGTCAGCGCCGCGCCCAGGATCATGCCCAACAGCAGTCGCATGCTCGTCCACTCCGGTTGATTGTCCCGTCGCAACGAACGCCCGGCGGGCGGCCGGAGTTCCCTCAAATCGGCGCCGAAAGGCGCGTTTGGCGGCCCGGGAGGGGGGCCTTCGGCATTTGCATAGAAACACTGCGCATGGCCGCGAGTATGATTTTAAACCATTGAAATAACAAGATTTTTTAACTAAAAAACTTCGCACCTGCGGCCAAATTGCTGCTATATTAGAGATATGAGTACACAGTCGCAGAAGGCCGCCCGGCGGCCTGCCAAGTCGTCCCGGCAAACCGTCAAGAAAGTCACGAAAATGGCGCGGACTTCCGACAAGAAGTCCAAATCGTCGCGGGCGAGGTCGAGTGCGCGCACATCGCGTGCCGCCACCGTCGGCTCGGCCAAGTCGCGCAAGGCCGCTGCCAAAACGACTGTGACGGCCAAATCGGCGGTGAAGACGGCCGCCAAACCCGCGGTCAAGCCGGTGAGCAAGTCCGCGATCAAGGCTGCGACCAAGCCTGCCGAGAAGCCGGCGGTCAAGTCGGTCGCCAAGGCCGAGGCCAAGGTTGAGACCAAGACCGAGACCAAGTCGGTTTCCAAGCACGTCTCCAAGATCGCCGCCAGTCTGGCGGCTAAGGCCGCCGCCAGGGAAGCGCTGAAGGCGCGCCAGGCGGAAAAGGAAGCGCTGTCGGAGAGCGCGCTGGTGGCGCTGACCATGATGCGCACCTTCTCGCCGCCGGTGCAGCCGGTGCAGGCGCCGGAACCGGTGCCGACCAAGACCGCGCACAAGTACCAGGTCGGCGACAATGTCTATTTCACCTCGCCGAGCTTCGGCCGCGCCGCCGCCAGCGGCGCCTATACGGTGATCAAGGTGCTGCCGTCGGATGGCGAGGACCGCCAGTACCGGATCAAGAGTTCGGTCGAGGCGTTCGAGCGCGTCGCTAAGGAAAGCCAGCTCGAGCGCATCTGACGCGCGCCGCTGCGCCGCGCTTCCATTCCCGCTTTCGGCTATAGTCGCCCGCGTGTTGACTCGCTGTGGGGGATGTCGATGCCGATCTACATCACGCAAGGCCGTTATACGCGTGACGCCATCAAAGGCATGCTGGTCAAGCCCGAGGATCGCGCCGAGGCGGTGTCGCGTCTCCTGGGCAAGGTCGGCGGCCGGCTGATCGGCTATTACGTCACTTTCGGCGAATATGATTTCCTCCTCATCGCCGACGCGCCCGACAACACGCAGATGGCGGCGGCGCTGCTCGCCGCCGGTTCCGGCGCCGGCGTCACCGATCTCAAGACCACCGTGGCGATGACCTCGATCGAGGCCAAGGGCGCGTTCGCCGCCGCCTCCGATCTGGCGCCGGGCTTCAAGTCGGCCGGCGGACTGTAAAAAAGCCGCTGACATCGGCCGCCGCCGGGAATAAACCTCGAGCCGGCGACATTGCTCCTAGTCGCCCATAACAAGAGACGAGAGGAAACACCCCGATGCGCGCCATTTTGCGCCTGACCGCGCTGGCCCTTGCGGCCTTCTGTGCGGTTCCGGCTTCCGCCGACACGTATCCCAGCCGTACCGTCAAGATCATCGTGCCGTTCGGCGCCGGCGGCCCGGCTGACGTCTATGCCCGCGTGCTGGCCAAATATCTCTCGGATGAAACCAAGCAGTCCTTCGTGGTCGAGGACCGGCCCGGCGCCGGTTCGCTGATCGGCACCGACTTCGTCGCCAAGTCGACGCCTGACGGCTACACGCTGCTCTTGATGTCGAACACCCACACCACCAATGAATCGCTGATCCCGAACAAGCCGTTCAAGCTGATGCGCGACTTCGTGCCGGTCGCCAGCATCAATTATTCCGATCTGATCATGGTGGTGCATCCGTCGGTGCCGGCCAAGAACGTCGCCGAGTTCATCGCGCTGGCGCAGAAGGAGCCGGGCAAATTGAACTACGCCTCGTCCGGCCCGGGCACGCCCTATCACATGGCCGGCGAATTGTTCAAAGCCATGAGCCACACCAATATTGTGCACGTGCCGCACCGCGCCTCGGGCGATGCGCGCAACAGTGTCTTGGCGGGCAATGTGCAAATGATGTTCGACGCCATCACAACCATGACGGCGCTCGCCAAGGACGGCAAGGTGCGGGCGCTCGCCACCACCGGCCTCAAACGCAACCCGCTGACGCCGGATCTGCCGACGGTCGCCGAAACCGTGCCGGGCTATGAGGCGACCATCTGGCTCGGCCTGATGGCGCCGAAGGGCACGCCGCCCGAGGTCGTCGCCTTCCTCAACAAGACGGTGAACAAGACCATCGAACTGCCGGCGGTCAAGGAAACCTGGCTGAAGCAGGGCGCCATCCCGCTGGTGAAGACGCCGGCCGAGTTCGAGGCCTTCCTCAAGAAGGACATCGACAAATGGGCCGAGGTGGTGAAGGTGTCCGGCGCGACGGTGCGCTAGCCTCGGGTCGCTGAGGGTATCGGTCGCGGATTTGCCTGTTCCTGGCCGCAATTTGGGGGCAGGAGGTGCTTCCGGCTAAGATCAGCCGGAAGCAGGCGAGGAGTGCCGATACCATCATGACTGTCCTTCATCGGCTCATCGTGCCGGTCGTTCTGCTGGCGATCGGCGTTGCCGGCATCTACGTCGTCGCCGATGCGCTCGGCCACAACGAGCGCGCCGCCGAGCGCCGGGCGCTGCTCGCGCGCAGTGATGAGCTGACCGCGCGGGCGCTGGCCGGCAATTCGGCGCTGTCCTGCCTCGACGCCGCCGCCGGCGACGCCACCGAGACCGCCTGCGAAGCCGCGGTGTTCGCCTCGCCGCAATCGACCGCGGCCGCCGTCGCCTATATCGGCGCGCGGCTCGATCTGCTGGCCGATGCCAAGGCGATGCCCGGCCTGGCGCCGCGCCTTTCCGGCACGCGGCGCGCCATCGAACTCGACCGTTTCGGCATCGCCGCCCACGTGCTGAGCGAGCGCGACGGCTGTTCGGCCGCGCAATGCGCCGGCTTTGCGCTGGTCAACGACGCCAACATGCTCAAGTCGAACATCAGGGCGCAGACTTTCGATCAATATGTCTCGCGTCACGCCGGCGCCTGGAACGCGCCGGCGCAACCGGTCGCGCCGGCGGTGTCGCAGGCCTTGCCGCCGGCGACCCTGCCGCAGACCGCCACGGCGGTGCCGCAGCCGGAGGGCCATCCGGTGCCGTCGAAATACGATTTTCCCTCGGCCAACTCGATCCCGCCGGTCAGCATCATGAACGCCGAGCCGCCTTTGTCGAAGGAAGCGGCCGCCGCCAAGGCCGAGGCGCTGGTCAAGGCCGCGCCCGGCGACAAGACGCCGCCGGTGCCGATCGATCCGGCCAAAACCCCGGTGCCGCCGAAGCGTCCACAGGCGGCCAACGAACCGGCGGACATCGCGCCTGCGCGCTAGTATCGTGCCGCCGTCAAAGCCCGGGCCCCCAGACCGATGTTCAAATCCGTCCTCATCGCCAATCGCGGCGAAATCGCCTGCCGCATCATGCGCACCGCCAAGCGGCTGGGGATGCGCACCATCGCCGTCTATTCGCAGGCCGACGCCCGCGCGCTGCACGTCAAGCTCGCTGACGAGGCGCATCTGATCGGGCCGGCGCCGGCGGCGCAGAGCTATCTGGTGATCGAGGCGATCATCGCCGCCGCCAAGGCCTCGAAGGCCGAGTGCATCCATCCCGGCTACGGCTTCCTGTCGGAGAACACCACCTTCGCCAAGGCCTGCGCCGATAACGGCATCGTCTTCGTCGGCCCGCCGCCATCGGCGATCGAGGCGATGGGGCTGAAGGACCGGGCCAAGGCGTTGATGGAGAAAGCCGGCGTCCCGGTCGTGCCCGGCTATCACGGCGACAACCAGGACCCGACGCTTCTCAAGCGCAAGGCCTACGAGATCGGCTATCCGGTGCTGATCAAGGCGGTGGCCGGCGGCGGCGGCAAGGGCATGCGCCGCGTCGACAAGCACGCCGATTTCGACGACGCGCTCGCCGGCGCGATGCGCGAGGCGCAGAACGCGTTCGGCGATGCCCGCGTGCTGATCGAGAAATACGTCACCGCGCCGCGCCATATCGAAATGCAGGTGTTTGCCGACAGCCACGGCAACGCCATTCATCTCAACGAGCGCGACTGCTCGCTGCAGCGCCGCCACCAGAAAGTAATCGAGGAGGCGCCGGCCCCCGGCATGAGCGCCGCGCTGCGTGCCGAGATGGGCGCCGCCGCGGTCGCTGCCGCCAAGGCATGCGGCTATGTCGGCGCCGGCACCATCGAGTTCATCGCCGACGGCGCCGGTGGCCTGAAAAGCGGCGGCTTCTGGTTCATGGAAATGAACACGCGGCTGCAGGTCGAACATCCGGTCACGGAAGCCGTCACCGGCCTCGATCTGGTCGAGTGGCAATTCCGCATCGCGCATGGCGAAAAACTGCCCTTGAAGCAGGATCAGGTGCCGCTCATCGGCCACGCCGTTGAAGCGCGGCTCTATGCCGAGGATCCGGAGAAGGGCTTTCTGCCATCGACCGGCAGACTGATCGCGCTCGAATTTCCTAAGGCGGACGGGCTGCGCGTCGATACCGGCGTCGAGAGCGGCGACGAGGTGACGCCGTTCTACGATCCGATGATCGCCAAGCTGATCGCCAAGGCCGAGACGCGCGAACAGGCGCTCGACATCCTCGCCAATGCGCTCGACAGCACGGTGGTCGCCGGGCCGCGCAGCAATGCCGGCTTCCTCGCTGCGCTGGCGCGCGCGGGCGATTTCCGGGGCGGCGCTTTCGACACCGGCTTCATCGACGCGCATCTGACCGAGCTTGTCGGCGCGCACGGTCTCGACAATGAAGCCGTGGCCTTCGGCGCCGAGGCGCTGATGGCGGCTGAGCATGACCGCCTTGCCGAGCGGCGCGCGAACATCGACTCTCCTTGGGATGCCGAGGATGGCTTCCAGTTGTCCGGCACGCGGCGTCTCATCGTGCCGCTCACCGCCGAAGGCACGCGGCTCAATGCCGAAGTGACTTACGCGGACGGCGTGGCGAGGGTCACCGTCAATGGTGCGTCGCCCGCCGCCGACGCCACGGCGATCATCGCCGACGATGCGGTCTACGTGTTGCAGAGAGGCCGTCAGACTAAACTGGCGCTGCGCGATCTGTCGCTCGGCGAGGATACGAACGAAGGTGGCGGCGGGCTGGTGCGGGCGCCGATGCACGGCAAGGTGCTGGCGGTGCTGGTGGAGCAGGGCGCTTCTGTCGCACGCGGTCAGCGGCTTGCCATCATCGAAGCGATGAAGATGGAGCACACGCTCACCGCGCCGCTCGACGGCACGGTCGCCGAGATCGCCGCGACCGTCGGCGCGCAGCTCGCCGAGGGCGCCAAGGTCATGGTGATTAATCCGGGTGCGGGCGCGTAACCTAACCCCGTCACCCTGAGGCGCTCACGCGCAGCGTGAGCCTCGAAGGGCGACGGCCGGTGAATCCCGGGCGTCCATCCTTCGAGGCTCGCTCCGCTTCGCGGAACTCGCACCTCAGGATGACGGTTCGGATTTGGATCGACGAAGAGATGAATGTGATAGAGATAGCTGACGCGGCCAACGCGGGGGAATGAGACACATGACGAGTGCCACCTTGTCTGCGGACAATCCGCCGTCGCTGATCCGGCTTCATTACCTTTGGTATGTTGCCGCGGCGCTGGGCGTCATGGTCGCCGCCATCGTCAGTCGCAACATCTGGTTCCTGAACTGGGTGCACGTCATGTGCGGCGTGCTGTGGACCGGCATCGACCTCTTCATGGGCTTCGTTCTCGGTCCCATCATGCGAACCCTGGACATCTCGGTGCGCAAGCAGATCCTGCTTAAGCTGACGCCGCGCACGCTCTTTCTCATGCCGACGCTCTCGATCATCACCGGCACCGCCGGCTGGTTTCTCGCCGTCGAGCTCGGCTTCACCGCGCTCGAATGGCCGCAAATCGCCTGGGTCTACGGCGCGCTGGTGCTGGTCACGCTGATGACGATTCAAGGCCTCGGCTACCTGCTGCCGACCAATTTGCGCGTCTGCTTCGAATTGCAGAAGGCCCAGCCGGACGGCGCAAAAATCCGCCGCCTGATGAGCGGATATTTCTACGCCGTCGCCGCGCAGGGCATGATGCAGATTGCCATCATCGTCATCATGGCGAAGTTCGTTTCCGGGATTTGATGGCCGACATGCCGCTGCACCTGATCAAGCTCTCCGTCGGAACCGACTCCATCGCCGATCTGCAAGGCTGGATCGACGACAAGATCAAGGCGCAGAAGAAGCGCGGCGTGAAGAAGCCCGAGCGCATTCACACCACGCGCATGGTGCCCAAGCGCGCCGATGAACTGAAGGACGGTGGCTCGATCTACTGGGTGATCAAGGGCCAGATCATGTGCCGCGAGGTCATCCTCGACATCCGGCCCTTCACCGACAAGGACGGCATTCACCGCTGCAAGCTGGTGCTCGATCCGAAATGCGTGCCCGTCGAGCCGCGGCCGCGCGCCGCGTTCCAGGGCTGGCGCTACCTCGAGGAAAAAGACGCGCCGCGCGACCTGTCCAAGGCTGCGAAGGGCGCGACCAACATGCCCGAGGAGATGCGGCGGGAACTGATGCAGTTGGGGCTGCTGTAGCCCGTTCTGTCGTCCCCGCGCAGGCGGGGACGCATAACCACCGCACTCGCAATTCGGATGACGCAGTGGCTATGGGTCCCGGGTCTCCTTCGCTACGCTCAGTCGCCCGGGACGACTGCGAGCGCTCACACCCCCAGATTATCGATCAATCGCGTCTTGCCGATTTTCGCCGCGACCAAGAGCCGGATCGGGCCGTCCTTGACCGATGCGATCGGCTTCAGGCTCAGCGCGTGGCGTGCTTCCAGATAATCGAGCGCGAAGCCGGCGTGGCGGATGTCGCTGGCGCCTTCCTCCATCACCATCTCGATCGGCTCGCCGCGCTTGATGCGCTGCGCGCTCGCCTTGAGCACGCGATGCAATGTCGGCGCGACAGCGCGCTCGGCATCGGAGAGATAGACGTTGCGCGACGACAGCGCCAATCCGTCCTTCTCGCGCACCGTCGGGATACCGATCACCTTGAGCGGCAGATCGAGATCCTTGGCCATCTGTGTGACGACGCGGAGCTGCTGGTAGTCCTTCTGTCCGAACATGGCGAAGTCGGGCGAGACTTGCGTGAACAGCTTGGTCACGACGGTAGCGACGCCGCCGAAGAAATGCGGGCGGAACTTGTCCTCGAGCCCGGCGAGCGCCGCGCCCTCCGGCGCCACGCGGGTGGCGAAACCTTCCGGGTACATCTCCGCCGCGGTCGGCGCCCAGACGGCATCGACCTTGAGCGCAGTCAGCGCCTTCATGTCGGTCTCGAAGGTCCGCGGGTAACTGCCGAAGTCCTCGGTCGGCGCGAACTGGGTCGGGTTGACGAAGATCGACACCACCACGCGCCGGGCGCGCTTTTTGGCTTCCGCAACCAGCTTGAGGTGGCCGGCATGCAGCGCGCCCATGGTCGGCACCAGGGCGATGCCGAAACCCGATTTGGATTGGCCGGCCTTGCGGTAAGGCGCCATGGCGCGGCGCAAGGCGGTGACGGTGCGGAGAACTTGAGGGCGGTTGGTCATGCTTAATGGTCCCGGCGGCGGCAGCCTTATGGCCCTGTCGGCGGATTGTCGTCAAATTCGGATACCGCCAAAGGGCGCGCCAAAGAGCCCGCCAAGGGGCCCGGTAAGGCAAACGCCGCGGGTTAATGGTTAAACCGCGCCAAACTTGACTAAAGTACCGCAGTTCATCGAGAATTGCCGATATCCCAAGGACGCGTCATGTTGGTCCAGCCGATCTCGCAGAGCCCGCAATCCGCCCACGTCGTCGTTCTCGGCAACGAGAAGGGCGGCTCGGGTAAATCGACCACGGCACTGCATATCGCCGTCGCCTTGATGAAGGCCGGGCAGAAGGTCGCGACCATCGATCTCGACTCGCGTCAGCAGAGCTTCACGCATTACATCCAGAACCGCCGCGCCTGGGCCGAGCGCGCCCGCATCAAGCTCGAACTGCCCACGCATTACTGCGTGCCGCGCGCCGACGGTCCGCTGGTGGAGGCCAATGAGGCGGCCGAGTTCGCCGGCTTCTCCCGCGCCATCAGCGCCATCGAACACACCCACGATGTCGTCGTCATCGACACGCCCGGCAACGACACCTATCTGATGCGGCTCGCGCATTCGATGGCCGACACCCTGGTGACGCCGCTCAACGACTCATTCGTCGATTTCGACGTGCTCGCCAAGATCGACCAGACCAATTTCACCGTCACCGGCGAAAGCCATTACGCCGAGATGGTGCGCGAGGCGCGACGTCAGCGCCGTCTGGTCGACGGCAAGCTCACCGACTGGATCGTCGTGCGCAACCGTCTGTCGGCGCTCGGCTCGCGCAACAAGAAGCTGGTCGGCGAGGGCATCCAGGAACTCGCCAAGCGCATGGGCTTCCGCGCCGTCGACGGCTTCGCCGAGCGCGTGGTCTATCGCGAATTCTTCCCGCGCGGGCTGACCGCCTTCGACGATCTCGACGAGCAGACCCTCGGCATGCGGCCGAACATGTCGCATCTGACGGCGCGTGAGGAAGTCATCGCGCTTCTCAATGCGCTGCGCCTGCCGGTCTCGGAAAACGGCCGCCGCCGCGCCGCGGCTCGCGCCGAGTGGTACTCCGTCATGGACCAGCCGCTCCAGGTCCACGATCTCTTGGCCTGACATACCTGTGCGCAGCGGCCTATCTCGTATCGATTCCGCGTCAATGTGTGGCTGACGTCACGCGCCGAGAACCGCTATAGACTGCGGTCATGAGCGAAATAGTAACGATGCACGCGCGATGCCGTTCCTGATACTTGGGCTCCTGCTTCTTGTCGGCGCCCTGTGGGCGCTCAACATCATCGGCAAGAGCAATCCGGCGCTAGCAGAACGGCTGCGCAAGTCGGGCGGTGGTCTGATCGCGATCGGGTTGGCCGGTTTCCTCGCTCTGCGCGGCGAAATCTGGGTTGCGCTGATGCTCGGCGCTCTCGGCCTCGGCCTACTCGGCTGGGCGCAGATCGGCTTTCTAACCGTGCCGTATCTTGACCGCCGGGAGCCCCGCTGGCGTGAACACGCGCAAAGTTACGCGGCATCGGGGCGGGCTCCGCCGGGCGGCGGAAAAATGTCGGAAGAGGAGGCCTATCAGATCCTTGGCTTGCAGCGCGGGGCGAGCGAGCGCGACATCACGGCCGCCCACCGGGCGCTCATGAAGAAATTCCATCCCGACCAGGGGGGATCGACGTATCTCGCGGCCCGAATTAACGAGGCCAAGGAAAAGCTGCTTCGCCAACATCGCTGATGAACTCCAGACGCAACGCCATTCGGCGGCTCCTGTCGTTCAACGCATCCCTGTCACGTCGAGCGTTGTCGCTCGTTTTATGAGACGCCCGTCACGTGACTGGATCGGGCGCCCGCCGCAAACTAGTTGCGGATTAGCATGCAGGGGATTTCGCTTTGCTTAAGATGCTTGCAGGCGGCTTCGGCCTGCGGTTTGTCCAGCCCGGCAAAGCGCGCGCGGTAGAGCGAGCGGTCGCCCTTGGCGACCTTCTCGGTAAAGGGCGCCGCCTCGCCAAGCTGCCGCTTGGCCTTGGTCTGCGCCGTCGACAGCCGCTCCTTGGCGGCCTTCTCTTCCGGAAATGCGCCGACCTGGATCATCCAGCCGCTGCGGGCTTTTGTCGCTTGCGCCGGGGCCGGCTCGGGCGCCGAACCGGTCACCGGCACGCTCGCGGCGTTCGAGGCTACTTTGGTGCCCTCGGCCTTGGCCGGCAACACGCCGAGCACGCCCGGCGCGGCGCCGGGGGGCGGCGGCGGCAGATCGCTCTTGACGGTGGCGATCAGGGCAACGCTCGCGGTGTGCGCCGGCGGCATCATTTTGCGGCTGCTGGGCGGCAGTTCGGAGAGCGCGGCGAGCTGTGTCTTGCCAGGGCGCACCAGCAGCGTCTTGACCGCATTCGGCTTGATCGGATCGGTGGAGCCGGTTTGCGGGGCGTCCGCTGCGGCAACGGTTTCTTCGCGCGGATCGGCCGCGGGAGTAGGCGGCTTGACCGGCATTTTGGTTTCGGCGACCGCGGTGCCTTCGCCGACCGGCGGCGCGGTGCGATGGACAGCCGCCACCTTGATCGTGTCGTTGATCAGGCTGCGCACCAGCGCGTCGCGCGCCCGCGCCGTGCGGCCGCCGAACACCACGGCGACGATATGCCGGTTGTTACGGTTGACCGACGTGACGATGTTGAAGCCGGAAGCGCGAATATAGCCGGTCTTGATGCCATCGACGCCGTCGACGCTGCCGAGCAGGCGGTTATGCCCGCGCACGGTGCGGCCGCGGAACGAAAAAGCGCGCGTGTTGAAATAGCCGAAATAGTTCGGGAACCGGTCCTGCAGCGCACGGCCGAGCAGGGCCTGATCGCGGGCCGTGGTGACCTGATCGTCGTTGGGCAGACCGGACGCGTTCCGGTAGGTGGTGTGCGTCATGCCCAGCGCATGCGCCTTCGCCGTCATCATGCGGGCGAAACTGGGTTCGTCACCGCCGAGATATTCGCCGATCACCACGGCGACGTCGTTGGCCGACTTGGTGACGATGGCCTTGATCGCCGTTTCCACCTTGATGCTGTCGCCCGGTTGAAGTCCGAGTTTCGATGGCGCCTGCGCGGCGGCGTGGGCGGAAACCGGCATTTCGCTGGTGAGCTTGATCTTGCCGGAGTCGAGGCGCTCGAAAAGCAGGTAGAGCGTCATCATCTTGGTCAGCGACGCCGGATGGCGCGCGGCGTCGGCATTGCTCGCCTGCAACACCTTGCCCGAGTTCCCGTCGACGACGATGGATGCGGCCGGCGGGTTGTAGGCGTTCGCGGCCGCGGCTTTATGGTGGTGGCGTGAGCGGCGGGAACGCGCGTCGGCGTCGCCGGCCATAGCTGCGACCGCTACGAGAACGGCCAGCCCGAGACAGCCCCAACGAACGAAGGGTTGGACATGGCTTCCCCGCCCCGACATCGAACCTCCGACCCCAGCGAAAACACGACGGCCCTACGTCCCCATCGTGGCCAATTTATAGCGCCATCTGTGCACCAGAAGGTCTGACGCTAGGGAAACTGGGTTACCAAAATCCTAAACTATGCCACTGATTTTAAGGTAAATTTCGCGTTGCAACATAGTTGTTGACTTTTTTGTGCAGTGCACTATAAATTCATCTCAAGCTTGGGGCATACCCAGGTCATTCATTGTGTGAAAGATGCCGCCAAGGCGGCCGGGAAAGGAATTACCATGGTCAAGAACTTTGAGGAATTCCAGCAAGCCAGCAAAGAGAACATCGACCTCGCGATGAAGTCGGTGAGCAGCGTCTCCAAGAGCGCACAGGCCATTGCGGCCGAGATCGCGGACTATTCGAAGAAGTCGTTCGAAGAAAGCACCGCGATGATGGAAAAGCTGTTCGGCGCCAAGTCGTTCGAAAAGGCGATCGAAGTGCAGACCGAATACGCCAAGGCGGCCTATGAAGGGCTCGTCGCGGAAACCAGCAAGCTCGGCGAAATGTATTCGGCGCTCGCCAAGGAAACCTACAAGCCGTTCGAAAACATGATGGCGAAGGCCAAGTAACAGGCCGCGCTGAATTTTGTAAGCGTAGCGTACCGTAACGTCGCGTTAGAGGACGAAACGGAAGAGTAGGTTTCGGAATGCCCAGCCCGGCAGTTGCGCCGGGCTATTTTTTTGTCGGTGTCGGCGCCAAGTCATCGGCGCCAAGTCATCGGCGCCAAGTCATCGGCGCCAAGTCATCGGCGCCGCAGGTTTATTTGGCGACGCGAAGCTGCGTCAGGGCGGTGCCGATCTGATTGAACACGGTCCCGATGCCGCTTGCATTCGTCACCATGAAGAACTTCGACGGATCGTACGTCTTGTCCTTCGTGCCGGCGCAGTTCTGCAGCAGCGCTGATGTCGGGTCGCCGCTGGTGTTGACCTGGATCGTATAGATGGTGACGCCCGACGCCTTGATATTGGCGCAGGTGCCCGTTCCGTTGCCGGTCTGATACATGCGATTATCGACGGCAGTGCTGGTGTTCGAGCCGTTGCCAAACCAGCGATCGGCCGTGTTCAGGCCGTCCGACATCAAGATGACGATGTCGGAGTAGTTATAGTTGGAGTCCTTGGCCGGGGCCACCAACGGACCGCCGCCGACCAGCGACTGCCAGCCCCAGACGAGACCGATCGGCTGATTGGTCGAACCGTTCGGTTGCATCTGGTCGACCAGGCTGTTCAGCGAAGTCCAGTCGTAGGACAGGCCTTTCATGGCGACCGGGCAGGCGTCGTATTGCTCGGCAGGCCACTTGGAGTTGGCGGTGCCGTCCGGCGCCGTGACAACCTGGTCCCAGGTGGAATTACCCGGCGCATTCGAGGGGCCGCGATCGGTGATGCAGCCATTCCAGGTGTTGTGGCTGGTGGTGCCGCAGGAACCGCCGCCCCAACCCCAGCCCCAGCCCCAACCGCCGCCCGAGCAGGATTGATTGGCGTTGTCCCAATCGGTCCAGTCGATGTAACTCGCATTGTAGTTGGTCGCGCCGATGTTCACGTCCTTGGCGAAGGGAATGATCGAGACGTAGACGTCGCCGTTGACCGAGGCGGCGTTCTTGAGCTGCGTGAGCAGATCCTTGGTCGCCGACTTCAGCGCCGTCATCTTGCCGGCGTCGGCCATCGATCCGGTGTTGTCGAGCACCAGCGCGACGCGCAGGCGGGTGGTGCCCCAGGACGTGGTGGACGAGCCGCTGACGGTTATGTTGTCGTAGCCCATGATGCCGAGAAACGTGGTCGGCACCGCCGCGGAACCATTGACAACCACCTTCGAGCCGCCGCTGGTCGTATAGGTGGCGCTCACGCTGATGTTCTTGGCCTCGGGCCGGTCGAACATCGCCTTGAAATAGTTCAGCGCCTTGGTGTTGAGATCGGACGCGGTCAAACCGGAGGCGTCGCGCGCCAGCATCAGCGCCGTCGAATCGAGCGCGGCTTGCAGAGCGGCCTTCACATTGTTGGCGTGGCTGTAGTCCACGGCAGCGCCGACCGAGCCGATGATGGGCAGCGTCGCTAAGGCAAAGGTAATCGCCACGTTACCGCTTCGCTCGCGCGCGAAACGCGTCAAGCCGCAGAACAATTTGCAGGTCAGCGCGTGCCAAATGTTCGTCATGTCCTGCCGCCTGTGACTGAAATTAGCGGCTGTCATACCTAAAGCGGTTAAATCCGCGGTGTATGGGTCGGCTGAAAAATCGGGGGCGGCGCTAAGCTTCGACCGCTGGCAGTACTTGGAACTTTCGGAACATCAATGGCTTGGCTGGTAAACGGCCAGTACTTCCGGTGCTGCGAATGCCGAATAGTTCTTAGATGACGTCCTTAATGTCTGGTTGTGTTCTCGTCCGGTGGCGGGGTAGGCAGGATTGGCGCCAGCCGGCGGTGCGGCCGCCAGGACGGCTCACCGCGCTGGCGGCGGCTGGCGGACGGATCGAGGGCGGACCGGCGGGTTGCCGCGGTCCGGCGCTCGGATTCGGCGGCTACGGCTTGTGAACGCGGCAACAGTGGCTATCTGAAGCCTAGCCCTCCGACAATCGCGCGAAAACACCGCAGACGCCGGTTCGGCCTGAGGGCGATTTTGCGGCTTGGAAGGACCGTGCCGACATTTTTATGATGGTGAAAAGCTGAGCCGATGGGGTGGCGGCGGGGTCTCCGGGATGCGACGCTTGATCTGACGTCTCGATCCCGCGGTTTTCAGCCTCGGTTTCTGCCGTCAGAATGGCTTAAGCTGTCATATGCGCTTGAATTGAACGACTTTCGACGGACCATGACGAAGAAGAAGACGCCTGGATCCATTTCGCCTGCGGTTGCCGCCGGGCGCAGCGTAGCTGTGCGGTCCGACATGGCAGGTGTGCGGCGCGCGCGCTTGGGCTCCGCGCGCATGGGCGACAACGACCGCAAGCGTGCCAATCCGCCGGCTCCGGGCGAGCCGAATGTGGCGGTGATCACCAAGACCAAGCCTCAGACCAAGAGGCCGAACCTCTACCGCGTGCTCATATTGAATGACGACTACACGCCGATGGAGTTCGTCGTTCATGTGCTGGAGCGGTTCTTCGGCAAGGATCACGAGGCGGCGACGCGCATCATGCTGCATGTGCATCATCACGGCATGGGGGAGTGCGGCATTTATACTTATGAAGTCGCCGAGACCAAGGTCACACAAGTGATGGACTTCGCACGAAAACATCAGCATCCTTTGCAGTGCGTGATGGAAAAAAAGTAGGATTCGGGGTGGGGGACGCTTCGATCAAAACGTATCGATAGAACTGGGACTGGAACACTGAATGCCGACATTCTCCCGCAGCCTGGAACAATCGCTTCATCGAGCGCTGGCGCTCGCGAATGAGCGGCATCACGAATACGCCACACTGGAACATCTGCTGTTGGCTATGATCGACGATCAGGACGCATCCGCCGTGATGCGGGCCTGCAACGTCGATCTTGAAAAGCTGCGCCGCAGCCTGGTGTCCTATCTCGAGTCGGAACTCGAGAACCTCATCACCGACGGCAGCGAAGATTCGAAGCCCACCGCCGGATTCCAGCGCGTCATCCAGCGCGCCGTGATCCACGTGCAGTCGTCGGGCCGCGAGGAAGTCACCGGCGCCAATGTGCTGGTCGCGATCTTCGCCGAGCGCGAAAGCCACGCCGCCTATTTCCTGCAAGAGCAGGACATGACGCGCTACGACGCCGTCAATTACATCAGCCACGGCATCGCCAAGCGTCCGGGTCTCACCGAACAGCGGCCGGTGCGTGGCGCGGACGAGGAGGCCGACGCCAAGAGCGGCAACAGCGACGAGCCCAAAAAGAAGGGCGATGCGCTGGAGGCTTACTGCGTCAACCTCAACAAGAAGGCCAAGGAAGGCAAGATCGATCCGCTGATCGGCCGCGACGCCGAGATCAGCCGCACGATCCAGGTGCTGTGCCGCCGCTCCAAGAACAATCCGCTGTTCGTCGGCGATGCCGGCGTCGGTAAGACCGCGATCGCCGAAGGGCTCGCCCGCCGCATCGTGCATGGCGAAGTGCCGGACGTGCTCAAGGGCGCGACCGTGTTCGCGCTCGACATGGGCACACTGCTTGCCGGCACGCGCTATCGCGGCGACTTCGAGGAGCGCCTCAAGCAGGTGATCAAGGAGATCGAAGCCTATCCGGGCGCGATCATGTTCATCGACGAGATCCACACCGTGATCGGCGCCGGGGCCACGTCCGGCGGCGCGATGGATGCCTCGAATCTGCTCAAGCCGGCTTTGTCGTCGGGCACGATCCGCTGCATCGGCTCGACCACCTACAAGGAGTACCGCCAGTACTTCGAAAAGGATCGCGCGCTGGTGCGCCGCTTCCAGAAGATCGACGTCAACGAGCCGTCGGTGCCGGATGCGATCGAGATCCTGAAAGGTCTCAAGCCGTATTTCGAGGATTACCACAAGCTCAAATACACCAATGACGCCATCAAGGCGGCGGTTGAGCTGTCGTCGCGCTACATCCACGACCGCAAGCTGCCCGACAAGGCGATCGACGTGATCGATGAATCGGGCGCGGCGCAGATGCTGCTGCCGGAAAACCGGCGCAAGAAGACCATCGGCGTCAAGGAAATCGAGACCACCATCTCGACCATGGCCCGCATTCCGCCCAAGACCGTGTCGAAGGACGACGCCGAAGTGCTGCAGCATCTCGAGCAGACGCTGAAGACGACGGTTTATGGTCAGGACAAGGCGATCGAAGCGCTCGCGGCCTCGATCAAGCTCGCCCGCGCCGGCCTGCGCGAACCGGAGAAGCCGATCGGCTGCTACCTGTTCTCGGGTCCGACCGGCGTCGGCAAGACCGAAGTCGCCAAGCAGCTCGCGGCGTCGCTCGGCGTCGAGCTCATCCGCTTCGACATGTCGGAATACATGGAGCGGCACACGATCTCGCGCCTGATCGGCGCGCCGCCGGGCTATGTCGGCTTCGACCAGGGCGGTCTGCTCACCGACGGCGTCGATCAGCACCCGCACTCGGTGCTGCTGCTCGACGAAATCGAGAAGGCGCATCCCGACCTGTTCAACGTGCTGCTGCAGGTCATGGATCACGGCAAGCTCACCGACCACAACGGCAAGCAGGTCGATTTCCGCAACGTCATCCTGATCATGACGACGAATGCGGGCGCCTCCGATATGGCGAAGGCGGCTTACGGCTTCACCCGCACCAAGCGGGAAGGCGAGGACCAGGACGCGATCAACCGGCTGTTCACGCCGGAATTCCGCAACCGGCTCGACGCCACGATCACCTTCGGCCATTTGCCGCAGGAAGTGATCGCCCAGGTGGTCGAGAAGTTCGTGCTCCAGCTCGAAGCCCAGCTCGGCGACCGCAACGTCACCATCGAGCTGTCGGACGAAGCCTCGCGCTGGCTGATCGCCAACGGCTACGACGAACTCATGGGTGCGCGGCCGATGGCCCGCGTGATCCAGGAGCACATCAAGAAGCCGCTGGCCGACGAGGTGCTGTTCGGCCATCTCAAGAACGGCGGCCATGTCCGTGTCGTGGTCGAGAAGGACGAGAACGGTCGCGACAAGCTCGGCTTCCAGTTCCTCGACGGCCCGGTCACGCCGAAGCCGGAGAAGCTGCCGGCCGTACGGCCGAAAGCCAAGCGCCGCGCTTCGCCGAAGCCGCGCACGCCTAAGCCGAAGGGCGATGGCGGTGACGGCGGCGGCAAGAGGGGCTCGGTGCCGAAGGTGCCGCTCCTGAAGGCGTAATGAAATCGCCTCGGCGTCATCGTCCGCGCAAGCGGACGATCCAGCGCTGAAGCAAGCTCATAAACGCTGGATGGTCCGCTTTCGCGGACCATGACGGTACGGAAAAAAAAGGCCGGGCCTCGCGCCGGCCTTTTTGTTTTACGCAGAGCGCGCATGCGCCGGGCGAGGGTGCGCGAGGCGCAATCGCGGTTGCGGGCCAACCGGCTGTGTGACAAGACCAGACGGCCCATGCCGGACTCGCCATCTTTTCAAACTTCGACCGCCGCGTTTCGCGGCGGTGCCCAGCACGCGCTGACCTCCGTTTTCTTTCCGGTGATGGCGGGGACCTATATCGGCCTCGGCGCGCTGGCACATGACTTCGGCCTGTCGGCCTGGTGGCTGACGCTGTCGACAATCTTCGTCTGGGCGGCGCCGGCGCAGGTCATTCTGATCTCGGGCATCGGCACCGGTGCGGCGATGGTCGAGGTCGCGCTTGCCGTGACCTTGAGCGCGATCCGCTTGTTCCCGATGGTGGTGGCGCTGCTGCCGTTGTTACGCAGCCGCACGACGCGCACCGGAGAGCTTGTGCTGCCGGCGCATTTCACGTCGGTGAGTATGTGGATCGAATCGCTGCGCATGCTGCCGCGCATCGCGCCCGAACGCCGCATTGCCTACTGCAACGGCCTGTCGGTCGCCTATATGGGCACGGCGACGACTTTCGGCCTGGTCGGTTATTTTCTGGCCGCGGGCCTGCCGTCGCTGTTCGCGGCGGCGCTTCTGTTCATCACGCCGATGTCGTTTCTGATCTCGACGGCGCGCAGCGCCACGACGATGCTCGACCGCGTCGCGCTCGGGCTTGGCCTGGTCCTCGGCACCGCCTTCGCCGCGCTGCATGTCGAGCTCGATCTGATGTGGACCGGCGTCGGCGGCGGCACTATCGCCTATCTCGTTCACCGCTTGACGAAGGCGCGGGCCAACGCATGACGGCGACTGCCGAACTCTGGCCCTATCTCGTTCTCGTCGTGGTCGGCTTTCTGCCGAACGAGATCTGGCGCGCGCTCGGTCTCGTTCTGGCGCGCGGCCTCAATGAGGAGTCGCAGATTGTCTTGTGGTCGCGGGCGGTGGCGACCGCGATCCTCGCCGGCGTGGTCGCCAAGCTGATCGTGTTCTCGAACGGCGCGCTGGCCAATATCCCGCTCGAGGTGCGCATGGGTGCCGTCCTCGTCGGTTTCGTGACCTTCCTTGTGGTGCGGCGCTCTGCGCTGGCCGGCGTGCTGGCGGGTGAGGCGACCTTGCTGCTCGGCGGCTATCTGTTCGCGCCCTGAACGGCGCCGTTGCCGCTAGCAGTATCTTAAGGCCGGCGGCGTATCCCATGGTCACAGGCTCGCCCGGAATGGCCCCGCGATGCTCGTCATCGGCACACTCAAGGCACTCGTCGTCCTCGTCTTCGTCTACGCAGTGCTGCGGGCCGGCGCGCGCGGGCGGCCGCTGATTGCCGAGATCGAAGAGGCGGTCGCGGGCCTCCTCGCTCCGGCTTCCGATGCGCCGCGCGGGGAGAAGCACCGGGCCGCGGCCGCGCTCGCTGTCGTGGCGATCGTCTTCGTGGTGCTGCTGGCCAAATTCGGCGGCGGCATGGTGGCGAAATGGCCGTTCGACCAGTTCTGGCATCAGGCCATGGTCGATTACGATGCCTTATGGCGCACGCCGCTGCTCACCATTGCCGGCAACGTGCTCTATCAGTTCGACATCCGCTCGCCGGTGACGTCGCATCTCATGCCGGCGCTGGGATTGTCCGAGCTGTTTCCACCGACGTGGCGCGTCGCCGCAAGCTACGGACTGCTCTTTGGCGAGACGGTGCTGCTGTTCTGGCTGATCGGTATGACCTTCGGCCTGCGCCTTGTGCCGCGCACCATATTCGCCGGGCTGGCGGGACTGATGGCGGTGATCCCGGTCGGCATCGACAAGATCGTCTGGTTCTTTCCGGTCAACTTCTTCACCACGCAAACGCTGCTCGCCACATGGTGGGGCGAGGCGCCGATGCTGGCGCTCGCCACAGCCCTGGCATTCTATTGGGTCGGCGGCTGTAATGGCGTCGTGCGTAACGCGCTCTGCGTGCTGGCCTTCGCGCTGGGCGTGGGCCTGGCGGTGTTCGCCTATCCGGCCGGCGCGGTGTATTTCGTGCCGCTCATCGGCGTCTATTGCGCCGTGTTCCTGGCGACGTCGCGGTCGCGCGACGAGGCGATCTGGAAGCTGTCGGTCGGCGGCGTCGTCGCCGTGATCCTGCTGGCGCTGCAGGTGCCGCGGTTCTTCCTGAATCTCTATGGCTACACCTTCGGCAGCATCTTCTTTGCCCAGGTCCGCGAACCGGCGACGGCGCTGATCAACTCGACCTTCATGATCGACGCGCGCGGCTTCGACCCGCGCGCCGCCTTCGTCTTCTTTGTCTCGATCGCCGCCGCGGTCGTGCTGGCGAGCCGAGGTACGGTCGCGGTCCGGCGCTTTGCCATGGGCATCGTCGTCTGCGAGATCGCCATCGTCGTCGCGAGTAGCGCCAATGCGGTAACCGTCCGGGCGCCGCTGCTGTTCGCCTATGCCGAGGTGGCGCATTCGGCGCTATGGGGCGCGTTCTTCGTGCTGGTGGCGATGGCGGTGGCGACGCTCGTCGACCGGCGCCTGGCCGGCTTTATGCCCGGATTCGCCGAGCATCGCGGCGCGATGTACGGCGGCGCGCTGGCGATTGTGCTCGTCCTGTTCGCGGTGTTCAGCCAGCCGCCGCCGATCTTCGACTATCCGCCCAAGGCGCCGCCGGCACTCGAGAAACTGGCGCGGGATCTATCGCTCGCGCCCGGCATGGCGTTCCGCGGCAAGGTGGCGACGATCTATGCGCGCGATGGTGTGACGCCGTTCGAAGCCAAGGCCTTTGACTATCGCGCCGCCTTCGGCACGGATTTCTACTCTGACCTGTTGCCACTCCACATTCCGTCGCTGAACCAGAGCCAGACCTGGACGTCGCCGCTGACCTTCGCCTTGCTGTACCGCTTCTTTGCCCGCGACGGCGACAGGTTCGAAAAGAACTTCTTCTGGCTCGATCGTTTTGACGGCAAGGTGGCGCGGCTGCTCGGGGTCAGCGCGGTGGTGTCCGACACGGAAATTGGCGGTGGCCGGCTGACCGAGACGCTGTCGCGCGACGGGCGAACGCTGCGGGTCTACCGGCTCGACGACGTCAACCTCGGGCAATACTCGCCGACGAATGTCTCGCGCATATCGACTGCCGAGCAGGCGGTCCGCGCCATCGCCTCGGAGAGCTTCGATCCGAAACGCGATGCGGTCATCGAGGAGGGCGTGCCGGGCGATCTCGTGCCCGCCCAGTCCGTGTCGCTCACGCTGCAGACTGGCCCGGTCCTACATGTCCGCGCAACGTCAACGGGGCGCAGCCTCCTGGTGCTGCCGTTCGAGTTCAGCCACTGCCTGAACCTGTCCGGCAGTGCGGGCGCGCGGCTCATTCCGGTCAATCTGCAGCAGCTCGGCCTGCTGTTCGACAAGCAGGCCGATGTTGTCATCGAATATCGCTTTGGCGTGTTCGATAGCCGATGCCGGGGCGTCGACATCGCCCGTGCCCAGGCGCTCGATCTCGGCGCTATCGTCCATGCGCCGGCGCGCTAGAGCCGTCAGGCCAAGGCGGCGCTTAGCTTCTTGGCCATCGCTTCGAGCGCTTCGGGCTTTTCCTTCTCGGCGGCGGGCGGCTTCATCGGCACGCCGGTCTTGCGCGGGATGACGTGGACATGGAGATGGAACACCACCTGGCCGCCGGCGCTTTCGTTGAACTGCTGCACCGTGACGCCGTCGGCGCCAAGCGCGCCCATCGCGGCCTGGGCAATTTTCTGCGCCACCCTGGCGACATGGGCGAGGTCATCGGCCGGGCAATCGATCAGGTTGCGGGCCGGCGCTTTCGGCAGCACCAAGGTATGGCCCGGCGCTCGCGGCATGATGTCGAGGAAGGCCAGTGCCTTGTCGTCCTCATAGACTTTGTAGCAAGGCAGTTCGCCGCGCAGGATCTTGGCGAAGATGTTGTTCGGATCGTAGCTCGGCATTGGACGCGTCCCCGGTTTCGACAGGATAAGACTATTCCTGCTCGGCCAAATCCTTGCGGAACGGCGCGGCCGCTGCAAGCTCTTCCGACGCCGCCTCGACATAGGCCCGCTCGCGCTCGAGGTAGTCGGCGATCGCCCGGCGCAAAGCCGGGTTCGAGATGTAATGGGCCGAATAGGTCGTGTGGGGCAGGTAGCCGCGCGCCAGCTTGTGCTCGCCCTGGGCGCCGGCCTCGACCCATTTCAGCTTGTGCCGGATGGCGTAGTCGATGGCCTGATAGTAGCAGACCTCGAAATGCAGGAACGGGTGGTGCTCGATGGCGCCCCAGTTGCGGCCGTACAGCGTGTCGGCGCCTAGGAAGTTGATGGCTCCGGCGATATAGCGCCCGGCGCGCTTGGCCATGATGAGGACAATACGGTCGGCCATGCTTTCGCCGATCAGCGAAAAGAACTCGCGCGTCAAATACGGGCTGCCCCATTTGCGCGATCCGGTATCCATGTAGAAGGCGAAGAAGGCATCCCAAGCGTCTTCGGTCAGGTCCTTGCCGGTGAGGCAGACGATATCGATGCCGGAGCTGAGCGCCTCCTTGCGTTCGCGGCGGATGGTCTTGCGCTTGCGCGAAGACAGCGCAGCGAGGAAGTCGTCGAAGCCGGCGTAGCCGGTGTTCTCGAAATGAAACTGCTGGTCGGTGCGCTGCAGGTAGCCACGCTCGCCGAGCATCCGCCATTCCGGCTCGGTGCAGAACGTAACGTGCGCCGACGACAGATCGTTGGCGTCGGTCAGCTTGGCGAGCGCTTCAGCGAGTGCGTCGCGGATGCCGCCGGCCTGCGGACCGGGCCGGGCGAGCAGGCGGGGACCGGTGACGGGCGTGAACGGCACCGACACCTGGAGCTTGGGGTAGTAGTCGCCGCCCGCGCGTTCGAAGGCGTCCGCCCAGCCGTGATCGAACACGTATTCCCCGCGCGAGTGGCTCTTCACGTAGCAGGGCGCGGCGCCGAGCAACCGGCCTTTCGGTGTTTCGGCGATCAGATAGCGGGGTTGCCAGCCGGTCCGGCCACCGACGCAATACGCCTGTTCAAGAGACAGAAGAAAATCATGAGAAACAAATGGGTTATCTGTGAATCCTCGTGTGGATAAGTCTGGTGATAACTCGTCCTCAGATTTCACACGAAGATCACTGTTGTCCTCAGGCGATCTGTGGACAAGAGAGCGGTCCACGGTAGCGGTGGATGAACGCTCCACAGGAGCCTGTGGAGATGTGGAGAGCGCGCTCGTCCGATCCGTCAAATGGCCGGCGCAAGCATCCCAATCGGCCGCGGAAATCTCCGCCAGACTGGGCACCATGCGGATGCGAATATCGTGGTCAGGCATTGCCAGAGAATAACCGACTTGAGCGGCTTTTGTGGACGACGCCGCTGGCGCTGTGGATTGGCCCGGGCGTCGCTCGGGTGTCACGGACAGATGATGATCGCGTAGCCGGTCGGACCTTCCCACGTCTCTTCGTTCACAGCGTGGCAACCGGCCGGCATCGGCCGGCAACCAGCCTTGGTACAGACGATGTCACCCGGGCGGTACTGCTCGCGTGAGGCATCGCGGCTGCGTTCGGCCGGCGGCTTGGCGCGCGGTACATGGGTCGTCTGCGCTGCGGCGCCGGCCCATGGCAAGGCCATGCCAGCGAGAAGAATGGAGGTGAGGCTGGGGCGGAGAAGCGGCATGAGTCGTCCTTGAATTCCCGGCGGCCTTGCCTCCTACGAGGCAGCGCGCCGCCGCCGGACCAATCTAGCCGGACAGGGCCGCTTTCGTGATCACGGTCCCGTCAATGACGGAACTGGTCAAAGCCGTGAGGCTCACGCCATATGCAAAGCCGAGCGACGCGCCCGGAGACCGGACGCGCCACCCGTTCTGTCGTTATCGCATCGGCCCGTAGGCCGATGGCATTACGGGCAGACGATAACCTGGTAGCCCGGCTCCTGACCGGCCTGCGGCGCGGCATGGCACTGCGCCGGCACCAGCTTGCAGCCGGCTCTGGTGCAGGCGACGTTGTCCCGAACTTCTGCATGGGACCGCGTTGCGACATATCGGGCGTGGGGGGTCTTGCTCGATGCGGCGGATGCGGATGAGGTGGGTAAGGTCAGCGCCGCTGTTAAGGCAAGAGCGCACAGGGCAAGCACGTCAGCGCGGACCGCGCGGCGATACACGTTCGTCATTTCAGCTCTCATTTTTGGAATGTTGAACGCCACACCACGGTTCCACCCGTGATGCGCGCCTTGCCCTTGTCCGTTAGCTAGGCGTCCGCCGTATTTCGACCACTTTCAAATTCGAGGGGCTGATCCGCAAAATCAGCGGCAGACAATGACATCGAATCCGCTCGGCATGCCGTCCCAGCGATAGCCGGTCTGCGGGTGACAGTTCGGCGGGATCGGATGGCAGCCGAAGGCAGTGCAGGCGATCTGGCGACTGCCGCGCCGGTGCGGGCGATAGGGCTTCACGGCCTTTTTCGTCACATGCGACGATCGCTGTTGCGCCGTTTGCGCGCTCGATGTTTCCGCCGGTGCGGCCGCAGCGATGGCCATGCCGAAGGCGATGACCGCGATGATGGTCACATATCGATGCATGTCGCGATAACCCTGCGTTTTCGCGATGGTTCCGGTCGGCTCGCCGGCGTCAATCCGGGCGGAATCCCTCGAAGATCATCTGGTCGGCGTAGCGCTCCGCCGTGGCGCGGTCCGCCGGGCTGCGCACGGTCCAGGTGAGCAGCGGCAGGCCGAACCAATGCCGCGCCAGCCATGGCGCCGCCGCCGGCAGTTCCTTGACCGAATAGGCGACGAATTGCGGCCGGGTCGACGGCGCGTGCAGGAAGAAGGCGAGATTGCGTTTCATCGCCGGCGACAGCCCGGCCCATTCGGCATGGCTGTAGTGCCGTTCGGCAACGATGCCGCGGGTCAGCGATGGCGCCAGCGTCCGCAGCGTCGCAATCGGCGCCGGATCGAACGACATCACGGCGACGGCGCCGCGATAGCCGGCGAGCACCAGCGCGACGCGGCGGGCGAGCCGCAGATCGCCGTCGAAGCGGCTCTTGAGTTCGATCACCAGCGGCACGCGGCCGTCGACCAGCTCGCACAGGTCCGACAAAGTCAGCATCCGGTCCGCGGTGGCCTTGAACGGCACGACCTCGAGCGCGGCGGCCGGCAGGCTGGCGAGCGGCGCGTTGCCCTCGGTCAGGCGGCCGAGCGTGTCGTCGTGATGCACCATGGCTTCGCCGTCGGCCGAGACCTGGACGTCGCATTCGATGCCGTAATCGCCGGCGATGGCGGCGGCGAAAGCCGACGCCGTATTCTCGATGACGCCGGCCGCGGCGTCATGCAGCCCGCGATGAGCGATCGGCCGCAGCGTGAGCCAGTCCGGCCGGGGGTTATTTGAGCGCATGATCTGATCCGAAAACCGGTGCCCACTTTTCGGGATCATGCGCCGGTCAGGCGACCTCGAACAGGCCTTCGACCTCGACCGCGGCATTGGCCGGCAGCGCCGAGACGCCGACGGTGGAGCGGGCGTGGCGGCCCGTGTCTCCGAACACCTCGACCATCAGGTCGGAAGCGCCGTTCATCACCTTCGGCCCGTCGGCGTAGCCCGACGCCGAATTGATGAAGCCGCCGAGCCGCACCACGCGCACCACCTTGTCGAGGTCGCCGACAGCGGCCTTGACCTGGGCGATGAGATTGATGGCGCAGGCCCGCGCCGCCTTGTAGCCGTCTTCCGCCGAGACCGTGCCGCCGAGCTGTCCGGTGGCCACCAGTTTGCCTTCATGACCGAAGCACAGTTGTCCGGAGACGGTGAGCAGGTTGCCGCTGCGCACGGTCCCGACATAGTTGGCGATCGGCGCGGCCGGCGTCGGCAGGGTGATCCCGAGATCGCTGAGCTTCTTTTCGATGGCGCCGGCCATGACGGTGTCCTTTCGCGGAGGGTGTATGAGCCGCGAAGTCTTGGCCGATTGGCCGCCGGGGCGCAAGGCGGGCAGGGGATCGCGGCGATGTCGCGGAGGACGCGCCTCGTTATTGCCCCTATCATCGCGCCCAATTGCGTTCCCTTCGTCGCCAGGATCGATCATGAAAGCCATAGCCCGCACCGCCGCCCCGCTTGTCCTGGCCGTTCTGACAATGGCCTGTCTGGCGGGATCGCTCGACCGGCCGGCGGGCGCGGCGCCGATCGCGGCGCCGGTGCCGAGCGGCGAGGCGGCCAAGCCCGTGGTGCTCGCCTCGCATCGCGCCGTCTACGACCTCAAGCTGGCGCAATCGAGCGGCGCCCGCGGCGTCCAGGCGGTGCGCGGCCGCATCCTCTACGACTTTTCCGGCAGCGCCTGCGAAGGCTACGAACTCAATTTCCGCCAGGTGTCCGAACTCGACTCCGGCGAGGGCAAGACGGTGCTGAGCGACCTGCGCTCAACCACCTGGGAAAACGCCGACGCCACCAAATTCCGCTTCAACTCGGAAAACCTGCTCAACGACCGGACCACCGACACCGTCGACGGCAGCGCCGAGCGCAAGGCTTCGGCGGTCTCGGTCGATCTCAAGCAGCCAAAGGACAAGACCTTCACGGTGCCGGCCGGTGTGGTGTTTCCGACCGAGCACATGCGCCGCATCATCGAGGCGGCGCGGGCCGGCAAGACCATTCTCGAATTTCCGGTCTATGACGGCTCCGAGACCGGCGAGAAGCTCTACAATACGCTGACCGTGATCGGGCAGGCGATCGATCCGCTCCAGCATCCGGTTAATGACGCCGGTGCCAAGGTTGCCGAGCTTGCCGGTATGCTGCGCTGGCCAGTGACCATCAGCTATTTCGACAAGAAGAGCGAGGAAGCAGAGCGTACCGGCGAACAGACGCCGGTCTATTCCATCGCCTTCGAACTCTACGCGAACGGCATCTCGCGGGCGCTAACGCTGTATTACAACGACTTCTCGATCAAGGGCGAATTGACCTCGCTGGATATGAAGAAAGAGAAGCCGTGCAAGTGACGGCTTCCACCGCAAGACCTGCCTAACTCGCGCTTGCATTGCACGGCGCCGAGCAGTCCGCCCGGCCGGGCGCCGGTATATATTGGCGAACGCCGCGAGGATCGAGCGTGAACAGCGGCTCTAGATCGCCGCGGAGCTCACGGCTGTCGGACACGGTGAGTGACCGGTTGTCGAGAATGTACCAGTGCCTCTTTAGCCGTACCGCGACCACCAGGTGGCTGCTCGTCGGCGAGGGCGGTTGCGGCCGTTTGATGCGGACGATCACCAGGCGCAGGTCGTCCGGCGCGATGCCGGCATCGAGCAGCGCCGCATATTTCACCACGGCGTATTGCTTGCAACTGCCAATCCCGGATTCGAGCGATTGCAGCGGCGAGGTCCATTGCGACGGTGGGCCGCTGGCACGGACCGGCTTGAGCGCGAGGTTGACCGCGCGATTGATGCGCCCGAGGCGGCCGAGGCCATCATCGCGGCCGCCTTGCTTGCCGATGGCGATGAAGTGGCGCGCTGCGGCGGAGGTGCAGGCCGCCGGCTCGACCCGGCATTGCGCGACGATGCGTTGATCCGTCTGCAACTCGGCTTGAAGCTGGCGCCACGTCGCCGCCAATGGCCCGTCGGCGGCGGCAACCGTCGCCTCAGCGAAAGGTTCGTCAGAGCCGGCATTCTCCGCCTGCGCCCTCGGGCCGAACAGCAACAGGCCCGCGGCCAGCGCTGCGCCGGCTGTCAGAAGTCGAAGCGGTCGACCTTGGCCCATCCTAGTCTTCCTCGATCGTCAGACCTTTCACCACCGCGGCCTTGCCGAACTTCTCCCGCAGTTTGTCGACCGCGTGTTCGGCGAGTGCATCGCGCCGGTCGATCAGGTCGGCCATGTCCTCGCCGATGGCGTCCTCGAGCTGGCTGACGCCGATGCCGATCAAGCGGAAGCGGGTCGTGCCGACTTCGTTTCGCAGCATATCGCGTCCGGCGGCAAAGACGCGGCTGGCTAATTGCGTCGGCGCGGTGAGAGAGCGCGCCCGGGTCCGGATCTTGAAGTCGGCGCTCTTGAGCTTGAGCGTCACGGTCGAGCCTGACAGGTGCGCGGCCTTGAGCCGTGACGATACCTTTTCGGTCAACTCCCACAAGGTCAGTTCCAGCGGCCGGAAATCGCTGATGTCGGTATTGAAGGTCGTTTCCGCCGAGACGCTCTTGGTCTCGCGCTCGGGATCGACTTTGCGGGTATCGATGCCGCGCGCCAGCCGCGACAGCCGCAATCCTTCTTCGCCGTAACGGCGTATCAGGTCGCGTTCGTCGGTCCGCTGCAGGTCGGCGATGACACGGAAGCCGTCATTGGCGAGCTTCGACGCACTCACTGCGCCGACGCCGTAGATGAAACCGACCGGGCGAGGGGCGAGAAACGAAACCGCCTCGGCGGGGCTGATTACGGCAAAGCCGCGCGGCTTGTCGAGATCGGACGCGATCTTGGCGAGGAATTTGTTGGCCGACAGGCCGATCGACACCGTGATGCCGATGTCACGCTCGACATCTCTGGCAAACTTCGCCAGCACCTTGGCGGCGCTCATGCCGTGCAGCCGCTCGGTTCCGGTGAGATCGAGAAAGGCTTCGTCAATCGATAAAGGCTCGACCAAGGGTGTCAGCGCCAGCATCGCGGCACGCACCTGGCGGCCGACGGCGACATATTTTTGCATGTTCGGTTTGATCACGGTCGCCTGCGGACAACGGCTCATGGCCTCGAACATCGGCATGGCCGAGCGCACGCCATAGGTGCGGGCGATGTAGCAGCAGGTCGAGACCACGCCGCGCTTGCCGCCGCCGACGATCAACGGCTTGTCGGCCAGCGAAGGATCGTCGCGCTTCTCTATCGTGGCGTAGAAAGCGTCGCAATCGATATGCGCGACCGACAAGGTCGCGAGTTCAGGATGGCGCACGAGCCGCGGCGAGCCGCAGGCCAGGCAGCGTTTCGCTGTCTCGGCCATGTCGGTCAGGCAATCGCGGCAGAACGCGTTCACGGGATTTCGCGCTCCCAGGGCTGGCCGCCGAGCGCGGTATGGGCGCGGAAAATGTCGTCGGGCGCGCAGGACGCCGCCGCGGTGAATTCCCGCGCCATGGTCTCGTCGGAAGCGAGGTAGGCGAGCACGCCGGCAAGGAAGCCGGACGCGCTTGCCGCCTCGCGAATCCCGCTTGGATCGAGGCCGGTGATGGAGAAGAAGCGGGTTAACCTTTCCGAATCTTCAGCAAGGAAGCCAAGTGCTTGAATTGCAAGCGCTTCTGCGGCCTCCGGTGACATGCCACGGGTGCCTTTCATCGATCGGGTTTGCCTTTCCGTAAGAAATCCCCACTAACGTGACGTGTGATCATAGCCCACAGGCGCGGCCAGCCGGATGCCGCGACGACAGGGGCCGGGCGCTTCCTGGGGACAACGGGGCGGAACATGGCGAAGACCGTCCTGATCGTCGAGGACAACGAACTGAACATGAAGCTCTTCCACGATCTGCTGGAAGCGCACGGCTACGACGTCGTCGGCACCCGCAGCGGCATCGATGCCCTGGATCTCGCCCGCCAGCACCGGCCCGATCTCATTCTAATGGATATCCAGCTTCCGGAAGTCTCCGGCCTCGAAGTCACCAAGTGGCTCAAGGACGATGCCGAGCTGAAGGTCATTCCGGTCGTCGCCGTTACCGCTTTCGCGATGAAGGGCGACGAAGAGCGCATCCGCGAGGGGGGCTGTGAGGCCTACCTCTCGAAACCGATCTCGGTGGGCAAGTTCATCGAGACCGTCCGTCACTTTCTCGGTCCGGCGTGAACCGCCTCGTACCATGGTGTTGCAATGACTGCGCGCGTTCTCGTCGTCGATGACATTCCGGCCAATGTGAAGCTGCTCGAAGCGCGGCTGTCGGCCGAGTATTTCGACGTGGCGACCGCCTTCAACGGCACCGAGGCGCTGGCGATGTGCGAGCGCGCCGAATGCGACATCGTGCTGCTCGACGTCATGATGCCGGATATGGACGGCTTTGAGGTCTGCCGCCGCCTCAAGTCCAATCCGGCGACGCATCACATTCCGGTGGTGATGGTCACGGCGCTCGACCAGCCGTCCGACCGTATCAAGGGCCTGGAGGCGGGCGCCGACGATTTCCTGACCAAGCCGGTGAGCGATATCGCGCTGATCTCGCGCGTGCGCTCGCTGACGCGGCTGAAAATGGTCACGGACGAACTGCGCATGCGCGCCCTGACGTCGCGCGAGATCGGAATCGAGAGCCCGGAGCGCGAGGCGGTGGCCGACAGCGGCCGCCAGGGCCGCATCCTCATCATCGACGACCGCGCCTCGTCCTACGAGCGCATCGCCACCACGCTTGGCGCCGAGCACGCCGTCGACGTGCAGAGCGATCCGAAGGAGGCGCTGTTCCGCGCCGCCGAGGGCAACTACGAATTGCTGATCGTGTCGCTGGGGCTCACCGATTTCGACGGCCTCAGGCTGTGCAGCCAGGTGCGGTCGCTGGAGCGCACGCGCAGCATTCCGATCCTCGCCATCGCCGAACCGGACAACAACGCCAAACTGGTGCGCGGGTTGGAGATCGGCGTCAACGATTACCTGATCCGCCCGATCGACAAGAATGAGATGCTGGCGCGCGTGCGCACCCAGATCAAGCGCAAGCGCTACACCGACCGACTGCGTGACAACGTCGCGATGTCGATCGAAATGGCGATCACCGACGCGCTGACCGGGCTGCATAACCGGCGCTACATGGAAACCCATCTCGGCGCGCTGACCGAGCAGGCGGCGCAGCGCGGCAAGCCGCTGGCGGTGCTGATCCTCGACATCGACTTCTTCAAGTCGATCAATGACGGCCACGGCCACGACGCCGGCGACGACGTGCTGCGCGAATTCGCGGTGCGCATCCGCAAGTCAATCCGCAACATCGATCTGGCCTGCCGCTATGGCGGCGAGGAATTCGTCATCGTCATGCCGGAAACCGACATCGCCGTCGCCGGCATGGTGGCCGAGCGCATCCGTCGCAAGATCGCGGCCGAGCCGTTCGCCATCCAGCAGGGCGAGAAGCGTCTCGACGTCACGCTGTCGATCGGCATCGCCGCGCTGGGTGCGGCAGGTGACAACGCCGCCGCCATGCTCAAGCGCGCCGACCAGGCGCTGTACCGTGCCAAGCGCGACGGTCGCAACCGCGTCGTGCAGGAAGCGGCGTAGGGTCGCTGTTCCATCAAGCTCGTAGATACTCCTTCAGCCGCTCGAGCCGGAACGGCGTGAGATCGACGTGTTGCGATTGCCCGAGCGTGAGCTGTTCGGCCAGCGCTTCGCCGAGCGCGGCGGAGTGCTTGAAGCCGTGGCCGGAGCAGGGCGAGGCGAACAGCACGCGTTCGCTCCTCGGGTCGTGGTCGATGACGAAGCGCGAGCGATCGACCCGGGTATAGAGGCAGGTCGCGGTGCGCACCGCGCGCGGGCCGAGATCGGGCAGGAATGGCTCGATATAGGTCCGATAGGTGCGCGCGGTCTCGGTCACCGGATCGACGTTGCGGTCAACCTGATCGGGGTCGGTGGCCGGGCCGCTCTCTTCATGCGTCACTTTAAGGCCGTTGCCGGCGTCGCCTTCGAGCGGAAAGCCGTAAATGCTGCTCTCGACACCATTGCGGCGCGGCAATTGCCAGATGAAGACCGGGCAGTTCTCCGGCCGGAACCGCTCCGGGTTACTTTTGATTTCGAACCAGTAGAGCACTTGGCGCGTCACCGTGAAGTGGCGCGACAATTCGGCGGCGACGAATTGGGGCAGCCAGGCGCCGGCGGCGATCAGCACACGATCGGCGGTGAAGCGCTGATTGTCGCCGGTCGCGACCGCGACGCCGGAGCCGGACGGCTCGATCTGCAACACTTGCGTGTCGCGCAAAAGCTGGGCGCCGGCTTGCGTCGCCAGCTCGAGCGTCGCGGTAATGCAGCGCTCGACGTAAAGAACGCCGGCGTCCTCGTCGAGGATCGCCTTGTCGCCGGGCTGCACGGCGAACTGCGGATAGCGCGTCTTGATGGCGGCGGCATCCTCGAAGGTGCGGGTCGGGATGGCGAAGCGCTTCGCGGCGGTGTCGACATTGACGAAGAAGGCGTCGACGTCGTGCATCACCACGGCATCGGCGCCGGAAATGGTGAGGCAGCCGTTGCGCCGGAACAGGGTCTCGCCGGTCAGCGCTTCCATGTCACGCCACAGCGTATGCGAGCGCAAAGCCAGTTCGGAATATTCAACGCCTTCGCCGATCGCGGCGCGGGTGATGCGGGTGTCGCCGTGCGACGAGCCTTGTTTATGCGGCGGCGAGAAGCGATCGATGCCGAGCACCTTGGCGCCGGATTTGGCGAGATGATAGGTCGCGGCGCCACCGACGGCGCCGAGACCCACCACGATCACGTCGTATTTCGTCATCGCGGCGCGATGTCCCGGCTTTCAATTACGGGCGGACGATGGTCCAGCCCTGTTCGGAAAGTTCCATCAAGGTGACGACGCCGGCCGGCACGCGGGTCGCGTTCTCGACCAAAGGCGGCTCCTTGCCTTCCTTGCGGGTCAGGCTGTCGAGCGTGTTCTCGCAGGCATCGAACGTGACGTTGGGCATGCCCTGCTTGAACGACTTCAACCGGGTCGCAACCGGCGTGCGGTCGGCGAGCAGCATGTTGAGCCCGGCATTGAAGGCGACAATGCGGATCTCAACCTCTTCGCCCTTGTCCGAATAGTAGCGCGACACATTGGCGGCGACATTGAGCACGGCGTTCATTTTGTGCTCGTCGCCGTCGCTGATTTGCAGCGCCAGGCGGTGCGGTTTGTCGCTGGCCCAGGCCGTCGTTACGGCGAGCGGTAGCGCTACAGAGGCGGCGAACAGGGCGGTGGCGAAGGCGCGGCGATCGAGGGTCATGGTTTTCTCCCGGCGGACGATCTTATCAGGTCGCAGGCCACCTGAATATTCCGCGCCGCAGCGCGTCTGTTCCAAAGTTGCGCCGCCGGCGGCATCGCCGTGCTGGGCAGAGCGCGCCTCGCGGAAAAGCAAATGCCCGGCGCGCGGGCCGGGCATTGCGAAACCGTCGTCAGAAATTCGCGGGCTTACTTGATTTTGCCTTCGCGATATTCGACGTGCTTCTTGGCGATCGGGTCGTACTTCTTCTTCACCAGCTTGTCGGTCTGGGTGCGCGAGTTCTTCTTGGTCACGTAGTAGTGACCGGTGTCGGCGCTCGACACGAGCTTGATCTTGAGGCTGACGGCCTTGGCCATGACTTTAGTCCTTGGAATCGGGATTTCGGGGGCCACGCCAAACGGTCAGGGGCGGCCACGTGGCGCGGAAACTAGCCAGACTCGGCCGAATGTCAAGGAATCCCGGAAAGTTACGTGATTCCAATAGCTTAGCTCAGAGCAGGTCGCGGTGAAACTTCTGCTCCTGCATGTAATAGAACGGCACCGGCAGATCGTGCGCCATGCCGGCGGCGACTCGGGCCGCCAGTTCCTCGAGGATGACGCTGGTGATGGTCGGCATGTCGAACTGGGCGGCTTCCTCGACCGGGGCCCAGACCAGCTCGACCAGCTCGGAATCCGGCCCGACCACACCCTCGATCTTGTGGGCGATGGCGGTGGCGTCCGCGGTGAAGAAGCGGGTATCGAAGCGCTTCGGCCGCTTGGGCGGGGTGATGGCGCGGGCGATGAAATGAAGCTGGCCGAGGTCGGGGTGGACCTTGGCCTTGACGAACTCGGACCAGATCTCGCCGGGTGTCTGCGGCGGCTTGTCGCCCTGAACGCCGAGCAACAGCCCGGTCTCTTCCGCCATCTCGCGCACCGCGGCGAGCGCCAGGCCGCGCGCCATGTCGGTCGACGCGTTGTCGACGCGGGCCATGAGCTTGGCCTGCGTGTCGGGATGCAATTCGCTCACCGCCTGCATGGCGCGGTCATGCGCCTCGATACGGCCGCCGGGAAACACGAACTTGCCGGGCATGAATTTGTGGCCGTGATGGCGGCGGCCGAGCAGCACCTTGGCCTGAGGGCCGGAGCGGTCGATCAGCATGATGGTCGCGGCATCGCGCGGTTCGGAATCCGGGAAGGACTGGTCGCGCTCCTGCGTGCTCATGCGATGGAGGAGACGGTCGCCGTCATTGCTGCTCATTGTCGTTTCGCTTCCACTTACTTCCGTTTGCCTTTGTTCTTGCGAACCTTGTGGCGACTGTTCTTCTTCTTGCCGAACTTGCGGCGCCGCTCTTCGCTGCGCTTCTTCTCGTCGTGACCCTTGGCGGCGTCGCTCTTGAAAGTCTGCTCGGACTTGCGCCCACCGTAATCCTTGAACTTCGTCTTCTTGCCGATGCCCCCGCGCTCGAAACGCTCGCGGCGCGCCGGCGGCGTGCCGCGCCGCCCGCTCGACAGCAGTTCGAAGCGCAGCGCGCCGGCGACGGGGGCAGCCTCTACCAGTTTCACGGTGACGCTGTCACCCAGCCGGTAGGTTTCGCCGCTGCGCGTGCCGACCAGCGCGTGGCCGGCCTCGTCATAGGCGAAGAACTCATCGCCGATGGTGCGCGCCGGCACGAAGCCGTCGGCACCGGTCTCGGACAATTTCACGAACAGGCCGGCGCGATGCACGCCGCCGACCTTGCCCTCGAAGGTGGCGCCGACGCGGTCGGCGAGGAAATGCGCGATCAATCGGTCCTTGGTCTCGCGCTCGGCCAGCATGGCGCGGCGCTCGGTCGCCGAGATTTCGGCGGCGATCTCGGACAATTCGGGAATGCCGAAATTGCCCGGAAGGCCGTCAGAGCCGAGATGCAGCGCGCGGATCAGCGCCCGGTGCACGATCAGATCGGCATAGCGACGAATGGGGGAGGTGAAATGCGCGTAGCGGCGCAGGTTGAGGCCGAAATGGCCGTAATTCTCGGCCGAATATTCGGCCTGCGCTTGCGAGCGCAACACCACTTCGTTGACCAAGGTTTCGCGTTCGGTGTTCTTCACGCGGCCGAGGATGTGATTGAAGTTCGCCGGGCGCAGCGCGCCGGATTTGGCGAGCGGGATGTCGAGGCTCGCCAGGAATTCGCGCAGCGCGTTGACCTTCTCGAGGCCCGGCTCGTCGTGCACGCGATAAATGAGCGGCGTGCGCGCTTTCTCCAAAGTCTCCGCGGCGGCGACATTGGCGAGGATCATCATTTCCTCGATCAGCCGGTGCGCCTCCAGCCGTTCCGGCACGACGACGCGGTCGACGGTGCCGTCGTGCTTGAGTAGGATCTTGCGCTCCGGCAGGTCAAGGTCGAGCGGGCCGCGCTCGTCGCGGGCGCGCTTGAGCGCATCATAGGCAGCATAGAGCGGCTCGAGGATCGGGGCCACAAGATGCGCAGTGTCCTCGTCGGTGCGGCCGGTCACGGCAAACTGCGCCTGTTCGTAGGACAGTTTCGCCGCCGAGCGCATGATGACGCGATGAAACGTGTGCGAACGCTTGCGGCCGTCGGCGCCGATCACCATGCGCACGGCCAGCGCGGCGCGGTCTTCGTTCGGCCGCAGCGAACACAGGTCGTTGGAGATGCGCTCCGGCAGCATCGGCACGACGCGGTCGGGGAAATACACCGAGTTGCCGCGCACCAGCGCTTCGCGGTCGAGTGCAGAGCCGGGCGTGACGTAATGTGCGACGTCGGCGATGGCGACGGTGACGATGAAGCCGCCGGGGTTCGACGGATCGTCGTCCGCCGCGGCATGGACGGCGTCGTCATGATCCTTGGCGTCGGCCGGATCGATGGTGATCAGCGGCAGTTTGCGCCAGTCTTCTCGTCCGCCCGATAGCGTCGCCGGCCGCGCCGCCTCGGCTTCGTTGAGGGTGTCGCGGCGGAACACATCCGGGATCGAATGGGCGTGGATGGCGATCAGGCTGACCGCCTTTTCGCTCTTCAGCGAGCCGAGGCGCTCGACGACGCGGCCGTTCGGCGGGCCGAAGCGCGACACGCGCTGTGCCTCGACGGCGACAAGATCGCCGTCCTGCGCATCTCCTGTCGCGCCTTGCGGGATTTGCATCTCGCGGCCGAGCATCTTCTTGTCGACCGGCTCGAGCCGGCCGCCGCCTTTCGGATTGGCGCGGAAGATGCCGAGCACGCGATGCTTGACCCGATCGACGATCTTGATGATGCGGCCGCGGTGCCTGATGCCGTCGTCAGGCTCGATTTCGTCGACATGCAGCAGAACCTTGTCGCCCAAACCGGCGGCTTCGCCGGGGCGTGGCTTGCGCGCCGAGAGAATGCGGATTCGCGGCGCCGGCCCGTGCTCTTCCTCGTCCCACTCATCGGGCACGGCGATAAGATCGCCGTCACGATCGCGCGACACGATGTCGGCGAGCAGGGTGGAGGCGAGCGCGCCGGGGTGGTGCAGTTTCTTGCCCTTGTGGCCGCGGCGGGCGACGGCGCCTTCATCGGCGAGGTCGCGCAGCAATTGCTTGAGCTCGGCGCGCAGGTTGTTCTTGAGGCCAAAAGCGCGGGCGATTTCGCGGGTGCCGACCTTGCCGGGATTGGCGGCAATGAAGTCGAGAATGGCGGCCTTGGAGGGGAGCGTATCGGGATTGTGTTGAGGTGATTTCTTCAAAAGTCATATCCGGCGCCGAAGCGGCGCGACGGGATTAATGTAGTGATTTTAGAGGCGTTCCGCCACCGGGCCGCACCGCTCGTCCCCGCGTAGGCGGGGACCCAGTATTTCTGGATTCCCGCTTGCGCGGGAATGAGCGGAGTATGTTGCAAGGTCGGCAGCTACTCCGCCGCTGACACCTTGCGCGCCTTGCCGGCCGGCTTTTTCGGTTTGGCGGCGGGCTTGGCCGGTTTCGCCGCCGGCTTCTTGCGTGCGGCCGGGGCTTTGGCCTTCACGGTCGGCTTTTCGTCGCCTTCCGCCTTTGTCTCCGCGTCTGCCGCTTTGCCCTTGGCGGCCTTCTTCGGCGCGGCCTTTTTGGCAGCGCGGGGCGAATTGCCGAGCGCGGCGGCGCGGGCGTCGAGCAGCACGACCGCCTCGTCGAGTGTGATCGTGTCCGGCGTCTTGTCGGCCGGCAGCGTGGCGTTGACGCCGTTGTTCGAGACGTAAGGCCCGAAGCGGCCGCTCTTGACGACAACAGGCCCGCCCTTGTCGGGATGGTCGCCGAGCGTCTTGCCCGGGGCGGGGCCGAATCTACGGCCCTTCTTCGGGTTGGCGATCTTGTCGGCGATCAGATGCATCGCGCGGTTAAGCCCGATGGTGAGAACGTCGTCGCCTTCCTCGAGGCTGGCGTAGGTCTTGTCGTGCTTGACGTAAGGCCCGAAGCGGCCGACCCCGGCGAGGATCGGCTGGCCGTCCTCCGGCGAGATGCCGACTTCGCGCGGCAGCGACAGCACGGCGAGCGCCTGCTCGAGCGTAACATCATCCGCGGCGATGCCCTTCGGCAGCGAAGCACGCTTGGGCTTCTGCGGCTCCGGCGCGTCCGGATCCTTCTTCTCGCCCTTCTTGCGCTTCGGAGCCTTGATCTCTTCGCCGAGCTGCAAATAGGTGCCGAAGCGGCCGCCGCGCAACGTGACGTCGAGACCGGTCTCCGGATCCTGACCCAGCACCTTGGTGGCCTGGGCGCTCGCCGCGCCCGGCGTCATCTGCCGGGTGTAATTGCATTCCGGGTAGTTCGAGCAGCCGATGAAGGCGCCGAACCGGCCGACCTTCAGCGACAATTGGCCATTGCCGCATTGCGGGCACTGGCGAACGGGAGCGCCGTCAGCGCGCGCCGGGAAAATGTGCGGCTCGAGGAGATCATTGAGCGCATCCAGCACCTGCGTGATGCGGATTTCCTTGATGTCGTTCACGGCGCCGATGAAGTCGGTCCAGAAATTCTCCAGAACCGTCTTCCAGTTGATCTCGTTGTTCGAGACCTTGTCGAGTTGCTCTTCGAGCGAGGCGGTGAAGTCGTACTCGACATATTTCTGGAAGAAGCTTTCCAGGAAGCCGACGACGACGCGGCCCTTGTCTTCCGGAATAAGACGCTTCTTGTCGATGCGCACATAACCGCGATCCTGCAACACCTGCAGGATCGACGCGTAGGTCGACGGCCGGCCGATGCCGAGCTCTTCCATGCGCTTGACCAGCGCGGCTTCGGAGAAACGCGGCGGCGGCTCGGTGAAATGCTGCGCGGCTTCGATCGCCTGTTTCGCCAGCACTTCCTTCTCACTCATCGCCGGCAGGCGCTTCGATTCATCGTCGTCCGACGCCTCGTCCTGGCCTTCCTGGTAGAGCGTCAGGAAGCCGTCGAACTTCACCACCTGGCCCGAGGCGCGCAGTTCGGCGACACGCGAGCCGTTCTTCGCCACGATATCGACCGTGGTGCGCTCGAGTTCGGCGGATTCCATCTGCGAAGCGACGGCGCGGTTCCAGATCAGCTCGTAAAGACGGGCCTGATCCTTGTCGACGTAGCGGGCGACTTCCTGCGGCGTGCGCGAGGCCGAGGTCGGGCGCACGGCTTCGTGCGCTTCCTGGGCGTTCTTCGACTTGTTCTGATAGGTGCGCGGCGAACCCGGGACATACTCCTTGCCGTAATTCTTGCCGATCATCGAGCGGATGTCGGTGATCGCTTCCGGCGCCATGTCGATGCCGTCGGTACGCATATAGGTGATGAGACCGACGGTCTCGCCGCCGATTTCGGTGCCCTCATAGAGCCGCTGGGCGAGACGCATGGTGATCGCCGGCGCGAAGCCGAGCTTGCGGCTCGCTTCCTGCTGCATGGTCGAGGTGGTGAAGGGCGGCGGCGGGTTGCGCCGCGCCGGCTTGGCCTCGACCGAGGTGACGGTGAAGCTGGCGCCCTCGAGCATGGTCTTGAGATCGGTCGCCTGCACGCCGGTGCCGATATCGAGGCGTTGCAACTTCTGGCCGTCGGCGCCGACGAGGCGGGCGTCGAACTCGTCGCCGCGCGGCGTTTTCAGCTTGGCGAGGATCGACCAGTATTCGCGGGCGACGAACTTCTCGATCTCCAGTTCGCGGTCGCAGACCAGGCGCAGCGCCACCGACTGCACGCGGCCGGCCGAACGGGCGCCGGGCAGCTTGCGCCACAGCACCGGAGAAAGAGTAAAGCCGACGAGATAATCGAGCGCGCGGCGCGCGAGGTAGGCATCGACCAGCGCGGTGTCGATCTCGCGCGGCTTCTTCATCGCCTCGGTGACCGACTGCTTGGTGATGGCGTTGAAGACCACGCGCTCGATCTTCTGGCCCTTGAGCGCCTTCTTTTCGTTCAGCGCCTCGAGCACGTGCCAGGAAATGGCTTCGCCCTCGCGGTCAGGGTCGGTCGCCAGAATGAGGGTGTCGGCACCTTTAAGCGCGCGCGCGATGTCGTTGACCCGCTTCTGCGACTGCGGATCGATCTCCCAAAGCATCTTGAAGCCGTGGTCCGGATCGACCGAGCCATCCTTGGCCGGCAGGTCGCGGATATGGCCGAACGAAGCCAGCACCTCGAACCCCGAGCCGAGATATTTGTTGATCGTCTTCGCCTTGGAAGGCGACTCGACAACGACAACTTTCATTTGAATCCAATGGGTTAAACGCCCGGACCCTAGCGGACAGGGCTTGAATCGTCCGTTAGCGTTGGCCGGAACATGGGGAAGTAGGTCCTCCCTGTCAAATGGGGGACTGGCCAGCGGGAGCGGACGGGCGCGTCAAATCAGCCAATTCGGGCACGAAAAAGGACATTCTGTAGTCTACATCAGGATACAACCATAAGATGTATTTTATTTAATGTTCCATTATTAATATTACTATTTCGTCCATCCTGTGTAATTTTACCCAATGAGCGAAGCCAATCAGGCTGCCGGACGAAAAACGATGCCTGAAACCGGGTCAGAACAAGGGAGCCAGGCGGCAGTGGCCCATTATGTCGCGAGCCTGTCGAGCGATCTGGCCTCGCTCGCGCGGGGCAGCGGGTTGGAGACGCTGGGATATCTCCTGGAAATGGTCCGGCTCGAAGCCGAAACCCTGACCCGTCGCAACGGCAATGGTAACGGCAACGGCAGGCGGGGCTAGGAAAGCACCGATGCCGTGAGCGGTCAGCGCGCCGGCGTCACCCCCAGCTTCTCTAATAGGGCGGTCGTCGGATTGCCGTCGGGCAGCATGCCGTGTTTCTTCTGCTCGGCGCGGATGTAGTCGCGGATATCGAAATCGATGTGCCCCTCGAAATCGGCGACCTTGTAGCCGATCGCGGCGAGCCTTTTCTGTAAAGCGATACGGGCGTTGCGCGACAGCGGCCGGTCGTCCTTGGGCCAGACGGCTCGGATCGGAATGCCGCCATGCAGCCGGTCGGCGAGGTGGCCGACTGCGATCGCGTAGGCATCGGAGTTGTTGTACTCCTTCAACACTAGGAAATTCGGCGTGACGATGAAGGCCGGGCCCTTGGCGCCGCTCGGAAAGAACAGAACGGCCTGGCCCGTTGTCGCATCGTCGCGCGGGAACGGCTTGCCATCGGCACGCCTGAAGCCGAGCTTCGTCCATTCGGCAAAACTGGCGCGGCTCTTCATCAGGTCGAAGCCGTGAGGCACCATCACCTCGAAGCCCCAGGGCAGATCGTTGCGCCATTTCCAGGCGTGCAGATAATTGGCGGTCGAGGCGAGCACGTCGGGCACGTTGTTCCACAAATCGGCGCGGCCATCGCCGGAAAAGTCGATGGCGTAATCGACGACGTTCGTCGGCATGAATTGGCTTTGCCCCATGGCGCCGGCCCATGAGGACACCATCTGTTTCCGGTCAAAGCCGTTCTTCTGCATGATGCCCATGGCGACGATGAGCTCGTTGCGGAAATAGGGATGCCTGTATTTCACGTAGCCCAGCGTCGCCAGCGAGCGAAACACGTCCCATTTGTCTTTCGCCGCGCCGTAGTCGGTCTCCATGCCCCACAGTGAAACCAGGATCCAGCGCTCGACGCCGAACTTCTTTTCGACGGCGGCAAGCGTCTTTGACCATTCGTTCGTCTTGGCGAGGCCGCGCTGGATACGGCCGGGCGAGGCCAGCGCATTGATGTAATCGCCAACCGGCTTGCCGTATTCGGGCTGGCGCTGGGTCGCGGCGATGACGCGCTGGTCCGGCGTGACGCCTCGCATCGCGGTATCGAAGGTGGCGCGCGTGATGCCCTTGGCCTCGGCGTCCGGCCACAGGTCGCGGACGAAGGCGGCGAAGGATTGGTCGCGGGCGTTATTTTGGGCGAGCGCTGGCGGCATGGCCGCCACGGCGAGGAGCGCGATCAAAAGGGCGCGGCGGTGCATCACTAATCCGGCGGTTCGATTCGGAGGCTCGCAGTCTACACCAGCGACACCATTGCACCGCCGTGGCGCTCCAGGCGTCCGGCGAGTTCGAGCTCGAGGAGCACCGTGCGCACGATGGCCGGCGACGTGCCGGACAATCGTACCAGATCGTCGATCGAGATCGGCGATGGGCCGAGCAGACCGACGATGCGGCCGCGTTCGTCATCGGCGGGCTCGTGATCGGGCGCGAACGGCTCGTCGCGCGACGGCTCCTCGATCGGCTCGATGCCGCGTCCGAGGATCGGCTCGATAGCCGTGATGATGTCGCTCGCCTCGGTCACCAAAATGGCGCCCTGTTTGAGCAGGCCATTGGTGCCTTCGGCGCGCGGATCGAGCGGCGAGCCCGGCACGGCGAACACCTCGCGGCCTTGTTCGCCGGCCATGCGCGCGGTGATCAGCGAGCCGGAGCGCTTGGCCGCCTCAACGATGACGACGCCGACCGACAGGCCCGAGATGAGGCGATTGCGCCGCGGGAAGTCGCGGGCGCGCGGCTCGTGCGTCAACGGCATTTCGGAAATCGCGGCGCCGTGCGCCAGCAGTTCTTCGAGCAGCGGTTCGTGTTCGGCCGGATAGATGTGGGCGTGGCCGCCGGCGAGCACCGCCACGGTGCCTGACACCAATGAGGCGCGATGCGCGGCGGCGTCGATACCGCGCGCCAGCCCCGAGACGATGCCGTAGCCGGCGTCACCCAGATCGCGCGCCAGGGTCGCGGCGAATTTCAGGCCGACGGCGGAGGCATTGCGCGAGCCGACAATGGCGATCAACGGTCGCGACAGCGCGGCAACGTCACCGCGCACGGCGATCAGCGGCGGCGCGTCGTCGATGGTCTTGAGCCGCGGCGGATAATCCGGTTCGCCGAGCGCAATCAATTCGACGCCGCGCGCGCGCGCGGTTTTCAATTCGGCTTCGGCTTCTTCCAGCGTGCAGATGCGGGTCCGCGCCGCGCCGCCGCGGCGGGCGAGCGCGGGAAGGGCGGCCAGCGCGTCCTTGGCGCCGCCATACGTATTTATGAGCTCGCGGAAGGTGCGCGGCCCGACATGGTCGCTGCGGATCAGCCGCAGCCAGTCGAGCCGCTGCGCGTCGGTGAGTTTGGTCTTCGGCACGGTGCCCCCAGGTCCCCGGGGCCAGTTTCGCGCGCCGCGCGGCGCGGTACAATCAGAAGTTTAGGTCGGGTTGTGGGGGCGATACCGTCGAGAAACGGGGCTCACCCCTTCTTCCCGATCTTCCCTTCCGTGCCATTTAGCAGGCGCTGAATATTGGCGCGGTGCATGATCCAGAGAAGAATGCCGAGCAGGAAGAACAAGGCCGCCGGGCCAGGTTGGCCGAGGCCGAGCAGGGCGATCGGCGTCAACGCCGAGGCGACCAGCGCCGACAGCGACGAATAGCGCGACAGGAACGCCACGACGAGCCAGATGCCGCAGAAGATCAGCGCGCCCGGCCAGGCGAGCCCGATCAACAGGCCGATATAGGTGGCGACGCCCTTGCCGCCCTTGAAGCCGAGCCACACCGGAAACAGGTGACCGAGGAAAGCGCCGAAGCCGGCGACCAGCGCCGCTTCATGGCCGGCGAAATGCGCCGCGACAAGCACCGCCAGCGTGCCCTTGAGGGCGTCGCACAGCAGCGTCGCCGCGGCGAGACCCTTGCGGCCGGTGCGCAGCACATTGGTGGCGCCGATATTGCCCGAACCGATGGTGCGGACATCAGGGCCACCGGCGGCGCGCGTGATCAGCAGACCGAACGGAATCGACCCGAGCAGATAGCCGAACGCCAAGGCGAGCAGGAGGATGACCGGGCCGCTCATAGCGATTCATAAATGGTGCGGCCGGCGACGATGGTGCGCACCACGCGGCCGGTCATGCGCGCTTCGTCGAACGGCGTGTTCTTGCACTTCGACTTCAGCTCGTTCGGATCGACGACCCACGGCACGTCGGTGTCGATGACGATGACGTCGGCCGGCGCGCCCGCGCGCAAAGTGCCGCCGGGCAGGCCGAGCCGTTCGGCCGGCCGCGTCGACATGGCGCGCAGCAACACCGGCAGCGTTACGTCGCCGGAATGCACCAGCCGCAAGCCCGCCGACAGCATTGTTTCGAGCCCGATGGCGCCGGCGGCGGCTTCGGCGAACGGCAGCCGCTTGGTCTCGACGTCCTGCGGATTGTGATCCGACATGATGACGTCGACGAGGCCGTCATTGAGCGCGGCGACCAGCGTCTTGCGGTCGTCTTCGGCGCGCAGCGGCGGCGTCACCTTGAGGAAGGTGCGGTAAGAGCCGATGTCGTTTTCGTTGAGCGTCAGGTGATTGATCGAGGCCGACGCCGTGACGTCGAGGCCGGAGTCTTTGGCCTGGCGAAGCACGGCGAGCGAGGGCGCGCAGGTGACCGAAGCGGCGTGATAGCGGCCTTGCGTCAGCGCGACGAGACGCATGTCGCGCTCGAGCATGATGGTCTCGGCCGCCGACGGGATGCCGAGCAGACCGAGGCGGGCGGCGAATTCGCCTTCGTTCATCACGCCGTCGCCGTTGAGGTCGGGGTCTTCGGTGTGATGCACGATCAGCGCGTCGAAGTCGCGCGCGTAGGTCAGCGCGCGGCGCATCACCTGAGCGTTGGTGACGCTCCTCGTGCCATCGGTGAAGGCGACGGCGCCGGCGGCCTTGAGCAGGCCGATCTCGGTCATTTCGCTGCCTTCGAGGCCCTTGGTCAGCGCCGCCATCGGCGCGACATGGACGATGGCGGTGTCGCGGGCGCGGCGCAGCACGAAATCGACGGTCGCAGGATCGTCGATGGTCGGCGAGGTGTCGGGCTGGCAGACGATGGTGGTGACGCCACCGGCGGCGGCGGCCTGGCTGGCGGACGCAAAGGTCTCGCGATAGGTGGCGCCGGGCTCGCCGATGAAGGCGCGCATGTCGATCAGGCCGGGCGCGATAACCTTGCCGCGGCAGTCGACGACCTCGGTGCCTTCCGGCACGCCGGCGGCGCCGATGCCCTTCTTGGCCTCGCGGATGACGCCATCGGCGATCAGCAGGTCGCCGACGATGTCGAGGTCGCGCGACGGATCGATGATCCGGGCGTTGGCGAGCAGGACAGGACGGCGTTCGGACAGCATCATGTCTGCTCTTCCGTGCGGGCGAGGTTGCGGAAGAACCAGATCCAGAACGAGGCGGCGACGCCGGCCGCGACCAGGACGATGAGACCCAGGCGCGCCTTGCGCTCCACGGCGTAGCGCACCGAGACGAGACTGCCGCCGCTACGCATTGGGCAGGTTCCTCGAAAGCGCTTCCAGCACCGCCATGCGGATGGCGACGCCCATTTCGACCTGCTCGCGGATCACGGATTGCGCGCCGTCGGCTACGATGGAGTCGATCTCGACGCCGCGGTTCATCGGGCCGGGATGCATCACCAGCGCGTCCTTCTTGGCGTAGGACAGCTTCTTCTGGTCGAGGCCCCAGTAGCTGAAATATTCCGACGTCGACGGCACGAACGAGCCGTTCATGCGCTCGCGTTGCAGCCGCAGCATCATGACGATGTCGGCGTCGGCCAGCCCCTCGCGCATGTCGCGCGCGACTTCGACGCCCATGCGCTCGATGCCCGGCGGAAGCAGCGTCGACGGCGCGACGACGCGGACCCGCGCGCCCATGGCGTTGAGCAGGATGATGTTGGAGCGCGCCACGCGCGAATGCAGGATGTCGCCGCAGATGACGACCAAGAGGCCCTCGATGCGGCCTTTGTTGCGGCGGATGGTCAGCGCGTCGAGCAGGGCCTGGGTCGGGTGTTCGTGAGCGCCGTCGCCGGCGTTGATGACAGAACAGTCGAGCTTGGAGGCGAGCAGTTCGACCGCGCCTGAAGCGTGATGCCGCACCACCAGGATGTCGGGGTGCATGGCGTTGAGCGTCATCGCGGTGTCGATTAGCGTCTCGCCCTTGCGCATCGACGAGGACGAGGCCGACATGTTCATGACGTCGGCGCCGAGACGCTTGCCGGCGAGTTCGAACGAGGACTGCGTGCGGGTCGACACCTCGAAGAACATGTTGACCTGCGTGCGTCCGCGCAGCGAGGCCTGCTTCTTCTCGATCTGACGATTGAGGGCGACGAATTCCTCGCCAAGGTCGAGGAGGCCGGTGATTTCGGCGGCCGAAAGGCCTTCGATCCCCAGCAAATGTCGGTGGCTGAGGACGAATGAGGATTTCGGCGTGCTGGTCATTAAAGCCAGTTCTATAGGCGCGGGCGTCTGCCCCGGCAAGACCGGTTCCGCCCCGTCCACAGGGCCGCTCACGCCGTCGTTAACGGAGTTTCGCGGAACTGCCGTGCTGTCTCGCGAATTGACGGTCCGAATGCCCGACCGGCGGGCGAAAGGAGGCACCAATGAAGAATTTTGGCAAGATTGCGGTGGCGGCCGCGCTAGTGGGCGCCACGGCTTTGGCGACGGCAACCCCGAGTGAAGCGCGTAACGGCCGTAATACCGCGGCGGCGATCGGTTTCGGCGCCGGCGCGCTGGTCGGCGCAGCGGCCGCGTCTTCGGCGAACAACGGCTACTATTACGGCTCGGGTTACTATGAGCCGGGTTACACCTACGAGCCGGACTATGCCTATGACGGCTACGCCTACGAGCCGGCGCCGGGCTACATGGGACCGCGCTACTACGGGTATCGCGGCGGCAACGTCTCTACCGATGACAGCCGTTGCGGCGGCAACCCGGCATCGCCCGGCTACACCCCCTGCGCCAACCAGTAGGATTTCATTTATTCCACAACGGAAGGCGGGCCCGTCTGGCCCGCCTTTTCGTCGGTCACCCCGCGTTCTGATGGGCCAGCCGGTCCAGCGCTCCCTGCAGGATGAACATGGCGGCGTGCTGATCGATCACCTCGGCGCGGCGCTCGCGGCGCATGTCGGCGGCGATCAGATCCCGCTCGACCGCGGCGGTCGACAACCGCTCGTCCCAAAGCGCGATCGGCAGATCAGTCAGCTTGGAGAAATTGCGAGCGAAGGCGCGTGTCGATTGCGCGCGCGGTCCCTCCGAGCCGTCCATATTAATGGGCAGGCCGAGCACGAACCCGGTTGCCTTGCGCTCGGTAGCGAGCGCGATGACGCGGGCCGCGTCGGCGGTGAATTGTTTGCGCGCGACGGTCTCGACGGCGGTGGCGAGCTTGCGGTCGGGGTCGCTCACGGCGACGCCGATGGTCTTGGTGCCGAGATCGAGCCCGATCAAGGCGCCGCGCGCGCCGAAATGCGGCGCAGCTTCGGGGAGCGGCAGGACAAGAGCGGGCATGCTGCGAGCCCTAGCATGAGTGTGGATGACGCGCCATTGCGCGGACATCGGCGCCGACATTGGGCGCTTGGTCTGGCGTGCCGATAGTGCGAGACTACCGCCGGAGTCGAATTGGGGGAGAGGATGACGGCTTTTGCAAACTGGTTGGCGCGCCTGCTCATGCCGCTCGGCGTCGTGGTCTTGCCAGTCGCCGCACTGGCGCAGTCCTTCGAGGCGCCGCCATCCTTCAACGCCGCGCACATCCGTGGAATTGCCCCGACCGGCGAGAACTATACGGTGCGCTCGCCGGTGCCCAGCGACGGCCTGATGCGGCTCTACGACATAGAGACGCCCTATGGCGGCGTCGCCGCGCAGGGCGACGCCGTGGCGCAGATGCGGATCAACGAACTGAGGGCGCTGGCGCTGCTGGAGAAGGTTTCGAGTTCGAATACCTTCGCCAAGTCACTGGCCAATGCCGGCCTCAATCCGCTCAAATACACCGGGCGGCTGATCACCAATCCGATCGGCACCATCAAGGGCACGCTGTCTGGCATCGGCGGCATGTTCGACCGCATCGGTTCCGGTCTCCATAATGCCGGCAAGACCCAGGACAGCGCACTCGGCAGCTTGCTCGGTGTCACCAGCGAGCGCCGTAACTTGGCGGCGACCTATGGCGTCGACCCCTACACCGATTTCCCGCCGCTGGACGCCAAGCTCAAGCAGTTGTCGGAAGCCGCCGCGCTCGGCGGGCTGGCCGTGACCGGCGCGCTGATCGCGGTGCCGGGCGCCGCCGGTATCGTCGCCACCAACCTGTCGACCGCAAACAGGTTGAACGATATCTCCATCCAGGATCTGGCGCGGCAATACACGGCGGCGCAGATTCTCGATCTCAATCGCAAGAAGCTCACCGAGATGGGCGTGCCGCAGGAACTGACCGAGAGCCTGCTCGCCAACCGCAATTACACCCCGATCGACATGGCGGCCATGGTCGCGGCGATCGATGCCATGAAGACGGTGCGGGGGCGTGCGGTGTTCTTCGATGCTGCGGCCGCGGCCGATGAGCGCTCCAATGCCTACTTCATGCGGCGTCAGGCCGAGTTGCTGGCCGTCGAATACAAGCGTCATCGCGGCTACGAGCACATCGCGACCCTCGGCGGCCTGCCGTTCCTGGTCGCCAAGGACGGTCGCTTCGTCACGGTGGCGCCGATCGATGCGTTGTCGTGGACGCAGCAGAGCGCGGCGCGGTTCGAGGCTTTCACCAAGGCGCGCAGCCAACTGGTGGCAAAATCGACCGGCGAAATCCGCATCACCGGCGAGGCCACCGCGCTGGCCAAGCGCAAGCTAAAAGCGCTCGGCTGGACCGTCGTCGAACGCCAGCCGGGCTGAGCGGGCCGCCGCCCCGGTTGCCGCCAATTCGGCGGCTCTGCTATACGCGGGACGCCAGCCGCTTCGGCGGCGCCTTGCTCGAAAACCGCCAGAAAAAGCGTAGCGATTTCAATGCCTGTCGACGCCGCCACCGTTCGCCGTATCGCCCATCTGGCCCGCATCGCGGTCAAGGATGAGGAGGTCGAGCATCTGCAAGGCGAACTCAACGCCATCCTGGCCTTCGTCGAGCAGCTCGGTGAGGTTGATGTCGAGGGCGTCGAGCCCATGACCTCGGTGACGCCGATGGCTATGAAGAGCCGCCAGGACGTCGTCACCGACGGCGACGATCCCGACGCCGTCATGTCCAACGCGCCGAAGAGTGAAGACAATTTCTACCTCGTGCCGAAGGTGATCGAGTAGATGTGTCAGGCCTGCGAAATGGCCGAGATGGAGCGCCGCTGGGAGATGATCGACATCATCTCGACCGGCAAGTTGCCCGATGGCCATACGCTCGATGACCTGCGCGCCATGGGGCTGCCGCTGCCGGGCGAGCTCTACCGTGAGACGCAACCCGACGGCACCATTCTTATCCGTCAGCGCTCGCCGGCAGAGATCGCAGCGTTGAACAACAAGTCTTTTGAGTGCGACAGCCCACAATGACCGAACTGACCACGCTGACGCTGGCCGAGGCGCGCGATCGCCTGCGCAAGAAGGACTTGAGTTCGGCCGAGCTCACCGCCGCGCATCTGACCGCGATTGAGAAGGCACGTTCGCTGAATGCCTTCGTGCTCGAGACGCCGGAGATCGCCACGGAGATGGCGAAGGCTTCGGACGCGCGCATCGCCAAAGGCGAGGGCGGTCCGCTCGAGGGCATTCCGCTCGCCATCAAGGACCTGTTCTGCACCGAGGGAGTACGCACCACGGCGTGCTCGCACATCCTCGACAATTTCGTGCCGACCTATGAATCGACGGTGACGTCGCAGCTCTGGCGTGACGGTGCCGTGATGCTCGGCAAGACCAACAATGACGAGTTCGCCATGGGCTCGTCGAACGAGACCTCGTATTTCGGCCCGGTGCAGTCGCCTTGGCGGCGCAAGGGTTCGAACACGCCTTTGGTGCCGGGCGGTTCGTCCGGCGGCTCGGCGGCCGCGGTCGCCGCGCAACTCTGTCTCGGCGCCACCGCAACCGACACCGGCGGCTCGATCCGCCAGCCGGCGGCCTTCACGGGGACCGTGGGCATCAAGCCGACTTACGGGCGCTGCTCGCGCTGGGGCATCGTGGCGTTTGCCTCGTCGCTCGACCAAGCCGGGCCGATGGCCAAGACCGTGCGCGACACGGCGATCATGCTGCGTTCGATGGCCGGCCCCGATGCCAAGGACACCACCTGCGTCGATCGTCCGGTGCCGGATTACGAGGCCGCGGTTGGCCGCTCGGTGAAGGGCCTGCGCATCGGCATTCCGAAGGAGTATCGCCTCGACGGCATGCCGGCCGAGATCGAGAAGATCTGGAGCCAAGGCTGCGAATGGCTGAAAGCGGCCGGCGCCGAGTTGGTCGACGTGTCGCTGCCGCACACCAAATACGCGCTGCCGGCCTATTACATCGTCGCGCCGGCGGAAGCCTCGTCGAACCTCGCGCGCTACGACGGCGTGCGTTACGGCCTGCGCGTCGAAGGCCGCGACATCACCGACATGTACGAACAGACCCGCGCGGCGGGCTTCGGCGGCGAAGTGCGCCGCCGCGTCATGATCGGCACCTATGTGCTCTCGGCCGGCTACTACGATGCCTATTACCTGCGGGCGCAGAAGGTGCGCACGCTGATCAAGCGCGACTTCGAGCAGTGCTTCGCGCAGGGCGTCCACGCCATGCTGACGCCGGCGACGCCGTCGGCCTCGTTCGGCGTCGGCGAGAAGGGCGGCGCCGATCCGGTCGAGATGTATCTCAACGACGTCTTCACCGTGACGGTGAACATGGCGGGCCTGCCGGGCATCGCCGTGCCGGCGGGCAGCGATGCGCAGGGCCTGCCGCTCGGCCTGCAACTGATCGGCCGTCCGTTCGATGAGGAAACGCTGTTCGCGCTCGGCGACGTCATCGAACAGGCGGCTGGCCGTTTCGTCGCACAGCCCTGGTGGTGACGGCATATGTCCGCCCACGCGCCGGCTTACGCGACCGTCATGGAGGTCCATGACGCGTTTCGCCGCTCCGACTATTTCCGCATGGCGGCACTCTATGCGCGCGATGTCGAGTGGACGATGCATGCACCGGAGTCGATCTTTCCGGTCGGCGGTCGCCGGCGTGGCAAGGGCGCGGTCTTCCTGATGCTGCTGAACATCGGGCTGCATTATCGCTTCGATCGCTACGAGATCGAGGACGTCATCGCCGAAGGCGATTGGGCGGCGGTGGTTGCAGATGTGACCATTACGCAAAGAAGCACGGGCAGGATCATTCGATGCCGGACGGCCGGCTTCAACCAGGTGCGCGACGGCAAGGTCGTGGCCTATCGCGGCTTCATCGACAGCTTCGACGCAGCCGAGCAGATTTTGGGCCGCACCATCGTGCCCTAGCAGATGAAGTGCGGCCGCAGTGTTATGATGAACGTCGCCGAAGCGCGAGCCTGGCTGGTCGCACTTGGTTACTTCGCGTTGGCTATCGCGGTTGACCGCGGCCGCCGCCATTAACCTCAGGAGCAATTGGCCGCCGTTCCTGGCGCGCAGCAACTTCCCGTTACCGCAACAAGACGATATCCCGCCCGTGCCCGAAGCGAATTCGTGGCGGGGGTTAGGCGATGACAACAGAAGCGACGCGCGCAGCGCTCGAAGATCTCGTCGACGCTTTTCAGTGCGGCGATCACGAGCGCCTCGCGGCGCGTTACCACGACGACATCGACTGGCTGCTGTATGCGCCGATGTCGATCTTTCCGTTTGCCGGCGTGAGGCGCGGCAAGTCGGCGGTGCTGGCCAGCCTGCTGATCGTTTACCAGTCCTACCGGATCGAACGCTACAGCGTAGCGCTGACCCTCGTTGACGGCGATCGGGCGGCGTCGATCTCCGAGTTTCAGATGGTGCAGCGTTCGACGGGGCAGATCGTCACGCTGCAGATGGCCAGCTTTCATCGCTTCGAGGACGGCAAGCTGATCGAATATCGCTGTTTCATCGACAGCTTCGATTCAGCCAGTCAGGCGCTCGGCCGCGACCTCGATGTGGCGCCGGCGAGCACGCCGTCGATACCCGTCTGGATGACGAAACCGCCCCGGGACTCCTGACCCGGCCGGCCGCGCGCGTCCCGGTACTTCAACCAAGGCGTGTCGTCATGGCGCTGGCGTCCCAGCGGCGACGCTGTAAACTTCGGCGAAATGTGGACGGAGGCTTGATCGCAATGCCACTCCAGCCGTCACAACAAGCATTGCAGAAGACCGAGCAGACACGGACCGCACTGGCCAACCTGCTCGGTGCTTTCACCGGCGGCGACCGCGAGCGGTTGGCCGCGTGCTACGACGACGACGTCGACTGGCTGTTCCTGGCGCCAGCGTCGGTCTTTCCCTTCGCTGGTAAACGGCGCGGCAAGGTCGAGGTGTTCAAGGGCTTCGCGACGCTCTTTCAGAGCTATCGCGTCACCGAATACTACGTCGAAGCCATGCTGGCGGACGGCGACTGGGCCTCGACTTATTCCGTCGGCCAGATGCTGCAATTGTCGACCCAGCGTACGATCCGCCTCCGGACCGGCAATTTCTACCGGTTCCGCGACGGCAAGGTCATCGAATATCGCGGTTTTACCGACAGCCTGGATATCGTCGAGCAAGTGCTGGGCCGCGAGCTCGACTTCTAGGGCGCGCGCGCGTCCATCTTGCCCGGCCCGCCCGCGGGCGGTACGGGTAGGGCCATGAACGTGCAGCAGAAGCCCTCGAAATTCATCAAAGGCGCGACCGGCGACTGGGAAGTCGTCATCGGCATGGAGGTCCATGCCCAGGTCTCGTCCCGGTCCAAACTGTTCTCCGGCGCCTCGACCGAATTCGGCGGCGCGCCAAACAGCCACGTCTCGCTGGTCGATGCCGCCATGCCCGGCATGCTGCCGGTGATCAATGAGGAATGCGTCCGCCAGGCGGTGCGCACCGGCCTCGGTCTCAAGGCCAGGATCAACCGGCGCTCGGTGTTCGATCGCAAGAACTATTTCTATCCGGACCTGCCGCAGGGCTACCAGATCAGCCAGTACAAGCAGCCGGTGGTCGGCGAGGGTGAGGTCGTGGTCGATCTCGACAGCGGCGAGGCCGTCACCGTCGGTATCGAGCGCCTGCACCTCGAGCAGGACGCCGGCAAGAGCGTGCACGACCGCCATGCCTCGATGTCGGCGGTCGATCTCAACCGCTCCGGCGTCGCGCTGATGGAGATCGTCTCGAAGCCCGACATTCGTTCCTCGGAAGAGGCGATGGCCTACGTCACCAAGCTACGCTCGATCCTGCGCTACCTCGGCACCTGCGACGGCGACATGGAGAAGGGTTCGCTGCGCGCCGACGTCAACGTCTCGGTACGCCGTCCCGGGGAGCCGTTCGGCACGCGCTGCGAGATCAAGAACATGAACTCGATCCGCTTCATCGGCCAGGCGATCGAGCACGAAGCGCGCCGGCAGATCGAAATCATCGAGGACGGCGGCACGATCGACCAGGAGACCCGGCTGTTCGACCCGGGCCGCGGCGAGACGCGTTCGATGCGGTCCAAGGAAGAGGCGCACGACTACCGCTACTTTCCCGATCCCGATCTGCTGCCGCTGGAACTGAGCGAGGAGATGATTGGCACGCTGCAAGCGGCGCTGCCGGAACTGCCCGACGAGAAGAAGGCGCGCTTCATCCGCGAACTCGGCCTGTCTGCCTATGACGCCAGCCATCTGGTGGCGGAACGCGAGACCGCGGACTACTTCGAAGCCGTGGCGGCGGGGCGCGATACCAAGCTTGCCGCCAACTGGGTGATCAACGAACTCAGTGGACGTCTCAAAAAGGAAGGCCACGACATCGCGTCCTCGCCCGTCTCGGCAGCGCAGCTCGGCGGCATCCTCGACCTGATCGGCGACAAGACGATTTCCGGCAAGATTGCCAAGGACTTGTTCGAGATCATCTGGACCGAAGGCGGCGACCCCCGCGCGGTGGTCAAGGCGCGCGGCATGGCGCAGGTGACGGACCTTTCCGCCATCGGCGGCATCGTCGACGATCTGATCGCCAAGAATCCCGACAAGGTCGAGCAGGCGAAAGCTAATCCGAAGGCGATGATGTGGTTCGTCGGCCAGGTGATGAAGGCGTCGGGCGGTAAGGCGAGCCCGCAGGCGGTTAACGATCTCCTAAAAACGAAACTCGGTTTGTGATGCAGCATGAATGATGCGCGCTCGCCATCGGTGCGTGCGCGTATCGTCTTGCGTTGCATCCAAGGTCGCGGACAGACATCGCGAGCGGTATCCGTGGCGTCTCGTGCGACCGCAATCGATCTGCCGGCGAGCACGCGTGGCGTCGCGTTAGCGCGAATCACTCGACACCGATTCGCACGTTTTTGATCGGTTTGGGCTTGTCGACACCGTTGCGCGGACGTTTTCGCTGAAATTTTTTTCACAGTGCGGCGGCGGCGTCTCCGACGATCCGAAAGCGTTTTTTCGGACACGCCGCACGCAAGAATATTTTTCCGTGGACAGAATTTTGCTCGCCGGAGGATGCGCAAAAAACCCTTATTTCATCGGATGTTTTTTGATCGACAACGATAACGTCGTCTGATGGCGCAGGCTTGGTGATGTGAGGGTGAGAGCGGCGTCGTTGTCGCTTGCGATCACGCGAACCCGCAACGCGGTCGGCGCAGTTACGCACACAAAACGATGGAGTCACTGTTTTTTTTTATGCGCTGGTGTAAACCAAATGTGGTGCAGGTCGATCCCCGACCGCACTAATGCGACACCCGCCATTCTATATGGCTAGGAGGGCAGCAATGGCTAAACGTAAGAAGAAGGCAGTGAAGGCGGCGAAGAAGACCAAGAAGCGGAAGAAGAAGCTCTAGGTCTAACGTCACTTCCCGGTCTTCGGCGTTGATGCGTTGAGGGCCGCGTCATTAGGGAGCCGGTGTGCATCAGGTGCGATAGCGTAAGCTTCGTTTTCCAGAGCACCCGGTTCCGGTGACATCAGAGGGCGTCGGCGAGACATCAAGTCTCGCCGACGCCCTCCGACTTTTAGGGGTCGCCCTGTCTTCAGGGACGCGCTTCAGGTGCCGCGGTGCCGAGTGCCGCCAGTCCACGGATCAGGTGGCCGCCGCCTTGAGCCGCTTGTTGCATGCGCTCCAGTACTGCGGCCATTTCATTCCTTTCTCGACCTTGCCAGCGGCCTTGGTGGCCTTCCATTCGGCGGCGCATTTCTTCATGCGTTCGCGCGCGGCGATCTGACCCGGGGTCAGAGCGCGTTTGGGCTTTGCGGTCGTCGTTGCCGCTGTCGTGGCGGCGGTTTGCGCCGCAGCCGACCCGGCAGAAGCCAGACTCGTTGCGACGATGACCGCTGCCATCGCCATCGTAAGCCCGGTCTTGAACCTCAACATGACTTCCTCCCGTGAAATGGTGTTGGCCTCCATCTGGCGCGCGCAACGTCACGACTTGCCGGTGCGCGCGTCTACAACCCAGAGGCTGCATACTAACTAATCTCAGTTGTGACAGTCCAGATACACAGCGAAAGATTGTGACACGAACGCGTTAAGCGAAACGCTGTTCGGTTGCGGTTTGCATCCCGCGTCCTAGAAGGGAGCGACAATCTGGTTCGGGGGCTGTGACATGGCGCGTTTTACCCAACAAAGCGGCGGCAAGCGCAAGGCCGGTCGTGCCGCAGCGCCGCTGCCGCGCCCGGGATCGAAGGGCAAAGGTCTGGCGGCGGCCAAGCATCGTATTGCGCCGAAGGCTGCCGCCCCGCGCGATGGCGAGAGGCCGATCGAACTCTATTACTGGCCGACTTCGAACGGGTTCAAGATTTCGATCATGCTCGAGGAGTGCCGGCTGCCTTATGTCGTCAAGCCGGTGAACATCGCCAAAGGCGAGCAGTTCGATCCAGGGTTCCTCGAGATTTCACCCAACAACCGCATCCCCGCGATCGTCGATCCGGATGGACCGGGCGGACGTCCGATGTCGATTTTCGAGTCCGGTGCGATCCTGCAGTATCTCGGCCGCAAGACCGGCAAGTTCTATCCCAAGGACGAACGCGGCCGCGCCGAAGTCGATCAATGGCTGTTCTGGCAGGTCGGTGGCGTCGGGCCGATGGCGGGGCAGGCCAACCACTTCAAGAATTACGCGCGCGAGAAGATCCCTTATGCCATCGCGCGCTATGTCGACGAGGTGAACCGGCTCTATGGTGTGATGAACAAGCGGCTGGCGAGCCGCGATTTCATCGCCGGGCGATATTCGATCGCCGACATGGCGCTGATCGGGTGGGTCAATGGCTGGCAGCGGCAAGGTCAGGACATCGACCAGTTTCCGCATCTGAAGCGCTGGATCGCGCGGATGAAGGCCCGTCCGGCGGTCGCGCGCGGCATGGCACTGGGCGAGGAACTGCGCCAGGGCGTCGACATGAAGAACCCCAAGGTGCAGGCGGTGCTGTTCGGCCAGCGCGCCCGGTAGGGCGGGGCGTGCGCCTCGCTAGCGCGCCGGGCAGCAAAAAGCCGACCGCGGTCGGCGGCCGGCTGTTGATCGCCTGATTTGACGCGCGCGCTCAGTCGGCGCGGGTCCAGGTCTGGCTCTTGCACAGAATACCGAGCACGCAGCCCTGCACGCGCATGGCATTGTCGCTGACCAGCGTGACATGGGCCTGATAAACCTTGCCGTCGTCGGCATTGTAGATTTGCCCCGACCACTTGTTGTCGCCGTCCGGCTTCATGCCCTGAACGACCTGGACGCCGAGCAGCGGGCGCGCCCGCTTCGAGGCATCGGCGTTGCGCTTGTCGGTCTTCGGCTGACCGGTCGCCTTGTCGATCGGCTCATTGAGCCAGACCACCTTGCCGCACAATTTGCCGCCGCAGTCGCTGACGCGGACTTTGGTGCCGCCGTCGGCCGAAAGCCAGGTGCCGGTCACGGGCATCGTGGCCTGCGCCACGGCCATCAGGGACAATCCGAAGAGAGCGGCCACGATCGATGCGATCAAGGCCGGTTGGAAACGCGGAAGTCTCATTGCTGCCTTTCGAAGATGTGTCTTTGTTTCGCTTGATGTTCGCTCGTTATAGGACCGGCGCGCACCTCGTTTCACGACGCGCGACGCCTCTCGTCATATAACTGCAACATTGGGAAATGGTTACCCGCGCGCCAATCAAATCAGTTAGCGCTTTGTTGCGCGGGGTACCGATTGCCATGAAACGCCAGCAATTATGGGCATTTTGCGGCATATCGGCAGATTTTCGCCGTATTGTTCACGCCCGATTTACGCTGATACTTAAACTGCCATTCAAATTTTCTCCCGAAGATCGGTCCCGCGCATGCCAGACAAACCGGCACGCAACAGGGACGCGAATTTCACGGTCCGGCCGACCAACGGCCGCCGAACAGACGGGAGTTAGACATGGTCAATCTCGCGATTGTCACAGAAGGCTACGAACCGGCCGATGCGGAAAGCTGCTTCAACCTCGGCATGATCCATTCGTCCGGGGCCGGCGTGCCGGTCGATCTGATCGAGGCGCACAAGTGGTTCAACATCGCGGCGATGCGCGGTCATCGCGAAGCCGCGCAATTGCGCCGCGAGGTCGCCGACCAGATGGCGGACAGTGAAATCGGTTGCGCGCAACGCGCCGCCCGCGACTGGCTCAAGCTGCACCAGCCGCCAGTGCCGGTCCGCATCGCGGCTTAAGCGTCGACGTCGCCGTTCAACGCGTCGCGCAAGGCCGCGACGACGGCCGGCCAATCGCCGATGGCGGGTTGGCGGAATAGACGCGCCTGCGGATACCAGGGGCTGTGCGCGCCGGTGAGTGTCCAGCGCCAGTCGGGCGTGAACGGCAGCAGCACCCATGTCGGGCGGCCCATCGCGGCGGCGAGGTGGGCGACCGATGTGTCGACCGCGATCACCAAGTCGACCAACGACAGTACGGCCGCGGTGTCGGCCATGTCGGCGAATTGTTCGCCGAGATGCGTGACGTTGCGGTGCCGCGCCAGCAGGTCCGCATCGGAGTCGCGCAATTCATGCTGGATGCTGACGAACGATACACCCTCCTGCGCCAGCAGCGGCTCGAGCGTCGCCAGCGGGATCGAGCGGTTCGTATCGTTGATGTGATGGACGTGGCCGGCCCAGGCCAGCGCCACGCGCTTGCCGGGCAATACATCGATCGCAGGACGCCATTTCGTTACCCGTTCGGGATCGGCGGCAACGTAAGGGATCGGCGCCGGCACATTGGCGGCAGTGGTCTTCAGCGCCAATGGCAGACTGCCAAGCGGGCATTGTACGTCGTAAGCGGGAAGCGCTTCGCCGCGCGCATGGCATGACGCGATGGCGGGCAGATTGGTCAGCAGCGTTTTCAATTCGGGCTGCACTTCGAGAATGACGCGACCGCCGCTGCCGGCCAGCATCGAAGCGTAACGGGCGAATTGAATGGTGTCGCCGAGGCCCTGTTCGGCGTGGAGCAGGATGGCCTTGCGCCCGAGCGGAAATTCGCCGACCCAGAGCGGACGGCCATAGCCGCGACGCCGGTCGGTGACGCCGGTCCGTTTCCACCGCCACTCGTATTCCGCCAAGCCTTGTTCGAGTTTGCCCAGCGCCAGCAGGGTCAGGGCCAGGTTGAAATGCGCGTCGGCATAGTCCTTGTCGAGGCCGATGGCCTTGCCGAAGCTGGCCGCCGCGTCGTCATGACGGTTGAGCATTTCCAGCGCGCGGCCACGGTTATTCCAGGCCAGCTTATGCTCCGGCAGGGTGGCGACGGTGCGCTCCAGATCAGCCAGGGCCTCGGTGGGTTTTCCGAGCTGCAGGAAAGCGCTGCCGCGATTGTAGAGCAGGGTGGGATTGCCGGGCGCCAGCAGCAGCGCCGCGTTGAAATCGCCGAGCGCGTCGGCCTGGCGCCCAAGTTCGGCCTTGGCGACACCGCGATTGAGCAGTGCAGCCGCGTTCGATGGCTCGCGCGCGATCACCGCGTCGAGACTGGCGAGCGCGTCCTGCGGACGCTTCATGCTCAGCAGGGCTGAGGCGCGATTGAGCTGCGTTTGCGTGTCATGCGGATTGATGCGCAGCGCCTTGTCGAGACAATCGAGCGCTTCGGCATCGCGCTTAAGCGCGTGCAACACGTTGGCGAGGTTGACCAGCGCGTCGGCCGCGCCCGGATTGAGTTTGACCGCGGCGGTGAGCAGGCGCAGCGCTTCGCCCATCTTGCCGGTTTGCGCTTTGATGGCGCCGAGAAGGTTCAAGGCATCGAAATTGTCGGGAACTGCCTTCAGCGCCCGTGCGTAGAGCTTCTCCGCCTCGTGCAGGCGTCCCTCGCGATGCAGGCGGAGGCCGTCTTGAAGCGTCTGCCCTAAATCGAAACGCGATGCTGGCACGCTGGTTCTTCACACGCTGACATGCGCGCTTGCACGGCGCGGGGATCGGTCCGCAATCGCGGAGGCGCGAGGTTTTGTCAACCGGCGCGACCGGGTGCGTTTCAGCGCTGCCGGCTACGGCGCTTGGGCCGTGGCTCGGAGACGGGGGCGTTGTAGGCGGGATTCTGCATGCACATGCCGCCGAGCCCGCTGAGTGCCGCGCGGCATTGGACCGGTGTGCTGAAACCGCAATTGGTCGCGCCGACGAGGCGTTCGCTGTAAACGGCGCACCAGGGATAGATGATCTCCGCGGCGGCCGGTCTTGGCGACGAGAGGAGGGCGCCGGCGATCAAGAGCGTCGTCGAAATCCAGGCTTTACCGATCCGCACCGCAGGGCACTCCGTTCGATTGCGATTATCGCCGTTCCAGTCGCCGCTCGCGGCCGGACCGCCTCCCGCAAGGGACATGCGCAATATAGGGGGCGCGAGGTCTTCGTGCGAATTGACGGGCTAGGCCCGGTTCTGTACGCCATTGCGCGTCGGAGCTGTGGCCGAGTGGCTGAAGGCGGCGGTTTGCTAAACCGTTATACGCTTGTAAAGGCGTATCGAGGGTTCGAATCCCTCCGGCTCCGCCAGTTTCCAACTCCGTAGACATTCGAATCCTCGATTTTCCAGCGCGCGGCGGTGCGCCGTGCGCAGCACGCGATTCAGGGCTGTGGCGTGGTCTCCCGGGGCAGCGGGACGGGGCGCCTTTTTGCGCCTGCGTCGGGAATCGAATCGTTGCCCTGCCATGGACCTCCTGGCGAGCGTCAAATAGATCGATCGCGCGTTATGCGACGGTGGGTGGTCGTTGCCGCTGCGCGCTATCACAGGGCGTGCAATTGCCATTTCGCCCGGTTTTCGGCCGCTCCACGAACTTGCCGTTAACTTATTGTTTTACTTAATAGAAAGGAAAGCTTCCGGTGGCAGGATAATCGTCGTTAATAGGCGATTTAGAGCTGTCCGAATGTGCGTGTTTTTTGCGCAACACTCCCTTGAAAAGCGCCGCCAATGCCTGTGCGCGGGGCGCTTCTTCGTTGCGCCAAGGGGCTCAATGGCTAATGTTCGACCTGCGACGGAGGGGGCATCCCCAGGTCGTGCTTTCCAGGTTGATGGATGGCTTCAGAGGGTAAGTCCGAAAGGACGCATCGGCTGGGTCGGACATTAATCGGGTTGCGGGGAGCTTAGGGGAAGTTCCAACGGTGCTGTCGCACTGGACGGATACAGAACCCTCTCACGATAAACAGTCTTTTGGAGGTTCAAAATGAAGATGGTGAAAAGCCTTCTGCTCGGCACCGCGGCGGGTCTCGTCGCTGCTGCTGGCGCGCAGGCGGCCGATCTTCCCGTCAAGGCCAAACCGGTCCAGTACGTGAAGATTTGCTCGCTCTACGGAGCTGGCTTCTACTAC
>JAFECJ010000050.1 GCA_018242205.1 Pseudomonadota bacterium
CGCCGTCGAAGCGGCACGCGCCGGTGAAGCCGGCCGCGGTTTCGCGGTGGTCGCCTCCGAAGTCCGCAGCCTCGCGCAGCGGTCGTCTCAGGCGGCCAAGGACATCAAGGATCTGATCACCAACTCCAGCGTCCAGGTCAAAGAAGGCGTCGAACTCGTCAACAAGGCGGGCACCTCGCTCGACGAGATTGTCGAGTCGATCAAGAAGGTCGCGGAGATCGTCTCCGACATCGCCAATGCCTCCGCCGAACAGGCGACCGGCATCGATCAGATCAACAAGGCTCTGACGCAGATGGACGAGGTCACCCAGCAGAACTCGGCGCTGGTCGAAGAGAATGCCGCCACCGCCAAGACGCTGGAAAACCAGGCCAAGGTCATGGACGAACAGGTGGCCTTCTTCAATCTGGGCCAAGAAGCACACGGCATGACGTACGTCCGGGACACCGCCGAAGCCGTCGCCGCGGCAAAGCCTGCCATCGCCGGCGCCGCCATCGGCAAACCTGCCGTGGCGAAAGCTGCGTCGAAGCCGTCCACGGTGATCCAGCTCAAGCACAGCTTGGGCGGAGGCCGCAGCAGCGCGGTTAAGAAAGCCGAAGCCACAATGGCGGCGGACGCAGAGACCGACTGGAAGGAATTCTAAGCGGGTCGCCGCCCCAGAAAAGGCTTCGATCCAGGCATGCCCGGCGCGCCCCATGCGTCGGGCATGTTGCTTTCACACCGCCCGGCCCCGCCTCGACAAGAGGCACCCATGTCGTATAAAGGAACGCCGGAAAAGCGATAGCCGCCAAGGCTTTGTACCCTCCAAGGGCTTGCGCAGAGACGACGGACAAGAGCCATCGATGAATTCGCCGGCCCAGACCTTCAGGCGTATTGCCTTCGTCGCGAGCCCAACGCCGGAAGCGCGCGCCGCCATCGCCCAGCTCGAGGCCCGTTACGACAATGCCGATCCGGCGGAGGCCGATGTCATCGTGGCGCTCGGCGGCGACGGCCTGATGCTGCAGACCCTGCATCGCTTCATGAAGTCAGGCAAACCGATCTACGGTATGCACCGCGGCACCGTCGGTTTCCTGATGAACGAATTTGCCGTCGAGGGCCTGCGCGAGCGGCTCGCCGCCGCACATCGCACCGTCATCCATCCCTTGGTCATGCACGCCCATGACGCCGATGGCGCCATTCACGAGCACCGCGCCATCAACGAAGTGTCGCTGTTCCGGCAGAGCGCGCAGGCCGCGCGCCTGCGCATTCTGATCGACGGCAAGGAACGCCTCGCCGAACTCGCCGCCGACGGCGTCATGGTGGCGACGCCCGCCGGCTCGACCGCCTATAACCTGTCGGCGCAGGGCCCGATCATTCCGATCAACGCTCCACTCCTCGCGCTAACGCCGATCTCGCCGTTCCGGCCGCGGCGCTGGCGCGGCGCGTTGCTGCCCGACAAGGCCAAGGTCACGATCGAGGTCATGGAAGCCGACAAGCGTCCGGTCGCGGCTGTCGCCGACCACGACGAGGTACGCTCGGTGCGCCGCGTCGAGGTCAGCATGGATCACGCCATCTCGCTCTACATGCTGTTCGATCCCGGCCACAATCTCGACGAACGCATCCTCGCCGAGCAGTTCGGGTTTTAAATCTTCTTCTGCGGATTGGTCAGCGTCAGGAAGAACCCGGCGGTCGTGAACAGCGCCATGGTCAGGAACGCGGCGCGGAAGGCGATCATGATGTCGCCGTGGATGGCGAACCGCTGATCGACCGAAAGGCCGACGCCGGCGTTCTTGGCATGCTCGAACATCGCGACGAAAACCCGCACCGCGTCCGGATTGCGGATCGCCACGACGGCAAACAGAACAGTCGCGACCAGGGCCGTGCCAAAGGCGGCGCCGATCGAGCGCGAAAACTGCACCGATGCCGCCGCCTCGCCGAGGCGCAATTGACCGGCGGCATTCTGAACGCTGACCTGTACCACGCCCATGACCGTGCCCATCGCCAGGCCGTTGACGAGCAGCAGCACCGCCAAGCTCGCGAGCCCGAGCTGATCGGCAAACAGCGCCAGCACGACGAAATTAAGCGTGGCGATCGCAAGGCCCACCACCGGGAAGATCATCAGATAGCCGGTCGAGTTGACCATCCGCCCGGTCAACAACGAGCCGACGCCGATGCCGATGGTCAGCGGCACCAGGACGGCGCCGGTGGTCGATGGCGAAAAGCCGCGGACGACCTCGAGATAGACGGGAATAAAGGTGATCAGCGACACCAGCGCCGCGCCGTGGCACGCGGCCATGGCGTCGCTGTGCCAGATTGCCGACTGCCGCAACAGCGACAGCGGGATCAGTGGCGATGACGCCCGGTTCTCATGCCACACCAGGATCAATAGCGCGGCCACGCCCACGGCCAGCATGATGCCGCCGAGCGGCAGACTCGACAGGTCGGCGTGCTGCACCTGCTCGAGCGCCAGCAGCGTGGTAGCGACGAAGATCGCGAACAGCACTGCCCCGCCCGGATCGGCGCGCCACGGCAGACGGTCGCGGGTCGGTTGCGGCAGCCGCGTAACGAGGAAGAGCGCCACGGCCCCGATCGGCACGTTGATGAGGAAGATCGACTGCCAGCCGAGAGACTCGGTGAGAAAGCCGCCGGCCACGGGACCGAAACTGTTGGCGCAAACCGCAATGGCCGCGAGATAGCCCTGATAGCGGGCGCGTTCGCGCGGCGGGATCGCCTCGCCGACCAGTGCCTGCGACAGCGTCATCAGGCCACCACCGCCGAGACCTTGCAGCACTCGCGCCGCGGTCAGACTGAGCACGCTGGTCGCCAGCGCGCACAGCACCGAGGCCACGATGAAGATGCCGAGCGCGAAGTACATTACCTTGCGCCGGCCGAAGGAGTCGCCGAGGCGGCCATAGACCGGCGCCGCGATCGTCGCGGCGATCAGGTACGAGATCACGATCCAGGAGGCGCGCTCGACATCGCCCATCGCTGCGGCAATCGTCGGCAAAGCCGTGGCGATGATGGTCTGATCCACCACCGCCAGGAACATCGGCAGCATGATGGACGGGAAGATGGCGAAGAAGGCCGGAGATCGGGCGGGCGGCGCGACCGGCTTGGATGCGGCCTCGTCGGGGTGAGGGTCGTGTGACGACAAATTCCGTACTGCCTGTCGGTCCGCTAGTGTCTTTCCGGGTGGCGCGGCGGCCGGATCGCCGTCCGGAAACGCGACGTGACTAGTGTGCCATCAGCACCGGTATGGTCGCCTTGGCGAGGATATGGCGGGTGGCGCCACCGAAGATCATCTGCCGCAGCCGGCTTTGTGTATAGGCGCTTTTGATCACGAGATCGCAGCCCAGCGATGCAGCCTGCTCAAGTGTCATTTCGCCAACGGCCTCGCCCGACGAACGATCGCCGCGCTTGAGCGTAACTGACTCGGCCTTGACGCCGTTGCGGCGCAGATGCTGCGTCGCCTCTTCAACCGTCGGCCCGTCGGTCGAGCCGCCCGACACCCAAAGCACCGTCACCTTGTCGGCCCGTTGCAACAACGGCATGGCGAATTCGTTGGTGTGAGCCTGCTCGGTCGAGCCGTTCCAGGCGACGAGGATGTTGCGGCCGATCGACGTCGGAACCTGTTTCGGTACGATCAGCACCGGCTTGCCGCTGTCGAACAGCGCCGCCTCGAGCGGCGGCATGCGCGGGTTCTCCGGCGCCGAGCCGGGACGACCGAGCGCGATCAGATCGAACACCCGGCCATAGCTGCCGATGAAGGCGTCCTCGAGCGCATCGGTGCGCGGCCAGCCGTAGGAATAGACGGCAGGCGCCTCCGCCCCGCCCGGCGGCACGTTCTTGGCCGCCATGAATTTTTCGAATTCGGCCTTGGCTTTGGCGGTGTCGGCCTCGAACACCCCGGATATGGCGAGGCTCGACACCGGCTCGACGGTCACATAAGTCCCGGGCGACGGACGTACCGCGAAGCCTTCCATGTAGCTGTCGAAAATCCGGGCGATCAGCCGCGCCCCTTCGAGGACGGCGGGCATGGCATCGTGATCTTCGGTCGGAATAAGGATTGTCTTCATGGCAGGACCGTTCGGTTGGAGCGGTTGAGCGTGGTCCACCCGGCGGGGACGACCGGATGCCAGCTTAGACCGCCGGGCGGTAATGACCAGCCCCCTTTAAGGGCTTGATGCACAAGGTATTCGCCCTTGAGGGACAGCCCTCAGGGCGCGCGCCTTCCGGCCCCCGAAACCGTCCGTTAACCATAAAAAAGTACTTTCGGCTACCGCCGGGCGGCGGGCTAACGGAGCCCTGGGCCGCAGGATTTCATGCTGCGCATCGATTTCAACAGCCTGCGTTTCCTCGTCGTCGATGACAACGCGCACATGCGGCGCATCCTGCGCACGTTGCTGCATGGCTTTGGCGCGCGCGAAGTCTACGAAGCGGAAGACGGCGCCTCCGGCTTCGAGGCCTTCAATCATTTTCTGCCGGACATCATCATCACCGACTGGGCGATGCCGGTCTTCGACGGGCTCGAACTCACCCAGATGATCCGGCAGCCCGAGGGCAACTCCAACCCTTACGTCCCCATCATCATGATGACCGGTCATTCCGAAAAGCGGCGTGTCACGGCAGCGCGCGACGCCGGCATCACCGAGTTCCTGGCGAAGCCCGTATCGGCCAAGGGGCTGTACGAACGCATCGTCAATGTCGTCGTCAATCCACGGCCCTTCATCAGGACCAAAACCTATTTCGGTCCCGATCGCCGCCGCAGCGCCACGTCGGCTTATACCGGCCCGGAACGTCGCAAGGGCGGCAAGGCCGACGCCGCCAAGAATTCCACTGCGCTCGAGAAAGTCCGATCAACCGGCTGACAAAGGCCCCTCCAGATGCGGTCCAGGAAGAAGAATACGGCTGTCATCGCGACCTACGGCGACCACGAAGTCATCCGGCCGGAGAACAGGCTGCGCGGCTACGTCTCCGACGTTTCGCCCGACCCCGACGAGGAGGATCCGGTGGCGAGCGCCGAACACGCGCTGGCCGAACTGTCCGGCGAATTCGGCACGTGGATGGATGACGAATGCGAGCGTCTCGACAAGGCCCGCAAGGTGATCGTGCATCGCGGCGTCAACGAGAACAACAAGATGGCGCTGTTCCACGCCGCCCACGACATCAAGGGCCAGGCCGCAACGCTCGGCTTTCCGGCGGTCGCCGCGGTCGCCGACAGCCTGTGCCGGCTCATCGAATTTACGCCGATGGCGCAGCGCATTCCAGTGACGCTGATCAATCAGCACGTCGACGCGGTGCGCGCGATCCACCGCGAATATGCCCGCTCCGACGCCGTGCAGTTGGCGGCGCAGTTGAATCGCAAGCTGCGCGACGTCACCGATCATTTCCTCGTCGAGGAAAACAAGGGCCGGCCTGACATCGTCGAGCAGATCACCGGCCGGGGCTGAGAGTTACGCCACCAGCCGCGGCTCGTCGATACGCGGCACGTATGACGGCTGATCGTTGGCGACCAGATCGTCGCAGAACATGCGCGCTTCCTCGCGCGCTGCCTCGACCGCGAAGCGGCGCAACAGCGCCAGCAATGAGGCCATGTCGTCGCGCCGCTCGGCGGCGCAGGCATGCAGCACGCGTTCGACCATGCGCCGCTTGAGATGCGAGACGCCGCCGGTTTCGCCCAGCAGAATGCCCTCGCGCAATGCGGCGATCGCCTCGCGGAACGCAGGGTAAGCGGCGTCGGGCAACCCGGCCTTGGTGTAGATCGCGCGGAAGCCCGATATATGCTTGTCGTGGATGTAAGCCGACACGCGGTCGATCGGCATGCCGGTCAATTCGGCGAGTGCCTCCTCGAACAGTACGACGTTGCCGGACAGCAGCGCACGCAGCACCATGCCGGCGGTGAGCTGGCGGCTCTGGCGCAAATGGCGCATCAGTTCGGCAATCTCGTCGTAGGGCGTGTCGGCGGCGAGCGCGACGGTCGCTTTCTCGCAGGCTTCGCGCGCGGCATATTCGGCGTGCTCGGAACCGAGCCAGTGCCGCGCGGTGACGAAGCCCGCCAATGTCTGCGACAACTTGGCCAGCAGCGCTTGGCGCGTCGCCATCGGCAGGTCGTCGCGGTCCATGAGATTTTCGCGGATCGCCGACAGATGGCCAAACCGCTCGACGATACGGTCGACCGAGAAGATGGCGATGTTGGCGCCGGGATTTTCCAAAAGCGTCAGGCAGGCCTGCGCGCTGCCGACTTCGGCAATGGCGGCGGCAAGCGGTGACGACAACAGCGCCCGCCCTGCGATCGCCATCTGCGCGTCGGGTTGCGCGGTCGCAAACAGATCGACCAGGTCCTCGTCGGAGAGCAACGGCGAGCGCGACAGCACCGGAATGGCAACATCCGGCTGATCGGCGGCGAGCGCATGAACCACGATCGGCGGCGCCTTCTGCGCCGAGGCAAAGACTTGCGCCAACGCGCCGCGCACCAGGGGCGACGGATCATCGAGCAGCATGATCATCGCGCCTTCGGCGGCGGATAGATCGGCAGGCGATAGATCGGAATGGAGATAGGCGCGGGCCAGCGCGGAGGTCGCTTCGGCGCGTTCGCCGGGCGAGGCGTGGCGCACCCACTGGAGAAACTGACGAACAATCATGACACGACCAGACGCTACAACAATCACCGGGACACATCGGTGACATCGCAAGCCTAGCCGGTGACACTTAACAAAGCGTTCACCATAGGTCTTGACGAGACGTTAACGACGATTGTCCGGAAAGCGTTGTCCGATCAGGCGCGGCGGCCGCTAGCCGCGGCCTGTGAAGATGCCGCGCACATTAGCGGCACGGTCGGTGAAAAGTTCGAGCGTGCGCACCGGCTGATCAGGGGCCGCGTTGTTCGCCGCCACCGGCGCCGGCGCAGCCGCGCTGCCGGTCGCGCTGGTATCGGTCCACAACGAGGCGACCGTGCGCGCCACCGCGCCGCGCGTCGGATCGCTGAACATGTCCTGGAACATCGGCCGCACGACATTGGGCGGCGGACGGTTGTCGGCCGAGGCCAGAGCCTGGGTGACGCCGGCGGTGTCCGGCACCGGCGACGACAAAGAGCGCAGCGCCGCCGGCACCGGCGCGTTCAGACTGGCGATCGTGATCGGGACCGTCGGCGTCGCGTTGGTGACGTTGGGAATGTCGCCCGGCGGGCGCATCACCGCGACCCGCGCGGTGTCGAACTTCCCGGTGAGGCGGTCGTAGACCTCCGCCACCGTCTTCGGCGAACCGTCGCGGTGATAGAAAATCGGCCGGTTGGCACCCGCCGCCGCCGGAAACATCGCCGCGGCGTTGGTGTTGGGGTTGTTGGCGGCGGCGTTGATCAGCCTGCCGGCGCCGTCCGGCCCGAGGAAGTGAGCCGTATAGAGTTCACCTTCGGTCGGCGCTCGTCCGATCGTGGCGTTAAGCTGCTCGGCATTGTTGCGCGCCAGCACGCCGGCCATCATGGCGCTCGCCGCCGGGTCCGTCCGCAGCTTCATGATGGCCGAGCGTGTTGCCGGGTCCGCGACCTGGTATTGGCCGTCGGCCGTCTGGCTAATGGCGTCGGCATATTGGCCCATGCCGTAGGCGGCGCCGCTCTGCTTGACGGTGCCGAGCCAGGTCTGGTCGATGAACTGGTAGAGGCCCTTGGCCGACGAGGTCGGGGCCTGGGCCGACGGGTTCAGATTCGATTCGATCTGCGCCGTGGTCAGCAGGTACTGGAAGCTGATGCCGGTGGACTGCGCAGCCTGCCGTATCGCGCCGCTGATCTGCGGTGCGAGGCCATTGGCAACGCGATCGACGGCCATCGACTTGCCTCGGGGTTGCCCGGGGCCTATGAGCGGCACCGGTTCTGTAGGGCCGACAGGGCGGGAACGAACCTGTAGACCTTGGGTAATTATGGTAAACGAAGGGTTAACGGCGCCCGGCGCCGTGCCTTCAGACGGAGAACAGCGATGGCGGAAACGGTCCAACGGCACAAACGCGGCGGCCTCTATTTCGAGGACATGGAAGTCGGCAAGCTCTACGAGCACCGCTACACCCGCACCGTCACGCAGATGGACAACATGTTGTTCTCCAACATGTCGCTCAACCCGCAGCCGCTGCACATTGACCGCCACTTCTGCGAGACCGAGACCGAGTGGGGTCAGCCGCTGATGAACTCGCTGTTCACGCTCGGCCTCATGATTGGCATCCAGGTCTCCGACATGACGGTCGGCACCACCATCGCCAACCTCGGCATGACCGACGTCAAATTCCCCAACCCGCTGTTCGAGGGCGACACCGTTAACTGCACCACCGTGGTCGTGAGCAAGCGCGAATCGAAGTCGCGGCCGGGCGCCGGCATCGTCGAATTCCACCACAAGTGCTTCAAGCAGGACGGCAAGCTGGTCGCCGAATGCCACCGCAACGCCTTCATCGTGAAGCGGCCGAAATAAGCAACCGGCCTCATGGTTCGAGACGCCGCGCTGCGCGCGGCTCCTCACCATGAGGGTTATCGATCCTCATCCTGAGGAGCGGCCGCTCGGCCGCGTCTCGAAGGATGAGGCCAAGGAGCAGACTCCACATGCGTTCCCTCCTCTTCGTCCCCGCCGATGCCGGCACCAAGCTCGACAAGGCGATGGCCTCCGGCGCCGATGTCGTGATCATCGACCTCGAAGATTCCATCACGCCCGAACGCAAACCGGCGGCCCGCGAGGCGGCGCGCGACTACCTGAAGGCGCATACCGGCAAGACCGGGCGGCCCGAGATATTCGTGCGCATCAACGGCCTCGATACCGGCATGACCGACGCCGATCTCGCCGCCATCGTGCCGGGCAAGCCGGACGCCGTGCTGTTTCCCAAGGCCGAAGGTGGCGCCAGCGTCGTTCATCTCGACGCCAAGCTCTCGGCCCAGGAGGCGATCGCCGGGCTCGCCGAGGGTACGGTCAAGGTGCTGGCGCAGAATGTCGAGTCGGCGGCCGGCTTGTTCCTCGCCGGCACCTTTAAGGACGCCAGCAAGCGTCTGATTGGCATGACCTGGGGGCCGGAGGATTTGTCCGCCGAACTCGGCGCCGAATCGAACCGCGACGATAACGGCTTTCTCACCGAGCCCTATCGGCTGGCGCGCTCGATCTGCCTGTTCGGCGCCGCCGCCGCCAAGCTGCCGCCGATCGAAACCGTCTATGTCGATTTCCGCAATTCCGAAGGCCTGCGCCACGACACCATCGCCGCGCGCCGCGATGGCTTCGTCGGCCGCCTGGCCATCCATCCGGCGCAGGTGCCGGTGATCAACGAGGTATTCACGCCGACCGCGGAGCAGATCGAAAAGGCCAAATCGGTGATCGCCGCCTTCGCCGCCAATCCTGGTGCCGGCGCCGTCGGCATCGACGGCAAGATGTTCGACCGCCCGCATCTGATACGGGCGCAGGCGCTGCTGGCGAGGGTGACGTAGATTAATTTCCGATTGTGGAGCCCACCATTTCCGGCAGAGCTTTTTACGAAAGAGACAGATAGTTGGTGACTACCAGCAAAAAAGGCGGCACATTGTGCCGCCTTTTCGTTCTGCTGTCCTCGGGGGGAGGGCCGCGAGGCCCCACATGGCCCAAGGCTCATGCTGAATAACCTATGTAATAGCTATTAAGTTTTTGTCAATGCCAGACAACTTCAACGCACAAGAACAGGCGGCAATACCTAATGTATTATCGCAACCAAGGTTTGCTACATATCTAGCAGAAAAGCAAAACAGTACCGTAAATGCGCTTCGACTGTACCATTGGAACGCATTGGTTTCATCTTCATTCCTGTTTCCGCTCCATATTTTTGAGATTTGCGTCAGAAACGCCGCATCGAATGCTATCGAAAGCTACTACAACACCCAGAATTGGCCTTGGGCTAACGCCTTTGAGATGAGCTTGCCCGACCCAGCTGGGCCGGTCTTTAATCCTCGCAGGGAGCTTCGGCTGACACGGACGCGGCACGCGACGACAGGCAAAATAATCGCGGACATGAAATTTGCATTTTGGGTGTCCCTATATACGCGGCGACATCAGGGGCGGCTTTGGGATCAGTACTATGCTCGAGAATTCCCAAATGCTGGCGCGCTCGGAGCCGCATCCCACGGTCGCAAGAGAATCTTTGAAATATCAGACAGTGCGCGCGAACTGCGCAACCGAATTGCGCATCATGAACCGATCTTTCGCCGCAACCTTCACGACGATTATAATTCTTTGATGGAAGCGATAGCCTACAGGTGCAACCACACCGCCGCTTGGGTCCAACGGACCCAGACAGTATCAACGCTGCTCCCGCTAAAACCCTAAAAAGCCTACTCCGCCGCCACCGCCGGCTCGTGCAGGTGCCCCTCCTGCGCGTCCTTGATGTGCTTGGCGCGCGCCACGTAAGCGTGCGCGGCGTCGGTGTTGAACAGTTCGTGCGTTTCCAATTCGTCGTCCATCACCGGCGTCATGGCGAAATCGGTGTAGGCGTAGCGCTGCGGATCCTTCTTGATGCGCAGATAGATACGCCGGAGCTTGAAATAGAGCGCGGTCCAGCGCGCCAGGCGGCTCACCACGCTGGCGTAGTACTTCGGATAGAACAGGATGGCCGGCTCGATCGGCAGCCCCGGGCGACGGTCGAGCCGATAACGCCGCCGCAGGAAGCCGCCCTCCAGCGGGTGGATGTGCTCGATATTGATCGAGCCTGTGAACCACGAGATCAGGAACAATGCGTTCGAGGCGTTGGCCTTGGTCGACGCCACGCGCCGCAGGATCGTTTCGATGTGGTCGATGGTGTAATAGCGCTGCCAGGCATCCCGATAGGCGCGGTCCCAGTCCTCGCGCGACATCTTCGGATGCGGCGTGCAGATGTGGTTGAGATCGTATTTGTTGAGATCGGGGTCGAGCCACGCGCCGGCCCGCTGCAGCTTGAGGTGATCCTCAGAGCCCGGCAGCGGCGTCAGATAGAAGAACTCCAGGAGATCGACCGGCAGCTCGCGCTTGATCACGTCGATGTCGTGCATGATCGACTCGTACGTGTCGCCGGGGAAGCCGAGAATGTAGCCGGCATAAGTGATGACACCGGCCTTTTTCCAGGCCAGCAACATCTTGCGGTATTCGGTGATCTTGTTCTGCCGTTTCTTGGCGCCCAGCAGATTATCGGGATTGATGTTCTCCAGCCCGATAAAGACTCGCCGGACGCCGGCGCGCGCCGCCTTCTCGACGAAGTTCGGCAGTTTGTGGCAAAGCGTATCGACCTGGATAATGAAGCCCAGTTTGAACTTCTCGACCTCACGCAAATAAATGATGCGGTCGAGGATCGCTTCCCAATCCTTGTTGCGGGCGAAATTGTCGTCGGTAATGAAGAAAGAACGAAGCCCTTGCGCGTAATTGACGCGCACGATGTGCTCGATGTCGTCCGGCGAACGGCGCCGTGACTTGCGGCCTTGCACATTAATGATGGTGCAGAACGAGCACTGATAGGGGCATCCCCTGCCCGCATCGAATGACGTCGTTCGGCCGGCGGTGCGCTGCGCGCGCTCGGCCGCCATCAGCGGGATCGGCGTCCCCTCGATGCCGGGCAGATCGTCCATGTAGTTGTAGAGCGGCTTGAGCGCACCGGCATAGGCGTCGCGCAAGGTATCTTCCAGACGCCCTTCCGCCTCGCCGGCGAACAGCGAGACGCCCATCGCCCTGGCGCGGTCGAGATCGGCGTCGACGCCGTTGAGCATCGCCAGCACGCCGGAGACATGGAAGCCACCGATGCCGACCTGAATGCCGCGGTCGCGCAGCGGTTTTGCCAGATCGAGCGCGCGTGGAAACTGGTTCGATTGCACGCCGGTCAGCATCACCATGCCGGCGCCGGCCTCCTCGATCATCGCCGCGATCTTGTCCGGCCTGATGCGCGTATTGGTTTCGTCAATAGCGCGGATCTCGATGGCAACCTCATCGCCGAAGATGCGCCGATCGGCGCAATCCTTGGCCAAACCAAACAGCGAGGCCAGCGAGTTTGACGGGATCGGCGAGCGCAGCCACTGAATGACGTAGCCATCGTCGTCATAGTGCGACGGCTTGACCAGCACCAGGCAGAAACGCCGTGGCACGCCGCCGGACCCAAAAGCCGTTACACGACCCGTCGCCATGCCCGAAGCTTATCAGCCTCAGACCGGTCAGCAAGCGCCTGAGCTCTGGATGTATGCGAATACTACTCCGAGAGCGGACAGATTGATCCGCAGAAGGTTATGCAATGCCGCAAGAAGGCCGGCCGGCATCGCAAGATGATGCCGGCCGCACGATATTTGCCTAATAATTCAAGCCGCGAACGGCCCCTTGCCTTCCGCGATCATGCCGGCAACGCGGAACCCCGAGCCGGCGCCCAGGGTCCAGCCCAGCGTGCCGTGCCCGGTATTGAGCCACAAATTGCGGTATCGCGTGCGTCCGACATAGGGGATGTTGGACGGCGTGGTCGGCCGCAGCCCGCTCCAGAAGGTCGCCGCATCGAAATTGCCGGCGCGTGGGAACAGTTTGCGCACATTGTCGATGATCGCCTGACAACGCGTGCGATTGAGATCGCGCGAGTAGCCGGCGAGTTCCGCCGTGCCGGCGATGCGCAGCCGATCGCCGAGGTTGGAATAAACAAGTTTGTATTCGTCGTCGGTGAGGCTGGTCACCGGCGCCATGTTGGAGCCGTCGGTCGGGATCGTCACCGAATAGCCCTTGGCCGGCTGGATGTTGAGATTGACGCCATAGGGCCGCAGGAACGGCGCCGACCACGAACCGAGGCTGACCACGACATCGCGTGCGCGCAAGGTCTTGTAACCTTCGGGCCCGACCACTTCGACGCTCGTCACCTTGCTCGCGGCGCGATCAAGGCCGAGCGCGGTCACTTGCGTGCTGTAATGAAACACTGCGCCCATTTTCTCACAGACCTGCGCCAGGTTCTGCGTGAACTTGAGGGCGTCGCCGCTCTCGTCTTCCGCCGTGTAGGTCGCACCGGCGATCTCCTGACGCCGGTCGGCGAAGGCCGGCTCGATTTCGACCACCTTGTCGGCGTCGATGATCGTGCGGTTGCAGCCATATTGCCGCATCAGCTCGGCGACCGGGATCGCGGCCTCGAACTCCTTGGGGTCGCGATAGAAATGCAGGATGCCCTTGCTGCGCTCGTCATAATGAAAGCCTTCTTCATGACGGACGGTCTGGATGAGGGAGCGGCTCTGTGTCGCCAGCTTCACGATCTCCGCGGTGTGGCGACTGGCGCGCTGCGGCAGGCAATCGACCAGAAATTTCGCGATCCACAGCCACTGGTGCACGTCCATGCGCGGCCGAAACAGCAGCGGCGCGTCGCTCTGGAACAGCCACTTCAACACCTTGAGCGGCGCCGACGGATTGGCCCAGGGCTCGGCGTGGCTGACCGACACCTGCCCGCCGTTTGCGAAGCTGGTCTCGAGGCCGGCTTGCGGCTGGCGGTCGATGACGCAGACCGACTTGCCGTTCTTCAGATTGAAATAGGCGGTGTTGATGCCGACGACGCCGCCACCAAGGATGATGACATCGAAATCGTTGCGGCTAGCGCTGGTGGCTTGAGGCAGATTTGCTTGAAGCATTGGCTCAGGTCCTTCTGACAGGCGCGCGCGAGCGTCCTCAGACGTCTCGCGTGCCCCCTCTGTCATTGGCCTGAGAGCTTCATCGCGGAAGTGGAATTACTTGCGCGACTTGCACCGTCGGCGGAAGCCTTGAGGGCTTCACTCTTCAGAGGTCGAAGTCCTGATGAACGGTTCTTTTGCCTGAGAGATTCCGGGGCGGTTGCTCCTTCGGCGCCAACGCGTAACTCATTCCACTTTCGCAGAAATCGCTGACGCGTCAGTCTCTCCCGTTCATCGATAGAGATAACCGATTCACCGATAGAAGACAACTATGTCTTCGGCGTATATACAGTCGCCGGATCGAAAAGCCTATCGGCATCGCGGAACTCGAGCTTCACCGCGCCCGTCTGGCCGAGCGGCGCGGCGCGATAGAAACAGGAGCGGCGGCCGGTATGGCAGGCGCCCTCGCCCGCCTGATCGACCTTGAGCCAGAGCGCATCCTGATCGCAATCGACCCGCAATTCACGGACCCGCTGAACGTGCCCGGAAGTCTCGCCCTTCTTCCACAGCTTCTTGCGCGAGCGGCTGAAATACCAGGCCTCGCCGGTCTCGATCGTCTTCGCCAGCGCCTCGGCGTTCATGTGAGCGACCATGAGCACGTCGCCATTGCCGGCATCGGTCACCACCGCGGTGACAAGACCGTTGGCGTCGAATTTGGGAAGCAGCGCGAGGCCTTCTTCGATGTCGTGCGTGTGAGTGGACAAGGCGCGCTCCAAAACTATCTCCGTCACCCTGAGGAGCGAGCCATAGCGCGTGAAAGACGCGCGTAAACGCGCTAATGGCGAGCCTCAAAGGGCGACGGGCAAAGAACTTGAAGAAACGGGCTGCCATCCTTCGAGGCGCGCCTTTCGGCGCGCACCTCAGGATGACGGTCTGGCTACTTCTCGCGCACCAGCGACATGAACCGGACCAGTTCGTTCGGGTCGTCGCGGAACGAGCCGGAGAAATGCGTCGTCAGCGTCAGCGAACCGGGCTTGGTGACGCCGCGCAGCGACATGCAGGTGTGCTCGGCCTCGATCATCACCGCAACGCCCTTCGGCTTGAGCACCTCTTCCAGCGCGGTCGCGATCTGCGCCGTCATGTTCTCCTGCGTCTGCAGGCGCTTGGCGTAGACGTCGACGAGACGCGCCAGCTTCGACAGGCCGACCACCCGCTCGGTCGGCTTGTAGGCGACATGCGCCTTGCCGAAGAACGGCATCATGTGGTGCTCGCAGTGCGAGTTGAAGGTGATGCCCTTCACCAGCACGAAATCGTCGTAGCCGGATGTCTCCGAGAAGGTGCGGTCCAACGCCTCGGCGGCGCATTCGCGGTATCCGGCGAACAATTCGTCATAGGCATCGACCACGCGCTTCGGCGTATCGAGCACGCCTTCGCGCTTGGCGTCGTCGCCGGCATAGGCGATGAGCACGCGCACGGCGGCCTCGGCCTCCTCGCGCGACGGGCGCGGTCCTGGCGGGGTCGGCGCGGCACTGACGTGGTCAGACAGGCCCTGCTTATCCCAGGGCTTCACGATCTTGCTCTTGGCGTCCATTACGGTCTCCGTTCGACCGGGGCATGCCTTCAAGGGGCAGCGCCGGGAGTGTCACCGGGGTGGCCGCGCTTTTCCGCCTTTTCCGGGCGGTCGGACGCCGCAATCCCATTCTGCATGGCCCTTATAGCAAGGAACCATGGCCCCGACTGCCGAGAACCCTTCTCGTACCGGCGGGCCGCCCCCTATATATTGCTTTGTACGAACCAGGCAACGTGCCGGATCATCGGCTGAATTGCATGGCTTCCGGGTCGAAATTCATGCTGAACGACGTCTATAACGCGAAAATCCTCGATCTGGCCGCGCATATCCCGCGTCTGGGCCGGCTGGAGGCGCCGGACGCCTCGGCGACCGCCCATTCCAAGCTGTGCGGCTCGACCGTCACCGTGGATGTCAAAATGGATGGCGGCGCGGTCTCGGATTTCGCCCACGACGTCAAGGCCTGCGCACTCGGCCAGGCCTCCTCCTCGATCATGGCCCGCCACGTCATCGGCGCGACCCCCGATGAACTCCGGGGACTGCGCGAGACCGTGCGCAAGATGCTGAAGGAGAACGGCCCGCCGCCGACCGGCAAATGGGCCGACATCGCCTTTCTCGAGCCGGTCCGCGACTACAAGGCCCGCCACGCCTCGACCATGCTGTCCTTCGACGCCGTGGTGAAGGCGGTGGACGAGATCGAGGCGAAAAAAGGCGTCAAGCAGGCGGCCGAATAGTTTGGCTGCTCGCTACTGCGCCGGTGCTATACCGCCGGTCTTCTGCACCATCGCGGCTTCGGCACGGTCCGCCAGCGGCTTGGCGCAGGCCGCCGCCAGGTGCGGGAAATTCTGCGGCGCCCCGGTATTGCCGATCCGGATCACAGTCACCGCGTCGTTGCTGTCGGTTTCGACCACGACCGACCGGAAGCCCGCGGAAAAGCGCCGGACGACGTCAGCCGACACCGTACCGACAGCCAGCGTCCGCAAGGTCTGATCTTCGCGTCCGCTGGCGACGATCTTCAACGCCGCGCGGGTCTTGCCGATGCGCAGCGTGACGCCGTCGAGCTGCGACGGCAACGCCAGCCCATCGCCGGCATTGCGGCGCTCGACATAACTCAATTCGAATTTATCGCCGACGCCGCAGGACAGCATCAGATCGAAGCTGCCGATCTGGTCGCCCTCGACCGTCAGCGGATGACGCCGCGCCAGCATCACGCTGCCGTCACGATTGACCAGGTCCCAGCGCTGCTCGCTGATCGGCATCGCCCGCGTGCCGTTGGTCATCGGGAGTGCCGGCGGCGTCGGTGCGCGCAATGGCGGCACGATCACTGTCGTCGTGGTCGCGACCGCGGCGACTTCCGGCACCGCCGGGCCTTCGGTCGCAAGCCGCGTGCGCGTCAGTTCCTCCCGCGACATGACATGCAGCGGTTCCCATGGCGGGATGCGCAGCGCCAGATCGAGCAGATCCATCGACGCGCCCATGTCTCCGGTGAAGCGCGCCAGTCGGCCGATATCACGCTGGACCAGAACCAGATCTTCCGCCGAATAATTCGCCGCCGTCGGATCCTCGCGGCGATCGCCGAGCCAGATCTGGTGCACCATGACGCGGGCTTCCGCCGGCACCGTGCGCTTGATGCCGCCGAGCATCACGAAGGCGCACATCGACTCGCAATCGGCATAAGGCGACAGTTTGGCGCGCGGAATTTTCACGCCCTTCGGTTGGTCGGCAAGATCGACGACACGGCCGACCATGGTCGAAAATCGGGCGGCCCTGATTTCACGGCCCAGTGCGATCGCGCCGAGCACGGAGCCCCCGTCGGAATCCATCACCACGGTCGCGCCGCTCAGATCCCGGCCCTGCGCGGCGACGGTTTCCATGAAGCTCTTGAAATCGCGCGGCGTGTCGGCGGTAATGGCGCCGCTCGCCGCGACGTATGTCGCGCATGCCTCGGCGCATTCTGCCGTCGGTCCCTCGATGCGCAACTCGAAACGCATCGGCAGCGTGCGATTGTCGGCGCCGGCCGGGGTCGTCACGCTCGCGGCAAACAGACCCGCTGCGCCAAGCACGCCGACAATAGTGCCGACCGAGGTTAGGGAACTTCGCATCTTTCCCCTTCTTCGCGGTCGGCAAAAACTTTTGCCCGCCGCGGGAACCGGAACCCTGCCGCCGCGTTGAGCTGGCGAGGGATTCCATCTCGTTTTCAGGTCCGTGATCGCGACGGCAGCGTAAACGCTGTCCAAGAGCGCTTATTGCGCATCGTCAATTGCGAGTCACAGACCCCCCGATGTCTTATTTAATATGACGACCCCTGGATTCCCGCTAGTGCAAAAAGGTCGCTATGCCTGCCCTAAATTGCTCGAAAGCTGAGCAGTTCCAATGCCATGGAACTTGGGGGCGGAACTTTGCTAAGAACCCTCGCACGACCAACGACGGCGAAGGTTTTCTGTTTGCGCGACCGTAATTCACCCCCCGGCCTCAATCCCTTGGCGCGGATTCCGCGCCTGCTCGGCCGCGGTCTGGTGACTGTCTACCGCTACACGCTGTCGCCGCTGATCGGCCCGCGCTGCCGCCACCTGCCAAGTTGTTCCGAATATGCCGACGAAGCCATCAGCCGTTTCGGTTTATGGGCCGGCGGCTGGATGGCGCTCGCGCGCATTCTGCGCTGTCAGCCTTGGGGAACGCATGGTCTCGATTTCGTACCAAAGGCGTTGCCCGCGCAGGCACGCTGGTGGCAGCCCTGGCGCTACGGCCGCTGGCACGGCACACAGCCGGAGCCTTAAGCCGACAGGAACCGGGTGGCCACGCCACACCGAACCACGGCACAGGACGTAAAGCTCCACGCCATGAAGGAAACGACGATGCCCGCGGCCAACGATCCCGTTCCGATGCACCGGCAGGACTGGCTGCTCCTGATTATCCTGTCGGTGCTGTGGGGCGGCTCGTTCTTCTTCAACGGCGTGGCGCTGCGCGAACTGCCGCCGCTGACCGTCGCCTTCGCCCGCGTCGGCCTCGGCGCCTTGTGTCTGCTCGCGATCATCGGGCCGCTCGGCGGCCGGCTGCCAAAGCGCGCCGTCGACTGGCTACCTTTCGCCGTCATGGGGCTCTTCAACAACATCATTCCTTTCTCGCTGTTTCTCACCGCGCAAACCGTGATCTCCAGCGGGCTTACCGCGGTGCTCAACGCGACGACGCCGTTGTTTACAGTGCTGGTGATGGCCGTCGCCGGCGAGGAACGTCTCACCGGACGGCGCGTCGCCGGCGTGCTGATCGGCATTGGCGGCGTCGCACTGTTGCGCGGGCCGGGCCTGAGCGCGTCCAGTCAGATGTTCGGCATTTTGCTCTGCCTCGGCGCAGCGCTGAGCTATGGCATTGCCGGCTATTGGGGCCGCCGGGCGCTCAAAGGCGTGCCGCCGATCACTTCGGCGGCGGGCCAGCTCATCTGCTCGACCCCGGTGATGGCGATCGCGGCCGGCCTGACCGAGCGGCCGTGGACTTTGCCCCTGCCCGGCGTGGCGACCTGGGCGGCGCTCGCCGGCCTCGCGACCTTGTCAACGGCGCTTGGCTACATCCTGTTCTTCCGCATCCTCAACCGCTCCGGCGCGGTCAATGTCGTGCTGGTGACGCTGCTGATACCGGTGACGACCATCATCCTCGGCGTGCTCTTCCTGCATGAGCCGTTCTCCGCCAACGAGATTCTCGGCGCGCTGGTCATCGCCGCCTCGCTCCTGGTCATCGACGGGCGTGTGCTGGGCTGGGCGCGGCGGCGGGCGCGATTAACTGGCGGCACCATCTAGGTGAGTTTGAGCCAGCCCACATTGACGTCTTGCAGGTCAGGCGTCGCGCTCAGATGCGCCGGCAGGACCGCGTCGGCGATCGGACAGTCGCGCAGAAACGCCCGTGTGATATCGGCATACGCGTCAAAGAAAACCTTGCTGCAAATGACGCTTGATTGAAACTCCGGCGTGGCGTTGGCATCCCAAAGGCCGCCAATCATGCGCACCCCCATGCGGAGCGCGCCGAATACGCTGTAGCGCAGGCCCAGCATCCGTAACGCACGGAGTGCAATGTTATAGCGCTCGGTATCGGCAAGGCCGGCACGACGGCGCACCCTCAAAATTCGATCGGGAACGTCGGCATAAAGCGTTCGGGTGTGAACGCCGGGCCACGGCACGGCCTCGACGACAAAGTCCTCGTAAAGGAATATCGCGGCGTGCGTCCATAAACTGTGTTCATCGGCGAATCCCGCTCGGCTTTGCGCGGCCGCAATCAGCCTGCTGGTGCGCGAGGGCTGCCTATCGCGAAACAAAATCAGGTCGCCAGGCAAGCAGGCTCCCAGGTCCGGCACATAGCCAAACCGCCGGGCCGCCGTCGGTAGCAATGCAACGGATGTCGCGGCGGCCGCGGTACGGGCTTGATCCGGATCGACAACAAGTTGCGGCAATGAAGGGCACCCCGAAATTGGATGCTAGGAGCCGACGTCTACCTGAATTGTTTTGATGGTCGCCAAATCGTGTTGACTAGCTTCCGCCAACCCTCTGACGTGGACGCCGGGTTTCAGGTCAAAATACGGAACCGACGCGGTGCCGGTTGAACTTGAAATTAAACCATGAGTATTCGCCGAAGGACCGACCGGCGAATCAAACTCGATGATGGCGAACCCGTCCGGCTCGGCCCTGACCACAGTCCCCGCAAAGGGCAGCTTTTGATCCATGGCCAATATATAGACGGCTTCGCTTTGCTTTTCCAGAGCAATAACACCTCAGGTTGCAACGCCGATCTGCAGCTTGCACCACCCGATTCGCCTGCTATATCGGGTTCCGAAGCGCCTTAGGCGCCGATACCGCTTACCCGCGCTCGTTCGCGGGAGTGAGCAACAGGAGAGAAGACCATGGTCGCCCTGACCTTTCCCGACGGCGCGCGCCGCGACTATCCCGACAACATCACCGGCCTCGACATCGCCAAGGGCATTTCGCCCTCGCTCGCCAAGCGCACGGTCGCCATGGCGCTCGACGGCGTCGTCGCCGACCTCGCCGATCCGATCGCCAAGGACGCGCGCATCGAGTTCATTTCTCGTGAGGACCCGCGCGCGCTGGAGCTGATCCGCCACGACGCCGCGCATGTGCTGGCCGAAGCGGTGCAGGAATTGTGGCCCGGCACCCAGGTGACCATCGGCCCGGTGATCGAGAACGGCTTCTACTACGACTTTTCGCGCAACGAGCCGTTCACGCCGGACGATCTGCCCGTCATCGAAAAGAAGATGAAGGAGATCATCGCCCGCGACAGACCCTTCACCAAGGAAGTGTGGTCGCGCGATGACGCCAAGCGGGTGTTCGGCGACAAGGGCGAGCACTTCAAGGTCGAACTGGTCGACGCCATTCCGGAAGACCAGCAGATCAAGATTTATAAACAAGGCGACTGGTTCGACCTGTGCCGCGGTCCGCACATGACCTCGGTCGGCAAGGTCGGCAATGCCTTCAAGCTGATGCGCGTCGCCGGCGCCTATTGGCGTGGCGATAGCAACAATCCGATGCTGTCGCGCATCTACGGCACGGCGTTCGCCAAGCAGGACGAGCTCGACGCTTACCTGAAGCAGATGGAAGAAGCCGAGAAGCGCGACCACCGCAAGCTCGGCCGCGAGATGGACCTGTTCCACTTCCAGGAGGAAGGTCCCGGCACGGTGTTCTGGCACGCCAATGGCTGGACCATCTTCCAGGAAATCATCGCTTACATGCGGCGCCGCCTGAAAGGCGATTATCAGGAAGTCAACGCGCCGCAGATGCTCGACAAGTCGCTGTGGGAGACCTCCGGCCACTGGCAGTGGTATCGCGAGAGCATGTTCGCGGCGCAATCGGCCGGCGACGAAGCAGAAGACAAGCGCTGGTTCGCCATCAAGCCGATGAACTGTCCCGGTCACGTGCAGATCTACAAGCATGGCCTGAAGAGCTACCGCGAACTGCCGATCCGCCTCGCCGAGTTCGGCATCGTGCACCGTTACGAAGCTTCCGGCGCGATGCACGGCCTGCTCCGCGTGCGCGCCTTCACGCAGGACGACGCGCATATCTTCTGCACCGAAGATCAGCTCGCCGAGGAGTGCCTCAAGATCAACGACCTGATCCTGTCGACCTATTCCGATTTCGGCTTCGAGGGCGATCTCGTCGTCAAATTGTCGACCCGGCCGGACAAGCGCGTCGGCTCGGATGCTGCCTGGGATCACGCCGAGAGCGTGATGCAAAACGTGCTCGAGACCATCGCCAAGAGCAACAACCGCATCAAGACCGCGATCAATCCCGGCGAAGGCGCGTTCTACGGGCCGAAGTTCGAATATGTGCTGCGCGACGCCATCGGCCGCGACTGGCAATGCGGCACCACGCAGGTCGACTTCAATCTGCCGGAGCGGTTCGACGCCTTCTACATCGCGCCGGACGGTTCGAAGAAGACCCCGGTCATGGTGCACCGCGCGATCTGCGGCTCGCTGGAACGCTTCCTCGGCGTCGTGCTGGAGCATTATGCCGGGCATCTGCCGTTGTGGCTGGCGCCGAAGCAGGCGGTGGTGTGCACCATCACCCAGGACGGCGACGCTTATGCGGCCGACGTCCTGGCGGCGGCACGCAAGGCCGGCCTGCGCGTCGATGCCGATCTGCGCAACGAGAAGATCAATTACAAGGTCCGCGAGCATTCGCTCGCCAAGGTTCCGGTGCTGCTGGTCGTCGGCAAGAAGGAAGCGGAAACGCGGCAGGTGTCGATCCGCCGGCTCGGCTCCGACAAGCAGCAGGTCATGAGCCTCGACGACGCGTTGACGATGCTGGTCGAGGAAGCCCTGCCGCCGGACGTGAAGCGGGAGAAGGCGCGCGGCTGAGCGTGCCGGCGCGTCGCTAGCTGGCCTTGCGGCGAATTTCCGTCAACGCCATCGCTTCGCGCATGCAGTCGGCCAGGAACAGATAGGACGTGGCGAAGAAGCGCCGCGTCGCCTCGATCAGCGCCGGCTTGAGGATGACGACCCTCGGATCCGGCCCCGGCCGCTCGAGGAAGCCCTGCTCTTCCGCTTCGCGGATCAGCTTCAGCACATGCGGCCGCGACACCGCGAAGCGCCGCGCCAGCGCCGCGATCGATATCGGCACCGGGCGCGACGGCGGCACGGTGTCGCCCTCTTCGCCGGCGGCGATCAGGCTGGAGAGAATGAGCATGCCGCCATTGCGCTCGCCGAACAGGCCGAGCTCCGGCGCGGCGGCCACCAAACGAAAGCCGGCGCGGTAGCGCTTCACCATCGCCTCGACCAGCGCGCCGTCGACGATCTTGTCGTCCAGCGCGGCGAGCATGGCCGGCCCATCGGCGAACAGCGGCGCCATCGCCGTATAGTGCAGCTTAAGACGCGACCGCAGCAATGCGTAGAGCTTGTCGGTCGCGACCAGCCGGCGCTGCCGCCGGTCGGCGATTTCAAGATCGGGCATCAGATAGCCGGAGAACCGCATCAGCGACAGCATGGCGCCGGCGCGGCCGGGACTGCAGACAGCGAATTCTGTGCACAGCGCCTTGATGCGCGTCGGCGTCAGTCCGGACGACGGGTCGCGCGGATCGCGGGTCGCGTGCAGGTAGATCGCGAGATAGCCGAGCAGCATGCGACCGCGGTCATCGATCAGCCAGTTCAGGAGATGGCGGCCGTGATACATCGTCGCCAGGCCGGATGCCGTCGCGCGCATCGCCTCGCCAAAACGCGGATGTTTGCTGAGCGCCGCCGCCGCTTCGAGCGAGGCAAAATCACCATCGCCCGGCACCGGGGCAGGATCAGACACCATGTCGTCGCCCCCCAACTCACCGGGGACATAAAGCAGGGTAACGGCCAAATTTCCACTGTCGCAGCGGGCAGCCGCCGCATCGGACAAGGCCAAGGTCCGGCGCCGCCGGCTTACTTCTGCGCCGCGATATAGGCCGCCAGATCGGCCGCCTCGCTGCGCGACAGGCCCATGTCCGGCATTTTCGGATGCGGATCCAGCAGGAACAACGCGACCTGCGCGGCATCAAAACCCGGTTTCCTGGCGATCGCCGAGAACGGCGGCGCCTGGGTGCTGCCGACCTTCTGGTCCGCCGCCACCACGTGGCAGGTGGCGCACCAGCGCTTGGCCAGAACCTCGCCCTTGGCGGCATCGGCCGCGCCGGCGGTCCCCGACGGAGCGACAAGAGCGGTGAGCGCCAGAAGCGCCGCGATCAATCTCATCATAGGTGGGCTGCCTTCGATAGAATCGTGACGATTGATACTACCCCGCGGCCCGCCAACTGTGACCTATCTCAATGCCCAAATTGACGCCGGCTCGGCGCTATCGCGCGGCCCGTCGGGGCGCCAGGTCCGATACCTCGGCTGCCGGCTCGGCATCCACCGCGCCCTCCAACAGCCCGAGAAACCGCTCGGCCCAGTGGCTGAGATCGTTCTTGACCAGCATGGCGAAATTGGCCTGGTGCCGCATGCGCCGTTCTTCGACCGGCATACCCAACGCGCGGTTGATGGCAATGGCCACACCCTCGGAGTCGTAAGGATTGACCAGCAGCGCCGCGCCGCATTCGCGCGCCGCCCCGGCGAAACGCGACAGCACCAGCACGCCCGGATCGTCCGGATCCTGCGCCGCGATGTATTCCTTGGCTACCAGATTCATGCCATCGCGCAGCGGCGTCACCAATCCGACCCGGGCCGAGCGATAGAGCCCGGCGAGCGCGCTGCGGCTGTGCGCCTTGTTGACGTAACGCAACGGCGTCCACGACGCCTCGCCGAAGGTGCCATTGATGCGGCCGACCGCCTCGCCGACCATCCGGCCGATATCGGCGTATTCGCGGATATCGGTGCGGCTGCGCGGCGTGATCTGCAGATAGGTCACCAGTCCACGCCAATCCGGAAAATTGGCGAGGAAGCGCTCGAAGGCATGGAGACGCTCGGGAATGCCCTTGCTGTAATCCAGTCGATCGACGCCGATGATCAGCGCGCGGCCGGACATGCTTGCCATCACATTGGTGACGAATGGCGAAGCGATGGCGCGCCGCGCCAGCCGCGAAAATGCTTCGGTTTCGACGCCGACCGGGAAGATGCCGACCTCCACGGTGCGATCCTCGTAGCTGAAACTGCTGTCGCTCACCCGCTTGAGGCCGCCTTCGTTGGCGAGATAACGGGAAAAATTGTTGGCATCGTTCTCTGTCTGGAAACCGACCAGATCGTAATTGCACAGGGAAGCGACCACGCGCTCGTGGTTCGGCAGCCCGGTCAGTATCTCAGGCGGCGGACACGGGATGTGCAAGAAGAAGCCAAGCCGGTTCTTGTGGCCGCGCTCGCGCAACATCTGCGCCAACGGCATCAAATGATAATCGTGCACCCAGATGACGTCGTCTGGGCGTAGGAATTTCTCGAGATTTTCGACGAAATAGCGATTGACGCGAAAATAGCCGCTCAGATCGCGACGCGTGAATTCCGCCAGATCAAGCCGATAATGCAGGATCGGCCACAACACGCGATTGGCGAAACCGTTGTAGAACTCGTCGTAATCATCTTGCGGCAGATCGATCGTGACGTAATCGACCTTGTCTTGGGTGACCGTCTTGGCCGGACCGGGAACGCCGTCGGCGACCTTGCCACTCCAGCCGAACCAAATCCCACCGCGCTTTTTCAGCGCCGGCCTGATCGCAACCTCCAGCCCGCCGGCGCGGGCGTTTCCGTCCGGAATGCCGACGCGATTGGATACAACGACGAGTCGCGACAATGCTCTCACCTCCCCACCGCACAGCGCCCCCACGCCGCACGGCCAAATTTATGCGAATAATATAACGGATAACCCACTCAATGACAGAATGACAACGCCTGAAAGCCCAAGAGGTTCAATTGCAGGTTCAATTCGCCTCGGCGAGTTGCTGCAAGGCGCGCCTAACGTCCTCGGGCGCCGAAAATATGCCGCTGAGCCCGTCAAATTCGCGGCTCACCGAATATCCTTTACCACCGAGACCCCGTAATGCGGCAAATGCCGCCTCATCCGTCACGTCATCGCCGATGAATACCGGCATGCGGCCGCGGAACGGCTTATGACTCATCAATTCGCGCACACCACCGCCTTTGTCGATGCCGGGGCGCTTGATTTCGATCATCATCTTACCGGGCAGCACTTCAGTCGCTTCGTCGGGAAATGCCGCGCGGCTGGAACCGACATGGGTGCGCAAACGATCTTCGTGCTGCGGCGCCTTGCGGTAGTGCAAGGCCACCGAATAGCCCTTGTCCTCGTATTCGATGCCGACCGTTGGATCGGCCACGGCGATCAAACGCGCGCGCATGGCCTGCGGCAGATCCGCGACGCGGGATGCCGACGCGCCTTCAACAAGACGTATCTCGGCGCCGTGACCGCCAACCGCCGGCAGCTTGAGCGGCGCAAACAACGTATCGAGATCGCGAATTGGCCGGCCGCTGACCAGCGCCAGCGCGCCGCCCATCATGTCATAAAGCGTCTCGAGCGATGACTTGAGCGTGCCGGGGACATCGACTTCGAATGGCGAGGGCCCGATATCGATCAAGGTGCCGTCGACGTCGAGCAGCAGCGCGATCGCTGCGGGATCAAGCGCGGTGAAGGACCGCAGGGCCGCGGCATTGGCGTCGTGTCGATGCTTATCGTCAAGCTTAGAAGAATTCACTACGCTCTTTCCGGTTATCGGCCCGTGCCCTGCCCTACTTGGCCAGCACCTCGACATCGCCGTCGACGCCGGTGACGACCTTGAATTCGCGCTCGAACACATTCCCCTCGTTCCGCGCGATGGCGCGATACTCGCCTTCGGCAAGAACAACGCGCGGAAACGCGCCGATCGATTCCTTGATCACGTCGCCACCCGGCGTCAGCACAGACCAGGCGGTATTGGCTAACGCTTCACCGCCCTTCTCGTTCACCAGTTTGAGCGTGATCACCGCAGCGCGGTGATTGACGACGACATCTGTGAGCTTGCCGGCCTGGACGCGGATATCGGATCGCACCACCGAATTGGCGTCGCCATAATTCGAGACGATGTAATACGTGCCTTCCGGGACGATGACCACGGCGCCGCTGGCGACGTGTTCGGCGATCGGCCGGCGATCATTCGGTTCGAACTGACTGCCTTTGAAGACGTCGAACGAGATTTGCGCCGCCGGAATGCGCGCGTCGCCGACCTTGCCTTCCATGCGCAGGCCGCCGGCCGGCAAGTCGAACTCCTCGCGCACGGTGGCACCGCGCAAGGTCACCGGCTTCACCGCGTTGGCCAAACCGAAACCGACATGCACGATATACGGGCCTGCCGGCAGGACGATCGTCGGCGCCGCCGATTTATCTTCACGCACCAGAGGGAAGCTGCCATCCGGCTTCGGCTTGGCCGCATAGACGCGCCAGGTAAGCCCGCCATTGATCGGCGCGGCCTCGCTTCCGAAACGAGCCGATAGCGCCAGGGCGACCTGCCCGGCCGGCACCATCGGGCTCGGCGATGCAGGCATGAGCACCGGACCGTTCGACGGCGGCGCCAGCGTGCCGCTCGAGCCGAAGCCATCGCCGCTGCGTCCAGGCCCTGGCGCCGGCACAAATCCGCCCATCGAAGGCGACGTCGAGAATAGTGAATTCGAATTGCCGGTTTGAGCGAGCACCCGGCCGGGCGCCACCACGAAAACGGCCAGAACCAGCGCAAGGACCCACAAACGCAGGGCACGCCGGCGAATGCCGTCGCATGATCGAATTTCGCGGTTCATGCTGCGGGTTTTCGACTGGAATCGAGGCGATTTCAAGCCGCCTCGCGCCCGCAAGAAGACGGGCGGCCGAAGGCCGCCCGTTGCCGTATCTCGGAGCAGAGAACCGCGCGGCGGAGCTCAGAACTCCTGCCAGTCCTGGCCGACCGCGGTCGCCAGTGCGGTCTGCATCTGGCGGGCATCGGCTGCCGGCTTGGCCGCGGGCTTAGACGCCGCTTTGCCCGCCGGCTTGGCCGCGGCCGGCTTGACGTCAGCCGTCTTGGCGGCGGCCGGCTTGACCATGGCGGGCTTTGCTTCCACCGGCGCCGCGTGATCCTGATGGCCGCCGATCTGGAACACGGACACCTGCTCGTCCATCGCCTTGGCCTGATGCTCCAGCGTCTTGGCGGTCGCGGCGTTCTCCTCGACCAGCGCCGAGTTTTGCTGCGTCACCTCATCCATCTGCGTCAGCGCCTTGTTGATCTGATCGATGCCGGTGGCCTGCTCGGCCGAGGCATTGGCGATCTCGGACACGACCACGGCCACCTTCTTGATCGACTCGACGATCTCGTTGAGCGACTGGCCGGCCTTGTTGACGAGGTCGACGCCGTCCTTCACCTGCCCGTTCGAGTTGGTGATCAGGTCCTTGATGTCTTTGGCCGCCTGCGACGAGCGCTGCGCCAGGCTGCGCACTTCGGATGCCACCACCGCGAAGCCACGGCCGGCTTCGCCGGCACGCGCCGCTTCGACCGCC
>JAFECJ010000051.1 GCA_018242205.1 Pseudomonadota bacterium
CGCCAGAAGCGCGGCCCGGCGTCGTAACGACACCGCGATGGAGCGCCGCGGGGCGCAGATCCTCCGATCGCAAGGAGGGTCTCGCACCGCAAGGTGCGAAATACGATGGGCGCCTCGCGGCGCTCCATCCCCTCGGCTTTTCGAGGGGGAGGAAAGAGAAGGCAGGCCGCCCCGGGCCTTCAAAGAACAGGGGCGATGTCGCATGTCCGCTGCGCTGGACCTCACGCTCTCGACAAACTAGCCTCACGCCGCATGTTGCCGGACGCTTCCAGTTTCGACGAACTCACCCGCCGATTCCGCTGGGACATCCCGGCGCAATACAATATCGGCGTTTATTGTTGCGACCGCTGGGCCGAGCGCGACCCGGATCGCCTCGCCATCCTGCATGTCCATCCCGACGGCCGCGAAGATCGCCTGTCGTTCGGCTGGCTGCGCGAGACCTCGAACCGTCTCGCCAATGTGCTGCGCGCCAACGGCGTCAAGCGCGGCGACCGCGTTGCCGTCTATCTGCCGCAGGCGCCGGAAGTCGCGGCCTGTCACATCGCCATCTACAAGTTGGGCGCGGTGGCGCTGCCGATCGCGGTGCTGTTCGGGCCCGACGCCTTGTCCTATCGGCTGCAGAATTCCGGTTCCAGGGCGCTTATCACCAATGCCGCCGGCGTTGCGCGGCTCGCTGGAATTCGTCACGAAACGCCCGACGTCGCCTGCGTGCTGTCGATCGACGGCGCCGGCGATGGCGTCGTCGACTTTCATGGCGAACTGTCGCGCGCCTCGTCGTCATTCACGCCCGAGGTGACCGCGCCGGCCGATCCCGGCCTGATCATGTACACCTCGGGCACGACCGGCCAGCCGAAGGGCGCGCTGCACGGCCATCGCGTCGTGCTCGGCCATCTGCCCGGCGCCGAACTGCCTTACTATCCGTTCGGCCAGCCCGGCGATCTGTTCTGGACGCCGGCCGACTGGGCCTGGGCCGGCGGGTTGCTCGACGTGCTGCTGCCGAGCCTGCATCACGGTGTGCCGGTGGTGGCGCGCAAGCTCGACAAGTTCGATCCGGACGAAGCCTTCGCGCTGATGGCGAAGACCGGCGTGCGGCTGGCGTTCATTCCGCCGACGGCGTTGCGCATGATGCGCGCCGCGCCATCGCCGGCCGGCCGCTACGATTTCAAGCTGCGCGGCGTCGGCTCGGGCGGCGAATCGCTCGGTCTCGAGGCGCTGGAGTGGGGCCGGTCCGCCTTCAATCTCACCATCAACGAGTTCTACGGCCAGACCGAATGCAATCTGGTGCTCGGCTCCTGCGCGCAGCTTGGCGCGCTGAAGGTCGGCGCCATCGGCAAGGCGGTGCCGGGCCACACCGTGGCGGTGGTCGGCGCCGACGGCGCGGTCTGCAAGCCCGGCGAGATCGGCCAGATCGCGGTCAAGCGGCCCGATCCGGTGATGTTCCTCGAGTATTGGGGCCGGCCGGAAGCGACACGCGACAAGTTCATCGGCGACTGGATGACCACCGGCGATCAGGGCGTCATGGACGAGGAAGGTTACGTCACTTTCGTCGGCCGCGACGACGATGTCATTACGTCAGCGGGCTTCCGCATCGGCCCCGGCGAGATCGAGGATTGCCTGATCTCGCACCCGGCGGTGGCCCTGGCCGCCGCGGTCGGCAAGCCCGATCCGATCCGCACCGAGATCGTCAAGGCCTTCATCGTGCTCAAGCCCGGCCATGCGCCGTCGGATGCGCTCGCCACCGAGATCCAGACCTATGTGAAGACGCGGCTGTCCGGCCACGAGTATCCGCGCGAAGTCGCCTTCATCGACGACATGCCGATGACGACGACGGGCAAGGTGATAAGGCGGATGCTGCGGGACCGCGGCTGATTACTTCTTGCCGCCCCACATGAAGGCGGTGAGGCCGAGACGGCGGCGCGCGACGATGAACAGCATGATCGATTCGAACACCAGCGCGGTGGCCGTGGCGGCGCCGGCGCCCTCGATGCCGATGCGCGGGATCAGGATGATGCACAGCGCCAGGTTGATGGCGAAAGCGCCGGCATAGATCGATGCACATTGCACGCGCTGACCGAGCATGTTGAGCAGTCGCTCCGCCGGGCCGACCGCGGCGCGCGCCAGCATGCCGATCGCGAGGATGAACATCACCGGATAGGCTGACTGGAAATCCGGGCCGAACAGATAGAGCAGCGGTTTGCCGAACAGGAGAATGCCGGCGCACATCGCCAGCGACGGCCAGAACGTCCAGCGAATGGTTTCGGCGAAGAACGAAGCGAGTCGCTCCTTGTCGCCGGAGACGTGATACTCGGTGAAGCGATGCGTCACCGCGCCGGAAATGGCGAAGTAGACGAAGGCGACGATCGAGAGCAGCCGCGCGCCGGCATAGTAGGTGGCGACGTCCTGCGGCGTGCCGAAGTGTTGCAGCGCCAGAATGTCGACATAGGTGAGCAACAGGAAGAAACCTTCGACGACGAAGATCGGCAGCGCGGTGCCGAGCCAGGTCTTCACTTCGTAGCGCTTGGGGCCAGGCTCGACCTTGGCTTTGAGTCGCCGGTTGAGTACGACAAGCTGGCCGATGGTGATGGCGTAGATCGAGATGATCGAGATGTAGAGTGCGGTGTGCGCGTCGGTCGGCAGGCCGATCGCCCATGCGATGCCCATCAGCACGATCACCAGCGACGTGCGGATGATGTAGAACGGCCAGAACGCCAGGCCCGCCCAGTCATAGGCCGAGGCGATGCCGGATTGGACCTGCACCAGGCCATAGACCGGGATCATGACGCAGGCGAGATAGAGCGGGATGACGAGGTAGTGATCGAGCCACGGGCCGATCAAATAGACGCCGAGCGCGCCAAGTGCGGCGATGGCCGTGGCGATGGCAAAGGCCAGCCAGCAGCTCCCGGTGAGGAAGCCACGCAATTTATCGAACGCCTTGAGTTCGGTGTATTCGGGTACGAAGCGCTTGGCCGACGACGACAGGCCCATGTCGGACAGTGCGCCGATCATCAGCACCCAGGTCCAGACATAGATGAAGATGCCGAACTCGTAGGAGCCCATCCAGCGCGCCAGCAGCACCTGGCTGAGCAGCATCAGCATCGCGTTGGCGACGCGGACCAGGAACACCTTGCCCGCCATCAGTTGCGCCAGTCGCGAGTCGCTCTTGTCGGCGAGCATCGCGCGCACGCGCGCGATGGCGCCGCTCATGGACGGCGGTTGCTCGGCGACAGCGTCGGAACTGGAGGGCGGCGGAGCCATGCCCCGCCATAGCAAGGGATCGTTAAGAATCGGTTGGAAGATGCCGGAGTCGCATCGCCGTGCGGCGATACCACTCATGCGCAATCAGCCCGGTAAATCGGACAGAGTCTGCTCGACCAACCGGCGTTCCTCCGGCCCGAGCGGCGCCTGCGGCGGCACCGGATCGCCGACGTCGTAACCCTGGATCTGCAATCCCGCCTTGATGCAGGCGGCGAGGTTGAAGCGGGCGAAGGCTTCGTTGATGCGCCACATCTGCCGCTGCAATGCCATGGCTTCGGGCCATGCGCCGGCCTTGCACAGCTCGTACAGCCTGACGCTCTGCTTCGGCACCACGCAGGCCGGGCCGGCCATCCAGCCGAGGCCGCCGATCAGCATCACCGCTGCCGGAATATGCGCCGATGCAGCGAACACGTCGATCTCCGGGGCGCGATTCATGATCGAGAGTAAACGTCCGGTATTGGTCGAGGCATCCTTGATCGCGACGATGCGTGGATGCTTGGCCAGCCGGGCGATGACGTCCAGCGTGAGATCGCTGCGCTGGAAATTCGGGTTGGTGTACATCACTACCGGAATTTCGACGGCGTCGGCGATGGCGCGGAAGTAGGCTTCGACCTGCGCGTCCTTCAGCGGGAAGTAGGCTTCGCAGATCGCGAGAATGCCGTCGGCGCCGAGCGCCTGATAGCGCCGCGCCTGATCGACCGCGTCCGCTGTCGCAGTCGAGGCGACGCCGGCGATCACCGGCACGCGTTTGTCCGCCGCCTCGATGGTCGTCTTCACCACGGCGTCACGCTGCTCGCGCGAGAGATAGGCGAACTCGCCGGTCGAGCCGAGTGGGGTGAGGCCGTGCACGCCGGCCTTGATCAGGTCGTCGCATAGTTTCGCCAGCACGTCGGTCTTGATGCGCCCATGCGGGTCGATGGGCGAAACGAGATAGGGAAAGACGCCGTGGAACTTGGAGGACATGAAACGTGCCTACCCCTTGAAGCTCGTCTCGTCGTCGAGGAACGCCTGTTCCTCCGGTGTCGTGGCGCGGCCAAGCACGGCGTTGCGATGCGGGAAACGGCCGAAGCGGCGGATAATGTCGGCGTGGATCTCCGCCCACTTCAGGAGGTCGGCATCGCCGGTCGCCTTGCACAACGCCACCGAGCGTTCCTGATCCTTCATGTTTTCGGAATGCTCGAACGGCAGATAGAAGAAACTGCGCAAGTTCGTCGCCACCTGCGCGTCGAAGCCGCGAACCAATGCTCCGGCGGCAATGGCGCGCGCTATCGGATCGGTCTCGAACATGCGCGCCGTGCCGCGAAACATGTTGCGCGGAAACTGGTCGAGCAGCAGCAGCAGGGCCAGCGCGCCCTCGGCGGTCGCTTCCCACGGGGAGAGCCGGCCGTCGCTCGCCGCCTCATACGTCGTCAGGAAACGCTCGCGAATGCGTGCATCAAATGCCTCGTCCTTCTTGAACCAGGCCTCGGGGCCCGCTTCACGCCAGAACGCCACAACTTCGGTTGCCGTGGCCACATTTTTATCGCTCATTCGCCATCCCTTAGCGCTCGGCGCAGGATCTTGCCGACATTGGTCTTCGGCAATTCGTTCCTGAACTCGACGTATTTCGGCACCTTATACGCCGCCAGCTTGGCGCGCAGGAAGGCCTGCACGTCGTGTTCGGTCAGATCGGCCGACTTCTTGACCGCGAACAATTTCACCGCTTCGCCGGAGTGTTCATCCGGCACGCCAACGGCCGCGCATTCGGCGATCTGGCCTTGCATCATCGCCTGGTCTTCGACTTCGTTCGGAAACACCTTCAGGCCGGACACCGAGATCATGTCCTTCTTGCGGTCGACGATCTTGATCCGGCCCCGGTCATCCATCACGCCGATATCGCCGGTGCGGAAGAAGCCGTCCTGCGTCATCACCAAAGCGGTCTCGTTCGGCTTGTTCCAATAGCCTGGCATGACCTGCGGGCCGCGCGCGCAGATTTCGCCATGCTCGCCGAGCGGCACTTCATGACCGGCGTCGTCGCGGATGGAAATCTCGGTCGACGGTACTGGGAAGCCGATGGTGCCGGTGAATTCGTGAATATCACCGCGGTTGCAGGTCAGCACCGGCGAGGTCTCCGACAGACCATAGCCTTCGATGATCGGTCGGCCGGTCGCTCTGACCCAAAGTTCCGCGACCTGCTGCTGCACGGCCATGCCGCCGCCGATCGAACATTTCAGCAGGCTCCAGTCGACCGACTTGAAATCGGGGTGATGCAGCAAGGCGTTGAACAGGGTGTTCACCGCGGGGAAGGAGTTGACCTTGGTTTTCTTCAGCTCCTTGATCAGACCCGGTATGTCGCGCGGATTGGGGATGAGCAGGCAGACTGCGCCCTTGCGCACACCGAACAGGAAGCACGCCGTCAGCGCGAAGATGTGATAAAGCGGCAACGCTGTCAGGATCACGAGCTTGTCGATCGGCGGCGGCAGGTCGACCATCGGCTGATACCAGGCATCGACCTGCAGCATGTTGGCGACCAAATTGCGATGCAACAGGATCGCGCCCTTGGCGACGCCGGTGGTGCCGCCGGTATATTGCAGGAAAGCGATATCGTCGGGCCCGACGTCGGGACGCGCATAGGCGCCAACACGGCCGCGCGCCAGGACGTCGTTGAAGGCCATGGCTTGCGGCAAAGAATAGCGCGGCACCATTTTCTTCACGTGCCGCACCACGAGATTGACGACCGCGCCCTTGAGCGTGCCGAGCATGTCGCCCATGCTGGCGACGATGACATGCTTTACCGGCGTGCCAGGGATCGCCTCCTCGACGACCTTGGCGAAGTTCTCCAGCACCACGATCACTTCGGCGCCGGAATCCTTGAGCTGGAATTCCAGTTCGCGTGGCTTGTACAGGGGATTGACGTTGACCACCGTCATGCCGGCGCGCAGAGCGCCGGTGACGGCGACCGGGGTTTGCAGCACGTTCGGCATCATGATCGCGATGCGCGTGCCACGGGCGAGGCCAAGTCCCTGCAGATAGGCGGCGAAGGCGCGCGAGGTTTGCTCGAATTCGCGATAGGTCAACGCCTTGTCCATGCAGACGAAGGCGGTCTCGTCGCCGAAGGCCTTGAAGCTTTCCTCGAACAAGGCGACGAGCGAAGGATAGAGGCTGGGATCGATGTCGGCAGGCACGCCCGGCGGATAATTGCGCAGCCAGATCCTCTCCATGACGTTCCCCCGCAGTGCCACCCTGATATGGCGCAACTGCGTTGAAGCATCAATCGGTTCGAGGTTCGGTGCAAGAGGCGGACGCGCTCGCGCCAAAACGCCGCGCCCGCGGGCCCTCACCGGCCGCCGAATGGCACCAGCGGATTTTCGGTCAGGGCGGTACGGTCGGGCCGATCGGTCCTGGCGACGCCGATGAAAGCGTCGAACAGGTCGCTTACGGTGCGCTGCGGCAAGTCCTTGGCGATGAACACCAGCCGCGTCGTGTGATTGGCGTCCGGCCATTGCGGCAGGCGCGCCGGCGGGTGAAGCACGTGTTGCACACCATGCACCACCAGCGGCGTCTCCGGGTGTTCGGCGACGTTCACAATGCCCTTGAGCCGCAGAATTTGCGCGCCATAGGTCGACAGCAGCAGTTCCAGGAACATGTCGAGCGTACCGCCGGCGATCGGCTTGTCGGTGCGCAGAACGAAGGAGCCGATGTGCTCGTCATGGCGGTTGATGTCGTGATGGTGGTGATGATGGTGGTGGCCGTGATGTTCATGGCCGTGCTCGTGGTCATGACCATGCGGCGCTTCATAAGCCTCGGCGGCGAGCCACTTGCCGACATCGGGAATCTTGCGCGATGGGTCATAGAGCCCGCAATGGATCAGCCGGTCCGCGGTCGCTTCGCCCCGCGCCGCGTCCAGGATCACCGCCGCCGGATTGAGCGCCTTGAGCCGCTCGATCAGCCGCTGCGCCTCCGTGGGGCTGGCGATATCGGTCTTGGTCAGCACGATGCGGTCGGCGACCGCGGCCTGCTTGACCGCTTCGATGTGCTCGTCGAGGGTCCTGTCGCCGTTGACGGCGTCGACCACGGTGATGACGCCGTCGAGCCGGAAGCGCTTGACCAGATAGGGATGCACCATCGCGGTGTGCAGCACCGGCGCCGGATCGGCGAGCCCGGTGGTTTCCAGCAGTACGCGCGAGAACTTGACCCGGCCATTGTCGAGATCGCGCAAAAGCTTCTCCAGCGCATCGACCAGGTCGCCGCGCATGGTACAGCACAGGCAGCCGGATTGCAGCAGTACGGTATTGTCGTCGATGTAATCGACCAGCAGATGGTCGAGGCCGACCTCGCCGAATTCGTTGATGATGACGGCGGTGTTGGCGAGCGCCTCGTCCTTCAGCAGACGATTGAGTAGCGTCGTCTTGCCGGCGCCGAGAAAGCCGGTCAGCAGCGACAGCGGAATAGGCTCGGGCGGGCCCCGCCGCGCGGCGCCGGGACTGGTGACGACCTCGTTCATTGGTTGGCCGACGAAACCTTCGGCTTGGCGGGTTTCTTCGCCGTCTTCTTCGATGTCGGCTTGGCCGTGGCAGGTGCCGTCTCGCCGGTCGATTTGGCGGCGACCCTTTTTTTCTTCTTGTGCGGCGTCGCGGCGACGACCGGATCGGGATGATTGGCCGGGCCAGTGAACACCACAACCGGCGGCACGGTTTCGACCGGCGGGCCGAGCACGAATTTGGCAGCGGACGGCTTCAGGCTGGACAGCATGAAAGCTGGGCCGCCACCCGGCACATTCGAGGTGCTGGCGTCGGCGCTTTCTTCCTCTTCCTGATTGTCTTCCGAAGGCGGTTTGCGTCGATGGCTGCCGCACATCTCGTCGCGCAGGTTGGGCGGCGGCGCGTCGATCGGCGCGAGCTGGTCGACGGTGCCGAGCGACGGCGTAAGCCAGTTCAGCCCGCTGCTGTTGAACCCGCTCTCGAGAAGTTGGGCCGCCTTTTGCGCGCGAGTCGCGCCCGAATAGGAGCCGAGCACGACGGCGATCAGGCGCCGGCCATTGCGGGTGGCGGATGCGACGACATTGTAACCGGAGGCGCAGATGAACCCGGTCTTCATGCCATCGGCGCCGGGATAGCGGTCGAGCAGCGTGTTGTAGTTACGCATGATCCGGTTGCCGTAGCGGATGGCATGGACATGCAGATAGGCGTCGTCCTGCGGGAAGTCGTTGATCAGGGCGCGGGCCAGGATGGCGAGGTCGCGCGCCGACGACACATGGTTTTCCGCCGGCAGGCCGTTCGGATTGACGAAGTTCGATTGCGTCATGCCAAGGCGCCGGGCATTGGCGTTCATCATGTCGGCGAAGCCCTCGATCGAGCCGCCGAGATTTTCGGCGATCGTGACCGCGATGTCGTTCGCCGACTTCACCATCAGCATCTTGATCGCGTTATCGATCGTGACCTGGGTGCCGACCTTGAAGCCCATCTTGGTCGGCTGCTGCGCCGCAGCGTCCTTGGTCACCGTCATCAAGGTGTCGAAGGTGACCTTCTTTTCCTGGATCAGACGCAGGGTGGTGTAGAGCGTCATCAGCTTGGTGACGGAAGCCGGATACCACGGATACGTGGCATTCTCGGCATGCAGCACTTTGCCGGTCGCCGCGTCGACCAGAAGCTGGGCCTCGGCATGGGCGCGACCGGCTGCCGTAACGCCAATGAGCACCCCCGCAAGGATGCTGATAAGGGCGAGGGGCAGGCGGCGGGGACGATGGCTTGATGTGAACAATGTTGCGTTCCGGTCGGGCGATCGAGGGCACAAAACCAGGGCGGGAACCCGGGAATCGGGCGGGTTCCGCGAACCGCGGTTCTACGCTATCTAAGCTTGCGGCGTGACGCAAAGCCGCCCGCCAATGCATATAAGGTTATCGTCAATCGAGACGGCTCAAAGTCGCCGTTTAATACGACTAAAATTCGGCAAGGGATACCGGGAGAAGGCAATGACTGCGGCAATCGTCGGCTGGGCCCATAGCCCGTTTGGTAAGCTCACGGGTGAGACCGTCGAGAGTCTCATCGTCAAGGTGGCGACTGACGCCCTGGCCGATGCCGGTATCGAGGCCAAGGACGTCGACGAGATCGTGCTCGGACACTTCAACGCGGGCTTCTCGCCGCAGGATTTTACCGCGTCGCTGGTGCTGCAGGCCTCTCCCGACTTGCGTTTCAAGCGCGCCTTGCGGGTCGAGAACGCCTGCGCCACCGGTTCGGCCGCCGTGCACCAGGGCATCAAGGCGATCGACGCCAAGACGGCACGGGTCGTCCTCGCGGTCGGCGTCGAACAGATGACGACGACGCCCGGACCGGAGGTCGGAAGGAACCTGCTCAAGGCCTCCTATGTGCGCGATGAGGCCAATATCGAGGGTGGTTTCGCCGGCGTGTTCGGCCAGATCGCCGGGCTCTATTTCCAGAAATACGGCGACCAGTCCGACGCCCTGGCCATGATCGCGGCCAAGAACCACAAGAACGGCGTCGGCAACCCGTATGCGCAGATGCGCAAAGATCTCGGCTACGACTTCTGTCGCAATGAAAGCGAGAAGAATCCGTTTGTTGCGGGTCCGCTCAAGCGTACTGACTGTTCGCTGGTGTCCGACGGCGCGGCGGCAGTGGTGCTGGCCGATATCGAAACCGCGTTGCGCATGAAGAAGGCGGTTGCATTCCGCGCTGCCGAGCACGTGCAGGACTTCCTGCCGGTGGCCAAGCGCGACATCCTGAAATTCGAAGGCTGCGCGGTCGGCTGGCAACGAGCGCTGAGCAAGGCTGGCCTGAAGCTCGACGACCTGTCTTTTGTTGAAACCCATGACTGCTTCACCATCGCCGAACTCATCGAATACGAAGCGATGGGGCTGACGGGCGAGGGCGAGGGCGCGCGCGCCATCAAGGAAGGCTGGACACAGAAGGACGGCAGGCTGCCGGTCAATCCATCCGGCGGGCTCAAGGCCAAGGGGCACCCGATTGGCGCCACCGGCGTGTCGATGCACGCGCTGACGGCGATGCAACTCACGGGAACTGCGGGCGACCTCCAAGTGAAGAATGCGCGCCTCGGCGGCATTTTCAATATGGGCGGAACCGCCGTCGCCAACTACGTCAGTATTCTCGAGCGCATCAAGTAATTGCGGCGTGGCGGCGGAATGAAACGCCGCCCGGACTCCTTTTTGCCTTCGACTAACGGACAGGTTTTGCTACTACTATTGCGTGTAGTAACCTCGACACAACTCGATTCGCTTGCACAACCTGTTGCGACTGGGAAATTGATCGCATGAATGGTCGTGCTAATGTTTCGTTATATGAACTGTAGGTTGTATAAACGGGTCGCTTGGGGGGTACGGGCGCCATGACGAATATTCCGACGGACTTGTTACGTACGCTTGTCGCGGTGGTCGATCACCGCAGTTTCACCAAGGCGGCGATGTCACTGGGGGTGACGCAGCCGGCCGTGAGCGCTCAGATCAAGCGCCTGCAGTATCTGCTCGGCGAGGACATCATCGATCGGTCGGTACAGGGCGTAAGTCTGACATCGCATGGCGAGGTCGTGGTCAGCTACGCTCGCCGGCTTCTGTCGATCAACGATCAGATTGTTCATCTCGGCGGCGCCAGCGCCGGCCCTGACCTCATGGTGCGGATCGGCACCTCGAGCGATTTCGTGGCGATGGTCCTTCCGGAAGTTCTCAGGCGTTTCCGCGCAGCCAATCCGACGTTGCGCTTCAACGTTAGTGCTGCCGACAGCGACACCATGACGCGGCAGTTGCGCAGTGGCGAACTCGACCTGTTCATCGGTCTGACCGCGATCGAGCCCAAGGACGCCCGAGATTGCTGGACGGCGCCGCTGGTCTGGGTTCGCGGTCCGCAAACCCGCATCATGCCGGGCGAGCGTGTGCCGCTGATTACAAATGGCGAACCGAGCGTCCATCACCGAGTCGCCGTGTCGGCCCTGCGCGCCGCCGGCATGGAGTGGGAAGAAGTCTTTACCGCGCCCGTCGTCGCCACCTTATCGGGCGCGGTTTCCGCCGGCCTCGGCGTCATGCCGATTACCCGCCGCCGCGCCATCGAAGGGGGCCTCATTATCGGCGACGATCTGCCATTGCCGCCTTTGCCCGATCTTTATTCCGGCGTCTTCGTGCGCGAGGGCGGGCCGCGCGAGATCTACGAGGCGCTGGCCGACGACATTTCCGCGACCGTGCGTCGGCTGATCCAGGTTCCGGCCAAGCCCAAGGCCGCACTCAACCTGCTCGCCAGCAAGGACACGGCGGCCTGAGCGCGGGCAGTGCATGGGCTTAGGTCTGGCTGAAGCCGGAACGCTGAGCCCAGCGCGTCATGCGCTTTTCCAGCACGGCCATCAGTGCGTACATGACGATGCCCTCGACGGCGAGCGCGACCAGACCGGCGAAGATCAGCGGCACTTGGAACTGGGCCTGCGCCTGCAGCATCAGATTGCCGATGCCGTAATTCGACGCCACGCTCTCCGAGATCACCGAGCCGACGAAGGCGAGCGTAATCGCCACCTTCAGGGAGCCGAAGAAGTAGGGCAGGGTGCGCGGGATGCCCACTTTGCGCATGATGTCGAGCTTGGAGGCGCCCAGCGCCTTGAGTACGTCCTCGAGCTCCGGCTCGATGGTGGCCAGCCCGGTCGCAACGTTCACCACAATCGGGAAGAACGAGATCAGGAAAGCCGTCAGCACGGCTGGCACGAAGCCGATGCCGAACCACAGCACTAGAATCGGCACCAGCGCCACCTTGGGAATGGCATTGAACCCGATCATCAGGGGGTACAGCCCGGCGTAGATCGCGCGCGACCAGCCGACCACCAGGCCGAGCAATAAGCCGAAGCCGACGGCGAGACCGAAGCCGATGAGCGTCGTTTCCAGCGTAATCCAGGAATTGCGCGCGATCGGGCCCCAGAACTCGACGAAGGCCTGCGCGATCAGGCTCGGCGGCGGCAGGAAGAACGTTGGGATGTTGAAGGCGCGCACCACCGCTTCCCAGAAAAGGAGCAGGCCGATGGTGAACAGCCAGGGCGAGGCTTTGATGAGGAGGTTGGCGCGGGTCATCGTCATTGCCGCGCCTTGACGATGTGGGCGCGCAGCTCGTGCACGATGTCCTGGAATGGCGTGGTGAAGGTCACTTCAAGGTCGCGCGGCCGCGGCAGTTCAATGCGGCGTTCGGCGATGACGCGGCCCGGCCGCGCCGACATCACGAAGATGCGGTCGGCGAGGAACACCGCTTCGCGCAAATCGTGCGTCACCAGGATGACGGTGATCTTGCGCGAGGCATGCAGGTCGCGGATTACGCACCACAATTCCTCTCGCGTGAAAGCATCGAGCGCGCCGAACGGCTCATCGAGCATCAGGAGCTTCGGTTCGTGGATCAGCGCGCGGCACAGTGAGGCGCGCTGCTGCATGCCGCCCGAAAGTTCCCAGGGAAACTTGCCGCCCTGGTCGCGCAGACCGACCGAGCCGAGCAGGTTATTGGCGCGCTCCGCGAACTCCGGCTTGCGCCGGCGCATCTCGCGTCGATAGGGCTCGACGATCTCCAAAGGCAGCAGCAGATTGTCCAGTGTCGTGCGCCATGGCAGCAAGGTCGGTGCCTGGAATGCCATGCCGGCGATCTTCACCGGTTTGCTGACGCGTTCGCCGGCGACCGTCACCGTGCCCTTGAAGGGAAACTGCAGCCCGGTGGCGAGTTTCATCAACGTGGACTTGCCGCAGCCAGAAGGGCCGACCACCGCGGCGAATTCGCCTTCGGCAACATCGAGTGTCAGCCCCTCCACGGCCGGGGCACCTTCCGCGCCGGCATAGGCATGGCTGACGTTTTCCAGGGAAACGAAAGCGGTCATCGATTCTTACCGTGCGCGCCGCAGTTCCGAAAACCAGCGTGCCGTTTTCGGGACCATGCGTGCGGCACCGTCAGAATTTGCGATCAGCGGCCGGCGGCAGATAGGACGCATCGAAGATGTCCTCCATCTTCGGCTTGGCGTTCTTCCATTTGTAGGTCAGGCCGATCTGGTCGATGGCCTTGGCGAAGCGCGCCGCATCGACGCCGCCGAAGCCGTCCTTCTTCACTTCCGCCGTCACGATGTTGTCGTTGAGCGCCATGGTGAGGCGCTCCAGTTCGGTCGCCTTCTTGGCGATGTCGTTGCGCTTGAGCACGGACTCGACGGCTGTCGTCGGCGACTTGATCGTGTCACGCAGGCCCTTGATATAGGCCTTGAGGAAGCCCTTCACCGCATTGGGATGCTCGGCGGCAAATTTCGGATTCACGATGATAGCGTTGCCGTAGAGGTTGACGCCGTAATCCGCCATCAGCAGCACGGTGATGTCGTCGACGGCGACGCCCTTTTCCTTCAGGTTGATGAAGGACGAGAACGAGAAGCCGGTAATGGCGTCGACCTGGCCAGCCGCCAGCATCGGCTCGCGTACCGGGAAGCCGACGTTTTCGATCGTCACCTTGGAAGCGTCGATGCCGTTGGCCTCGACGAAGATCGGCCACTGCGCGTAAGCGCCGTCCGGCGCCGGCGCGCCGAGCTTCTTGCCTTCGAGGTCCTTCGGCTTCACGACGCCGCGGCTCTTGCGGCCGATAATGGCGAAGGGCGGCTTGTTGTAGACCATGAACACCGCCTTGATCGGCGTGCCCGGGTTGGCGTCTCGGAACTTGATCAGCGAGTTGATGTCACCGAAGCCCATGTCATAGGTGCCTGAGGCGACGCGGTTGATCGGCTCGAGCGAACCGGCGGCGCTGTCGATGGTGACGTTCAGTCCTTCGGCCTTGTAGTAGCCCTTGTCGAGCGGCACCAGGAACGGCGCCGAGGGCCCCTCGAATTTGAAGTCGAGGCTGAATTTGATGCTGGTCTCTTGCGCGCGGGCATCGGTGGTGGCGGCGCCGGCCGCCACCACCGCGGCGAGGGCGAGGACGACGGCCGATTTCACCAGAATTCCGGATGTTGCCGATTTACCGGACCGCGCCGGCTGGCCGGCATCGAAAGCGCGCATGGAATGAGATCCTTTTGGTCGCGGCCCCCGCGCACCCGGCGATGCGGTCTTGGCCTGAATTTGTTGATCACCAATAGAAAAGAACAAGCCGCTGCAAAGAGCAAGGCAAAGCCCCTCAGGATTTACAGCCTGCGACGAAATTGTCGCAGCCCGCCCGCCGTCCTCGCTCAGACCGGCAGGGCCGCTGAGTTCTTCACCTCTTCCATCACCGCGTAGGTATGGCTCTCGCGCACGCCCGGCAGCGCCAGCAGCACGTCGCCAAGAAACCGGCGATAGGCATTCATGTCGGCGATGCGGATCTTGACAAGGTAATCAAATCCTCCGGCCACCATGTGGCATTCGAGAACTTCCGGCGCCCGGGCGACCGCCTTGGCGAAACGGTCGAATACGTCGGGCGTGGTGCGGTCGAGTTTCACCTCGATGAAGATCAGCAGTCCGCGGTCAAGCTTCTCCGGGTTCAGCCGGGCGGAATAGCCGAGGATGAAGCCGTCGCGGGTCAGCCGGCGGAGCCGTTCGGTGGTCGCAGTCGGCGACAGGCCGAGCTTCTCGGCCAGCGCGACGACGGCGATTCGGCCGTCACGTTGCAGCTCAGCGAGCAGACGGCGGTCGGTTTTGTCAATTTCTGAAATCACTATTATTGTCCAATTTCTGGTGATTATCGCTATGTAATAGCAAAAATAATAGATAGTATCACTATTAAAGCTGGCCTACGGATCAGAAAAATCAGGTCAGATCATGCCATCCTTCAGCCCCTTCCGTGCCGACTACGCTCCCGCCGATGAGATCGTCGCCCGCCGGCTGCTCGGCCAGGCCAAACGTGACGCCGCCGCCGACGCCCGTATCGACGCGCAAGCCACCCGCTTGATAGAGGCGATCCGCAGTCGTTCCGGTGGTCTCGGCGGCGTCGAGGACTTCCTCCACGCCTACGCGCTCTCGACCAAGGAGGGGCTGGCGCTGATGGTGCTGGCGGAAGCGCTGCTGCGCATTCCCGATGGAGCCACCGCCGACCGCTTGATTGAGGACAAGCTCAAGGACGGCGACTGGGATCATCAGGATCGCAAGAACGGCACCTTGCTGGTCTCGGCTTCGGCCTGGGCGCTGGCGACCACGGCGCGGGTGATTGCGCCGGGCGAAACGCCGGAAGGCATCGTCGATACGCTGGTGAAGCGGCTCGGTCTGCCGGCGGTTCGCACCGCCACGCGGCAGGCGATGAAGCTGCTCGGCTCGCATTTCGTGCTCGGCCAGACCATCCAGGACGCGCTTTCCCGAGCCGGCGAGGCTCGTCAGTTTCTCTACTCCTTCGACATGCTGGGCGAGGGCGCCCGCACCGCGGCCGATGCCGAGCGCTATTGGCAATCCTACGCCAGGGCGATCGACGCCATCGGCAAGGCCGCCGGCAACGAGGCGCTGCCGCGCCGCCCCGGCATCTCGGTCAAGCTGTCGGCGCTGCATCCGCGCTACGAGGCGCTGTCGCATGAGCGCGTGATGCGCGAACTGCCGCCGCGCCTCCTCGACCTCGCGCGCCAGGCGAAAGGCTACGATCTCAACTTCACCGTCGATGCCGAGGAAGCCGACCGCCTCGAATTGTCGCTCGACGTCGTTGAGGCGACCTTGCGCGATTCCTCGCTCAAGGGCTGGGACGGTTTCGGTCTGGCGATCCAGGCCTATCAGAAACGCGCGCCGGCGGTGATCGACTGGATCGCGGGCCTCGCCGAAACGCTGGACCGGCGGCTGATGGTGCGGCTGGTCAAGGGCGCCTACTGGGACACCGAGGTCAAGCGCGCGCAGGAACGCGGCCTTGATGACTATCCGGTGTTCACGCGCAAGGCGATGACCGACCTGAGCTACGGCGAATGCGCCCGCAAGCTGCTCAGCCTGCGACCGCGCATCTATCCGCAATTTGCCACCCACAACGCGCTGACCATCGCCAGCGTGCTCGAAGACGCCGGCGGCGCCAATGGCGATCTGAGCGGCTTCGAATTTCAGCGCCTGCACGGCATGGGCGACGCGCTCTACGCCGCGCTGCTCGCCGAGAAGCCGCAGCTTTCCTGCCGCGTCTATGCGCCGGTCGGCGGCTATGCCGACCTACTGGCCTATCTGGTGCGCCGTCTGCTGGAGAACGGCGCCAATTCGTCTTTCGTGTCGGTTGCGGCCGATCCCGATGTGCCGGTCGCCGACATTCTCAAGCGCCCGCAGGCCTGGATCGGCGATCCGGCGCGCGCGCGGCATTCGCATATTCCGTTGCCACGCGATTTGTTCGCGCCGGAGCGGACGAATTCGTCCGGCGTCGAATTCGGCGACGCCAAGGCGCTCGCTGCGCTGCGCGAGGACATTGCCAAGGCGCCTGTCCGCGTTGATGCCGCGCCGCTGGTCGATGGCGTCAAGGTCGCGGGCAGGCGGCGCGATGTCGTATCGCCGATCGACGGCCAACCGGTCGGCAGCGTCGAGGAATGCGACGACGCCGTGGTCGGCCGCATTATGGCGGCGGCCGGTGCCGGCTTTCCGGTATGGAGTGCAACGCGGGTCGAGGTCCGCGCCGCCGCGCTCGATCGCACCGCCGATCTGATCGAGCACAATCGCGGCCGGCTCATTGCGCTGTTGCAGAGCGAAGCCGGCAAGACTCTCGACGATTGTCTGTCGGAAGTCCGCGAGGCCGCCGATTTCTGCCGCTATTACGCGGCGCAGGCTTTGCGCGAACTGACGCCACGTGCGCTGCCGGGACCGACCGGCGAAAGCAATCAACTGCGCACGCGCGGCCGCGGTGTGTTCGTCTGCATCAGTCCGTGGAATTTTCCGCTGGCGATTTTCACCGGTCAGGTTGCCGCGGCGCTGGTCGCCGGCAACGCCGTCGTCGCCAAGCCCGCCGAGCAAACGCCGCTGATCGCCTTTGAAGCCGTGAAGCTGATGCACCAGGCCGGCATTCCCGTCGGCGCGCTGCATCTGGCGCCGGGCGATGGCAGGGTTGGTGCCGCATTTACCGCGCATGCCGCGGTTGCCGGCGTCGCCTTCACCGGCTCGACCGAAGTGGCGCGAATCATAAATCGCGCGCTCGCCGCCAAGGACGGTCCGATCGTGCCGCTGATCGCCGAGACCGGCGGCATCAATGCCATGATCGTCGACGCCACTGCGTTGCCGGAGCAGGTGACCGACGATGTCGTGATGTCGGCGTTCCGTTCCGCCGGCCAGCGCTGCTCGGCGCTGCGGCTCTTGTGCGTGCAGGATGACGTAGCCGATCGTATGCTGGCGATGATCGAAGGCGCCGCCGCTGAACTTGCGATCGGCGATCCGCGTGACTTGGCGACCCATGTCGGACCAGTGATCGACGCTGAGGCCAAGACGAAACTCGATACCTGGATCGCGGCACAAGACAAGCGCGGTGCTGTGCGCTTCCGCGCCGACGCACCGCAGGGGCAGGGAACGTTCGTCGCGCCGGCCGTCGTCGAACTGGCGCGGGCGGCAGACCTGAAGGAAGAAGTGTTCGGTCCGGTACTGCACGTGGTGCGCTGGCGGCCGGGGGCGCTGAAAGCGCTTCTCGGCGACGTCGCCGGAAATGGGTATGGCCTCACGCTCGGCATTCACTCGCGCATCGAGGCGACGATTGCCGAGGTCGCGGCGTCGCTGTCGAACGGCAATGTCTACGTCAACCGCAACATGATCGGTGCTGTCGTCGGCTCGCAGCCGTTCGGTGGTAACGGTCTGTCCGGTACCGGCCCAAAGGCCGGCGGGCCGAACTATCTGGCCCGCTTCGCGTTGGAGCAGGTGGTAACGGTCAATACCGCCGCGTCCGGAGGCAATGCGACGCTGCTGGCTGAGGGCGAATAACGTATTGATATCCGGTCGGAATTAAACAGCCGACGACCCGTCGGCCGCGTCTTCTCTTCAAGGTTCCGTGAGCGAGCACAGGATTCGACGTCTCCACGCGTTGAATAAACAGATCCCGCAGAGGGAACGCAGGGAGTGACGCCATGAAGACGAGAATTCCGATTGCCGCGACAGTGGTCACCGTGATGGCGGTCAGTTCGCTCGGCATGAACACCGCGTTGGCAGCGCCGCCGCATGCTTCGCTGCCGTCGATGCAAAACGACGCGCAGGTCATCCAGGTCGCCTCGAAAAAGAAGCACCGCCGTGTTCACCGCGGCAACCCGGCCGCTGCGGCCGCCGTTTTGGGTCTGTTCGGCGCAATCGCCGGCATGGCGGCGCAGGACGCCTATCGCGACCGCTACTACTACGACGACGGTTATTACTACGGGGGGCCAGGCCCGGTTTATCACTCCGCGCCGCGTTATCATCACCAATATTACGGCGGGCGCGGCCCGGGTCCGTTCAACGGCGGTCAAAGCGTCTATCCCAATCCGCGCTATGGCGTCAGCGTGCCAGAGCGCTAAGCGGCCATCGCTCTCGTCCGGAGCTGCATAGAGGGGGGTGGGCCGCCAGGGCGGTCTGCCCCCTTCGACGTGGCGGCGGTCCTGCCGGCCTGAATCCCAAAAAGCCTGCGCCCGCGGGCAAAATCGATCCGACCCCAGATTTATTTAACATCCGTTGGGAGTCGATCAGCTATGGTGCGGCATGGCTGATTCGATTTCCCGACTTCACACCGCCGTCCTGGCCGCGCGTGGCGCGGATCCGGCGAAGTCGCGCACGGCCAAACTGCTGCAGGCCGGCGGGGCCAAAATGGCCAAGAAACTGGCCGAAGAGGCGGTTGAAGTCGTCATCGATGCCATGCATGGTCAGCCCGATGCCGTGGTCCGGGAGAGTGCGGACCTGCTTTACAACCTGGTTGTCCTCTGGGTGCATGCCGGGGTCACCCCGGACGACGTCTGGTCGGAAATGCGCCGGCGCGAGCAGCTTTTCGGCATTGCCGAAAAATTGCCAAAGGACCTGGTCAAACCGATGTCCAGACCGAAGTCCGCCGCGAAGGTCGTTCCGCTGCAACCGGCACGGGCTCGCAAGCGCCGGTAAAACCGGGCAAATGGGCCGTCCGTCGTCCCGCCGTCACAATTCACCTCCATTGGGTATCGCATGACTCTTGAGGCCGCCCCGCCCCGCAGTTTGCTGCGCCGTCTTTATGACGGGTGCATCGACGCCGCCCACAAGCCGCATGCCATGTGGAGCATGGCCGGAATTGCCTTTGCGGAAAGCTCGTTTTTTCCAATCCCGCCCGACGTGATGCTGATTCCGATGTCGCTCGCGCATCCGAAGCGGGCGTACTTCTTTGCTGCCGTGGCGACGGTGGCGTCCGTGGTGGGCGGGCTTGTCGGCTACGCCATCGGTGCCCTGCTTTACGACTCCATCGGAGCCTGGCTGATCCATCTGTATGGCTATGGCGATAAGGTCGAAACCTTCCGGCATGCCTATAACGAATGGGGCGCCTGGATCATTCTGCTCAAGGGCCTGACGCCGATCCCCTACAAGGTCGTGACGATTACCTCGGGCTTTGCCGGCTACAACATTTTCCTGTTCGTGATTTTCTCGATCATCGCGCGGGCCACCCGTTTCTTTGTCGTGGCCTTCCTGCTGCACCGCTACGGCGATCAGGCCCGCGAAACCATCGAGAAGCGGCTCGGTCTGTGGACCACCCTCGGTGCCGCGGTGGTCGTTGCCGGTCTGGTGGCGGCGGTATACTTGTTCTGACGGAAACGATTTTCCTCAATTCCGCCATTCGCCTATCATAGGTATTTGTACATTGCGCGAGTTCGATTTCTGACTGGCCCAGCGGGGCGCGACCGGGATGCTTTGGGGCGCATGTGACCTTGCAAGATCGGACGTGGTGCGAGCCGCGGTCGTTATCGCGTGGCTTCTGGCCGGCGTGGCGTCCGGCGCGCAGGCGCAGCAGCCGCAACTGCAAATGCGGGAGCAGCCGCAGCAGCAGGAACGGCACGAGTCCCCAGCCCGACAAACGGTACCGCATCAGCAGCCCGGCGAGCCGGGCCTGCTGGAGGGCATCGGCCGCTGGCTCGATCGCCAGGGCGACAACCTGAGTTCGTCCTTCAAGGATGCAGGCAAGGGCGTTCAGAACTTCGGTCATGAAGCCGGTGTCGCCGCCCAGTCCACGGTCGAGGGCGCAAAGGATGCCGCCGGAGCCGTTGTGCGTATTCCGGCGGCGCGCGTCGTGACCGGGCATGAGGTTTGCAAGCTTGCGCCGAACGGAGCGCCCGATTGCGTCGCCGCCGCCACCGCGATGTGCAAGAAGCGCGGCTTCGGAAGCGGTACCAGCGCCGACATGACCACCGCGGAGGTCTGTCCGGCGAAGGTCTATCTGGCCGGCCGCAACTCCGGGCCCGAGTGCCGGACCGAGACCTTTGTGTCTCGTGCCCTCTGCCAGTAAATTCCGTTGCCGCCTTTGCGGCCGCCATGTCTTGTGCGGGCGCGCATGGCGTGTTTCGGTTTGCTCCATAAAAAGGCGCGAGGGAGCAAACGTTCATGAATCTGCACGCCAAACTGCTCGACCGTGAAGCCGCCGGCCGGCCGGTTACCGTCGGCGTCATCGGTGCCGGCAAGTTCGGCACCATGTATCTGTGTCAGGCGCGGCTCACCGCCGGCATGCACGTTGTCGGCGTCGCCGATCTCGATGTCGCCCGCGCCAGAGCCCAACTTAAGACCGTCGGTTGGCCGGACGCGCTGTATGGCGCGGCGTCGCTCGACGACGCTCACGCCAAACGAGCGACGCTGGTGACCGATGATGCGATGGCCCTGATCGCCGACCCGCGCGTTGAGGTGATTGTCGAAGCGACCGGCGTGCCAACCGCCGGCATCCAGCACTGTCTCGCCGCGGTCGTGCACGGCAAGCACATCGTCATGGTCAATGTCGAGGCCGACGCGGTGGCCGGCCCGCTCCTAGCGCGCAAGGCCAAGGCCGCCGGTGTGGTCTATTCCCTAGCCTGGGGCGACCAGCCGGCTCTGATCTGCGAACAGGTCGATTGGGCGCGCGCCGCGGGCTTCAAGGTGATCGCCGCCGGCAAAGGCACGCGCTACGAGCCGCATTATCACCAGTCCAACCCGGACAATGTCTGGGACATCCTCGACAAATATCTGGCCATCAAAGATCGCAAATCGATCAATCCGAAGATGTTCAATTCCTTCGTCGATGGCACCAAGTCCGGCATCGAGATGACCGCCGTCTGCAACGCAACGGGCTTGCGGCCGCAATCGGATGGTTTGCATTTCCCGCCGGCCACGCGGTTCGAGCTGGCCGATATCTGCAAGCCGAAAGCGGATGGCGGCACACTTGAAGGTGAGGGCGTTACAGAAGTCACGTCCTCGGTCTATCGCGACGGCACCGACGTGCCGCATCACCTCGCCCTCGGCACCTATGTCGTATTCGAAGGTGAGACCGATTATGCGCGGCGCTGCTTCAAGGAATACGCCATGCTGCCGGACAAGACCGGCAAATACGCCGCGCTGTATCGGCCGATCCACATGATCGGGCTCGAGCTTGGGATTTCGGTCGCGTCCTGCGCGTTGCGCCATGAGCCGACTGGCGCGCCGAGCGCCTTTCGCTCCGACGTGGTGGCGACCGCGAAGAAGACGCTCAAGGCCGGCGAGATGCTCGACGGCGAGGGCGGCTTCTGCGTCTGGGGCAAGCAGACGTCGGCGGACATATCGCTCGATCGTGGCCTGTTGCCGCTCGGCCTTGCCCACAATGTCAGGCTCAAGACGGACATAGCCGAGGGCGCCGCGCTCAAATGGAGTGACGTCGATTACGACGCCATGGATGTCGCGGTGAGAACGCGCCGCGAAATGGAAGCGGCATTTGGCCGCCAGAATGCCAACTCGTTGTGAGTAGGGCAGCGCGCAAGGCGCGGGGTGGCGCCGGACGCCGCCCCGCGGCAATGGTCATGGCCTAGTAATAGCGCCAACCGCAGCGGCGATGGGTGCGCCAGACGAAATAGCCGCCCGGCACGCGAACGCGGACGCGTTCATTCCAGCAACGGCGGTGCCGGCGGTGATGGCGATAATAGCGAGGATGATGTCGGCGATAGTAACGGTGCCGATAATATTGCACATCCAGCGTCGCCGATGGGGTCGCCGTGTTGAGGCCGGGATTGGCCATACGTGCCTCGGCCGCTCCGGGAACGGCGAGGGCGAATGACGCGGCTGCCACCGCCGCGATGACCGCTGTTCTCATCATGTGCTTTGCTCCTATGTCCCTCTGAGTCACGTGATTAACAATGCAGCAGCACAGATGGTTCCTGTGCAGGCTCGCGCGGTTGCTTGTCCCGGGCAGATGTTTGCGGTTTGTCCGCATCGTCATGCGGCGCCAACGGGGGCGAAACGGCGCTCTCGCCGCCCCGAAAGCGCCACACCTACCCGGCAAAGGCCACACCACGAATGTCCGACGCTGCCCGTTGACCCTCGGGCGCGCCTCGCTATTATCCCGGCCGCAAGCGCAGGCGGCGGGCTTCCGGCTCAGCCCTGCGCGGTGAAAGATGCCCCTGTGGCGGAATTGGTAGACGCGCCTGACTCAAAATCAGGTACCGCAAGGTGTGCTGGTTCGAGTCCGGCCAGGGGCACCACCTTCGAGCGATCCAGGCGACAACCTGCGCTAATGCCGCGCTGATGGAAGTTGAAGGACGCTCTCGATGACCGACGCACTTTCACTGATCCGCAAGGATGCGACGGCGACCGCCGCCGCACTGGTGGCGCTGGTCGGTTTGGCCACGATAGGCGGCTTCTTCTTCTTTGAGTATGTGCTGGGTTATCCGCCGTGCCCGCTCTGCCTGGACCAGCGCATGGCCTTCTATGTCAGCGTGCCGCTCGCCGCGCTACTGTGGCTCGGCGCCGGTCATGGCGCCTCGCGCAAGGTGCTGTTTCTCGGCTTCCTCGCCATCACGGTCGCGATGCTGTGGAACACCGGCCTGTCCGCTTTCCATGCCGGCGTCGAATGGAAATTCTGGCCGGGCCCGACCGACTGCTCGGGACCGATCAACGGCCTCGGCAAGGCCAGCAACATGCTCAACCGCCTGCAGGACATCCGCATCGTTCGTTGCGACGAGGCGGCCTGGCGGCTTTTCGGCATTTCGCTCGCCGGCTACGACGTGCTGGTCTCGGCATTTCTCGCCGTGACCGCAGCCGTCGGTGCCAAGGCGGCCTGGGCGCGCGCCGACGTCGAGTGACGCGGCCGGTACCGGCCGCGCTCATCGCATCACTGTTCTGAAAAGACAACGACCACGAAGGAGAGGTGCGCGTACATCCGGCGTCACCCGCTTTTCGTGGCCGTCAAACTGCGGACATTACCAATTGGTATTCCGCAGCGCGCTGGAACGCACATGCGTGCGCTCGACAACGCGATTGTAACGCATATAGGTATGCTGGGTTTCCGCCGCAAGGTCGTTGCAGGTGAAACATTCGTTCGTGGAAAGGAACTTCAATGACCGTCGATGCCACGCAATCGCGTAGCGGCTACACCGGTACGGCCAAGACGCTGCATTGGCTGATCGTCGCGTTGCTAATCGCCCAGTTCATCTTTGCCTGGACCATGCCCGGCATCCGCCGCGACACGCCGGTGACGACCCTGATCAGCCTGCACTTCACTTTCGGCGTCATCGTCCTCGCGGTTGCGGTCATCCGCCTCCTGGTCCGTTTGGTGCGCGGCGCGCCGGCACCGGAACCGGGTATCCCCGCTTGGCAGGAGACGTCGTCGCAGATCGTGCACTGGCTGCTCTACGCCCTGCTGCTCATCGTGCCGCTGCTCGGCTGGATCAATGCGGATTTTCGAGGCATGCCGATTATCATGTTCGGCTACCAGGTGCCGCATCTCATCGCGGCGCGCACGCCGGGCTGGCAATGGACCGGCGATGTGCACGGCCTGCTCGCCAACTACGTGATGCTGGCGCTGATCGGCCTCCACGTCCTCGGCGCGCTCTATCACCACTTCGTCATGCGTGACGGCGTGTTGAAGCGTATGCTGCCGGGGCGCTAGCCCGGTTTGCGCCCGAACCGATAGCCGGTTCGGCGGCTACTCGTAGCGCAGCGCCTCGATCGGATCGAGGCGCGCGGCCTTGCGTGCCGGATAGTAGCCGAAGAAAATTCCGACGGCGGCGGAGAACAGGAAGCCGCCGGTGATCGCGGTCGCGGAGATCGGCGCCGGCCAACCGGAGATCAGCGGGATCGCGAACGAGAAGCCGATGCCCATGATGATGCCGGCGACGCCGCCGGTGACGCTGAGCAGCACGGCTTCGGCGAGAAACTGCAGCAGGACATGCAGCCGCCGCGCGCCGATCGCCATGCGCAGGCCGATCTCGCGTGTCCGCTCCGTCACCGAGACGAGCAGGATGTTCATGATGCCGATGCCGCCGACCACCAGGGATATGGAAGCGACGGCGGCGAGCAACAGCGCCATGATGCGGCTCGAGCTTTCCGCCGTCTCGGCGATCTGGCTCAAATTGCGCACCGAAAAGTCGTCGTCGGCGCCGGGCTTGATGTGATGGCGACGCTTGAGAACGCCGGTGACCTGTCCGATCGCCGCCTGCACGTCGTTGGCGCCGGCGGCCTGGACGAAGATCTGATTGACGTAGCCGGCCAGATGCGGCGTTAGGCCATAAGGGTTGGGCGGCGCGGGATAGATCCAGTTCAGCGGAGTCTGGGGTTGAGTTGGCGCGGCGACGCCGAGCACCTTCCGCTCCGCCGTGGTGAACGGGACCATCACCAGGTCATCCTGGTCCTGGCCGAACGGCGTTTGCCCTTTGGACGCAAGCACGCCGATGACGCGCATCGGCGTGTTCTTTACCTGGATCAGCGCGCCGATTGGACTGACCGATTCCCCGAATAACTGCTTGGCCACCGTCTGGCCGATGACGACCACGAGGGCAGCGGCGCTGTCGTCCTCGTCGGTGATCTCGCGGCCCTCGGCAATGCGCCAGTTGGTCATCGGCGGATAGTTGGCGCTGACGCCCTGGATCGAGGTGGCCCAGTTCTGGTTTCCGGCCTGGATCTGGCCGGACTGGCGGATGATGTAGCTGACTTCGCTCGCGGCGGGCGCTTCGCGCCGGATTGCCTGGGCGTCGCTGGTGGTCAGCGTCGAAGCGCTGCCGAAGCCGCCGCGCATGCCGCCGGCGGTGCGCGCGCCTGGCAGTACGACGACGAGGTTGGTGCCGAGGCTCTCGATTTGCTTGCGCACCGCTTCGTTGGCGCCCTGGCCGACCGAAACCATGGCGATCAGCGCCGCGACGCCGATGAAGACGCCGAGCATCGTCAACGCCGAGCGCATCATGTTGCGGTGGATTGCCTGGAGCGCGGCCGCGACGACCATGCGTGCGAAGGCCCAGGCCGCGCCCGGACGCTGCGCGGCGGCGGTGCGGGCAGGCGCCGTCGCCGGCGCGGCGCGCGCTTCGCCGTCCTTCGGCTTGCGCACGTCGGAAAGGATGCTGCCGTCACGCATCGTGATCACGCGGTCGGCGTAGGCGGCGATGTCGGCCTCGTGGGTGACGACGATGATTGTCACGCCCTGCTTGCGGTTGAGCGTGGTCAGCGTCTCCATGATCTCGTGCGAGGTGCGGGTGTCGAGATTGCCGGTCGGCTCGTCGGCGAGCAGCAGGCCCGGCTCGTTGATCAGCGCACGCGCGATCGCGACCCGTTGCTGCTGGCCGCCGGAGAGTTGTCCCGGGGTGTTGCGCTCGCGATTGGTGAGGCCGAGCAGAGACAGCATCGCGCGCGCCCGTGTGTCGCGCAGACGGACGCCCGCCGGTCCGACGGCGGCGTAGAACAAGGGCAGCGCCACGTTTTCCAGCGCGCTGGTGCGGGCGAGCAGGTTGAAGCTCTGGAACACGAAGCCGAGTCGCTCGCTGCGCAGCCGCGCGCGCTCCGGTTCGCTCAAAGCGGCGACGTCCAGATCCTCGAAGAAATAATGTCCGCTGGTCGGCCGGTCGAGGCAGCCGATGACATTCATCAGCGTCGATTTGCCGGAGCCGGAGGCGCCCATGATGGCGACGAATTCCCCGGCCTCGATCTCAAGGCTGACATCGCGCAAGGCGTGAACGTCGACGTCGCCCACCCGATAGGTGCGCGAGACGTGGTCGAGACGGATGATCGGTCCGGCCATCGCCCTCTCCGGGCCTCAGAGCCGCGGCCGCGGCAGTGCCGATTTGGCGGCGCGCTGCTCGGAGATGATGACGCGGTCGTCCGGCTTGAGATCGCCGGCGACGATTTCGGTGAAGCTGTCGTCGTCGAGGCCGGCCGTCACTGGCACCGCAACCGGCGTGTTGTCCCGCAACACATAGACGCGTGCAGGAACATCGCTGTTGCGCGTGCGCCGGGCGCCACCGGCGGGCGCGCCGGCCGAAGGCGGCGCATAGCGCAGCGCCTGGCTCGGCACGCGCAGCACGTCGCGGCGCTGATCGACGATCAGCCGTGTCGTCGCGGTCATGCCGGGCTTCAGCGCCAGATCCTTGTTGTCGACGCTGACGACGACGTCATAGGTCACGACGTTCTGCACGGTCTGCGGCGACTGGCGCACCTGCGAGACGGCGCCGCGGAAGGTGCGCTTCGGAAAGGCGTCCACCGTGAAGGTCGCTCGAATGCT
>JAFECJ010000052.1 GCA_018242205.1 Pseudomonadota bacterium
CCCCTCGGCTTTCGAGGGGGCCGGAAGGGGAAGGCAGGCCGCCCCGGGCCTTCGAGAACAGGGGCGAAGACGCTTGTCCGCGCTGGCGGGCCCCTCAGACAGCGCCAAATTTCCTGTAAAATCAGCCTGCTCGGGACGTTGCTTTGCCGCCACGATTTTGGCATGGTCCGCCCGCTTTCCAGGTCGGGGTGAAGCGCCCTTATCAAGCGGCCATCCTCGATAATTCCGGGCGCCGGGCCGGGAGGCTATTCCCTCCTGCCAAAGCTCATTTCAAGAACGGGGTTGAGACCACCATGACGACTTTGTGGGCGATCGTAGGCTGCGGCCTGCTTGCCGTCCTGTACGGAATCTGGGCGACCGGATCCGTGCTGCGGGCTGATCAGGGCAGCGCGCGTATGCAGGAAATCGCGGGAGCCGTGCGCGAGGGCGCGCAGGCTTATCTGCGCCGTCAGTACACCACCATCGGCATCGTCGGTGTCGTGATTTTCGTGCTCATCGGCTTCACGCTCGGCTGGCTCGTCGCCATCGGCTTCGCCGTCGGCGCGATCCTGTCCGGCGCCGCCGGCTTCATCGGCATGAACGTGTCGGTGCGCGCCAACCTGCGCACCGCGCAGGCCGCGACCAAGTCGCTGGCCGGCGGTCTCGACATCGCCTTCAAGGCCGGCGCCATCACCGGCATGCTCGTTGCCGGTCTGGCGCTGCTTGGCGTCACGCTGTACTTCGGCTTCCTCACCGGCACCCGCCACCTGGCCCCCGATGACCGCACCGTCATCGACGCCATCGTCGCGCTCGGTTTCGGCGCTTCGCTGATCTCGATCTTCGCCCGTCTCGGCGGCGGCATCTTCACCAAGGGTGCGGACGTCGGCGGCGACATGGTCGGCAAGGTCGAAGCCGGCATTCCGGAGGACGATCCGCGCAACCCGGCGACCATCGCCGACAACGTCGGCGACAACGTCGGTGACTGCGCCGGCATGGCGGCCGACTTGTTCGAAACCTACGCGGTGACCACGGTCGCCACCATGGTGCTGGCGGCGATCTTCTTCAAAGGCACGCCGCTTCTGTACCCGATGATGATCCTGCCGCTCGCCATCGGCGGCGTCTGTATCATCACCTCGATCGTCGGCACCTTCTTCGTCAAGCTGCCGGCCTCGCAGTCGATCATGGGCGCGCTGTATCGCGGCCTGGTCGTCACCGGCATCCTGTCGTTGATCGGCATTGCCGGCGTCATCGCCTGGGCGCTGCCGAACGGCTTCGCCACGGCGCTGGCGAGCGAAGGCAAGAACTACACCGGCATGACGCTCTACATCTGCGGCGTCGTCGGTCTGGTCGTCACTGGCCTGATCATCTGGATCACCGAGTACTACACCGGCACCGACTATCGCCCGGTGAAGTCGATCGCGCAGGCCTCGGTCACCGGTCACGGCACCAACGTGATCCAGGGCCTCGCCGTCTCGATGGAGTCGACCGCGCTTCCGGCGCTCGTCATCATCGCCGGCATCCTGGTCACCTACAGCCTCGCCGGCCTGTTCGGCATCGCGATCGCGGTCACCACGATGCTGGCGCTCGCCGGCATGATCGTCGCGCTCGACGCTTTCGGTCCGGTCACCGACAATGCCGGCGGCATTGCCGAAATGGCCGGTCTGCCGAAGGAAGTGCGCAAGTCGACCGACGCGCTCGACGCCGTCGGCAACACCACCAAGGCGATCACCAAGGGCTACGCCATCGGTTCGGCGGGCCTCGGCGCTCTGGTGCTGTTCGCGGCCTATAACCAGGACCTCGACTACTTCTCCAAGGCCGGCGCCGGCTACTTCCAGGGCGTGTCGCCGGACTTCTCGCTGAAGAATCCCTACGTCATCGTCGGCCTCTTGTTCGGCGGTCTGCTGCCGTACCTGTTCGCCGCGATGGGCATGACCGCAGTCGGTCGCGCCGCGCAGGCGATCGTCGAGGAAGTGCGTCGTCAGTTCCGCGAGGATAGCGGCATCATGAAGGGCACCTCGAAGCCGAACTACGGCCGCGCGGTGGACCTTTTGACCAAGGCCGCGATCAAGGAAATGATCATTCCGTCGCTGCTGCCGGTGCTGTCGCCGATCGTCTGCTACTTCGCGATCTACCTGATCGCGGGCGGCGGCGCGGCCGGCAAGTCGGCGGGCTTCTCGGCCCTTGGCGCCATGCTGCTCGGCGTTATCGTCAACGGCCTGTTTGTCGCCGTCTCGATGACCTCGGGTGGTGGCGCCTGGGACAACGCCAAGAAGTACATCGAGGACGGCCACTTCGGCGGCAAAGGCTCGGAGGCCCACAAGGCGGCCGTGACCGGCGACACCGTCGGCGATCCCTACAAGGACACGGCGGGTCCCGCCGTGAACCCGATGATCAAGATCACCAACATCGTGGCGCTGCTGCTGCTGGCGATCCTGGCTCACTAAAGGCGAGGGCCGGGGACACACCCCGGCCCATCGCAATCAAACGAAAAGGCCCGCGAATTTCGCGGGCCTTTTTTTATCGTGCTGATGTTACGCTGAAGCTTGCGCGTCGTCTCAGAACACCTTGAAAGCGTTGAAGATACCCTTGAGGTAGTTGAGCTGGTTACCGCCGGTTTCGGTGGTCTGCGACACGAAGTCGAAGATCTTGCCGTCCTTCATGCCGTAATTGGCAAGTCGGCGTACCTTGCGGTCCTTGTCGAAATAGACCGCGATGACGCGCTGGTCGGTGACGTGGTGCGGCATGAAGGCGACCGGACGCTCGGCCTTTTGCGAGATGTAATAGAACACGTCGCCGTTGATGGTGGCGACGGTCGACGGCGTGCCAAGCACGATCAGCACCTGCTCCTGGGTCGCGCCGATCGGAATCTGCTCCAGCGCGCCGTCCGGCACGACATAGCCGCGCTGCAGCGTCTCGCCGAAGCTGCCGCAGCCGGCGAGCGTCACGGGCGCGGCCAGCGCGGTCAAAAGTGCGATCGCCGGCGCGAGGCGGCGCGTGGACAGGGCGTTCGGGCTTCCGGAAGTCATCAACAACATGTCCTCGTCGGCAAATGTCTTACGTGCGGTGAATTGAGGTCTTGCATCCGGCGGGCTGTGATCTAAATCGGCGTCTCAACTCAGGCCGGCAATCGCGCCCGCCGACAGGTCTTTCACGCCCATGATCTTGTCTCTGTTCCGCCGCAACCCGCGCGACACCATTTCCACCCTGTATGGCATGATCGTGGCGCAGGCGCGATTGCCGGCCTTTTACCGGGATTACGCGGTCGCCGATACGGTAAACGGCCGTTTCGACCTCATTGTCCTGCATCTGGCCCTGGTTCTCGACCGATTGACCGAAAACGGTGCGCTGCTTCCGGCGGGGCAGGCGGTTTTCGACCGGTTTTGCCAGGATATGGACGACAATCTGCGGGAAATGGGCATCAGCGACCTCAAGGTGCCCAAGGAAATGAAGTTGATGGGGCAGGCCTTTTATGGCCGCTCCAAGGCCTATCTGGACGCACTCGGCAACCGCCGAGCCCTGGTGGCGGCCTTGTCGCGCAATATCTATGGAGGAGCGCCGTCGGCCGTTTCGGCCGCGCCCCGGCTTGCCGACTATATCGTGCAGGCGGTAGGGGACTTGAAGACGCAGGACGTGGCCGCGATCATCGAGGGGCGGCTAGCTTTTCCCGATCCGGCCCGTGTGCCCGCGCCGCTCGCCTGACCGGACCGAAACCCGAGTGACGACCATGAGCAAGAAGAGCGGCCCCGCGCGCGGGCCTCATCCAGCGCCTGCCGCTGCCGGGATTGCCGAGGTGGTGCCGTGGAGCGTGCCGGTGACCTTGGACCAGATCACCGACAGCGGGCTGCATCGCGACATCGAGGCGCCAGAGTCGGTGCGTCTGGCGATTGCCAAACTCGCCGGCTTGCGTGACGTGCCGGAATTGACTGCCGCGTTCGACCTCGCCAAGACTGCCAGCAAGGTTCACGTCTCGGGCCGCGTCCATGGCCGGATCGGTCAGACCTGCGTCGTCTCGCTCGAGCCGATGGAAACGGTGATCGACGAGCCGATCGACCTGACCTTCGCTCCGCCCGCGGCGGGCGCCGCCGCCATGACCGATGTCCACGGCGTCGAGCCGCGCCGCAGCGCCGACGATGACGCCCCCGAGCCGCTCGTCGGCAATTCGATCGATCTCGGCGCCATCGCCAGCGAATTCCTGGTGCTTGCCATCGATCCCTATCCGCGCAAGGAAGGGGCCGAGTTCGCACCTCCTGAGGTTGAAAAGGGAGGTAATTACCCCTTCGCCGCCCTGGCGGCGCTCAAGAAAGAACCGGGAAAAAGCAAGAACTGAAACGGCTTGTCACCTTCGGCCTAGCGGCTATGGTGCCGGCGAGCGTCGAATCCAGCGCTCATGCCATTCTCGTGGGGCGCATGATCCCGGATGCCGGGAAGTCATTTCGGACGCATGATCATGTCCCCGACCGTCACTGCCACTCGATCGTTTGCGTCACCCTCTGAGCCGCGTCATGCCCGATAATATTCGCATCGCGATTGACGCCATGGGCGGCGACCACGGCCCGTCGGTGGTGCTGCCGGGCTGCGATATCGCGCTCGAGCGCCATCCCGACATCCAGTTTCTGCTGTTCGGCGACAGCGCCGCGGTCGAGCCGGTGCTCGAGACCCAGCCGCGGCTCAAGGCCAAGGCGGCCTTTACCCACACCGACGTGTCCATCCGCATGGACGACAAGCCGAGCCAGGCTTTGCGCTATGGCCGCGGCAAGTCGTCGATGTGGCTGGCGATCGATGCGGTGAAGAAAGGTGAAGCGGACGTCGCCGTCTCCGCCGGCAATACCGGCGCGCTGATGGCGATGTCCTGGTTCAACCTGAAAATGATGGAAGGCATCGAGCGCCCTGCCATCGCCGGCCTGTGGCCGACGCTGAAGGGCGAATCCGTGGTGCTCGACATCGGCGCGTCGATCGGCGCCGACGAGACCCATCTCATCAATCTCGCGGTCATGGGCAGCGCCATGGCCCGCGTGCTGTTCGACATCGAGAAGCCGACCGTCGGGCTGCTGAATATCGGCGTCGAGGAAGTCAAAGGCCTCGAACAGGTGCGAGAAGCCGGCCGTATCCTGCGCGAAGGCGACTTCCCGCACTTCGATTATCAGGGTTTCGTCGAGGGCGACGATATCGGCAAGGGTACGGTGGATGTCGTCGTCACCGAGGGCTTTGCCGGCAATATCGCCCTCAAGACCGCCGAGGGCACGGCCAAGCAGTTCGCGCAATATCTGCGCGCCGCCATGGGCCGCACTTGGCGCTCGCGGCTCGGCTATCTGCTGGCCAAGCCGGCATTCGACACGCTGCGGGAGAAAATGGATCCGCGCAAAGCCAATGGCGGCGTCTTTCTCGGCCTCAACGGCGTTGTCATCAAGAGCCACGGTGGCGCCGATGCCGAAGGCTATGCCTCAGCGATCGACATGGGTTACGACATGATCCGGTACGAACTGCTGGCTAAGATCGGCCAGTCCATGGCGCGCGACCTTCAGGCGCGCGCGGCCGCCCAATTGAGCAAGGATGCGGGCAAGGACGCGGTGACGGAACCGGTGGTGAATGGGGCGGCCTCGTGAGTGCAATTCGTTCGGTAATTCTCGGCTGCGGCAGCTATTTGCCGGCCCGCATTCTCTCCAACGACGAACTGGCCAAGTCGGTCGACACGACGGACGACTGGATCGTGCAGCGCACCGGTATCCGCGAGCGCCACATCGCCGCCGACGGTGAACTGACCTCCGACCTGGCGACCCACGCGGCCAAGGCGGCGCTCGCTCACGCCCATGTTGACGCCGACAGCATCGATCTCATCATTCTCGCCACCGCGACCCCCGACCAGACCTTTCCGGCGACCGCGGTGACGGTGCAGAACAACCTCGGCATCTCCACCGGCGTTGCCTTCGACCTGCAGGCGGTGTGCTCGGGCTTCGTCTATGGCCTCGCGGTCGCGGACAGCATGTTGCGGACCGGCCCCCACAGGCGGGCGCTGGTGATCGGCGCCGAGACATTTTCCCGCATCCTCGACTGGAACGATCGTACCACCTGCGTGCTGTTCGGCGACGGGGCAGGGGCCGTGGTGCTTGAGGCACAGGAGCAGCCCGGGGCCAACACCGACCGTGGCGTCCTCACCACCCACCTGCGCTCGGACGGCAAGCACCGTAACAAGCTCTATGTCGATGGCGGCCCGTCCTCGACCCAAACCGTCGGCCATCTGCGTATGGAAGGCCGCGAGGTGTTCAAGCATGCGGTCGCCATGATCACCGACGTGATCGAGGACGCTTTCGCCGCCACCGGCACCACCGCCGCCGACATCGACTGGTTCGTGCCACATCAGGCCAACAAGCGCATTATCGACGGATCCGCTCATAAACTTGGCATTTCACCAGAAAAAGTTGTGATTACCGTGGACCGCCACGGCAATACTTCGGCGGCCTCCATTCCGCTGGCGCTGGCCGACGCCGTAGCCGACCGCCGCATCAAGCGCGGCAACCTCATTTTGCTGGAAGCGATGGGCGGCGGCTTCACCTGGGGCTCAGCGCTGCTGCGCTGGTAAGCGCCAAAAATGGGGCAACCGACGGGGACCGGTTGCCTCAAATCCGCCGTTGACCGCACCCGGTAGAGCTAATATCGTCGATTATTCAGCGAGATATCTTCGCCATGGGTTGGGCAGGGCGATGTCCGGTAAAACAGTAACGAGAGCGGATCTCTGCGAGGCGGTCTACCAGAAGGTGGGCCTTTCGCGGACCGAATCCGCATCTTTGGTCGAATTGGTCTTGAAAGAGATCACTGATTGCCTTGAGAAGGGCGAAACGGTGAAGCTTTCGTCATTCGGCAGCTTTGTGGTGCGCAAAAAAGGCCAGCGCATCGGCCGAAATCCTAAGACCGGCAAGGAAGTTCCCATTTCGCCGCGCCGGGTGATGGTGTTCAAGCCGTCCGCCATCCTCAAGCAGCGAATAAACGGGCATAACGTCGCTGACGAAGCTGAGCGTCCGTAACAATAGCCGCCGCTTTCGTGTAAATTCGTGACATCGCAAGCTCAGGGCAGGTGAGGCCGCTTTGGACAACAAGGCGCCGGACGCATTCCGCACCATCAGTGAAGTGGCCGATGAACTCGATCTGCCGCAACACGTCCTGCGCTTCTGGGAAAGCCGCTTTTCCGAAATCAAACCGATGAAGCGCGGCGGCGGCCGCCGCTTCTATCGTCCCGACGACATCGACCTGCTGCGCGGCATTCGTCACCTTCTTTACGGAGAAGGCTACACGATCCGCGGCGTGCAGCGCATCCTGCGCGAGCAGGGCATCGAGTTTGTTCAAACGATATGGCAGGAAGGTGCCGCGCCGGCGCCCTCCGATGAAGACGTCGAGGATGTCGAAGAGGCGTTCGAGGACGAAGAGGAAGCCGAGGAAGAACCGCGCGGCTTACGCGATCGCATCGCGTCGCTGATCGGCCGCGATCTCAACGAGCCTGGCGATGATAGTGAGCGTCAGGAGCCGCCGATGCAGAGCGCGCCGATGCCGCGCATCGATCCGGGCGAGCGTATTTTTGCACCCGCGGTGGCGGATCGCCCGGCCGTGTCCGAACCCGCACCGCGAGCCGAGCCGCCACGCGAGCCGCAAATGCGGCCGGCGGTTTCGAATGCCCTGCCGGCGGAGAAGCTGGAGCGGCTCAAGGCCGTGCTCGATGAGCTAAAGGAATGCCGCAGCCTCATCGATGCGGCGCTCACGCCCGCGGCCAAGTAGCCCTTTCCCGACACGCAACCGAATGATCGTTCGCTGCCTCCGGTCGATTGGCGGCGACCCAGCCTCATGTTAGGCAGGGCCGCTTTTCGCCGCCGAACGCGCCTGATGTCAGGAGTACTGTAGATGACCGAGCCGGATCCGCTTCTCGTCGAGCATCCCAGCGATGACATCGTCGTCCTGCGTCTCAACCGCCCGCAGGTGCGTAACGCTCTCAGCCTGACGTTGCGCCAGCGCCTCGCCGAAGAGGTTTTGCGCTACGGCGCTGACAGCAAGACGCGCTGCATCGTCATCACTGGCGACGACAAGGCCTTTGCAGCCGGCGCCGATATCGCGGAGATGGCCAAGGCCGGTCCGATCGAGGTAATGGCGCGCAATGTGCAGCAATATTATCGGCCGGTCACTGAATGCCCCAAGCCGGTGATCGCGGCGGTCGAGGGCTTCGCGCTCGGCGGCGGCTTTGAGTTGGCATTGTGCGCCGATTTCATCGTGGCCGGTGATGGCGCCAAGCTCGGCCTGCCCGAAGTGAAACTCGGCATTCTCGCCGGTGGTGGCGGCACGCAGAAGCTGGCGCGGCTGGTCGGCAAGCAGCGTGCGCTGTTGCTGATGATGACAGGACGCTTGTTCACGGCCGCGGAAGCACAGGCGATGGGCGCGATCGCCGAGGTGGCATCGACTGGACAGGCGCTGGCCCGTGCGCTCGAAATCGCCCGCGAAATCGCCGCCATGCCGCCGATCTCGGTGCAGCAGATCAAGGAGATCGTGAACGCCGGTCTCAACGCTCCGCTGGAGACCGCACTGATGCTGGAGCGGAAGGCGTTCCAGTTGCAGTTCGCGACGCAGGATCAGAAGGAAGGCATGGCCGCCTTCATCGAGAAGCGCAAACCGACTTATGAAGGCAAATAGGCAAGACTATCAATGACTGTCGATCTGATGAAAGCCGATCTCGTCGTCGCCGTGTTTGGCGCCGGCACCATGGGCCGCGGCATTGCCCAGGTTTGCGCGCAGGCCGGTATCGAAACGCTGCTCTATGACGCGCGCGCCGGTGCGGTCGACGAAGCGATCGCCGCCGTCGGCAAGGGCCTCGACGGCCAGGTCGCCAAGGGCCGCATGACCGAGGACGCCAAGCGCGCGGTGATGGCCAAGCTCATGCCGATGACGTCGCTCGAAGAGGCCAAGCCCGCCGGCCTCGTCATTGAAGCGATCGTCGAAGATCTCGGCGTCAAGCGCGATCTGTTTCAGAAGCTCGAAGCCATTCTTGCACCGGACGCCGTGCTGGCGACCAATACATCGTCGCTGTCGGTGACGGAGATCGCGGCCGGCTGCGCCAAGCCGGAACGCGTGGGCGGCCTGCATTTCTTCAATCCGCCGCCGGTCATGAAGTTGGTCGAAGTCATCGCCGGCCTGCGCAGCGCGCCGGATCTCGCTGATGCGCTCACCGCTTTCACCAAGCGCATCGCCAAGACGCCGATTGTCGCCACCGACACGCCGGGCTTCGTCGTTAATCACGCCGGCCGCGCCTACGGGCCGGAGGCGCTCCGCATCGTCGGGCAGGGCATTGCCTCGCCGCGCGAGGTCGACGAACTCATGAAGGAGGCGGCCGGCTTCCGCATGGGGCCATTCGAACTGCTCGACCTGATCGGCGGCGACGTCACCCATGCCGTGATGGAAAGCATGTACGGCCGTTATTATCAGGAGCCGATGTATCAGCCGTCCGCGCTGCTCGCGACGCGCGTCGCCGCCGGTCTCTTGGGCCGCAAGAGCGGCGCCGGCTTCTATGATTATAAGAACGCCGGGGTCTCCAGCGCGCCAACCATTGCGGTCGCGCAGCAGCCGATGGCGGCCGCAGCCTGGGTCGCCGATGAAGATGGCGGTCGCCATCTTGCGTCGATCCTCGAAGCCAATGGCGTCAGGATGACGCTCGGCGGCGCGCCAGCCAAGGACAGCCTGTGCTTCGTCACGCCGCTCGGCGAGGACTGCACCGGCGCGGCGCTCCGCCTCTCGCTCGATCCGGCGCGCACGGTGGCGGTCGATATGCTGGGCCGCTTCGGCAAGCGTTACACGGTGATGAAGAATCCGCTGACTGCGCCGGACATGCTCGGTCAGGCCGTCGCCGCGTTGGCCGCCGGCGGCGCGGCAGTCACCGCGATCAACGATTCAACCGGATTCGTCACGCAGCGGCTGTTGTCGATGATCGTCAATGTCGGCACGCGGATCGCCGAACTGGGCGTTGCGGCGCCCGCCGATATCGACATTGCCGTCGAACTCGGCCTTAATTATCCGAAAGGGCCGCTGGCGCTCGGCGACCATCTGGGAGCCGAGCGCGTGCTCGCTGTGCTCGACGGCATGTTCGCGCTTACCCATGATCCGAAATACCGGGCCACGACCTGGCTGCGTCGCCGCGCCGCGTTGGGCGTATCGCTGCGCACGCCCGATTGAAGCGTCTAATTCATCAGCAGGTGCGGCAGAAACAGCGACAGGCTGGGGATGCTGGCGAGCAACAGCAGCCGCACGCAATCGGCGGCAAGGAACGGCAAGACGCCTCGCGCCGCGGCCTCGAATTTCAGTCGCTCCGTGACCGAGGCGATGATGAACAAATTCATGCCGACCGGCGGCGTGATCAGGCCGATCTCCACCACCGACGTAACCAGCACCCCGAACCAGATCGGGTCGTAGCCGAGCTTGACGATCAGTGGGAAGAAGATTGGTAGCGTGATGAGCATCATCGACAGGCTGTCGAGGAAGCAGCCGAGGATGATGTAGATCAACAGAATGATCAGGATGACGCCGAAGGGCGGCAGGTTGAAGCGATTGATCAGCTCGAGCAGCAGGGTCGGCAGCGTCGAGGTCTCGATGAAGAACTGCAGCACCGACGTGCCGACGAGGATCAGAAAAATAACTGCCGTCGTCTGCGCCGTCTCCACCAGCGAGTCGCGGATCACGGCCCAGGTCAATTTGCGGCGGAACGCGGCCAGCACCATGGCGCCGAAAGCGCCGACCGCGGCGGCTTCGGTCGGTGAGGCGATATTTAGATAGATGCTGCCCATGACGGCGCCGAACAAAGCGGCTACCGGCGCCAGTTGTCCAATGGCGGCGCGTTTGGCGGCAGCGTCCGAGCGCGGCGCGCGAGGTGCCGTCGCCGGCTTCAGTGTCACCACGACAAAAACCGCCACCACGTAAAGACAGGCGGCGAGAACGCCGGGGACCATGCCGGCGAGAAACAGCCGGCCGATCGACTGCTCGGTCATGATCGCGTAAATGACCATGATGATGCTCGGCGGGATCAGGATGCCGAGCGTGCCGCCGGCGGCGACTACGCCGGCCGACAGGCGGTCGTCATAGCCGAGCGCCCGCATCTCCGGGATCGCGACACGGGCCATTGTGGCTGCGGTGGCAAGGCTCGAGCCGCACACCGCACCGAACAGCGCGCAGGCGCCGACCGTCGCCGAGGCGAGCCCGCCGCGCCAGTGGCCGATCAACGCATGCAGCGCCTGATAGAGCGAGGCCGAGAGGCCGGCGCGCGCCGCGAAGGCGCCCATCATCACGAACAAGGGGATGACCGAGAGCGAGTAGGGCACCACCGTAACGAAAGGCTGAGAGCCGAGGACGAAGCCAAGGCTGAGCCAGCCATTGATCGCGACGCCGCCGACAATGCCCACCACGCCCATGGCGATGGCTACGGGAACGCGAAGTCCGATCAGGACCAGAAGCGAGACGACGCCAATGGCGCCTATGACGGGAGGAGACATTATTCGGGGGCCTTTACCGGCAAGCCGTGCCGCCACAACTGGACGGCCAGCACGATATTCGCGAACACGGACAGGGCGATTCCGACGAGAAACGGCGCCCAATACCACGACATGGGGATACCAATGGTCTGGCTACGGTCATGCGCCTCGTTCAACGCCTGCTCATAAGAGAACCAGAGCACGCCGGTCAGAAACGCGATCGCCAGAAACGCCGCGACGATGCGCAGGGCCAGATGCAGCCGTCCCGGCATCTTTTCGACGAAAATGTCGATGGCGACGTGCTGGTCGGAAAGAAAGGCGTGCGGAATGGCCAGCATGGCGCCGGTCAGGACGCAGAGCTGCATGATGTCGACCATGCCTTCGACCGTCAGCGTCGATACGCTGCGCAGGAAAATATCGGTCATTGTCAGCAGCACGCCGATCACGAACATGATCGTCGCGGCAAAGGAGATGAAACGCAGGACCCGCTCGCTGGCGGCTTCAAAAGACATCGTAACCCCGTATCGCAAGGGTGGCGCCGGGAGAGCTTGTTGTAGCGCTCCCGGCGTTGGACGATTCGGTCAGGTTCACTCGTACTTCTTCAGCGTCGCGACCATCGCGTCGTAGATCTCTCGCGAATTGGGCACGGTCTTGGATTGCTCGGCGATATACTGGTCGACGACCGGCTTCATCTTGACGCGCCATTCGTCGCGCCGTGCGTCGGGCAGGTCGACGATCTTGTTGCCAGCCTTGCGCGCCGTCTCGATGGCCGCGTCGTCGGTTTCCTTCCACAGCTTGGTCCAGATATCAACGAGGAACGGCCGGCTGTCGTCGATCACCTTGCGGATATCGGGCGGCAGCGACTTGTAGCGGTTCTCGTTCATCAGCGTATACATCGTCACGGCATCGATGCGGGCATTGAGATGGTTGTGGAAGACTTCGTATAGTTTGAAGGCTCCGACCGGGCCCCAGGGCATGACGTTGCCGTCGATAACGCCGCGCTCGGCGCTCTCATAGATTTGCGTCGGCGGCATGCCGACCGGCGTGGCGCCGATGGCGTTGAGCATCGCGGTGACGCTCGGCGTTGGCGCACGCACGCGGACGCCTTTGAGCTGGTCGAGGTCGGTGATCGGCTGCTTGGTGTGAACCGCGCTCGGCTCGGTGATGGTCATGTTCAGCATGACGGTGCCGGGAAAGTCGGCCTTCAGATACTTGTCGTAGAGATCCATCAACGCCAGGGTGCCGGCCTTCGATGATTTGATGGTGAAGGGCAATTCCATCAGGGTGGTGCGCGGGTGGCGGCCGCGCGGGATCGCCGGAATGCTGACGGCAACGTCGACGACGCCACTGCGGACCTGGTCGAATTGCTTGGTGGCGTCGCCCAGCGCGGAGCCGGCCGAGAAGATCGTGAAGTGCACGCGACCGTTGGTCTTTTGCTCGATCATCTTGGCCCACGGCTCCATGGCGCGGGTCTGGATGAAGTGTGTCGGTGGGAACATCAGCGACATCTTCAGTTCGTATTCCGCCGCCGAAGCGGCGCTGCCGCCGAGCAAAGCGAGCGTCGCTGCGAAAATCACTTTCCCTATTTTCATGTCATCCTCCCTGATATTTTCATTGTCTTCACGCCGTTACTGGCGGGCTTCCGAGAAATCCACGATCTTGGACTTGTAATCGCTGCGCGGCAGCGTGCCGTACGGCGCGAGTTCGACCGCGGCACTGAACACCAGCGCGGAGCGGATTTCACTCTCGATACGTTCTGCAAGCTGGCCCGGCCCGGCCGTTTTTTCGGCGAGTTCGACCACCACCTTGAGCGGCGGGCTTTGCTTGACGCCCTTGATGCCCGGCCGGATCGAGATGACACCGCTGACGTCCGGCGCGAAGCGGTTGACCACCTCGCGCACGGCAGACGGAAACACGTTGACGCCACGCACGATCAGCATGTCATCGGTACGACCGATGCAGCGCACGCGCGGCGCGGTGCGGCCGCAGGGGCACGGCGCGGTCCAGATCATGACGTGATCGCGCGTGCGGAAGCGCAGGAGCGGCGCCGCCTGCTGGCGCAGATGAGTGAGGACGAGTTCACCCCGGGCGCCATCGGTCATCGGAATCGAGGCGCCGCTGTCGGGGTCGATCAATTCGGCATGGACGAAACCGCGGCCGCCAAGATGCATACCCTGCTGGTGCGGGCATTCGCCCCAGAGCGACGGCGAGATGTCGCCAATGCCCATCGCCTCGGTAACCATGGCGCCCCAGGCTTCCTCGAGTTTGGCGCGCATCGCCGGTTCGCCGCCGCCGGGTTCGCCGGCGACCAGCAGATGCTTCACGCTGCTGTTCTTGAGGTCGATGTTGCGCTCGCGCGCCCATTCGGCGAGGTGCAGCGCGTAAGACGGGGTGAGGGCGATGGCCTGCGCCTTGAGCAGGCGGACGGCCATCATCAGCCGCTCGGTATTGCCGCTGCCGACCGGGATGTGGCACAGGCCGAGCTTGGCGAATGCATCGAGCGCCGCGCCGGCGACGAAAGGCCCGGCGCCGTAGGTCGAGATCATGCGCATGCCGGACTCGAGGCCACAGGCCGCGTAACTACGCGCCGAGGTGGTCACCCAGTTCTGCACGTCTTGCGCCGTCAGTGGGATGTAGCTCGGCACGCCGGTGGTGCCGCTGGTCGAATAAATCCGGGCGACTTTGTCCATCGGCACCGCGAGATGAGTGCCGATCGGCTGGTCGTCGGTGCGGGTGGCGCGCAGTTCGTCTTTTTCCGTGGTCGGTAGTTGCGCGATATCGGCGAGACCGCCGGCCTGCTCCGGCGTATCGATGCCGGCACGGCCCAGCTTCTCGCAATAGAACGGCGAGTGCGTGAACAGGTATTTGAGCTGCTTGCGATAGGCAACGTCGTCCAGGCGGATTTGCTCGGACCAAGGCAGCGTTTCGACATTCGGTTCGACGATCATTGCGACTGCTATTTCTTCTCGTAGGTGATGGCTTCTTCGCCGTGATGCGCCATGAGAAAGCCGATCGGATGCTCCTGCTCTTCGGCGAGATGGCCGAGCAGGCCGGCGGTGCGGGCGAGTAGGGGGATGCCCTTGATGATGGCGGCGGGAAAATCGAGGTCGAGCAGCACTGCGGCGATCGCCATCGATACGTTCATCGGCAGCGGTCGCTTCCAGGCCTGCGCGGCGGCAGCGGGGAACAGCCGCGCCAGCGCCGCGTAGGAGCCGGCCACGCCCTCGCGGTCGGCGAGCTCGAAAATGCGTTCGGCGCGCGGATCGACGGGATGATGCACGGGATGACCGAAGCCCGGCAGTTTATCGCCGCGCGCACGGGTCTCGGTGGCGATGGCGAGCACCGCATCATTCGGGCTGGCGCCGGCTTTGACGCGTTCCTGCGCCGCCATCAGAACTCGGCCGCACAGTTCGGACGTCCCCAGGACGACCGAACCGCAGCCGAGAATGCCGGCGGCGACCGCGGCCTGCAGACAGGCCGGATCGGAGGCGTAGGTCATACGTGCCGCTTGTGCGGTCGGCGTCAGGCCGTGTTCGGCGATCGCGACCAGCAAGAGATCGAGAAAGAAACGTTGCTTTGCCGTGGGCTCACGGCCCGTGACCAGCAGAAAGAAGTATTCGGTGAAGGTGATCCGGCCCATCAGATCGCGGCACAGATCCTTGCCGCGGACCTCAATGCTCGCTGCATCGGCGGTGCAGATCGATGTGGTGGCGGAGCCTGCCTTGCCGATCAGCATGACCAGACCCTCGCGGTCATTCCGGAACCGGCCGATGCGGTCGCATCGGCTGCCGGCCGCGCGCCAAGCCGCGGCTGGGCCGTATCCATGGGTTCCGCTCCCTGCTTGACTATTTTGTAGGACAATACTGACGTGCACAGTGTTGTCAACCGAAGCGAAGCACCTTATGGAAGAAGCGTGCTCGATCATCCCGCACCAGAAGTGAGTGACGACAGCGCCAGCGCGAGAGGCCGTGGAACCACGGTCGAGCGTCTGGTTCAGCACCTGCGCGAGGGCATTCTTTATGGCCGCTACGCCGCCGGGCAGCGGTTGATCGAGGCCGATCTGACGCGCGCCTTCGGTGTCAGCCGCGGGCCGTTGCGCGAGGCGTTTCGCCGTTTGTCGGCGGAGGGGTTGATCGAAAGCATCCCCAATCGCGGGGCGGTGGTACGTCGGCTCACGCTCAAGGAAACCCGCGAACTTTTCCAGATCCGCACCGCGCTGGAAATGCTGGCGGCACAACTGGCGGCCGCCAACATCGCGACGTCGGGCGTACGCGAGAAATTCGAGGCGGCGATCACGCCGATCTGGAATGATTCACCGCGAAACGCACCGCTGGCCTACCTCGACGAGAACAAGCTGTTTCATCAGGCGGTCGTCGATGCCAGCGGCAACGACCAGTTGGCGGCGGTCGGCCGCCAACTGCAACTGCCACTGATCATGTTTCAATTGAGCGGCGCGCTGACGCCGGACATCCTGGCCCAGTCCAACGCCGAACATCGTGCGGTGGCCAAGGCGATCCTTGCCGGCGATGGCATGGCCGCGGCCGTGAACATGCGCAAGCATCTCGACCGCGCCAGCCGGTTCTCCGAGCAGTTGCCGCCGCAGGTTTTCCGTCTGTAGACGTGGCCGAGCTCCGGTCTGTCGCGATACACTCGCGGCAAAGACGGAGCCGCGATGATTGTCGTGTTCGGATCCATCAATGTCGATCTCGTCATGGAGATGGACGAGGTGCCGGCGCGCGGCCAAACCATTCTCGTCCGGTCGTTTCGGACCGAGCCCGGCGGCAAAGGGGCCAACCAGGCGCTCGCCGCGCGCCGCGCCGGCGCGGAGGTGACGATGGTCGGCGCCGTGGGTAACGACGCGCTGGCCGCCGTGGCGACCGGAAACCTTCTAGACGCCGGTGTGGATGTCAGTCGCGTGATCACGGTCACCGGCTCGACCGGCTGCGCATCGGTCTGGCTCGAAGCCGATGGCGCCAATCGGATAGGCGTGGCGCTCGGTGCCAATGCCGAGGCGCGTGCCGGTCAGATCGACGATGGCGTGCTCGCCAAAGCCTCCTCGGTTTTGCTGCAAATGGAGAACCGGCCGGACGAGATCGCGACGATGATCCGCCGATGCCGGTCGCTCGGCGTGCGCTCGATCCTCAATCTGGCGCCGGCGGCGCGATTGCCGGACATCGGCGCTTGCGGACTTTTGGTTGTCAACGAAGACGAGGCGGCGGCGCTCGCGGGTTGGATCGGCAGTCAACCGGGTGCGGTGAGTTTGCGCGCCGTGATCGGATGCGATGTGATCCGCACCCTTGGCTCTCAGGGTTCCGAGGCCGCCACCGCCAACGGCACATGGACGGTGCCTGCCTTCGCCGCACGGGTGCGCGACACCACAGCGGCCGGAGATTGCTATGTCGGCGTCCTCGCCGCGGCCCTCGATCGCGGCTTGGCCGTGCCGGATGCCATGCGGGAAGCGAGCGCGGCGGCGGCTCTGGCATGCGAGCGGGCCGGCAGCCAGGCGAGCCTCCCGACCGGAGCCGTGATTGCCATGCGATTGACCGAAGGAGCTACCTTGACGCCATCAGCGATGCCAGAGGATAGTTCAGTATCCGATTGAAATATCGATAAAAATGGTCGGGGCGGCGAGATTTGAACTCACGACCCCTAGTCTCCCAGACTAGTGCGCTAACCGGGCTGCGCCACGCCCCGACCGGAACGGCGCGGACTATAGGGAGGTGCCTATCGCGGCGCAACCACGGAAGCGTCGAAAGTCGGTTGCTTGGCGGAAGCCCGGGTCGCGGCGGCAAGGCCCCAGATGATGCCGAGCTGCAGGAAGAAGCTGCGCCAGTGATCGGTGTCGATGATGAAGCCCTCCAGCACGACGCCGAGGAAGGTTCCGGCCGCGGTAATGGCGTAGCCCTGCCACGGCGTTCGCTTAAGCGCGTTGGCAAAGCCGATCCACAAGGTCGTTAGCACCAGCAACACATAAGCGAAGCCGCCGCCCCAGCCATAGACCAGAAAGGCCTGCAGATAGACATTGTGCTGCTGCAAGCCGAAGACGCGGGCGAATTCGAACGGGCCCATGCCATTGGGGAATTCGAGCACCGATCCGATCGCCAGCTCCTGCAGTACGAAACGGCCGCCGCTGCCGACGTCATAGCTCTGGATGAGCTGGGCGCGCGTCGAGAACATGGTGGCGAGCGACGTCGCCGTCAGCAGGAAGACTAGGATGACGGCGAGCGCGGCGATGCCGGCCACGCTGAGGGTGACGATGCGCGTTCGCACTCGGGGCGCCGGAGCTGTCAAGAAGCTGAAAGCGATTACGATCAGCAGACCGACCGAGAAATTGAACCAGGCGCCGCGCGAGAAACTCAGCAACAGGCCGAACATGATGATGCCTGTTGCGACAAGGCTGCCGATGTCGATGCGTTGCGTGAGCATGCGCTCGAGCAGCATCAGGGCCGGCAGAATGAGAAACGGTCCGTAGACGTTGGGGTCCTTGAACGGACCCATGGCGCGGTCATAGAGCGTGAACACGTCCGAGCCGGGAAACAGGTGAAAATAGCCGGCCGTGCCGCACAGCGCCGCGATGACGGCGGCGATCACGTAGGCCTTCCGCATCGTTGCCATTCGCGGCATCGTGCGGTCGGCGAAGATCAGTGCAAACAGAAGCGCGGCGATAGCCAGATAAACCGACGTCGCCGCGTATTGTTCAGTCTTTTCCCGGCCCGGTACGTTCAGCAGCGAAAACATGCCGAACACGTTCCAGATGATCAGCAGCGTAAACGGGATCAGCAGGATGCGGTGGAAACGGATGCCGGCGGCCAGCGCGGCGATCGTCAGAACGCCGATCAGGCCGTCATGCGGCGAAGGTTCGATGAAAGCGACGCAGCTCGCCAGCACGGTGATGAAGAGGATTGCGGTGAGCAGGCGTTCGCGGAATGGCGCCTTGCGGCACACGGTCGGCACCCGGACCGATGCCGGCATCGCATAAGCAGCCCGCGGCGCCATCACCGCGGCCGGCACCATATCGTGGGCCGTGATCAATACGCGTTCTCGGTCTTCAGCAGCGAGACCGGCGTGCGCAACAGGATCGACAGGTCGAGCAGAAGTGACCAGTTTTCGATGTAATAGAGGTCATGTTCGACGCGAGCCTGGATCTTCTCATGGGTGTCGGTTTCGCCGCGCCAGCCGTTGATCTGCGCCCAGCCGGTGATGCCCGGCTTGACGCGATGGCGGGCGAAATAGCCGTCCACGGCGTCGGCATATAGCCGCGCCTCGGCCTTGGCGTTGACCGCATGCGGCCGCGGTCCGACCAGCGACAGGTTACCTTTGAACACGACGTTGAACAGTTGCGGCAGCTCGTCGATGCTCGTCTTGCGGATGAAGCGGCCGACGCGGGTGACGCGCGGATCGTCCTTGGTGACGAGCTTGGCGGCGGTCGCGTCGCTCATGTCGGTGTACATCGAGCGGAACTTGTAGACCTCGATCAGGTCGTTGTTGAAGCCGTAGCGCTTCTGCCGGAAGATCACCGGGCCCTTGCTGTCGAGTTTGATGGCGATCGCCGTGGCGAGCAGCACCGGCGACAACGCGATCAGCGCCAGACCGCCGATGATCTTGTCGAACAGCCACTTCATCACGACGTCCCAGTCCGCGATGGGCCGGTCGAACACGTCGATCACCGGAATCTTGCCGATGTAGGAGTATGATCGCGGGCGGAATTGCAACTTGTTGGTATTCGCGGCGAGACGGATGTCGAGCGGCAACACCCACAACTTCTTGAGCATCTGCAGGATGCGGTTCTCGGCCGTGATCGGCAGCGAGAAGATAACGAGGTCGACGCGGGTACGGCGGCCGAATTCGACGAGATCGTCGACTGTGCCGAGTTTGGGGAGGCCGGCGCATTCCTCTCCGCCGCGGTCGCCGCGGTCGTCGAACATGCCGATTAGCTCGATGCCGGTGTCCTTCTGGCGGCGCAACCCGGTCACGATGCGCTCGCCGGGTTCGCCGCCGCCGACGATGACCGTGCGGCGGGTCAGGCGGCCTTCGCGCGTCCAGCGGCGCACGATGTAGTAAAGGATCTTTCGCGAGGCGATCAGCGCAAAGAGACCGGCCACATAATAGGAACTGAGCCAGACGCGGGAAAACATGTCGCCGGCCTTGAGGAAGAACGATGCGCCGATCGCAATCATGAAAACGACCGACCAGGCCGAAGCCATGCGCATATACTGCTTCTCGTGGCCGCGGAACGCGTGTACCTGATAGATGTCGGCGACCTGGAACGCGAGCGTTGACAGCGTCGCAATGGTCACGACCGCGGCGAAGTATCGCGGCAGTTGCGGTCCAATCGGATCGACATAGGCGGCGAAGATCGCCAGACCGACGAGGACAATAAGGATGAACTCGACGACGCGCACGGTCCCGGCGAGCACGATCGGCGATATCGGCGCGGCCATCGGAGTGTCCACGATAGCACGGGCTTTTTCCGACAACAGCCGCGGCGCCTGTTGCTCGCGCGAACCCTCGCGCAACCGGTCGAGAACCGCGGCAGCCGCGGCGCCTGCCGCCTTGAGAGCGGGACGGGAATCGCTGTCGAGCATTTGCTTTACGCCATACTGAGACGGCCGCGACGACAGCCGCCGAACTTGGTCAATACGCGTAAAGTTCTAGGGAAAGACTCTCAAGAAAGGTTTAGCGGGCATCGTGAAAACGGGTTAACGACGCCCCGAATTGCGCAGGTTTTGCAGTGCGGCCTGGTAACCATCCAGCACGCCGTCGACCATGGCGTCGATCGAGAAATAACGGGCGACGCGTTCATGCAACGCTTGTGTTCGTTGCCGCATGGTCTCGGGATGGTCGAGGGCATCGGCGATGGCCGTGGCGATGGCCGCTGAGCTTTCCGGCTGAATGAGGGCCTCAGCCAGCGGGCCGTAAATTTCCGGGATGCCACCGACGCGGGTCGTCACCAGGGGAACCGAGCCGGCCGCGGCTTCCAGAACGACATAAGGCAGGGATTCCGCGCGCGACGATACGACCATCAGCCGACCGAGCCTGAGGGCTTCGCGCGCCGGCATGGCGCCGGGGAAGCTGATAGCTTCGGAGAGGCCGGCATTGGCCGCCCGCGCGACCAGAGCATCCCTTTCGGCACCGGCGCCGACCAGGGTGGCGGTAAGCGGCCGGCCCTCGCGGCGGAGGGCGGCCATCGCGTCGATCAGGAGATCGATGCCCTTGATGTGGCGCAGTTCGCCGATGAAGACGATGTCCGTGGCGCCGTCGGCCGGGACGATTGGCTCGAATTCAGTGCGCGACACCCCGTTATGGACGACGCGCAACAGGCCGTGCGGCGGGCCAACTTTGCGCTCCGACATATCGGCGCTGTACTGGCTCTCGAACAGCAGCAGGTCGCTACGCCGCATCAGCAGGCGTTCGGTGGTCAAATAGAGTTTGCCGGCCAGCGTATCGTGACCGAACAGCAGGCTGCCGCCGTGCGGCGTATAGGCGCGCACCGCGCGACGGCTGCCCAGCGCCAGACGGGCATAGGCGCCGCCTTTGGCGCCGTGGCCGTGCAGGACATCGGCTTTGGCGGCGCGGGCGCGTCGTGTGACGTGGAGAATCGGCGTCCAGTCGCCGGGGCCGACCTGCCGGCTCATCGGGATGCGGGTGACGCCAAGCGCCATCAGCGGCGCGATGGAATCGAGAGCTGCCGCCGCGCGGTCGCCGCCGGTGCTGCTGTCGGCGATCAGGCCGACCCGGTGGCCGCATTCCGCCTGGGCCCGGGCGAGGTCCATCACGTGGCGGAACAGGCCGCCGACGGGCGCGCGGAAGACATGGAGAATGTTCAACTGAGACATGTGGCCGTTATCCGCAGCAGAGATTGAGGCGAAGCAAACGCGAAGCGGCGAGGCGGCTCCGTGGTTAATGAAGTCTTGACGCGACAGAAACCTGAGTCGAATTAACGGGGTGGCAACCATAATCGCGTCAGATCGGGAGTGCCGTCGCAAAAGACGCGTGTTGGAGTCGCCATGTTTTTCCGTAAAAAGGCTCAAGCCGGCGCGCCGCAACCGGCGCCGAAACCGTTGCCCAGGCCGGCGATGGCGCCAGCGAGTCCTGCAATCGACCTTGGCGGCGAACCGGACTTGCGCAGCATTGGCCGGATGCTGTGGCTGAAGAAGACAATGATCTTCGGCGTGACGTTCTTCGCTGCGGCTGCGGCGTTTCTCGTCGTCAACGCGATGACGCCGCGCTACCAGTCGGAAGCTCGGCTGCTGCTCGAGAGCCGCGAAAACGTGTTCATGCGGGCCGATGCCGACAAGGGGCTGACCGATCGCGGCACCATCGATCAGGAAGCCGTCACCAGCCAGATACAGCTCGTGCTGTCGCGCGATGTCGCGCGCGAGGTAATCAAAAAGGAGCACCTCGACAAGCTGCGCGAATTCGATCCAGCGGTCGGCGGCCAGTCGATCGGCCAGATGCTGCTCGGCATGATCGGCCTCGGTCGCGACCTTGCGTCGATGTCGCCGGAGGAGCGCACGCTCGCCGCCTATTACGATAGGGTCAACGCCTACGCCATCGAAAAGTCGCGCGTTATTGGCGTCGATTTCAAATCGTCCGATCCGGATGTCGCCGCGCGTGTCGCCAATGCGATCGCCGAGGCCTATCTCGCTTCGCAGCGTTCTGCCAAGACCGATCAGACTCGCGCCGCCAGCAGTTGGCTCGCCGGCGAAATCGAGAAGATGCGTGCCAAGGTCGCCGATGCGGAGGCCAAGGTCGAAGCCTATCGTTCGCAATCGAACCTGTTCGTCGGCACCAACAACACGTCGCTGCCGAACCAGCAACTGACCGAAATCAACTCGCAGATCGCCGCGGCGCGCGGCCAGAAGGCCGATCTTGAGGCGCGGGCCAAGCAACTGCATGAACTGGTGCGCTCGGGCAAGCCGGTCGACTCCTCCGACATCGCCAATTCCGAGTCGATGCGCCGCCTGACCGATCAGGGCGCGGCGTTGCGCGCCCAGCTTGCCGAACAATCGACGACGCTGCTCGACCAACACCCGCGCATCAAGGAATTGCGGGCGCAAATCGCCGAGGTTGAGCGCGCCAAGCGCGCCGAGGCCGACCGGCTGGCCCGCCAACTCGACAACGATGCCAAGGTGGCCGCCGATCGGCTCGCGGCGCTGACCGCGAGCCTCGATCAGGTCAAGAAGGTGGCTTCCACCACCAACGAACAGGATGTGCAGTTGCGCGCGCTCGAGCGCGACGCCAAGTCGCAGCGCGATATTCTGGAGTCCTATTTGGTCAAATACAGCGAGGCCTCGGCGCGCGACAATGTCAGCGCCGCGCCGCCGGAAGCGCGCATCATTTCGCGGGCGACGCCGGCGATCCAGCCGACCTATCCGAAGAAGCTGCCGACCATCCTGATCGCGGCGTTTGCCGGGCTGGCGCTGTCGACCGGTTTCGTCGTCACCGGCGCGCTGCTCGGTTCGTCGGCGGGAGCGGGCGTCCCCGCCTATGCCTACGCGCCGGTCGGATATGCGACGCCGGATTTCGCTGATCCGCATGCCCCGCTGCCGATCTCGACCGTGCCCGCGATGGGGATGCCGCCATTGCCGCATGTCGCGTCACCGCCGCTCATGCCGCAGATGAAACCCGCCGCCGCTTTTGCCGCGCCGATGCCGCCGCTGCCGGTGAGTACGATCGAGCAGATCGCGCAGAGCCTGCGTCACGCTGGCGAGGCGGGCCGCCGCGTCACAGTGGCCGGCACCGCACGCAACGCCGGAACGACTTACGCGGCCATCACGCTGGCGCGCACGCTGGCCGACGGGGCCAGCGTGGTGCTGGTCGACTTCGCCTTCGGCGCGCCGAACCTGTCGGTGATCTCGACCGACCCGAACGCGCCGGGCATTGCCGAACTGGTGCGCGGCCAGGTGAATTTCGGCGACATCATCACCCGCGATCAATATTCCCAGGTCCATGTCGTCGCCACCGGTACTGTCGGCAACGATGCCGCGGCGCTGGCGGCCTCGCCATATCTGTCGACGATCGTCGAAGCGCTGGCGCAGAGCTACAATTACGTCGTGGTTGATGCCGGCTCGGTGGCCGATGCGCCGGTCGACTATTTCGCCCGCCTGGCGCAGCGCTCCGTGCTGGTGACGGCCGATCCGGCCGATGTGAAGACGCGGTCGGCGCGCGAGCGCATGGCGATGGCGGGCTTCGGCGATGTGGTGCTGCTCGCCGGCGCGACGCAAGCGAGCGTCGCCTAGTCGGCCTTCGTCAGCCGTGCCTTGGCGCGGCGCGCGGTGACGATGAGCTTCCACAGAATGGGATTCTGCTTCACCGCGCGCTTCAACGCGGCCAGGCCGCGGCGGGCGGCGGCAAATGCCTGCCCCTTGGTGCTGAGCGGCCAGTAGCTGTCGAACATTGGTTCGGCGTCGCAGAACAGGCTCTTGTAGTTGGCTTCGCCGACGCCGAGATCGAATGTGTGCAGATCGCGCTCGCAGCAATCGCGCACGACGCGGACCAGAAGCTGCTCGCCGGGGCTCTCGGTGCCGTAGCGGCCGTGGATGATCGACGAGAACATGGCGCTGAAGCGGCCGTTGGCGCAGACGCCGCCCATGGTGGCGACGATCGTGTTATCGACCGACAAGGTATAGAGCTCGATCAGCCGCGATCCGTCGGCCGTCGCGGTCAGCGCGCCGGCGGTGACGAAGTCGCGCACGTCCTGCGCGGCGAAAACATCGGGCAGGCCGATGGCGCGCATGCGCGCGCTCTTCTGCGTGAAGAAATCCTCCGCGACGCGTCGGATATCGGCGTCGTTTGAGGCGCGGGCGAAACTGACGTTGCCGAAGCCGGCCAGCGTGCGTTCCTTCTTGCGCATCTTGCGGCGGCCGACCGGGCTGGTGCGCTCGTTGAGCAGGGCCTCGAAGTCCCGCGAGAGCGGTCCGGCGAAGCCGAAGCTGGGCGAGGCCTGATGCGGCAGCAGCGCCAGCGGATTCTCGCGGCCGGCGAAGGCGAGCGGCTGATTGCCGAGCGTGACGACGTCGGCTTGTCCGCGCATCTTGTCGATGACGGCGGCGAGATCCTGCGCTGTAACCGCGCCGAGGAAATCGGCGCGCCACAGACCCATGTTGAAGTTGGCGTGCTTGCCGCCGAGGAATTCGACGACCTTCAAGCCCGCGGCGCCGCGGCGGCGGCCGAAGGGCAATAGAAGCAGCGGCACGCCTGCGGCATCGAAACCGACGACGATGAAGGGCGCAACGCCTTCGCCGGTGCCGATATGGCGCTGCCACAGGTCGAGGAAGTCGAAGGTCTGATACGGCGTCTTGAACGCGCCGCCGCGCTCCAGCGCGCGCCAGAACGGTTCCGCTGCCGCCATGTCGCCAAAGACCTCAATCCGCGCCAGAGTGGGCGAGGGGGAGGCCGGCGAGGCGGTATCGACTTTCGGGGGGCGGGTGGCGACAGCAACGGACATGCGACAAAACCGCGGTTTGAGACGGGTCGCCGCACCGTCGCAGGGATTTATCAATAAAGGGTTGGAATATTGCTCGACACCCGCGCGGACCAAGGGGCTACCGGGGCCCATGCGCCGGGCATGGTTAACATGAAGCAGACCGTCATCAAGACCGCGCTGGAAGGGCTGTATTTCACCGGCATGCATCACTGGATGCGGCCGCTGGTCGGCGGCGTCGGCGCGATCCTGACGCTGCATCATGTTCGCCCACCACGGAAGGACGCGTTCCAGCCCAACCGGCTGCTGGAAGTCACGCCTGTTTTTCTCGAGGGGCTGCTGCGCAGGCTGAAGCGCCGCAAGGTAGACGTGATTTCGCTCGACGAGATGCACCGGCGTTTCGTCGAGGGCGACTTCAAACGCCGCTTCATCTGCCTGACCTTCGACGACGGCTACAAGGACAATCTGCGCTGGGCGCATCCGCTGCTGCAGAAATACGAGATGCCGTACACGCTCTACATCCCGACCAGCTTCCCGGACCGGCTCGGCGAATTGTGGTGGGTGGCGCTGGAACACGTCGTGGCGCGCAACGAGCGCATCGGCCTGATGGTCAATGGCGAGGAGCGCTATTTCGATGCGCGCAATGTGCGCGAGAAGCGCGAGCTGTACGACGCGATCTACGGTTATCTGCGCAGCATGAAGACCGAAGACGAGGTGCGCCGCACGGTGCGCGATCTGTGCGCGACTTACCATGTCGATATTCCCGAGATATGCCGCGACGAATGCATGGACTGGCAGGAAATCGCTCAGCTCGCCGACAGTCCGCTGGTGACGATCGGCGCGCACACCGTGACACATCCGATGCTGAAGAAGGTGCCGTCGGACGATGCCGTGCGCTCGGAGATGGCGCAGAGCCGGGCCGTGATCGAGGCGGCGCTCGGCGTGCGGCCCGACCATTTGTCCTATCCGGTCGGCGATCCGACTTCGGCAGGGCCGCGCGAATTCAGCATCGCCGCCGAACTCGGCTTCAAGACGGCGGTGACGACGCGGCCGGGCGTGCTGTTCAAGGCGCATGCCGACCATCTCATGGCGCTGCCGCGCATTTCGGTGAACGGCGAGTATCAGCGGCAGCGCTATGTGAAGGTGCTGATGTCCGGCGCCGGCACGGCGCTGTGGAATAAATTTCGCCGCGTCAACGCGGCGTGATCTTTGGCGTGATGTTTCCCGCATGATGTTGCCCGGCTGAACCGCGGCTGACGTGCGTTCGCGTTCCCGCGGCGCAAATGCGCCCGGGCTCTGCCCTTGGAGCCCTCGCCAAACGAGGCGAGGGGATGGAGCGCCGCGGGGCGCCCAAACATGCGCCTTGCGGCGCGGCCCCTCCTTGCGATCGGAGAAGGCCTGCGCCCCGCGGCGCTCCATTGCGGCGTCGTTACGGCGCCGGGCCGCGCTTCTGGCGGCTGATCCACCCTCGAGTGGAGAGTGGGTAGCGCGCACCATCAGCGAGCTCCTCGCGGCCGGTCATAGTGCCGGCGGGCGGAGCCCCGGC